>UBJO01000089.1 GCA_900465665.1 Hyphomicrobiales bacterium
CCGTTGCCGGCATTGCCGCCGCTACCACCGCCTCCACCGCCACTGCCGTGACCGTGGCCATGTCCGTGGCCATTTCCATCACCGGGGTCGTTCCAACCACCGCCATTGTTGTTGCCGCCATGATGGCGGCCACGATGACGGCCTCGACCGTTGCCGTCATCCTCGCCGCCAGGATCACTGATTACGGTGATAGGGCCGGCGCTTGCAGTATCGGTACCACCGCTGCTACTGCCGCCATTATTGCTGCCACCATTGTTGGCACTGTTGTTACCGGAACCGCCGTTGCCGTTCCGTCCGAACCGATCATGGTTGGAATCCGTGAAGGGATTTTCGTCAAAAATCGACTGCACCGGGAAGCACAGTCGCTCCTCAATCGATCCCGGCTGCACGTTTCTGCAATCGAGATTGAGCGCCTGAGCGCTCCCTAGGCTCGTTCCTGCCAGCAGAAATCCTACACTGACAGAGAGCTTCAATAGTGTTCTGTTCATTTCGCTCACTCCCATCGTTAACGTGGCGTTAACAGGGAATTTTTATATGAGTGAGCTATAAATTAGAAAGGACAAATAAAAATGAGGAGCGTACTCATTTCGGCTGCAATTGCATTATTTAGTATAAAAGCATCATCTAATAGTAGATAATCGCGGAACCACTGGGCAACACAAGGAGCTTTATATGCGGAGAATTGCGGCCAATCTAAGTTTTGTTATGAGTATTCTTTTAATTTCTAGTCAGAGTTTTGCAGGGTCCGAAATTCCCGCCAGCCGTTCTATCGCTCCACCTGTTGGATTTGGTGCTGCCTGTGCCAAATACGGATGGGTATGTCATGGAAAGGGTGGCACCGATGTTGGGGACAAGGAGGCGTTGCGGGCGCTTCAGGCGGTCAATCGCTATGTAAATTCGAAGGTGAAGCCGACCGAGGACCGCATCACCAAGGGCCGCCGTTCGGACGACTGGACGCTGCCCGTCAACAACAAGGGGGATTGCGAGGATTATGCGCTCCTGAAGATGAAGACGCTGCTCGATATCGGCTTTCCGACCAGCAAGCTCGCGCTCTCGGTGGTCCTCGATCACAGCGGCGAGAACCACCTCGTGCTGATCGCCCGTCTGAAGTCCGGCGATTACGTGCTTGATAACCTCGCCTACAACGTCAAGCCATGGCAGCGCACGGGCTACACTTTCCTCGCCAGCCAGAACTTCAACAGCAAGGCCAATTGGCAGGTGACCCTGGCAGGGCCTCGCGCCAGCCAGTTCCCCAAGGGCTGAAAGGACGTTCTAGGCGCAATCAACCATTGAAGGCCGCGCAATGCGACCTTCACAACCGGCGCTGGAATCTCTCGCTTTGCTGGTACAATTAGATATGTTGCGGATGAGATACAGGTTTCGCAATGCAGCATGAGCGTCCGCGCCGCCACAATGTTGTCATCGGACTGTCACCGGCCATCCAGTAGGCAAATTCCTATCAACCACGATAGGAACGCCCCCTATGACTATCCGTACCATCCTCCTAGGCACAGCCGCCGCCATGAGCATCATGTCGGCAGCACAGGCCGCCGACGCCATCGTCGCGGCCGAACCCGAAGCCGTCGAATACGTCCGCGTCTGCGACGCCTACGGCACCGGCTACTTCTACATCCCCGGCACCGAGACCTGTCTCTCGATCGGCGGCTACATCCGTGTCGAGGAGCGTTTCGGCCGCGACCGCTCCGGCACGTCCGATTGGTCGTCATGGACCCGCGGCCAGATCACGCTGAGCTCGAAAAGCGAAACCGAATACGGCACGCTGACCGGCGTCATCACGCTGCGCACCAACGCCGAAAACGCCACCAATCAGACCGCCCTTCTGCAGGAAGGCTATATCGACCTCGCGGGCCTGCGCTTCGGCATGCAGTATTCCTGGTGGGATAACGACAAGAGCATCGGCACCGGCGAAACCGACGTGATCTCAAGCAACCAGACGATCCATAACTCGGTTCGCTACATGTACGAGACGCCGAACTTCAGCGCCGGCGTGTCCGTCGACGAACTGGAAGATCGCTACCGCACCAAACCGGGCGAAGGCCCGAACAACATCGGCGTCACCGGCCAGCTCTTCGGTAAGGCCGGCGCTGTCAGCGGCTACCTGCTAGCCGGTTACGACACCGACACCGAGGAAGTGGCGTTGCGCGGCATCCTGTTTGCCGACATCGGCCCGGGCCAGCTCGGTGTTTACGGCCTGTGGGCCAGCGGCGCCAACTACTACTACGAGGAATCCGAGTGGGCACTCGGCGCGCAATACGTCTACAAGGCCACCGACAAGCTCTCGATCATCCCCGGCTACCAGTATTTCAGCAAGATCTCGCTGGATTCCAACGGCGAGTTCACCGGCGGCGACGCCTGGCGCGCCGGCGTGACCGTCGACTACAAGATCGCCAAAAACCTGCTCACCAAGCTCAGCGTCCAGTATTACGACCCTGACAACGCACCCGAACAGGTCCAGGGCTTCCTGCGCTTCCAGCGTACCTTCTAAGCAAACGCAAACGACCTGGGTCGCGCTTCGGCGCGGCCCGCCTTCTTGTTATCTCTGTGTGAATTGTGGGCCCGCTAATCCGCGCCGCGCGCGGAGAATATGATCGCGGCACCGGCAAAGCTGATCAGCAACCCACCGAACATCCACCAGTTCGTCGTCGTGGACGGCATCACGCCGGCATGGCCGATATAGCCGCTCGCATGCGCGGCCAGCACCGCACCTCCCGCGATCGCGACAATTCCAAGCATGTAAAGCACGACCCGCATCGTCACCCCTGCGACAGCAAGGACGGTCACGCCCGCCCCGTCAATTAACGATCAATCGCGGGCGATACGGTCGCCCGGAGTGAATACGCACGGACGGCAAAAAAGTTGCATCGTCGCCACGCAATAGCCGGCTCAGGAATGAGAAAAGGCGAGGAAGTGTTTTTTTGGTGGCGGAACAATGCGATCCGACCTATCGTTTCCTCTAGGCAATGGAGGTTGCCGAAGGAGGAAAACATGAACGATAGCGTTTTTGGCTTTCTGGTCGCCGCGGAAATGTCCGCTTTGTTTTGGGCTGGTGTATTCCTGGTGGCCGGCACATTGTCTTAAGACGTTGTTATCGCCGGAAGAATGGTAGCGGGGGGCGGAATTGAACCGCCGACCTCAGGGTTATGAATCCTGCGCTCTCACCAACTGAGCTACCCAGCCAAACCACCGAACGATGCCGATTGCGATGCGCCCGGCTCGTTGAATGAGCGGCTTATAAGGCGGCCTTCACGGTCATGTCAAGCACATGATCGAGAAAATCACCGGGCTTTTGTCACGCCGCCACGGCACCTTCAAGAAGCGCCTTCAGCGATGCTTCCGCCGCTGGCTCGCGCTCCGAGCGCTCGATGAAACCGCCGCCATAAACGCGCGCATTGTCGCCCGGCGCCGAATAAAGCGCGCAGGCCTGACCGGGCGCGACACCCGCTTCGCCCACCGCGAGATCCACGTAGATGCCGGTGTGATCGGCATGCAGCACGGCCGGCGTCGGCATGCGCGTCGAGCGCACCTTGGCGAAGCAGGCAAAGCCCTCGCCCGCAGCCGCCTGCGCAAGCTCCTCGTCTCCAAGCCAGTTCACGTCGCGCAGATAGACACGGTGTGTCTCCAGCGCTTCCTTGGGGCCGACGATGACGCGCCGCGAGCGGGCATCGAGATAGACGACATAGAGCGGCTCGCCGGTGGCAACGCCGATACCGCGCCGCTGGCCGATCGTGTAATGCAGGATGCCCTCATGCTGGCCGAGCACCCGGCCGTCGAGATGCACGATCTCGCCCGCCAGCGCCGCATTCGGCTTCAGCTTGTTGATGATATCGGTGTACTTGCCCTGCGGCACGAAACAGATGTCCTGGCTGTCGGCCTTTTTGGCGACGACGAGGCCCATCTCTTCGGCGAGCTTGCGGGTTTCCGCCTTCGGCAGTCCGCCGAGCGGGAAGCGCAGATAGTCGATCTGCTCCTGCGTGGTGGCAAACAGGAAATAGCTCTGGTCGCGATCGGCGTCAGCCGGGCGGTAGAGCGCGCGACGACCGGGATTGCCGGGCGCCGGATTGGCGCCGGAGCGGATATAGTGACCGGTCGCCAGCGCATCGGCGCCGAGCTCGCGCGCGGTCTCAAGCAGATCGGCGAACTTGACCGTCTGATTGCACGACACGCAGGGGATCGGCGTCTCGCCGGCGACATAGCTTTCCATGAACGGATTGATGACGGTGTCGCGGAAGCGCTTTTCGTAATCCAGCACATAGTGCGGAATACCGAGCGTTTCGCACACTCGGCGCGCATCGTCGATATCCTGGCCCGCGCAGCACGAACCGGCGCGATGCACGGCCGCGCCATGATCGTAGAGCTGCAGCGTGATGCCGAGCACATCATAGCCCTGCCGCTTCAAAATACCGGCCACGACCGAGCTGTCGACGCCGCCAGACATGGCCACGACAACGCGCGTATCTTCCGGCCTCTTGTCAAAATCCAGTGTGTTCAAGGGGTGCTGCCAATTCAAAAGGGTATCTCGATCCGCCCTATCCTACAGAATTTTGGCGGATTTGCATCGCGACCAGCGGGATCGACCGCCGGCTCTTGTCTGGGCGTGGATATAGAAAGGATTGGGGGCGCGTGCAAGGGGCGGTGATTTTT
>UBJO01000096.1 GCA_900465665.1 Hyphomicrobiales bacterium
CCCCCTTGTGGGGAGGGGTTTGGGGCGGGGTCTTAATTCCCCGCACACCCAGAGTACATCAGATCGGAGCCCCCAAAATGACACCCGCCGTCCGTTTCCAGAAGGTCTCCCGCCATTTCGGCGCCGTTCGCGCCGTCGATGGCGTCGATCTTGAGATCGCGCCTGGCGAGTTCTTCGCCATGCTGGGGCCGTCGGGTTCGGGCAAGACCACCTGCCTGAGACTGATCGCGGGCTTCGAACAACCGACGGCGGGGCATATCGAGATTTTCGGCGAGACCGCCGAGGGCGTGCCGCCCTATAGGCGCAACGTCAACACCGTCTTCCAGGACTACGCGCTCTTCCCGCACCTCAACATCCTCGACAACGTCGCCTACGGGCTGATGGTCAAGGGCGTCGGCAAAATGGAGCGTGCCAAGGCCGCCGAACAGGCGCTGGAGCTGGTGAAGCTCCCCGGCTACGGCGCCCGCAAACCCGGACAGCTCTCCGGCGGCCAGAGGCAGCGCGTGGCGCTTGCCCGGGCGCTGGTCAACAAACCGCGCGTGCTGTTGCTCGACGAACCGCTTGGCGCGCTGGACCTGAAGCTGCGCGAGCAGATGCAGGAGGAGCTGAAGGGCCTGCAGCGGGCGCTGGGCATCACCTTCGTCTTTGTCACCCACGACCAGGGCGAAGCACTCTCCATGGCCGACCGCGTCGCCGTCTTCAACGATGGCGGCATCGTGCAGGAGGGCACGCCGCAGGATATCTATAACAGGCCGAAGACGCGCTTCGTCGCCGATTTCGTCGGCTCCTCCAATGTGATCGCCCCCGACCTGATGACCGCGCTCGGCGGCGAGAAGCGCTGGGCGAGCCTGCGCCCCGAAGCGATCCGCATCACCGGCGACGGCGTCGAATCCCGTGTCGAAAACGCCAGCTTCCTCGGCGCCGCCACGCGGCTCACCGTTGCGGCCAGAGGCACGCGCCTGCATGTCATGCTGCCCGCCGGCGTCGTCGTCCCCGAAGTCGGCGCCGATGTCCGCCTGTCGTGGCAGCCCGTCGACGTGCACTACATGGACGACGCCGCATGACCGCGATCGCGCTCACCCACGAGGAGACGGCGACCTCGATCCTACCCGGACGCGGCGGCTTCTTCGGCCGGATGTCCGACATGTTCTGGCGCCGCCCCAAGCTGCTGCTCTTCCTGATGCTGACGCCGCCGCTGCTCTGGCTCGGCATCATCTATATCGGCTCGCTCCTGGCACTTCTGCTGCAGAGCTTCTTTTCGATCGACGATTTCTCCGGCCTGGTGAACTACGAATTCACGCTGGCGACCTATGCGCAGCTGCTGTCGCCGACCAATTTCGACATCATCGTCAGAACGGTGCTGATGGCGGCACTGGTGACGCTCGCCTCCGCCGTCGTCGCCTTCCCGATCGCCTATTACGCCGCCCGTTACGCCAAGGGAAAATGGAAGGCGCTCTTCTATCTCGGCGTCATGCTGCCGCTCTGGTCAAGCTATCTGGTCAAGATCTACGCCTGGAAGCTGATCCTCGCCAAGGAGGGTATCCTCACCTGGTTCTTCGCCAAGCTGCATTTGGCCTGGCTGCTCGACGGCGTGCTGGCGCTGCCCGTCATCGGCGGCAACTCGCTGTCGGTGAGCTATATCGGCACCTTCCTCGTCTTCGTCTATGTCTGGCTGCCCTACATGATCCTGCCGACGCAGGCAGCGCTCGAACGTGTCCAGGGCAACCTGATCGAGGCCTCGTCGGATCTCGGCGCCACGCCCGGCCAGACCTTCCGCACCGTGCTCTTTCCGCTGGCTCTGCCCGGCATCGTCGCCGGCTCGATCTTCACCTTCTCGCTGACGCTCGGCGATTACATCATCCCGCAGATCATCGGCTCCTCGCGCCTTTTCATCGGCCAGGCGGTCTATGCGCAGCAGGGAACGGCCGGCAACGTGCCGCTGGCTGCCGCCTTCTCCGTCGTCCCCATCGTCATCATGGCCGTCTATCTGTGGCTGGCCAAGAAACAGGGAGCCTTCGATGCGCTCTGACCGTGGCCAACGCGCGCCGATCGCGCTCAAGATCGCCGCCGCCGGCGGGCTGTTCTTCCTGCACCTGCCGATCCTGTTGATCTTCGTCTACGCCTTCACGACGGAGGAGAAGAGCTACCAGTGGCCGCCGCCGGGGCTGACGCTGCAGTGGTTCGGCATCGCCTGGAACCGGCCGGATGTCTGGGCCGCCCTTGGGCTTTCCGTGCAGGTCGCCTGCATCGCCACCGCGATCGCGCTGGTGCTCGGCACGCTCTGCGCCGCCGCCGTCAGCCAGACGAAGTTCTTCGGCCGCGAGGCGATCTCGCTGCTCGTCATCCTGCCGATCGCGCTGCCTGGCATCATCACCGGCATCGCGCTGCGCTCGGCCTTCAGCCTGTTCGACATCCCCTTCTCGGTCTGGACGATCGTGCTCGGCCACGCCACCTTCTGCGTCGTCGTGGTCTATAACAACGCCGTCGCCCGCTTCCGCCGCACCCAGGGCTCGCTGATCGAGGCCTCGATGGATCTCGGCGCCGATGGCTTCCAGACCTTCCGTCACGTCATCCTGCCGAATATCGGCACGGCGCTTCTGGCCGGCGGCATGCTTGCCTTCGCGCTCTCCTTCGACGAGGTCATCGTCACTACTTTCACCGGCGGCCAGCAATCGACGCTGCCGATCTGGATGCTGGAAGAGCTGATCCGCCCGCGCCAGCGCCCCGTCACCAACGTGGTCGCCATGGTCGTCGTGCTCGTCACCTTCCTGCCGATCCTGGCAGCCTACTACCTCACGCGCGACGGCGATCAGGTCGCCGGAGCTGGAAAATAACCGGAGCGCGGGATACCCCCATCCCGCCCCATCGATAACAAGGGAGAACATCATGGACACCGCGATGCTGATTGGATCCCGCTTCGAAGCGGGCACCGAGATCGAAGAAAACATCCTGAACCCGAAGACCGGCGAAACCGTGCTGAGCCTCGCCGAAGCGTCGCTCGGCCAGATCGACGCCGCCGTCGACGCCGCCGAGAAGGCCTTCTCGGCATGGTCGCAGACGACACCAGGCGAGCGCGCCGGCTATCTGCTGAAAATCGCCGACGCGATCGAGAAGGACGCGGCAGGCTTCGCGACGCTGGAAGCGCTGAACTGCGGCAAGCCGATCAACGCGGTGCTGAACGACGAGATCCCCGCCATCGTCGATTGCTACCGCTTCTTCGCCGGCGCGGTGCGCAACCTGCATGGCCCGGTCGCCGGTGAATATCTGCCCGGCCACACCTCGATGATCCGCCGCGATGCCGTCGGCATCGTCGGCTCGATCGCGCCCTGGAACTATCCGCTGATGATGATGGCCTGGAAGCTGGCGCCGGCGATTGCCGGCGGCAACACCGTCGTCTTCAAGCCTTCCGAGCAGACGCCGCTGACGGCGCTGAAGATGGCGAAGCTCCTCTCCGACATCCTGCCGGAGGGCGTGGTCAACGTCATTCTCGGCCGCGGCGAAAGCGTCGGCAATGCGCTGATCAACCACCCGAAAATCTCGATGCTGTCGATCACCGGCGATGTCGCCACCGGCAAGAAGGTGCTGCAGGCGGCCGCAAAGACCGTCAAGCGCACCCATCTGGAACTCGGCGGCAAGGCCCCTGTGATCGTCTTCGACGACGCCGATATCGACGCGGTCGTATCAGGCATCCGCACATTCGGTTACTACAATGCCGGTCAGGACTGCACCGCCGCCTGCCGCATCTATGCCGACGCCAAGGTCTACGACAGGTTCGTGGCCGATCTCTCCTCGGCGGTCTCCTCGATCAAGTTCAACCTTGCCGACGACGCCGAAAACGAGATCGGCCCGCTGATCTCCAAGCGCCAGCGCGACCGCGTCGAAAGCTTCGTCGCCCGCGCCGGCGAACACAAGCACATGGAGATCACCACAGGCGGCAAGACCTCGGGCGAAAAGGGCTTCTTCTACACGCCGACAGTCATTGCCGGCGCCACGCAGGAAGACGAGATCGTCCGCCGCGAGGTCTTCGGCCCGGTCGTCTCGGTCACCCGCTTCACCGATGTCGAGGATGCCGTCACCTGGGCCAACGACAGCGACTATGGCCTGGCCTCGTCGGTCTGGACCAAGGACATCAGCCGCGGCATGAAGACCGCCGCCCGGCTGCAATATGGCTGCACCTGGATCAACACCCACTTCATGCTCACCAACGAGATGCCGCATGGCGGCCTGAAGCAATCGGGCTACGGCAAGGACATGTCGGTCTACGCACTGGAAGACTACACCGCCGTCCGCCACGTGATGATCAACCACGGCTGACGCATGCCATGCAGACCGAGAACGCCGCCGTTGGCAACAGCGGCGGCGTTCTCGTCGATAGTGAATTGTCAGCGCGGCGGCATGGCCTCGAATGTCGGCAACGCCGGATCGAGATGATCCCAGGCGTGGCCGGCGGCGGTCCATGCCACCAGTTGCGGCTTGTAGCGGCTGGGATCGTCGAGGCTGGATGGCGTGACGATGAACACATCCGGCATATCGGGAAATGTCAGGTAGACATGCGAGCCGCAGGTCGGACAGAAGGTGCGCCGCTTGACCGTACCGCCATCGCCCACGCTCTGCCACTGCGATGCCTCACCCTTCAGCGTCACCTCGGCGGCAACGAAGGTCAGGTGCGACTGGTGGCCGGTGCCACTGTCGCGCTGGCATTGGCGGCATTGGCAATCGAGCATGACGACGGGCTCGCCGGCGATCTCGTAGCGAATGGCGCCGCAGGCGCAGCCGCCGGCATAGGATGCGTTCATGACATTCTCCTCCTCTGACTTTAATGCAGCGTCTGCGACGCCTCCTCAGCGACGACAGTGTCCAGGCGCTCGACAACCTTCTTCCAGCCCTCGCTCATGTTGCGATAGGCGGCATCGTTCTTCGGCAGCACGAAGCCCGAATGCACCAGGCGCAACCGCGTGCCCGCTTCCGCTTCGGCAAGCGTGAGGGTGACGATTGTCTCCAGCTTCGAGCCGTAGCCCTGGTTGCTCTCGTGGCCGCCCCTCCAGGCATAGGAGAGCCTCTGCCCTTCCACGACCTCGAGCACCTCGCACCGGATGGTGCCGTCCCATTCGCCGGCGGGCTTGGTCTGGAAGGTGAAGCGATTGCCGACAACGGCCTCGAACCCCTTGGGCTCCATCAGCCATCGCCCGATCAGCGGGCCCGAGGTCAGCGCCTTCCAGAGGATCTCCCGTCTATGCGGGAAGACCTCGTCCAGGACGATGGATGACGTGTCGGCATGGTCGGTCATGGGTCGATTTCCTTCAAGAGGTCCCTCAGATCGGCAAAGCGCTCGCGCCAGAACACGCCGTAATGGCTCATCCAATCCGCCAGCGGCTCCAGGCCGGCCGGCTGCGCCCGATAATAGACATTGCGGCCCTCCGGCCGCTCGCTGACGAGGCCTGCCTGTTTCAACGTCTTCACATGCTGCGAGATTGCGCCCTGGGTCACATTGCTGCTCCGGGTGAGCTCCGCCACGGTGATCTCGTCGGCATTGGCGATGCGTTCGAACACCGCCCGCCGGGTGGGGTCGGCAAGTGCGCGCATGACTGTCGTGATGGTCTCGGCTTCTGTCATATGCATTCAATAGCAACTACTAATCAATTAGTCAATACTAATTGGTTTTGACTGATGGCCATAACGCGCCGCCAAACCCGCAACGCCCCAAAACGTCACCGCTATCTCATTGGATATGGAACCTTTTTCGCTCTGGCGCGTCTTCTATCGGACCAACTAGAAGGAACGCCTCCATGCTGAAATGGGCTCTTATCTTTTTCGTGATTTCGCTAATCGCGGGCTTCTTCGGCTTTTCCGGGATTTCCGCGGCGACGGCGACGATCGCGCGCGTTCTCTTCGGTATCGCGCTCATCATCTTCGTGATCTTCCTGGTGCTCGCACTCCTGGCCGGGCAGGCAATATTCTAGGAAGCCGATCCTATAGCCCGGTCTTGACCGAAAACAGCGATACGGGATCGGCGACGCCCTTGAGCGACATCGGCTCTAGCGCCTCGAAATCCATCTCCGAAATCTCGTCAGTGGCGGCATCATGCGTGCCGCCGCAGACGAGCACTTGCGAAGGTGCGGCGACCGAAGCGATCCGCGCCGCCAGATTGACCGTGTGACCGAAAATGTCGCCATCGCGCGGCACCACCCGGCCGGTCGCAACACCCACTCTCACCTCCGGCAGTTGATGCGCAGCACTCTCGGCGACGAGCGACAGCGACGCCTTCAGTGCGGCCTCCGCATCCGGAAACAGCATCATCACCCCATCACCCAGCGGCTTGACGATCCGCCCGCCGGCAAGATTGGCGAGACGCTGCGCCAGCGCCTCGAAGCTCGCCGCCTTCTCGGCCGCCCTGACATCGCCGATATCGCGCGTCAGTGCCGTGAAACCGGTGAGATCGGCGAAGGCCACGGCCGGCAGCGCCTGATCGTCTTCGGCGTCTACACCCAGCCCGCGCAGGGCATCCTGCAGCCGCCCGACCACATTGTCGAACACGGCCTCCTCAAGCATCCGCCGTTGCAGCAGGAAGAGCATGCGGATGCCGATGCGCTGCAGCGAAAGCCGCGTGGCCGCGCCCGCCGCGAGCACCTCGCGATGGCTGAGGCCGGCGGCCAGCATCGGCTCTTCCACCTCGGCGCGGAAGAGATCGCGCATCGTATCCACGCAGCGCCGCATCGACTGGCCGAAGACCCTCAGCACCCGCTGCATGCCCTCGTCGGAAGCGCCGAGCCCGGTGCATTCGGTGATCAGCCGGATGAACTCCTCGTCATCCTCCCGCAGCGCCCGCTTCGGCGACATCGGCGAAAGCCCGGCGCTGGAATGCAGCGCGTTGACGCGGCCGAGATCGAGCGACGCATCGGCGAGCGCGTCTGGAAGCGATCTCTCCGACATGGTGACCGGCTCGAACATCAGCTGGCTGGCAAAATCGAGCGAGACGATCTGTTGCCTGAGACCGGTGGCGAGCGTCTCGAGCGCAATGCCGGCGGCATTCAGCGCCAGCACCAGCCGCAGCCGGCTGACGTCGCTCGCCGCATAGCCATCCGGCCCGGCCTCGATGATCTGAAGCCGCGCCACGGCGTCCAGCTGCTCCGCATCGCAACCGGCAAGCGCCGCCAATCTCTCGCGCGATAACGACCCCATGAAGCCCCCAAAACAACCCCAGGTGAAGAAAACCTCTCTTACACCAGATTGCCAAGCGGCTCTATCGCGCGCGCCTACCTCTAAAGGAGGCTTGCGCCGACATTGATGGCGAGCGCCAGGATGGTCGTATTGAAGAGAAACGACAGCACCGAATGCAGCAGCGTCAGCTTGCGCATGACAGTCGAACTCGTCGCCACATCCGCCGTCTGCGAGGCGACGCCGATCGTGAAGGAGTAGTAGAGGAAGTCCCAGTAGACGGGCTCGTCCAGCCCCTCGGGAAACTTCAGCCCGTCACCCTTGACGCCATCGCCATCGTCGTCGCCGCCATAGAAGCGGTGCGCGTAGTGCACGGTAAACAGCGTGTGCAGGAAGACCCAGGAGATCAGGATGGTGACGATGGCGGCGAGTGCACGGCCGAGCGCGACACTGGGCGCCGCCTCCTTGACCTGATGCAGCTCGAGCCCGATGCCGGCGATACTGGCAAGGGCTGCCGAGATCGACAGGAACATCAGAAGCGAGTCGGAAAAGTCGAGATCGGCCGAGCGCTTGCGGATCGTCGCCACGCTCGCCTTCAGCATCCGTCGCCATGTGGCGACGATGAACATCACCGCGGCCACGTTCCAGCCGGCCAGAAGATTGCGTGCCGTCACCTCGCGCGTCGTCAGAAGCAAGAAGACCGCAAGGCCGACAAGCACCGCGATCACGAAGATCGCGTGCTTGCGCAGCAACCGAAGGGGACGGCCGCTGCCGCCTGACGTAACCTCTGCCATCAAATGCTCCGCCGCTGCGAGATCACCAACGATATCAGCTTGATACCGGCAAGAGCAATATGGCCTCAGCCAGTCCAGCCGCCATCGACCACATGGATCTGGCCTGTGGTGAACCCGGCCTCGTCTCCGGCGAGATAGGTGACGAGTGCCGCGATCTCCTCGGCGGTGGCGATGCGGCCCATCGGCTGGCGGGCGATGAAGTCGCTGAGCGCCTTGTCGTAGTCGCCGGTGGCGCGCAGCCGCTCGTGCAGCGAAGGGCTGTCGACGGTCCCCGGGCAGATGGCGTTGGCGCGGATACCCTTCGCGACGAAGTCGGAAGCGATCGACTTGGTGAGCCCGATCACGGCCGCCTTCGACGCGCTATAGGCAAAGCGGTTCGGCACGCCCTTCACGCTTGAGGCGACGGACGCCATGTTGACGATCGAGCCCTTGCCCTTGTCGAGCATGCCGGGAAGGAAGGTGCGGCAGGTCGTGTACATCGCCTTGGCATTGAGGTTGAAGGAAAAGTCCCAATCCTTTTCCTCGCAATCGAGGATCGATCCGGCATGCACGAAGCCGGCGCAGTTGAAGAGCACGTCGATCGGCCCGATCTCCTCTGCGAAGGCCCGCACCGCGTTCCCGTCGAGCACGTCGAGAACCGTGGTCGTCGCGCCCGCGAGCGTCGAAAGCGACGCCTGGTTGATGTCGGTGGCGTAGACATGGGCGCCGAGCGAAATGAACCGCTCCACGCTGGCGCGACCGATCCCCTGACCGGCCGCCGTGACGACGACCTTCTTGCCTTCCAGACCGTGGCTCATAATTCCTCCCGTTATGCGTGGCGCTTGCAGCGCATTCATTCATATGCAAACATTATATTCATTATGTCGTCAATGACATTGTCCGACGCCGGACGCTGACACGGGGGGGAGGCCTGTGTCAGCAATCGAAAAATCCGGCGAAAGACTAAGAGGACGGCAAGATAAGCCTGCATGAAGGGGGAGGAACCGCATGCTCTTCGACACACATCTGCACGTCATCGACCGCAATCGCCTGCACTATCCCTGGCTCCCCGACGTGCCGGAACTGAACCGCGACAGCCTCTACGAGCACTATGCTCGCGACGCGTTTCGCTGCGGCATCACCAATGTGCTGCACATGGAAGTCGATGTATCAGCTGATGCGATCGAACAGGAAACGACCTTCATCAAGGAGATCACCGAGAAACCCAAAAGCCTCGTGCGCGGCGCCATCGCCGCCTGCCGGCCGGAAGAAGACGGCTTTCCGGTCTATCTCGAACGATGCCTCGCCGACCCCTTCGTCAAGGGCTTCCGCCGCGTGCTGCATGTGGCACCCGACGAGACCTCCGAGCGCCCGCTGTTTCGCGAGAACGTCGCGCGGCTGGCTGATACCCGGCTAACCTTCGATCTCTGTGTCTTCCCGCACCAGTTCGAACGCATTCTCGATCTCGTCGACCTCAACCCCGATGTCCGCTTCATCCTCGACCACTGCGCCAATCCGCCGATCAAGTCAGGCATGAGCGCCGTCTGGCATCGCGGCATCACCGAATTCTCCCGCCGCCCCAACGTTACCGCCAAGATCTCCGGCGTCATCGCCTATGGCGATCTCGAACGCTGGTCGGTCGCAAGCCTTCGCCCCTATGTCGAGCACACGATCGAGAGCTTCGGCTGGGATCGCGTCGTCTGGGGCAGCGACTGGCCCGTCTGCACACTCGGCGGCGGGTTGACGCCCTGGGTGGCGGCCACGCACGCGCTGACATCCGGCTGCAGCGCCGAGGAGCGCGACAAGCTTTATCAGGGGAATGCGAAGCGGATCTGGGCGGTGGAGTAGCGGAGGTCGGGAGGCGCTATCGCCCATCGCCGCCCCCTCTACGCCTGCTTTGATACGGCAAGCGCCACCCCACTCTCCCTCATTCTCGCCCTTGTGGCGGGAATCCAGCCGACGCGCGTCTGCGCGGCGAAAAGACTCTTTTCTACCAGAGGCACCGTAAGAGGTCATTCACGGCGCGGACGCGCCGTGGCTGGATTCCTGTGACAAGCACAGGAATGAGGGACAGTGGTGCCCACAACGAAAAAGGGCGGCGCCACCGGCACCGCCCTTTCCTCATTCAAGTACCCGAAAGCCTTAGGCGGCTGCGAGCTGCAGTTCCTTGGTGACCATGGCGCGCAGCGTGCCGAGGTCCTTGGCGAAGGCGCGGATGCCTTCAGCGAGCTTTTCGGTCGCCATGGCGTCTTCGTTCATCATCCAGCGGAAGGTCTTCTCGTCGACTGCGATCTTGGAGATCGGCTTGGCACCTTCAGGCGACAGCTTGCGCTCAAGCTTGCCCTGGTCGTTCGACAGTTCGTCGAGCAGGTTCGGTGCGATCGTCAGGCGGTCGCAACCGGCCAGTGCTTCGATCTCGCCGGCGCTACGGAACGAGGCGCCCATGACGATCGTCTTGATGTCGTTGGTCTTGTAGTAGTTGTAGATCTCGCGAACGGAGATGACGCCCGGATCTTCCTCAGGCGTGAAGTCCTTGCCGGTCGACTTCTTGTACCAGTCGAGGATACGGCCGACGAAGGGCGAGATGAGGAACGCCTTGGCGTCGGCGCACGCGATCGCCTGTGCCTGCGAGAACAGGAGCGTCAGGTTGCAATCGATGCCTTCCTTCTGCAGGATTTCGGCGGCGCGAATGCCTTCCCAGGTGGAAGCGAGCTTGATCAGGATGCGATCCTTCTCGATGCCGCGTTCCTTGTAGCCGGCGATGATCCCGTGTGCCTTTTCAACCGATGCCTTGGTGTCGAAGGAAAGGTCGGCGTCGACTTCGGTCGAGACGCGGCCGGGAACGAGCTTCGAGAGCGCTGCACCGACGGAAACGGCGAGACGGTCGGCAACGGCGGAAGCAACGGCTTCGGAATTGCCGCCCTGCTTCTTGCCCCAGGAAACGGCTTCCTTGATCGCATCGGCGAACATCGGCGTGCCGAGTGCCTTCAAAACGATGCTCGGGTTGGTCGTGCAATCGACCGGCTTCAGGCGGGCAACGGCTTCGATGTCACCGGTGTCGGCGACGACGGTGGTGATCTCGCGGAGTTGGTCAAGCTTGGATGTCATGGTCGCGTGTCCTTTTGACTTGAGCTGCGAGCCGGAGCACTTGAGGCCCGGCGAATGAGGTGATCTACGGATTGCCCGTACTGTCTTTGAAGTCGCTATATGTGAAATCGTGCCCGCGCGTTTGGCTTACATCATAAACGTCGGCGAGTACCCCATCGTTCCCGTCTCGGGCTGCCGCAACGAAGACGTCCAAGGGCAATCGAGCCCCGGCGCAAGACCGCTGCGATTTGCCATATGCCCGCACAGTGCCTCCTACAATGGACGGAACGACCAGTTGCCAAGACTATCGCTATTCCAGGGCCATTATGTCAAGGACATTTGTGCATTTCAATTGACATAAGTGTCACACCGGTCATTATCGCAGCGACAAACCATGCCCTGTCTCGAGCAGGATCTAGGGCGCCTTTGCTTTTGGAGGAGATGTGGTCAAGCTAAAACGCGGCACGCACACCGCCTATTCGGAAGCCTCCTCGCTCAGACTGCGCGCTGCCTGGCTCTATTATAACCAGGGATTGACGCAAAAAGATGTCGCCGAGCAGCTCGGCATCAGCCGCACGACCGTAATCCGGCTGCTCGACGAGGCGATGAAGCGCAGCGAGGTGCAGATCTGGATCAACGATTCGATCGGCGATTGCGTCGAACTGTCGGTGAAGCTGGAACGCGCCTACGGCCTGGACGAGGCGATCGTGGTGCCCGCACCCGTCACCTCCGATCCGAATGCGCTGGCCAAGAGTGTCGGCCTGGCGCTCGGCCAGTTTCTCTCCGAAGCCATTCCCGACAACTACACGATCGGCGTCGGCTGGGGCCGCACCATGACGGCCTCGCTGTCGAGCTTCCGCCCGCCGCGCCGCGACAATTGCAAGGTCGTCTCGCTCCTCGGCGGCATCGTCGCCGTGCATCAGACCAACCCGATCGACTACACCTGGCGGCTGGCAAGCCAGCTCGGCGCCGAGTGCTACATGTTCCTCGCGCCGCTCCTGGTCGATTCCACCGAGACCAAGCGCAACCTCATCGAAAAATGCGGTCTCGATACCATCTACCGGCTCGCCGAAACGCTCGATCTCGCCATCGTCAGCTGCGGCGATATCGGCCCGCATTCGACCTCGCTGTCGGAGGGATGGATCTCCAAGGGCGAATTGCAGGAGCTGATCGATGCCGGCTGCGTCTGCGACACCATGTTCAATTTCCTCGACAAGGACGGCAACACGGTCGATCATTCGATCAACAGCCGGGTGATGTCCGTCGATCTCGATACGCTGAAGAAGGCCAAGCACATCGTGCTCTCCTCCGGCGGCGCCCACCGGGCGGTTGCCATCAGCGCCACCATCAAGCGGATCGGCTGCAACACGCTGATCACAGACGAAAGCGCCGCCCGCGCCCTGATCGAGCTCGCCGACGCCGCCTGACGCATCGGGCGCATCGGCGACATACGTCGCATCATCCAGACGCCGGTCATTTGCGTAAACGCTGCATGACCAAAGCCGCAGACAATGCCTCCACCGACCACGCGGAAAGCCCAACCGGCAGATTTATCCTGGCCGGCCTCTACATGATCGCCGGCTGCGCGCACCTGCTCTTCCCAGCCGCGTTCCTGTCGATCACCCCGGATTGGGTTCCCTTCCCGGCCGAGGTGATCGCGTTCACCGGCCTGTGCGAAATTGCCGGCGCGATCGGCCTGACGACTGAACGGTTACGCCGCTCGGCCGGGATCTGCCTGGCGCTTTATGCCGTCTGTGTGTTCCCGGCCAACATAAAGCACGCCATCGACGATCTCGGCTCGACCGCGGCCGCCTTGGGTTGGTGGTATCATCTGCCGCGCCTCGCCCTGCAGCCGGTCATCGTCTGGTGGGCGCTGCTTGCCGGCAAGGTGACGCGCTGGCCATTGCCGGCTTCGCACTGACCTCGGCGCAGCGGACGGAACTGAAACGGCTCGACACGACGCAAATTGCCGGCGCATGATCGTTCTGCGTCAAACCGCCACGTCGTACGCGCCGGGCCATTTGATAATAGCCAAGGGAAGAGCTGGCCGTGGGGGCACAGTCAGGAGGCAAGATTTGTCGAAGCGTAGCTTTTCGTTTCCCGTAGCCGATGTCCGGGCCCGCGCGCTCGGCGAAATCCATTCGCGCCCCTATACGCTGATCCCCGTTTCCCGCGTCATCTTCCAGGTCGCCTTCCTGACCGAGGCCAACTTTGCCGCCGATCAGGCGATCCTGAAGGCGCTCTCGCTCGCCCAGGGCGTTCCGGCGCCCGCCGCCGACACCAGCCACCACACGATGAGCTGGGGCAGCGGCACGCTGCGCTGGGAGCGCCACACGGAATTCTCGACCTATTTCTGGGACACGCCGGCGCCGGCGGAATTCGGCGCCGAGATCCCGGTCAATCCTTTCGGCGCCAGCTTTGCGGCACCCGGCCCCTTCATCTCCGGCGTTCGCATCGAGATCCGCCCGGATAGCGAGGATGTCGCCGACGTCATCGCCAATTTCGATCCGACCAGCCTCTGCCAGAGTATGGTGGCCGATAGCCAGGCGACCGTGATCACCGATTTCCGTCAGGACGGCGACGGCTTGACCAAGTTCCTGGTGCTCGATCATGGCATGACGGATGGCGCCCGTGGGATGCTCGCCCAGCGCCTGCTCGACATCGAGACCTATAGGACGCTGGCGATGATGGGCCTGCCGTTGGCGCAGACGCTGTCGCCCGAGATCCGCCAGATCGAGACGAGCTTCACCGCCATCACGCAGGGCATGAAGCAGCATGCGCGCGCCGAAGCCGACGCCACGCTGTCGGAGATCACCCGCCTCGCCGCCGAGCTCGAGGCCAATGCTGCCCTTAGCCTCTACCGCTTCGGCGCCAGCCGCGCCTACTACAACATCGTACTCGAGCGCGTCGCCATGCTGGCCGAAAAGGCGCTCCCCGGCAACGAAACGCTCGGCGCCTTCCTGCAGCGCCGCCTGGCGCCCGCCATGCGCACCTGCCAGTCGGTCGAGGAGCGGCAGGCCGACCTGTCGCGCAAGCTCGCCCGCGCCACGGCCCTTCTGCGCAGCTGGATCGATGTCGAGCTGGAAAAGTTCAACACCGAGATCCTGGCCTCGATGGACAAGCGCGCCCATCTGCAGCTGCGCCTGCAGCAGACGGTCGAAGGCCTGTCGGTCGCCGCCATCTCCTATTACGTCATCGGCCTCGTCGGCTATCTCGCCAAGCTTCTACATGGCGTCGGCGTCGAGATCGCGCCGGAGACGCTGACCGGCGCCGCCGTGCCCTTCGTCGTCCTCGGCGTCTGGCTCACCGTGCGTCGCATTCGCAGCAAGCACAGCGACGACCATGTCAAAGAGGCCAACCGCCCCGACGCGCTGAGCTGATCCGAAAGGCCGGCGGCACGCTCACCTGCCGACCACTTTGCGCACGCATCTCCGCGTCCGGCCGAAGCGTCATATATCCTTCATGACACGCTGCTTATTTGGCGCCATGAGTGGCCTTGCCCTGCGTGCTTTCATGATATCGTCATGCGGCGCAAAGCAAGGCAGCTCCGCAAGCGTCCGAAGCGACAAATCTGAACAGGGATCGAGATGACCACCATGAGAGGCACGCCTTCAACCGACTGGCTCGAGGCCGAACTGGCCGATACGCTGGATGAAGACTACGAGCTCGAGCTCTCCGAGCCGGCGCTGTCCGAGGAAATCCGCAAGATCTACCGCAAGGCGCATCCGCCATCGATGCCGCGCATCGAGTATTTCCGTTCGTTGATCGCGCTGCAGTCCGAGCTGATCCGCCTGCAGGATTGGGTCACCTATCACAAGGAAAAGGTGGTCGTGATCTTCGAAGGTCGCGATTCCGCCGGCAAGGGCGGCGTCATCAAGCGCATCACCCAGCGCCTCAACCCGCGCGTCGCCCGCGTCGTGGCGCTTCCGGCTCCGTCGGACCGCGAAAAGTCGCAGTGGTACTTCCAGCGCTACGTGCCGCATCTGCCGGCTGGCGGCGAGATCGTGCTCTTCGACCGCTCCTGGTACAACCGCTCCGGCGTCGAACGCGTCATGGGCTTCGCCGACGAGGATCAGGTCGAGCAGTTCTTCAACGACGTGCCCGAATTCGAGCGCATGCTGGTCCGCTCCGGCATCCGCCTCGTCAAATACTGGTTCTCGATCACCGACGAAGAACAGCAACTGCGCTTCCTCGTGCGCATCCACGATCCGCTGAAGCAGTGGAAGCTGTCGCCGATGGACCTGGAATCGCGCGTCCGCTGGGAAGCCTACACCAAGGCCAAGGAAGAAACCTTCGCCCGCACCAACATCCCAGAAGCGCCCTGGCACATCGTCGAAGACAACGACAAGAAGCGCGCCCGCCTCAACTGCATCGACCATCTCTTGTCGCAGTTCCCCTATGAGGACGTGCCGCACGAGGAGATCGCCTTGCCCGAGCGCGTGTTCAACCCGGATTACGAACGCAAGGTCCTGCCGCCGGAGTTGTACGTTCCGTCGAAGTATTGATTGGAAGCGTCGGCGGGTGAGGCGCCCTCATCCGCCGGCTCCATCACAGGCAGCCCATCTAGGCGCGTGCCCGCGCCTTCTGCCCGGCATCGCGGATCAGATCGAAGACCGCCTTGGGCTTGGCTAGGCCGAGCAGCTGTGGTGTCGGATCGAGGGATGGCATCCAGACTGCCATCGACCGATTACCGAACAGAGAAACAGATGGCCCGAAGCGGATATCACCCTTTGTGTTGCCGTCACCAACCAGATTGAGTTCCGGCAGACGATCCAACTCGATCGACGTAAAGCGCGCAAAAGGGGCGGACCGCAAAATGAGGACCCGCTGGTCGGTCACGGCATAGAGGGTGCGGCTACGCAGCCAAGCATCGACGAAAAAGCGGCCAACGGCAAAGAAAATCCCGATGCCGACGAACATTGCGCCCCATAGATAAAAGAACACCGGCGCACCCGTCCGCGTAACCATGACAAGCCAGAAGACCGCGAAAGAGAGCCACACCGCGCTAAACGGGATCATCAGCGCGTCGCGGCTGGTAAACATCAGTCCCTGGGCCGGCACACCGCGCCATAGCACCCGCTCGTCGCGCACCAACCTGGAATTCAAGTCATCAGCAGTCATGCGCCGCTCCCAAACACGTTCCACCGGCAAGATGGTAGAGTGTCAGAATTAACTTTCGGCTACAGATGAACCACCATTACGCGCATTTTCCTACTCAGCAATCGAAGCTTTGAGATCAAGCGTGAGGTGAAAACCCCTACCCCACCATCTTCGCTTCCGCCTTCAATCCCAAAAGCGCCGCCCCAATCAACCCCGGCTCGACGCGGCATTCGCTGCGCACGACCAGCGGGCGGTCGAATTTGCGGAGGATACGCTGGCGCACCGCCTTGTCGAGCTCATCCAGCAGCGGCTCCACATTGGAGAGCCCGCCGGCGACGGGGACGATGGTGGCGCCGGTGATGTTGACGGTCAGCGCCAGAGGAGAGGCGAGGAGGTCGATGTAGACGTCGATCGTGCGGGTCGCCTTTTCCTCGCCGCCCAGCCACTGGCCGATGATTTCCTCGCTGGTGAAGCCGAGGCCATGGAGGGTCTTGTGCAGGCGTTCCATGCCGCGCGCGCCGCCGACGGAATCGACGCAACCGCTCTGGCCGCAGCCGCAGGCATAATGCGGGATCTCGACCGGCGGGTGGCCGGCGCGCAGTGCAACGATCGGGCCGTGGCCCCATTCGCCGGCAAAGCCGCCGGCCTCGTTGATCAGCCGGCCATTGGCGATCACGCCGCCGCCGACGCCGGTGCCGAGGATGACGCCAAGCACGATGCGGTGGCCGCGACCGGCGCCGAGGCCGGCTTCGGCCATGGCGAAGCAGTCGGCGTCGTTGGCGACCAGCACCGGCACGCCGAGCTCGGCCTGAAGATCTGCGGCGATCGTGCGCTGGTGGATGCAGGGAATATTGGCGCAGGTGAGCAGCTGCGTATCGGGATCGACGACACCGGCGATCGAGATCGACAGCAGCGTCGGCGTACCGCCGGCTTCCGCGATGAAGGTTCTCAGCGTATCGACGAAGGCGCCGAAATCATCGAGGGGGGTCTTGCGGCGGCCGAGCGGCGTGATCTCGGTTTCGGAAAGGGCAACGCCGCCCTTGATCGCCGAGCCGCCGATATCGAAGGAGATGATCATTCGTATTCTGCTTGTTCCAAACGGTTAGAATCTGCTCGCACCGTTCGGTGCGATTTGCAAGCCCAAACCCTGATCAGGCAGGCAGCGTGATGCGGGCTTCGAAACCTGAGTTTTGACCGCTGGCGGGAGACATCAGGTCGAGCGTCCCACCCATTTGCGAGACGATGCGCTCGGCGATCGCCAGGCCAAGGCCGGATCCGGAGGCGCTGGTATTCCCGCGCCGGAAACGCTTCTTCAGCGTCGCGATATCGCCTTCCGCGACCAAAGGTCCGCCATTGACGACACGGACGATACCATTCTCATCAAGGCTGACATCGACCGATAGCTCCGGGTCGCCGTGAACCAGGGCGTTTTCGATGAGGTTGCGCAGGATGATGCCGAAGGCGTCCATGTCGGCGTTGCGAACCAGCTTTGTCGCAGGCGCGGCCGTGTAGCGCAGGCGACCCTGCGAGCGGCTGTCGCGTTCATAATCGGTGACGATCATGTCGAGCACCGGGCGAAGGTCCGTGGCCGTGGCGCTGCCGCCGATGCCGGCCTCGGCGCGGGCGAGCTGTAGCAGCTTTTCGGCGAGGCGCCCGAGATTGACCAGCGAGCTCTCGACCTGATGGGCGCGGGCCTGGGTCGGCCCTGGGGGCAGTTCCTCGGCAAGGCGCTGCGTCTGCGCCAGCGCGCCGGCGATCGGCGTTCTGAGCTCATGGGCGCTGTTGGCGGTAAATTCGCGCTCGGCCTCAAGCGCGGAACGCAGGCGTCCGAGCAGCAGGTTGACGGAGCGCGCGATCGGCTTCAGTTCTTTCGGCAGACCGGCGCTCTCCACCTCGGCAAGGTTGCCGCCGTCCTTGGTGCCGATATCCTGGCGGAGTGAATCCAGCGGCCTCAGCGCTCGGCCGACGATGAACCAGATGGCGAAGATGCTGGCGGGGATAAGCGCGATCAGCGGAATGAGCAGAGTGACGGCGCTTTCGCGTACGGCTTCGCGCCGATTCTTGAAGCGGTCGGCGACCTGCAGGAAAAGGGAGCCGTCGGACGTCTTCTCGGTATAGATACGCGCAGTGGCGGTGTCGTAGAAGCCCGTTTCGAGGGGCGCCGGGAAGGGTTCGGCAAGCGCGTCATTGGAGCGCAGCACGACCTTTCCTGATGAATCACGAACCTGATAGGTCAGATATTCGCGATTGGCGGCGGTATTCAACATGGCGATGCCGTGCGGGTCGCCGATGCCGCGCTGGTCCATGTCGTCGAGGATCAGCGCCAGCAGCCGTTCCGTCGTTTCCTGCTGCGCACTGTCGAAAATCTCATCGAACTCATGTTGCATCACGCGGATGCTGAGGCCGATGGCGATGAGCCAGAAGACGACCATGACAGTCGTCAGCGCGGTGATGAGCGGGCGGGTGATGCTGGGTTCGCGCTTTTTCATTATGATCCGAGTGTGTAGCCGATGCCGCGCGCCGTGCGGATGCGATCCTTGCCGATCTTCTTGCGCAGGCGGCTGACATAGACCTCAACCGTGTTGCTCTCGATTTCCGAGCCGAAGGCGTAAAGCGCCTCCTCGATGCGGTCCTTGGACACGATCGCGCCGGGGCGCGCGGTCAGGAGGTCTAGGACCGCCCATTCGCGGCTGGTGAGGATGACGGAGGCACCGTCGACGGAGAGCTTGTGCTGCGGCCGGTTGATTTCGATATCGCCGATCTGCACCACCGGATGCGGGTTGGCGTCGTAGCGGCGGGCCACCGCCATGATGCGGGCTTCAAGCTCGCCCAGATTGAAGGGCTTGACGAGATAGTCGTCGGCGCCGGCGTTCAACCCCTCGATGCGGTCGGAGATCTGGTCGCGCGCGGTGAGGATGATGACGGGCGTGCGGATGTCACGGCCGCGCAGCTTGCGCAGGAAATCGACACCGCTGCCATCGGGAAGATTGAGGTCGAGCAGCACCAATCCATATTCGACGGGCCCCGTGGCGGCTTCCGCATCGGCGAGGTTCTTCACCCAATCGACGGCATGGAAGGATGCGGCGACGTGATCGCGCACGGCCTCGCCAATCATCTTGTCGTCCTCAACCAGCAGAATTCGCACGATTTTTCCCTCTGGCACATAGTTAGCGTGCCGTTCGATCTCAGGTCAAGCAAGGCTTCGCGGGCAAAGATGGCGCGGCAATGGCGGGGCTGAGCACCATCCACTGCTTGCAGGGAGGCTAAAATAGATTGTGCAATTTCTCAATGCACTCGACATTTGCCCGAATTTTGTTTTGATCTGGCGCGAACATAGCTTCAACCACATGCTTTGCCGGCGAAAGCCGGCGCAGTCGGGCGCAATGGATAGTCGATGGTGAAAAGGTCCGAAACTTCTGGTCGTCTCGATGACGCGGCGCGCGCCGGCTGGCTCTATTATGTGGCCGGGCGCACGCAGGACGAGATCGCCTCGTCCATGGGGATTTCGCGACAATCGGCGCAGCGGCTGGTGTCGCTTGCCGTGGCCGAGCGGTTGATCAAGGTGCGGCTCGATCACCCGATCGCCGCCTGTCTTGAGCTCGCCAACGCCGTGCGCAACAAATACGGACTGCGGCAGGTGGATATCGTGCCGAGCGATCCGGGTGCGGGTGCCGCGACCGTCGGCATCGCCGAGGCGGCGGCGGCCGAGATCGAACGCTGGCTGAAGAAGACCGACCCGATCGTTCTCGCCGTCGGAACCGGGCGAACGCTGAAGGCCGCGGTCGATCAGCTGCCGGCCATTGAGTGCATCAATCATCGCATCGTCTCCCTTACCGGCAACATCGCGCCGGACGGATCAGCGGCCTATTACAACGTCATCTTCAGCATGGCCGATGCCGTCAAGGCGCGGCACTTTCCGATGCCGCTGCCGGTTCTCGTCACCTCTGCCGAAGAGCGCGAGACATTGCATGCCCAGCAGCTGGTGCGCTCGACGCTCGACATGAGCGCGCAGGCCGACGTGACCTTCGTCGGTATCGGCGAACTCGGCATCGACGGACCGCTCTGCGTCGACGGCTTCCTGGAGAAGGGCGAGATGATGGAACTGATGGACAATGGCGCCGTCGGCGAGATCTGCGGCTGGATTTTCGACAGCGAAGGCAAGCTGCTCGACAACCCCATCAACGAGCGCGTCGCGTCCGCTCCGATCCCCTCGCGCGAGACCTCCGTGGTCATCGGGATAGGCAAGGGCAAGCGCAAGATGAAGGCGATCAAGGCGGCTGTTACGGGTCATCAGATCAACGGTTTGATCACCGATGAAGAGGTTGCCGAGTATTTGCTCACCTAGTGGGCAAAAATTTATTTCGTTTTAAATCAGCAGGATAGCTCATCGTTTCGCGGCTGCAGCAACGATTGGAGCTTGACATTTGTCGCTTGTGGTTGAGTAATTGCCCATGAGCAAAGCGAATGCTCGCTAACATCTTCTGGGAGGAAGATCATGACATTTAAAACTTTTCTGCTCGGCGCCTGCTCCGTCCTGGCGTTCGCGGGCATGGCTTCGGCTGAAACGCTGACGATCGCGACCGTCAACAACGGCGACATGGTCCGCATGCAGAAGCTCACGGATGACTTCAAGGCAAAGAACCCCGGCATTGATCTCGAGTGGGTAACGCTCGAAGAAAACGTTCTGCGCCAGAAGGTCACGACCGATATCGCGACCAAGGGCGGCCAGTACGACGTTCTGACGATCGGCAACTACGAAGTTCCGATCTGGGCCAAGCAGGGCTGGCTTCTGCCGCTCGACAACCTCGGGGAAAAGTATGACGCCAAGGATCTGCTGCCCGCGATCAGCGCCGCGCTGACCGTCGACAACAAGCTCTACGCAGTGCCGTTCTACGGCGAAAGCGCGATGATCATGTATCGCACCGACCTCTTCGAAAAGGCCGGTCTGAAGATGCCCGACGCGCCGACCTGGGACTTCATCGCCGATGCGGCGAAGAAGATCACCGACAAGAAGGGCGAAGTCTACGGCATGTGCCTTCGCGGCAAGGCCGGCTGGGGTGAGAATATGGCGTTCATCACCGCGCTCGACAACTCCTTCGGTGGTCGCTGGTTCGATGAAAACTGGAAGCCCCAGTTCGACAGCCCCGAGTGGAAGGAAGCGCTTGGCTTCTACGTCAACCTGATGAAGGAAGCCGGCCCTCCCGGTGCATCCTCGAACGGCTTCAACGAAAACCTGGCGCTCTTCCAGACCGGCAAGTGCGGCATGTGGATCGACGCGACTGTCGCCGCTTCGTTCGTCTCCAACCCGAAAGAATCGAAGGTTGCCGACAAGGTCGGTTACGCCCTGTTCCCGACCAAGGGCGAGATGAAGAACCACGGCAACTGGCTGTGGTCGTGGAACCTCGCCATCCCGGCGACCTCTACCAAGGCTGAAGCCGCGCAGAAGTTCGTCGCCTGGGCGACCGACAAGGCTTACGGCGATCTGGTGGCAAGCAAGGAAGGCTGGGCAAACGTTCCTCCGGGCACGCGCACCTCGCTCTACGAAAACGCCGACTACCAGAAGGCCGCTCCGTTCGCCGCCAAGACGCTTGATGCGATGAAGGCAGCCGACACGCAGAAGCCGACCGTCAAGCCGGTGCCTTACACCGGTGGCCAGTTCGTCGCGATCCCTGAATTCCAGGGCATCGGCACGGCCGTCGGCCAGCAGTTCTCGGCAGCTGTCGCCGGCCAGATCTCCGTCGATCAGGCCCTGCAGAGCGCTCAGCAGCTGACGACCCGCGAAATGACGAAGGCTGGTTACCCTAAGTAAGCCTCCCGAGACATGCGGCGTGCGCCTGCACGCCGCACCCCTAGGCCGCCGAATTGCCCGAACTGCATCGGCGGCCCTTTTTGTCCCTAAGGCCTTGCAGCCATCCGCTTTCAGAAAAGACGGTGAACCATGGCAACGTTACACACCCGCTCCGCGGCGCGCATGATGATGGCACCTTCGGTGCTCCTGCTCTTCGCGTGGATGATCGTCCCGCTCGTGATGACGATCTACTTCTCGTTCATCGACTACAATCTCCTGATGCCGAGCGACAATCGCTTCCTCGGCTTCCTCAATTACGAATTCTTCCTGACGGACCCGGCCTTCTTCGATGCGTTGATCAATACGCTCGTGCTGGTCTTGAGTGTCCTCGTCATCACCATCGTCGGCGGTATCGCGCTGGCGCTTCTGCTCGACCAGCCGATGTTCGGCCAGGGGATCGTGCGCATTCTCGTGATCGCGCCGTTCTTCATCATGCCGACCGTTGCAGCACTGGTGTGGAAGAACATGTTCATGAACCCGGTCAACGGGTTGTTCGCCTATATCTGGCGCCTGTTCGGCGCGCAGCCGGTCGATTGGCTCGCCAACATGCCGCTGTTTTCGATCATCCTGATCGTCGCCTGGCAGTGGCTTCCCTTCGCCACGCTGATCCTCTTGACCGCGCTGCAGTCGCTGTCGGAAGAGCAGAAGGAAGCGGCCGAGATGGATGGCGCGGGCTTCTTCTCGCAGTTCGTCTACATCATCCTGCCGCACATGGCGCGCGCGATCACCGTCGTCATCCTGATCGAGACGATCTTCCTGCTCTCGGTATTCGCCGAAATCCTCGTCACCACCAATGGCGGCCCGGGCACGAGCAGCACGAACCTGACCTACCTCGTCTATAACAGGGCACTCCTGCAGTTCGACATCGGCGGCGCTTCGGCGGGCGGTATCATCGCGGTCATCCTCGCCAATATCGTTGCTATCTTCCTCGTCCGCATCGTCGGCAAGAACCTGGAGACTTGAGATGGCCAGACGCATCACAACCCAGCGCAAGGTGATCGTCACGGCGGTCGCCTGGACCATCGGCATCGTGCTCTTCTTCCCGATCCTGTGGACCTTTCTCACCAGCTTCAAGTCGGAAGCCGACGCCATCGCATCGCCGCCGCAGTTCCTGTTCTTCCACTGGACGACGGAGAACTATCTGGAGGTGCAGAGCCGATCGAATTACTTCAGCCACTTCCTGAACTCGGTGATCATCTCCTTCGGCTCGACGCTGCTCGGCCTGATCATCGCGGTTCCGTCCGCCTGGGCGATGGCGTTCTCGCCGACCAAGCGCACCAAGGATGTGCTGATGTGGATGCTGTCGACCAAGATGATGCCGGCAGTCGGCGCGTTGATCCCGATCTATCTGTTGTTCCGCAACACCGGCCTGCTCGACAGCCGCATCGGCCTCGTCGTGGTGCTGATGCTGATCAACCTGCCGATCATCATCTGGATGCTCTACACCTACTTCAAGGAAATCCCCGGCGAGATCCTTGAGGCGGCGCGTATGGATGGCGCTTCGCTCAGCAAGGAAATCATCTACGTGCTGACGCCGATGGCGGTGCCGGGCATCGCCTCGACGCTTCTTCTCAACATCATCCTGTCCTGGAACGAAGCCTTCTGGACGCTCAACCTCACGGCTTCCAAGGCTGCGCCGCTGACGACGTTCATCGCTTCCTATTCCAGCCCGGAAGGACTTTTCTACGCCAAGCTTTCGGCAGCATCGACCATGGCAATCGCCCCGATCCTGATCCTCGGCTGGTTCAGCCAGAAACAACTCGTCCGCGGCCTGACGTTCGGCGCGGTGAAATAAGAAACAAGGGAGAGAAACATGGGCAGCATTACCCTTCAGAAAGTTTCGAAGGTCTTCGGCGAAGCCAAGGTCATCCCTTCGATCGATCTCGAAATCAAGGACGGCGAGTTCGTCGTCTTCGTCGGCCCGTCGGGCTGCGGCAAGTCCACGCTGCTGCGCCTGATCGCAGGCCTTGAGGATGTCAGCGGCGGCAAGATCGTCATCGACGGCAAGGACGCCACCGAGAGCGCGCCATCCGAACGCCGGCTCGCCATGGTGTTCCAGTCCTACGCGCTCTATCCGCATATGAGCGTGCGCAGCAACATCGCCTTCCCGCTGAAGATGGCGGGCATGGCAAAGCCCGAGATCGACAAGAAGGTGGCGGACGCAGCCCGCGTCCTCAACCTCACCGACTATCTCGACCGCAAGCCGCGCGCGCTCTCGGGCGGCCAGCGCCAGCGTGTCGCGATCGGCCGCGCCATCGTGCGCCAGCCCTCGGCCTTCCTGTTCGACGAACCGCTGTCCAACCTCGATGCGGCGCTGCGCGTCAACATGCGCCTCGAGATCAGCGAGCTGCACCAGCAGCTGAAGACGACGATGATCTACGTCACCCACGACCAGGTCGAAGCGATGACCATGGCCGACAAGATCGTGGTGCTTAACCGCGGCAATATCGAGCAGGTGGGCTCGCCGATGGAACTCTATTCCAAGCCGCGCAACCTCTTCGTCGCCGGCTTCATCGGTTCGCCGAAGATGAACTTCGTGCCGCAGGGCTCGCAGACGCTCGGCGTGCGCCCCGAACATATCCAGCTTTCGATGGAGAGCGGCGAGTGGAAGGGCAAGGTCGTGGTCGCCGAACATCTCGGCTCCGACACCTTCCTGCATGTCAACGTCGAGGGCATTGGCCAGATGACGGCGCGCGGCGACGGCAGCTTCCCGGCCAAGGCCGGCGACACCGTCTACCTGACCGCAGACAAGGCCCGCATTCACAGGTTCAACGAGCAGGGCCTCGCCATCTGAGCGAGGCATCCGGGGTGGGGAAGAGAGCGCGTGCCGGACGAGGTGCCCGGCGCGCCAGTACCGGGGTCGTTAGACCCTGAAGACCTTCAAGAGGACTGAGACATGACGTGCAAACTATCGCTGGCAACGCTTTCCGACGCGGCTAAGACAGCCGCTGTACCGGCCTATGAGCGGGCGTCGCTGAAGGCGGGCATCGTGCACTTCGGCGTCGGCAACTTCCACCGCGCCCACCAGGCAATTTATCTCGACGACCTGTTCAACAAGGGCGAGGCACACGACTGGGCGATCATCGGCGCCGGCATTCTGCCGTCCGATGCCGCCATGCGCGACAAGCTCGCCGCCCAGGATTTCCTGACGACGGTCGTCGAGCAGGACAACAACAAGACCTCGGCGCGCGTCACCGCGCCGATGATCGATATCCTGCCCGTGGGCGACGCCAAGACCATCATCGCCAAGCTCGCGGACCCCGAAATCCGCATCGTCTCGATGACGATCACCGAGGGCGGCTACTTCATCGACGCATCCGGCAAGTTTAATCCTGATCATCCGGCAATCGCAGCCGACGGAAAGAACCCCGCCGATCCGAAGACCGTCTTCGGCCTGATCGTCGCCGGTCTCAAGGCGCGCAAGGACAAGGGCCTCGTGCCGTTCACCGTCATGTCGTGCGACAACATTCCGCACAATGGTGTCGTCACCCGCAACGCGGTGGTCGGCACGGCGGCGCTGTCGGATCCTGCCTTTGCCGAGTGGATCAAGGCCAATGTCGCCTTCCCGAACGCCATGGTCGACCGCATCACGCCGGCCACCGGCCAGCGCGAGATCGACTTGCTCAAGGACGTCTTCGATATCGAGGACAACTGGCCCGTCTATTGCGAAGAGTTCAAGCAGTGGGTGTTGGAAGACAAGTTCACCGCCGGTCGTCCGGCGCTGGAGAATGTCGGCGTCACCTTCGTGCCCGATGTCACGCCCTACGAGCACATGAAGATCCGCATCCTGAATGGCGGCCATGCGGCGATCGCCTATCCGGCGGCGCTGATGGACATCCATTTCGTGCATGATTCGATGGAAGACCCGCTGATCCGCGCCTTCCTCGCCAAGCTCGAGAAGGACGAGATCATCCCGATCGTGCCGCCGGTGCCGAACACTTCGCTGACGGACTATTTCGCGCTGATCGAGCACCGCCTGCTCAACCCGAAGATCGCCGACACCATCCCGCGCTTGGCGCAGGACGGCTCCAACCGCCAGCCGAAGTTCATCCTGCCGTCGACGCTCGACAACCTGAACCAGGGTCGCGACGTGATCGGCCTGTCGCTGGTTTCGGCTCTGTGGTGCCGCTACTTCGCCGGCAAGACCGATACCGGCCAGGATATCGTCTTCAACGATGCCAGCGCCGACCGGCTGCATGCCGCCGCGATCAAGGCCAAGGACGACCCGATGGCGTTCCTTGCCTTCGACGACATCTTCGGCGAGGTCGCCAAGTCCGAGCTCTTCCGCAAGCGCTTCGCGCATGCGCTGAAGACGCTGTGGGAAAAGGGCACGCGCGAGACGCTGCAGCTTTACCTCGACAACAAGCTCGCGGCATAAGCATCAGGCGGCGGGCGCTCCCCGCCGCTATCCACCCACCTCTGCCTGCAATGTCTTGAACCCTGATTGGATGTGTCATGGCTGATGCTGAAACACGGCTTGTGATCTTCGACTGCGACGGCGTCCTCGTCGACAGCGAGCCGATCTCCGTCACCGTTCTCGTCAAGGCCATGAACGATCTCAACGTGCCGATCACCGAGGACGAGGTGTATGGCCGCTTTCTCGGACGCAGCCTCGCGACCGTGATCGAGACGATGAAGACGGAATATAACGTCCATCCCGGCGAAGCTTTCCTTGAGCAGATCCGCACCGATCTCTATGCACGCTTTCGCACCGAGCTGAAGCCGATCACAGGCATCGCGGATACGATCGACGCCCTCGATATTCCCTGCTGCGTCGCCTCGTCCAGCCAGGTCGAACGCATCCGTCTGTCGCTGACCGTCACGGGGCTGATCGACCGGCTGCCCAATATCTTCAGCGCCTCGATGGTGAAGAACGGCAAGCCGGCGCCGGACCTCTTTCTGCATGCAGCAAGCCAGATGCAGGTCGATCCCGTCAATTGCGTGGTGATCGAGGACAGCCCGGCCGGCATCGAGGCCGCCAAGGCCGCGGGCATGACCGTATTTGCCTTCACCGGCGGCTCGCATGCCAATTTCGCCGGCTATCGCGACGAGCTTGACCGCCTTTCCCCCGACGCTACGTTTGACGTCATGCCGGATTTGATCCACCTTATGAAAAAACATCAGCGGGACGGGAACGACCTTTAATGCCTCAGCATGTGGTTGCTGTTGATATCGGCACGGGCAGCGCACGCGCCGGCGTCTTCGATGCGCGCGGCCAGCTGCTGGGCAAGGCCGATCATCCGATCATCATGAACCGGCCCCGCGAAAACCACGCCGAGCATGATTCCGAGGATATATGGTCGGCGGTGTGCATCGCCGTGCGCCGCGCGATGGAGCAATCGGGCGTCGCACCCGAGAGCGTCGGCGCGATCGGTTTCGACGGCACCTGTTCGCTTGTGGTCCGGGATATCGATGGCGGGCAGATCAGCGTGTCGACGGGCGGCGAGCGTCGTTTCGACACCATCGTCTGGCTCGATCACCGGGCGCTGAAGGAAGCGGATTTCTGCACGGCGACCGGCCACGAGGTGCTGGAGCATTCCGGGCATTTCATGTCACCCGAGATGGAAATGCCGAAGCTGATGTGGCTGAAGAAGAAGCTGCCCGGCACATGGGCGAATACCGGCTATCTCTTCGACCTCGCCGATTTCATGACGTGGAAATCCACCGGCTCGCTTGCGCGGTCGCGCTGCACGCTGACGTCCAAGTGGAACTATCTCGCTCACCTCAAGGATGGCTGGCGCAAGGATTTTCTCGAGCAGATCGGCCTCGACGACCTGCAGGCGCGCGGGCAGCTGCCCGACGACACCGTTGCGGTCGGCGGCAGCGTCGGCACGCTGACGAAGGAGGCCGCCTCGGCGCTGGGGCTGACCACTTCCTGTCACGTCTCCTCCGGCATGATCGACGCCTATGCCGGCGCGCTCGGAACGCTTGGCGGCGACGCGCATGATCCGGAACGGCTGGAACGGCAGCTGGCGCTGATCGCCGGCACGTCGAGCTGCATCGTCTCGTTCTCGCGCAAGCGGCGCCCGAGCCACGGCATGTGGGGCCCCTATTATGAGGCCGTTTTTCCTGGCACTTGGCTCGTCGAGGCCGGGCAGTCGGCGACGGGGGCCTTGCTCGACCATGTCGTCCGGATGCATGCGGCAGGCGGCGAGCCGACGGCGGCGTTGCACCAGAAGATCGTGTCGCGGATCTCGCAGCTGCGTGCGGAAGAGGGCGATGCCTTCGGCGCCCGGATTTTCGTGCTGCCCGATTTTCACGGCAACCGATCGCCGCTTGCCGACCCGCACGCGGTCGGCGCAGTCAGCGGGTTGACGCTCGACACATCGTTCGACGGGCTCTGTGCGCTCTACTGGCGCACCGGCGTGGCGATCGCGCTCGGCATCCGTCATATCCTCGAGCGGATGAAGGAATATGGCTACGCGCCCGACACGCTGCATGTGGCCGGCGGGCATGTGAAGAACCCTGTGCTGATGGAGCTCTATTCGGATGCGACCGGCTGCAAGGTGGTGGTTCCAAAGATGAACGAGGCGGTGCTTCTCGGCACCGCGATGGCGGCCTCCGTCGCCTGCGGTCTGCATGCCGACCTCGCCACGGCGGGTTCGGCCATGTATCCCGGCGGCGACGTGCATGTTCCCGATGAAAGCAAGCGCGCGCTTTATGACCGGGATTACCGGCGGCTGCTCGCGATGTATCGCCATCGCGCCGAGCTCGAGGCAATGGAATAGATTTCGATTGCTAGCGGTTGGGCTCTTCGCCGAGCATGACGCTGAATTCGGTCATGCGGCTGGCACGCGCGACGGCTTCGTCACCGACAGCGCTGACGACAGCTGAGGACAGACAGTCGAGAAGCGCGATCACCGGCGGCAGGTTGTCCTGTTCGCCCGGCCGGGTCGGAGGGAGCGGCAGGATGAGATTGGCCTGATCGAGCACCCAGTTGGCGCTTTGCGCGCTGATGAGCACGACCTTGTATCCGTAGCGCCGGGCGATACGGGCGAGCAGACGGGCCTTCTTGAAGCGCTGGCTGTCGATGATCACGAGCAGCGCGCCCTCGCCGCTGACGCGCGCGAAGAGCTCGGCGAAGCGGTTTCCGCTGCCGTCGAGCGCATGCACGCCATCACGCGCCTGCGTCAGGCGCTGGCTGAAATGCGTGGCGAAGCTTGCCTGCGAGACATGGGTGGCGATGAACACCTCGCTTGCCGTGCGGATCATCGCCACCGCGTCGCTCCAGTGCTGCTGTCCGGTGAGATGATAAATGTGATGCAGCGCCTGGATCTGCTCGGCGACCAGCACGGCGAGCGGCTTTCCGTCGGCGGCATCGACCTGCAGTTCCGACATCGAGGCCTGCATCTGCGTGGCCGAGACGCCGGCAACGTCGCGGATCTGGACTTTTACGCTGTCTAACCCCTGATAGCCAAGCGCCCGCAGAAAGCGGCCGACGGTCATAGGACTCAGGTCCAGCCGATCGGCCACCGAGGCTGCGGTTTCGAACGGCAGATCACTCAAGTGTTCGGTGAAATATTTTGCGATGCGACGTTCGGCGGGCGTGCCGGATTTCGCGTATTGGCGGAGCTTCTGAACAAAGTCTTCCACGGCAGCTGTCCCGATTTTGGGTGATGTTTCCTGTCTGCTTGAAACAAATCCTTGCGTCCGCAAATATTCGGAGCGCCCTGCAAGTAATCTTAGATGCTGATTTAAATATATATTATGAAAGGCTTTCGAACAACAATTCCCTCAATCCGGCGAAATAATTTCAGCCTTGCCGTTCAAAGATCAGATTCCTACATCATCGCCACAACCGGAGACGTCACCATGATCCTCGAAGCGGCGCGCCTTTCCATCACCAATCTCTTTGCCTCGGAAACGCGGTCGGTGTTCTGGAAAGTGCTCGGGCTGACCATCCTGGCGCTGATCGGCCTGTGGCTGGCGCTGCGCAGCGCCTTCATGGCTTTCGTCTTTCCCTGGATCGCCAGCTTCTTTCCCGCGATGCCCGATTGGGCAGGCTGGCTGGGCTTCGTCTTCGCCATCATGGCAGGGATTGGACTAGCGTTGGGGTTGGCACTTTTGCTGTCGCCGGTGACGGCATTGATCGCCGGATTGTTTCTCGACGATGTCGCCGACGTCGTGGAAAAGCGCGATTATCCCGACGACGTGCCCGGCACCGCCATGCCGCTCGGCCCGGCCGTAGTCAGCTCGATCAAGTTCCTCGGCGTCGTCATCGTCGGCAACATCGTGGCGCTGTTCCTGCTGTTCATCCCCGGCGTCAATCTCGTCGCCTTCTTCCTGGTCAACGGCTACCTGCTCGGCCGGGAATTCTTCGAGTTCGCCGCCATGCGTTTCCGCCCACCGGCCGAGGCGCGGCTCTTCCGCCAGAAACATGCGCCGACGGTGTTTCTCGCCGGTCTCATGATCACCGCTTTCCTGGCCATCCCGATCGTCAACCTGCTGACGCCGCTGTTTGCCGCGGGCATGATGGTGCATCTGCACAAGCTGCTGTCGCGTAGGGAACTCGGTGTTCGGGTCTGATCCTTCCTAGTCGACGGCCTCGCCGATCACCTGCGGCGGTAGCTCGACGAGCGGCGCCGGGATGTCGCAGCTCTTTTCGGGCGAGCGACAGAGATCGGCGATCACGCAGTGCTCGCATTCGGCGCGGCGGGCCTTGCAGGTGTAGCGGCCGTGCAGGATGAGCCAGTGATGGGCGTGGTAGAGGTAGTGCTTCGGCACCACCTTCATCAGCCGCTCCTCCACCTCGTCGGGCGTCTTGCCCGGCGCCAGCTTGATGCGGTTGGCGATGCGGAAGATATGTGTGTCGACCGCCATGGTCGCCTGGCCGAAGGCCATGGAGAGCACGACATTGGCGGTCTTGCGGCCGACGCCCGGGAGCATCACCAGCTCGTCGCGGGTCTGCGGCACCACACCGCCGAAGACATCGACCAGCATGCGCGACAGGGCGATCACGTTCTTCGCCTTGTTGCGATAGAGCCCGATCGTCTTGATGTAGTCGCGCACCTTCTCCTCGCCGAGATCCAGCATCTTCTGGGGCGTATCGGCCACCTTGAAGAGCGCGCGCGTCGCCTTGTTGACGCCGGCATCGGTCGCCTGCGCCGAGAGCGCCACGGCGACGACAAGCGTGAAGGGGTTGGAGTGCTCCAACTCGCCCTTCGGCTCCGGCCGCTGCACGGAGAAGCGGCGGAAGATCTCCTCGCGCTCGGCCTCGCTATAGACGGAGCGGACGCTCGCCTTTTTCTTGCGGCGAACGACGGGTTTTTCGGGCTGCGACGATGTGGCGGAGGATTTGAGTTTCGGACTGGACATGGACAATCTATACTCGGCAGCCATGATGGAAAGCAACGCCGACAGCGCTGGTCAGCCGGCGGTTTTGGACCAGCCGGTATTTTCAGCCGAGCTCTTTCCCCACCGGTCTCTCGGCCGCAAGGGGTTCAGGGTGCTCCTGCTGCTGTCGGGCGGCGTTTGCCTGCTCTACGGCCTCTTCTTCATCGCCACCGGCGCCTGGCCGATCGGCTTCTTCTTCGGCCTCGATTTTCTGCTCCTCTACGGCGCCTTCCGGCTGAATTACCGCTCGGCCAGGGCGCGCGAGATGGTGACCGTGTCGCGCACCGATATCGCGGTTCGCAAGATCGCGCCCTCGGGGCGCACGGTCGAGCATCACTTCAATCCGTTCTGGACGCGCTTTTCGGTGCGCCGCCACGACGAAATCGGCATCCTGTCCATGCATATTTACGGACAGGGGCGGGCGACGGATATTGGCGGCTTTCTCAATCCCGATGACCGCGAAAGCTTTGCCAAGGCGTTCAAGCGGGCGCTGGCGACGGTCAAGCAGCGAATCTGATAATCATCTAATTCAGGCGCAAGAATCGGGTGGCTTCAACGAAGCCGCTTGACTATCTCCTTGTGACAAGGAGAAAGATCATGAACATGGTAGTCAAGCTGAACCAAGACATCACGCCCGATGGTCCCGACTACGAGACCGTCCGCCAGGTGATCGAGCTGATCACCGAGGATTACCGTGAGCAGCCGTCGCTGGAAGCGATCGCCATGCGTCTCAATCAATCACCGACGCAGCTGCAAAAGACCTTCACCCGTTGGGCCGGCCTTTCACCCAAGGCCTTCCTGCAGGCGGTCACGCTTGATCATGCCAAGCGGCTGCTGCGCAAGGAGGAGCTGCCCTTGCTGGAGACCTCCTTCGAGGTCGGTCTGTCAGGCCCCGGCCGGCTGCACGATCTCTTCGTCACGCATGAGGCCATGTCTCCCGGCGAATGGAAAGCGCGCGGCGGCGGTCTCACCATCCGCTACGGCTTCCACCCGTCGCCTTTCGGCATCGCGCTGGTCATGGCGACCGACCGTGGCCTCGCTGGCCTTGCCTTCGCCGACATCGGCGGCGAGGCGGCCTGCCTCGAAGACATGACCTGTCGCTGGCCGAACGCGGACTATGTCGAGGACCGCGAGGCAACGGCTCCTTACGCGGCACGCATCTTCGAGCCGGGACGCTGGACGTCCGAGCAGCCGCTGCGCGTGGTGCTGATCGGTACCGACTTCCAGGTTCAGGTCTGGGAGAGCCTGCTCAAGATCCCCTTTGGCAAGGCGGTCACCTATAGCGACATCGCCAGCGACATAGGCCGTCCGACGGCGATGCGGGCGGTGGGGGCGG
>UBJO01000026.1 GCA_900465665.1 Hyphomicrobiales bacterium
GCATGGAAAATCGCGCTTACGTTAGGACGGGACTGCAAAATGGAATTCACCTACAGCCGGGATAGCAGCAGCAGGTTCTGCAAGATTTCAATTGCACCGCGGCTTTTTATTGCTGCCGTTTCGCTTTGCGCACTTATCATCGAGGGCCCCCAGTACCTAATGCTCCTTCCATCGATCCTTCGTGCGGCTCTGGTGGGCTATTGATGGCACGCCTTTGGGACAGCGGCAATCTAAGAGGACCGGTCGGCTTGACGAACAATGACACGGCAGCACATCGTCCGCGCGGTCGCTGATCAACAGCTGAAGGAGGGCGACACTGGGACATACTCAACGCCGCACTCATCCAACCTTTCGTATCCGCCAAAAAGCCTTAGTACGGGAGCTGGTTGACACCTTCAAACAAGCGTTCAGCAAACAAGAATTTCGGGACGTCACACTAGCGACGTCGGTGCCATGGGCGGTCGCTCAGAGCCTTCCTCCGGTCTCGCCGTCGAAGTAATGCATGACGTCAGAACGCGGGAGCACCTTGATCGTCTCCCCGGGCTTTGCATTGAACCGGTCCCGGAAGATGCAGCTGAATTCCTCCGATTTGTCCGTCTCCACGACAACCTGCGTTTCGGACCCGGTCGGCTCGATCATTTTCACGCGGACTGGGATGCCCAGCTCAGTTTGTAGGAAATGCTCCGGTCGGACTCCATAGGTGACCGCCTTGGAATGAACTGCCGCGGGCGCGCCGACCAGAGGCATTCGGGTACCGGCGCGCGTTACAAAGGCATTGTCGGCTACAGCGCCCTTGAACATGTTCATGGCCGGCGACCCGATAAAGCTGGCAACGAATTCATTCGCAGGGAAATCGTAGAGTTCCAGAGGTGACCCGACCTGCTCGATGTGCCCCTTGTGCATCACGACGATCTTGTCCGCCATCGTCATGGCCTCGATCTGGTCGTGCGTGACGTAGATGGTGGTCGTCTTGAGTCTTTGGTGAAGAGCCTTGATCTCAGAGCGCATGGCTACACGAAGTTTTGCGTCGAGGTTGCTCAAAGGCTCATCGAATAGAAACACCTGCGGCTGACGTACGATCGCCCGTCCCATGGCCACGCGCTGCCTCTGTCCGCCGGAAAGCTCCTTAGGATACCGAGCGAGGAGATCGTTCAAAGCCAGAATGTCAGCGGCGGCTTTGACGTTTCGGGATATCTCCTCCTTGGGAACCCCCTTCATTGTCAGCGCAAACCCCATGTTTTCCGCGACGGTCATGTGTGGATACAGGGCGTAGTTCTGGAATACCATCGCAATGTCTCGGCTCTTAGGTGCCACGCGATTTACCACCCGGCCGCCGATTTCGATCTCGCCGCCTGAGATGCTCTCCAACCCTGCGACCATCCTCAAGAGCGTGGACTTCCCGCAACCCGAGGGACCAACCAGGATGACAAACTCGCCATCTTTTATGTCAACGGAGACGCCATGGATGACCTCGAGCGCGCCGTACCTCTTTTTCACGTTTGCTATTTTTACGCTTCCCATTGGGGTCCTCCTTTAGTTCGATCCGTTGGCATTCGACGACGTGGAACGTCTTTCCGCGAGCTCCGTGCGGCGAAGGTCTGAATATGCGGCGATCCTTGCCTTGAGCCCCGGACGACTGGCCGATCGAACGAGACTTGCCAAATCCTGGTCAAAATGCGCGTCTGATGTCGCGGCCTTAATTTGGCCCTTGGTCACGGGATCAAGCGCGTCAGCTGCGGCCAAGCGCGCTGAGATCGCGTCTGAAATGTCGCTCTCGTCGAGGACCTCATGTACCAGTCCAAGGACGACGCCCTCGGACACGTCGATCGTTTTCGATTGGAGCAAAATCTCGCGCGCTCGATCGCGTCCGGTGATCACGGCCAGCCGGCGGCTCCCAAGCACAAGGCCGAACCTCGGCCCCGGGAACGCAAACGAAGCCCCAGACACACCCAGCCTGATATCGCAAACCGCAAACAGGTCAGCGCCGGCTCCGAAGGTCCGTCCACTCGCCACCCCGATCGAGGGAATATCCAGCGCTTGGATGGTCTGGAGGAGCGTTTCGATCTGCACAAAGCGAAGCAACAAGTCACCGTCGCTCGACGCCTCGAGATCGGACAAATCGAAGCCGGTGCAAAAATTGCGGCCCGATCCCCGGAAAACCACAAGTCTGACACCTTCCCTATCGGTCAGCGCCGCGAGGACTTCTTGGACCATCGAGCTGTTCAGAGCATTCCCGACCTTCGGACGGTTTAAGGTGATGGTCCGTACGCCCTGCACATCTTCGACAAGGATGCCGGGGCTAACGGTCTGTTCGTTGGTTTCCGACGCCGTCATCCCTTTACCGCCCCCATAGCCAGACCGCGTACAAGATGCCGCTGCAACAGGATAATGAAGATCACGATCGGGAGCGTGATGCCGATTGCCGCGGCCGCGGAGACCGACCAGTAGCTGACGTCTTCCGTTCCATATTCTGAGATTGCCACTGGCAGTGTTCTTGTTACCGGGCCCGAGAGGACGCGGGCAAACAAGAACTCGTTGTAGGCCAGAAGTAGCGAGAAAAGCGCAGTAACCCAGATTCCTGGGCGCACCATTGGCAAGGCGACCTTGTAGAACGTGTGCCAGGCATTGCATCCATCGATCGCCGCCGCCTCATATATCTCTTTGGGCACTTCCGCGAAGAAGCTTCGCATCAACCAGATCGTGAAGGGCTGATTGATCGCCACAAATGACAGGATCATCAGTGGGTAGGTGTCGATGAGCGACAGCGTCTGGGCGATGACGAAGAACGGGAGGGCAAGCAGGATGTGTGGAAACATTCTGAGCCCGAGGATGCTGATCAACAATGGCCGTGAAGTTGCCGGAGACATCCGCGTCAGCTGGTAGGCTGCCATCGTTCCGAAGCTCAGCGAAATGATCACCGTGGACGCAGAAATCATTACGCTGTTGGTGAAGTAATGAAGGAAATTGCTCTCCGACCAAACCTGTTCGTGGAACTCGAGGGTCGGAGTGAAATCGAGCGATAGAGTAGGAATGAACGCGTCGATCGGCTGTTTGATGGAGATAATGGCTCCCCAGATGATCGGGGAAAGGTTTATCAGCGTGAAGATGGTCAGCGCTGCGATCAAGAGCGGTTGCTTGAGATACTGCTGCATTAGAACGCTCCCTTTTCCTTGCGATAGACGATCCGGATCATCGTCAGGACGCACACGAGTTCGATGAGAAGTGTCATAACGCCGAGGGCAGACGCCTTACCGATGTCGAGCACTTTGAACCCGAGGGAATAGGTATAGAGTGACAAGGTCTCTGTTGCCGTCCCGGGTCCGCCTGCCGTCAAGACGAAGATTTGGTCGAAGAAGCGGAATGAATCCATGAGGCGGATCGCGAGGACGAAGACGATGATCGGACGCATGTTCGGAACCATGATGCGCCAAAGCATCGACCACCCCCCGACACCGTCGATCTGAGCCGCCTCCACCTGGCTCCGATCGACCCCGTTCAGTCCTGCGAAGAGGACCAATACGAGGAAAGGCGTATACTGCCACATGTCCGCGAGGATGATGGTGATCCGGGCCATGAGAGGGTCACTCAGGAAATCAGGCCCCGTTAGACCGAGCGTGTTCAACGAGATGTCCAACAGCCCCCACTCTGGCGCGAAGACCCAGCGCAGGAACATCCCTGATACTACCGGGGTGACAATGTTAGGCAGCATGATCAGCACGTTGAAGACACGCGATCCAGCGACAAGATTGTACAGTCCGTACGCAATCAAGAGTCCCGACAGGAACTCGAGCGTTACCGAACAGATGACGATGAAGAACGTCCGCCCAAGCGAGCTCCAAAACCGCTCGTCCCAGAGCAGAAACTGGTAGTTCGATAGGCCAATGAAGGTCTTCGATTGCCCCATGAAGTAGTCGAAGCCACTGAGATAGACGGCATAGCCCAACGGCGCGAGCATGACCAATCCAAGGATTAGCGCGCTCGGCAGGAGAAACAAATTGGAGTCGTTCTGCAGCGACTCTTCTTTTTGGGTGTTATCGGCGGCCCCTACGGCCTCCCGGCTCAAACCCTGCATCTGGAGACTATTCATTCGCTCTCCCTTTCTCCCCGCACCCGCTGGTGGCCACGGGGACCGGCCGCGAACATGCGATGGCTTCATTTCCTCAGCTAAATTTGTACCGCTGGGGAGGAAGAGATCGGAGACGAGATTTGTCCGAATTGACCAATTTGCACGTTTCTTCTTCCGTCTGAGATGGCCAATTTGAACATAGCGTCGGTGGCGCGGTGGCTTTCCACGTCGCGGATCGTTGATCAAAATCGGAGGAAGAAATGCCAGCAGAGACGAATGTCCAAAAAGCTCCCGTAAGGCTCGGGATTATTGGATGCGGTGTGATTTCAGAGATTCATGGCGAGGCGGTTGCAAACAGTCAGGATGGCGTGACGTTCGCGGCATGTGCTGATCGCAACATAGACGCAGCGAACGCGTTTTCCAGCAAATATGGCGGCGCAACGGTCTACACCGACATGATTGAGATGGTACGCAAGGAAAACCTTGACGGGGTGGTCTTGGCGACATGGCCGGCACATCACTACGATCACATCCGCGCCCTCGCCGATGCCGGCGTTCGACATATCCTCTGCGAAAAGTCGCTGACCGCAAGCGGTGAGCAGGCAAGCAAGCTGCTCGATATGCAACTGGACGAAGGCGTCCAGGTGATGGAAGGCTTCATGCTGCGTTACAGCCCCGTCTACATGCAGCTTGAAGAACTCGTGCGCCGCGGCGAGGTCGGGAAGATCGACACAATACGCTCGGGTTTCCAGGAGTGGGACCACGAAACCGAGTCTGTGGAGGACCAATCGCGCAAATGGCGACTGCAGAAGGCCTCGGGCGGAGGCGTCGCCCTGGACGGATCATGCTATCCGCTTCACGTCTGCACCAACCTCGCCCGCAGCCTGCCCCAATCCGTCTCGTTCGACGGAGACCGGACGGTCTACGATACCCTGGCGAGGTTGCACGGCCACATACGCTACGAAAACGGTATCATCGCCTTCATCCAGAGCAGCCTCAGGGCTGTAGTTTGCAAGGAAGCAGAGGTAAGCGGAACCGAGGGCTCACTTTATCTTCCCGTGGCCTTTGGCTACAACGTCCCGGAACACATCGCGATACGGAAGCGCACCGGACATAGCAACCTCACCATGAAGGATGTCCAGCTCGATCGTCCTGACGCGGGCTCTTCCTACGTCCCGCGGATATCGCCGCGACATCAGATCGAGCACTTTGCCGACATCATACGCGGCGGCGTCGCTCAGAGAATTCCGTTGGTCGAATCCGTGGTGAATATGTTCACCCTCGACGCGATGGTCGAAAGCGCCGAAACAAGGCGCGTTGTCGACGTGAAATTGCCTGAAAAGGTACGAGCTGCCTGGTCGGAGGCATTTGGGGACACGTCCACCGCCAGTGCCGCCTAGCCAGCCGCAAAGGGGTGGCGCAAACTGTGCCACTCCCACGGTTGCCGGAAATCGTCATAGCGATCTAGTCGTACGGAGGCTCTTTCCGTAAAACGGAAACGAAATTGGCAACTAGGTTTTTATGGAGATACACCTTGAGCGTCAAATCGTCGATCTCCCTGACGGTCCAACAGCACGCGTTTGCCCGGTCGCTGATTGAGAGCGGTCGATATCCCAGCATGAGTTCGGTTGTTCAGCATGGTTTTGAACTCCTCCGCCAGAAAACGGAAGCTGAGTCATTGGAAACGAAAGCTCTCAGTGAATTGCTTGGTCGACGCGTTGAAGGCGCTAGGATTTCCGCCACAGAGATGGCAGGTCGCGTAGAAGCGGTGATTGAGCGGAAGCGCCGGTCTACCGATCGATGACGACGAGGCGCGACGCTTTGGGTCAACGCCCCGACACGCCAGTGCTTTTGGTTCCGGCAGCGATAGACAAAGGTATTCAATCATTTCACGCTCCATCGAGCGTACTATGACCTACCATCCCACCACCGCCACCGGTCCGTTCGATAGTTTGTCTGCGGTCCGCCGCAGTTCCCTGACGTAGTCCGAGCAGTTTACGTGAAGCGAGTAAGGACCAGAGGCCAGGCCCGCCGGACCCACGGCGGATGACGCCTCCGCGCACTCCGAGGTTCGCTGTGCCGCCGCAGGCAATGCGATGCTACCAGTGACGACGCCTGCGATGAACCTGGATTGCTGTTCCGCGACTGGGATCACCGCGCAAAGGGGTTGGAGGAAGCCGACGAAGAAGAGATTGTCGATCTGCGGATGGGACACTCTCTTCCACAAAGAGAGATGCTTCTCGCCCGCCGGGACGATGCCCTCGTCGAAGAATGGGAAGACGATGTTGTAGCCGGTGGCGTAGATGATCGCGTCCACTTCTTCCCGCGATCCATCGTCGAAAAGGACATGAGTGCCGTCTAGTTTCGAGACGCCAGGTTTTACGGTGATGTCGCCCGAGCCGACGCGGTTGTAGAGCTCTTGGCTCGTGGCAGCCTTGGTGAAATCGAACTCATTTTCTGGCTTGGGCAATCCAAACTGCTCAGGCCGGCCGATCGTGGCCTCGATTTCACGCACTCGCTTTCGGACAGACCACCACTTCGGGACAATCCTTTGCAAAAACGGAACGGCGCGCGAGGGATGTACGATGTTGTAATCGGCAGGCTTTCCGTGACCGAAAAAGCGAGGAACAACCCAAGTCCCTCGTCTCACGGAGAGAAACAGTCGCTTGTTTTGCTCCTTTCGGCCAAGCTCGCAGGCAATGTCCAGAGCCGAGTTGCCGAAGCCGATTACCAGAATCGATTTGTCGACAAGATCGTAAGGATCGTGAGGATCGATATATTGGTGGGCGTGAAGCTGAACGCCAGTGAACTCGCCAGGATAGCCCGGCGACGGGATACGGGGATGCCAGTGCCTTCCTGTCGCGACACAGAGGTGAGCGTACGTTCGCGTTTCACCGTCCTCTGCTAGCACCTCCCAGGTCCCTGTTGAGGTCCGTTTCGCGGAGACTACGCCGCAGGAGAAGCGGATCGACTGGCGGAATCCGAAATGGTCCACATAGGCATCGCAATAGTCAGCGATTTGCTCGTGGAAGGGATACTCCGGATAATCGTCAGGCATCGGGAAATCGGAGAACTGCATCTTGGTCTTCGAGGTGTTCATATGCAGCGAGCGATAAATCGAAGATATCCCGTTCTTGTTCTTGAACACCCAGTTGCCGCCAACGCGGTCGGATTTCTCGAAGCAATCGAACGCGAGGCCTGCCTCGTGCAGAGCCTTGCAAGCCGCTATGCCGGCCGAGCCAGCACCGATAACGCATACCTTTGACATAAATGTTCCTCTCTTGAAGATGAGCGTCTTCATTTTCGTCCGCGCTTTTGGGGCGCTTAGAGGAACGGTTCATGCGTACGGGTATAGCGGAACGAGTCGAACTTCCATCGACCGTCGCACTTTCGAGCGTGCATAACGTAGTGGCCGCCGGCCATGGCGACGCGCTCGCTGTCGTCGTGAGTACGACGGGTGTTGGCGTAACACCGGACAAACGCAGACTCCCCATCGAGGCCAAGCTTGACATCCACGTTGTAGACGTAGTGCATCACTTGATTGACGCTTTGACGGCTGGCTTTCATGTTGGCGAGCATCTGCGCCCGGCCGATGTTCCACTGCGTTCCGTTCATGTTGAACGAGCTGTCCGTATCGGGGTGAAAGACCTCCTCGATCTGGTCGAAATCGGCAAGATCGTAGCACCAAGTGTAACGCGACATCAGTGAAGCGACGTCCCTCTCCGCGCGTCCTGAGTTTGGAAGTCCCGCTTTCGCGTAGGCCAACCGGGCACGTTCCAGAATGTCCGCATCCAGCATAGTTCGTTCGACGACGGGCTGCCTGCGATCCCAGAGGGGAACATACTGGTACGTTGCGACTCCCCAGCCATCCTCCCCCTTCGTGACCTTGGCAAGGACGATACCGCCACCGTGAAACGCACCGTCCGGGTCGCCTGTGGGACGGTTCACATAAGCGTAAGCGCCGAAGTGTCCCGTCCCGCCGTCAATCGAGATGTTCACGTTCGTGAGGAAGGTCGTTTGCCAGCTGTCGCGTTGCGAAGCGCACAAATAGCCTGCCCCGGCCTGCCGGCTCATACTCGTTGCGGCCACCGCGATGGTCGCATCCTCCCTGAACGACGAGGTGACATGATGAATGTCGTCGGCGTCCGCAGCCCGATGCAGTCCAACGATCAGGTCTTCGATCTGAGAGTAGTCCGACCTGTCCTGACGACTTGCCACACTTTTTCCAAGGCCACCCCACGGAGCATCACGCAGACCGCTCATGACGGGTAGATAAATCGTCGGACCCGAAGTTGGGACCAACACGCTATTGCCTTCAAGCAGCGTGGCTTCCCACTGGAAGGCGTACATTTTCCAGCCGTCCGTCGTCCGACGAAAGGAGTTGCGGTAGTAGCCGGCACCGAAGAAATAGTCTCCACCAGGGGCTCCCGGTCGCACCCGAGTATTGATGTTGTATGAGGTGAATACTGCGTTATCGCCTTGAACGTCCACGAATGCGGAGGCTAGCATGTGCCGGCGTATCGGAGTTCGGACCGTCCGGTTCTGGAATTCGCGCACCAGATTGTCGGCACCCTCGTAGTGGCCCATGTTGCTGGAACGGAAGACGATGTCGTCCGCAAAGACGCGACGAAGACGCTCCCAGTCTGAGAAGTCCAAGGACCACACATACTCGATCATCGCTTGTTTGACGTCGAAGACATCCTGCTCGAGCGACGCATTTCGGATCGTGTTCACAGCTGCGTGGGTATTCATGGTGGCTCCTCAATCGCGACATTGGTCGTATGTGTGCCTGCACTGGACTCTCGCTATCGATTGAGCCGAAATCGCTGGCCCGCTTCTACCTTGGATTTGATCAATTTGAACTTTTCGATGCGGCCATTCTTTACGGCAGCCATGCCATTGGAGGCCCAGGACAGGAGACGCCCATGGCGAAGACATTGACTTTTAGCTTTCCATCGACGGGAGGCTGGGAATACTCCTTCGAACTCAAGGAGAGCGACGCGCGCCTGATAATCGCTGGCGGGACGGATGACGAAATTCAGCTTTCCGATCCCAAAGCGATGATCTTCATCGACACCGACACCATTTCGCTCGGCGAGCAAAGAGCGGCCGGCTATAGGCACGAGGAATTCCCGCGTAACGAAATGATCGCGTGGCTACGAAAGCTCATATCCAAGAACACCTGGGGCTGACACGAGAGCTACGCTCGGTAGCCCAAACGCGCGGAAATCTGCTTTGCGGCGCTGACAACATGCGGGGCCAAGTGCTCTACATGGCTTGCGCCGAACCGCATTGACGGGCCTGAAATGCCGATAGCCGCGATAACGTTACCTTCCAAGGCAAAGATAGGAGCGGCTATCCCACTTACGCTGTCTCGATATTCAGCGTTGTTGACAGCGTAACCCTGCGAACGCACGCGTCCCAGTTCGCTATAGAGCTCATCCGCCGACTTCAGTGTGTTTTCGGTGTAAGGGATGAGATCGTTTGCAAACTGTTGGACGAGGTCTGACGGGTGGTACGCAAGAAGAACCTTCCCGGTCGCGACCGCATATGCAGGTGCGCGACCACCGACAGCGGAATACGCCCGCACAGGCTCGGGGCCGTCGATCTTGTCGACGTAGACAACCTCATCGCCGGCCAGGATTGAAAGATGCACAGTCTCGCGCGTCGCCAGCATCAGCCGTTCCATCACCTCGGGTGCTTCGCGCTTGAAATCCAAACGCGAGACCAGACGGGACCCAAGTTCCCAGACCTTGAGTGACAGTCGATATCTGCCGGTGCCGGCATCATGGAGAACATAACCCGCAGACTCGAGCGTTTTGAGAACACGGTGGGCATTGCTCTTCGTCAGCTCGAGCTCTGCCGCGAGGTCGGAAACGCCCCGTGCTGTGGCCCCTTGGCCGAGTGCCTCAATGACTTTGAGACCCTTGAGAAGCGTCTTGTCCATGAGAGGGCCGCGTTTCTAAATCGATTTGAGCTAGTTACATGAAGTTCCAGTGCTGGGCAAGAAAACGGGCGGATACTGTCGGGGTCATCCACTTACCGACCGGCGGCTTTCGAGAATGGCGTCCTTGATTTCCGTTGTATGTTCCCCCAGCGCCGGCGGACGACGACGGACGGGAAGGTTCGAGCCGTTCATCAGAACCGGACTTGCGAACGTTCGGATAGGGTTACCAGATGGCATTTCCATTTCCTGCACCCAGCCCATCGCCTCAACCTGAGGGTCTGAAAGCGCGCTGTCGTAGTCGTTTATCGGCGCACAGGGCACGCCGGCCTTTCGGAAGAGTTCCAACCATTCCGCAGCGCTTTTCAGAGCAAATAGAGCTTCCAGCTCGTCCTTGAGCGCAACCTGATTATTCGCGCGCAACGACGTCGTAACGTACCGCGGATCAGATTTCAGTCCCGGCCGCTCAACAACGTCGCAGACGCTGGCCCAAAGCTTGTCGTTCCCTGCTGCCATGACGAAGTAGTCATCTGCTGCGCGGAATGCTTGGTAGGGGGCGTTCCGCGGATGAGCCGACCCGAGCTTCTTGGGTGCTCTGTTTGTCCCGAAGAACTCGGACGTCTGTAGCGCTGCCACGGCGAGCGTCGCTCCCAGCAGAGAGATGTCGATATGTGCGCCCATCCCGCTCTCTTCGGCCTTCCGCAAAGCGGACACGATCGAAAACGCCGCGTACAGGCCGGTGGAAAAGTCGCTGATCGGAACACCGCATTTTACCGGAGCTCCATCGGGCTCTCCTGTCACACTCATGACGCCACCGACCGCCTGAATGGTCACGTCGAAACCTCCCTCCTGTGATCTCGGCCCGACCTGACCAAATCCGGAGATTGAGCAATAGACCACCCTGGGATTGATGGCCTTGATATCCTCGTAGCCTAGCCCGTTCCTTCCCATGGCTCCGGGACGATTATTCTCAATCACGATGTCTGCCTCAGCGCAGAGGGCAATCGCCGTCGCTCGGTCGCTGGAAGATTTCAGATCGAGAGCAGCAGACCGCTTATTCCGATTGAGCGACGCAAAATTTTCGCTAAAGCCATCGGTGATAGGCGGCCATGCCCGTAAGCTGTCGCCTCCCGAAGGGTGTTCCACCTTCACCACCTCGGCTCCCATATCCGCAAGCAACATTCCGCAAAATGGCCCCGCAGCGACCTGGCAGAATTCGACCACCCGAACCCCGGCGAGCGGCAGCTGATTTTCCGAAATCGTAGTCATCAAGTTCCCTTTCAGTCGTCTGCCTCGTCATCTCGCCCTGATCGCACTTGCGCATCCGAACCGACGCGGCCGCGTAAAGGCTCCCGCCCCCTTGAATGGAACGGTGTATCAATGAGAATTCGTGGTGCTATCGCGCGAACTAAGCCCGCGCGTAATCTACTTGGAACCGTGCGGTTCGCAGGTCTTTGAGCTCATCGCGAATTTTCAGATGCGCGGGGTGATCTGCGTAGGCCTTCAGGGAGTCGTGGTCCCGAAATTCAGAATAAAGGACTACGTCACAGGCATACGAGACCCGACTACAGTCTACGCCAATCTCCAGCGATAGAAGTCCCGGGACGGTACCGACCAGACTTTCAAATTTCGCTTTGATTCCTTGGGCAATGACGTGTTTTTCTTCCGGCGTCGTGCCCTTCACGTTCCACATCACAATGTGCTTGATCATCGATCCCCTCGTTGAAGCGATATCGTTCGGTGACCAAAATTTTAGATTGTGGAAGCGAAGGCTCAATCACGAAAATGTTCAAGATGGCCTTCATCGCCAGTGGGATAGTTGGCGGAATAGCTCCACGACTTTCCCGGAAATGGCGAAAGCCCGTTCGCCATTGAATGTAGTGCGTTGACGGGACGACTTACGAAACGGCAGTTTCGCGTTCATGCTAGGTGTCAATGCGAACGAGGCGTGCTGACGAGCAGGGCAGCAGCTTCGTTTGCCTTATTTATAGACGCCTCGACGGAGGCCCCTGGGAAAGGTGGGCAGCAAGGACACCGGTGAACTCATCTCCTGCCCCATGGGTACTCACGAGCTTGACCGGGATTGCCTGAATAGCCTCTTCGTTGCGTCCGTGTTGTCCGCGTTCGACGAATGCAACCCCCCTCTCCGCCGGCGGTCACAATGGCCACAGGATAACTCTCGGCAAGAATACGAGCGGCTTCCAGAGCGGCATCCAGCGTCTCGACACTCGGGATAGATGCGAGTGCTTCGGCCTCTACGGCATTGACGACGACCACATCTACCAACGCCGTCAGTTGTTCGGATGGGGTGCGCGCTGGAGCGGCGTTGAGGACAACCGTCCCGCCGGCCTTCTTCATTGCTGCGGCGGCAGCGACATTGGCTTCATCGGGAACTTCATTCTGAAGAACAAGAACAGCCTGCTCGGTGAAGATGGCGGAAGCATCCGCGACGTCCCGCTCTCCAAGCTGGAGATTGGTTCCGGATACGAAAACCGCGCCGTAATCGCCTTCAGAATCGAAGATCGCAACGCTCATGCCGGAGGCGGCCCCCTCAATGGTCCGGACATACCGGTGGTCGACTCCATGACCTTCAAGATTGGTGAGAAGCGCGCGACCGGATTCATCTTCGGCGGCTGCACCGATCATCGCAGTCAGAGCGCCGTTTTTGGCGGCCGACACTGCCTGGTTGCCGCCCTTCCCGCCGCACTTAGGATACCATGCCGAGCCAGCTACCGTCTCGCCTTTACGGGGACGGTGAGGTCACTCCATGATGATGTCGTAATTGAGGCTGCTGAAGATGACGACGGTGGGAGTATTCGATGTCTTCGGTAATCAAATTGACCTTCAATCAGTTCCGAAGCAGACGGGCGATCCGGCTTTCTACCAATCTTCTCATTTGGCGGGAAAATGTTTCCCTTCAGCTCTCCTTTCTTGCTAGCGAACGCAATGCCATGATCTTGCCCGAACATTAATCGGAGCATCTCGATGCCAAATCGCTCGGCTGCGCCTTCAATGAGTTCATAGGGAGCTGAAATGAATTTCGACCGACATCAACGGGTACTTTGGCTGTCCCAGGTACGCTCTGTGCCCTACCGCGAACGGGTCGAGCTAGCCGCGAAACACGGCTACGGGACCATAAGCACGTCGCCTGCAGACTACGACCGCACCCGCGAGAGCGGTCTTACACTAGCCGAGATCAAGAGCATCGCCGCCGACAACGAGGTCAAGCTCAGCTACCTCGATCCAATGGTCTTTTGGGTGCCCGACGGGCTGCCTAGTGAAGGCGACGAAGACTTGATCACCTACCTCAACCGTACGCCCGACGAATTCTTCCGGATCGCCGGCGAGCTCGAAGTGGACCGCATCCACCTCATCGGGTCCTTCGCCGAAGGCCGGTACTCGATCGCGGAACTCACGGACTACTACGGCCAGACCTGCCAGCGCGCTGCGTCTTACGGCTTGAAGTGCCTGATCGAGGCAATGCCGCTGTGGGGGCTTAGGAAGGTCGAAGAAGTGGTCCAGATCGTCCGCGATGCAAATCAGCCGAACAGCGGCATCATTTTCGACACCTGGCATTACACTCGCGCCGGGCGCAACGACAAGATCATCGCAGATATCCCGGTCGGCATGATCGATACAGTTCAGATCGCCGATGGCTCGAAAGAGGCCCCTGTTGGACGACCCAACGTCGTCGACTGCCTCTACCACCGAGTACCAATTGGAAACGGTCAGATCGCAAACAAAGAAATCCTGGAGGTTCTGCGCGACCACGGTCACATGACCAGCGTCGGTCCTGAGATTTTCTCGTCGGAGCTAGACAAGCTGCCAGGCGACGAGATCATGAAGCAAATCCAGCCAGGCTTCGAAGCGATCCTGAAAGCGCTGTAACTAGAAAGGGCCGGCGTTTCGCCGGCCCTTCGTTCTCACTCTCCCGCGAATTCGATAAGAAACTTGGGCTGGCGGCGGCCCGACATCGTCATCTTCCCGAACATTTCGGCTGCCTGTTCAACAGTGCCGACTTGGGCAACGATTTTCGTAGGGTCCACCTTTCCGCTCGCGAAAAGATCAACGGTTGCTCCGTAGTAGTCGATGCCATGCAAGATACCATGGACGGTGATATCCTTGAGAGCTACCTCGGTCTGGCTGAGATCGGTGGAGCTTCCCGACGGCAACCCGATCAAGGCTATCCTGCCACCCAGGTCCGACACTCGAACAGCGAGACTGAGCGCCGACTTGACGCCCGAGGCTTCGATAACCACGTCGTAGCTGTTGGCAAGAGCCTCATCCGGACGCAATACTCGATCCGCGCCAAGCTCTGAGGCGAATTCGAGCTCGGATTCCGCGACCCCGATCACATCCACCGACTTGGCCGTGAGTTTCGCTATCAGCACGCTGAGGAGACCAAGCGTTCCCGTACCGATCACGGCGACCCGGTCAGTCTTGTTGACCGCCGTTCTTTCGCAAGCGTTGTAGGCGGTCACGGTTGGTTCGGTCAGCGTAGCCGCCTTGAGAGAAAGGCTGTCAGGCACGACCGTTACTGCATATTCCGGAACCGCGACGTATTCAGCTGCTGCTCCCTGAATGTAGCGAAGTCCCACCTCCTTTAGATCGCGGCAGAGGTTTCGTCGGCCGCGCTGGCAGTTGTCGCATTTCTGGCATGGTACCATGCAGTGGCCGACCACTCTCGTTCCGACTGGTGTTGTGACACCCTCCCCGACCGACACAACGGTCCCGGTGTATTCGTGACCAAAGACAAATGGGCAGGACAGGAAGCCCTGATCCAAGAAGAAGCTATTGCCATGGTAGAGATGGAGGTCGGTTCCGCAGATGCCGACGAATGCCGTCTTGACCACTATCTCGCCGGCCTTCGGCTCTGGCACTCGGAGCTCGCTGACAACCAAGTCGGCCTTTCCCCGCACCTGCAGGGCGTTCATAGTGGTATGTGCGTTCATCTCGACAATCTCCCTGTGCACGAAACGTGGTCAACGGACCAGACAACACACTATCGATTTGGGGACAGGGAAAAAGCGGCGGGGTGCAAAACACTTTGCCACCCAATGAGAATATTCCTCTTGAAAGGCCGGGAAGGAAGGTCTCTTAGGTTGACGGAGAAAACAGAACTGAGGTCGCCATGGCTCAGTCTTGTTGAATCTGCTGCGGTCTAGGTGGGGTATGAAGCGCTGGCAGCCGCCGCTGCAGAAGCTGGTTGATTGGACAGAACCACTTCGTTATGGGCCAGCTGCCTACGAGGGCTCCCTCACTGCTTAAACGCTTGATTGGCCTTTTTGATCACGGCAGCCTGGCGAGAGGGACCGTTGTACAGCTTCTCAAGCAATAGATTGACGATGCTGATCCCCGCCACCATTTCATTGCGGTTCATCGCTATGCGTTCGTGTGCGCCCGCGTTGCCCTTATCTCTAATCTTGTGAAGCAGAGCCAACTGCACCTCGTCTACATGGCCCTTCGCATGGAGGTCTTCGATCTTTTTCTGCAGATTGCGACCAGCACATTTAGTGTCGTTTACGATGAACTCGACCACCATTCTGAGCGCTACCGTCGCCAACTTGAGCTTGCTGCCAGCGAGCGCGTACAGCATCTCGTCGATCAACTCGTTCAGATCGGCTGGCGTAAAGTCAGTGTCAAACGCGAAATCGGCAGAAGAAGGCGGCGGATATTGAACTTCGCTAGGGATGAGAAAGATGTGCCCCTCGGAATCGTGGTCATACTCCTCGCTGAAGTATGACGTCTTCTCGAAACAAACCTCGTCGCATGCTCCGCACCGATAGAGCGAGAAGTTGGTCGAGCCGTAAATCGCCCCCTCATCTTGGGACCAGTTTCCAACGCATTGGGCCTCAAGGGTGTGGATCGTCTGCCGCCGACAATCATTGCACTGAAGTCGCTTGCGGTTAGCAAGTTCATCATTTCGCTTGAACGTGTCGAACACTGGGTTCCCCATCATTATCAGACGAGTGTTTTGCCCGACACAATCGATGATTCGCAATTGTCGTGCTGCTCGTGGCAGCGACGCGGTACAGAAATCCACCTGGCGACGGTCGGTACACGGCGACCGTCGCGGATTCCACTAAACCCTCTCCAAAGCCACCGCGATCCCCTGTCCGACCCCAATGCACATGGTGGCCAGAGCATACTTTCCGCCGTTCAACGACAGTTCCAGCGCGGCCGTACCCGCGATACGCGCTCCGGACATGCCAAGAGGATGACCGAGAGCGATCGCGCCTCCATTGGGGTTGATGTGCTCCGCGTCCTCGGCGAGACCAAGTTCACGGAGCACAGCGATGCCTTGGGAGGCAAAGGCTTCGTTGAGTTCGACGACATCGAAATCGGACGGCGACATCTTGATCCGAGCGCAAAGCTTCTGCGTCGCGGGTGCGGGACCGATCCCCATGACCCGTGGCGGGACGCCTGCGGTCGCGCCTCCGATAATACGAGCTATTGGCGTCAGGCCATATTTCTTTGCAGCGGCTTCGGAAGCGATGATGAGTGCAGCAGCCCCGTCGTTCACGCCGGACGCATTGCCCGCCGTGACAGTCGCTCCATCCATCTTGTTGATGACATTGAGCTTGGCCAGCGTCTCGATGGAGGTCGCACGCGGGTGCTCGTCCTTCGTCACTACAATGGCGTCGCCCTTCCTCTGGGGAATTGTTACCGAAGTGATTTCCTTGGCCAGACGGCCGCTTGCCTGCGCCGCGGCTGCCTTCGCCTGCGAGCGCACTGCAAACGCGTCTTGGTCTTCGCGAGAGACCTTATAGTCGATAGCGACGTTGTCGCCGGTCTCGGGCATGGAATCGACGCCATACTGCTTCTTCATGAGCGGATTGACGAAGCGCCAGCCGATGGTGGTGTCATGGATTTCGGCACTGCGCGAGAAAGCCGTCTCCGCTTTGGGCAGCACGAACGGAGCGCGAGACATGCTCTCGACGCCGCCGGCGATCATCAATTCGGCCTCACCTGATTTGATGGCACGAGCTGCCGTGATCACTGCGTCCATTCCGGACCCGCAAAGCCGGTTCATCGTAGTGCCCGGGACAGACACCGGCAGGCCTGCAAGCAGCGAAGACATGCGGGCAACGTTGCGGTTATCCTCGCCGGCCTGATTGGCGCAGCCGAAGATCACATCACCGATCGCTTCCCAATCAACGGAGGCGTTGCGCTCCATGAGGGCCTTGAGTGGGATAGCCCCGAGGTCATCGGCACGAACGGAGGCTAGTGCACCGCCGAAGCGGCCAATCGGCGTGCGGATGTAATCGCAGATGAATGCATCAGTCATGATCAATCCTCAAAGGGTAGGAACGACAAGATCGGCGACCTGCCCGTCGATATGAAGCTTCGCGCCCGTCATGGCCTGGAGCTCGTCGACAGTCATTGTCGGCAACATTTCACGCAGCACGAAGTGCTTGTCCTTGATGTCGATAACAGCGTGGCTCGTGTAGACGCGGGTAATGCACGCGACGCCCGTAAGCGGGAACGTGCATTTTTCGACCAGCTTCGGCTCACCGTTCTTTGTCACGTGTTCAGTGATTACCGACACCTGCTTCGCGCCGTGAACGAGGTCCATTGCGCCGCCAACGGCAGGAACGCCCTTCGAGCCAACGCGCCAGTTTGCAAGGTCACCGCTCTCCGCGACCTGGAGTGCTCCCAGGATTGCCACGTCAAGATGGCCACCCCGGACCATCGCGAAGCTGTCGGCGTGATGGAAGAAGGCGGCACCCGGCTTCAACGTCACGGCCTTCTTGCCCGCATTGATAAGGTCCCAGTCTTCCTCACCCTCAGCCGGCGATTCTCCGAAATTGAGGATGCCGTTCTCCGTGTGGAAGATCGCCTGCCGGCCGGGAGGCTGGTAACGAGCGACCATTTCCGGGAAGCCAATCCCGAGATTGACATAGGCTCCGTCGGCAATGTCCTGGGCAGCGCGCCAGGCGATCTGCGCGTTGGTTAGCTTGATATCTTCGCGGACGTTGATGGTCATGCGTAAACAACTCCGGCTCGGATGAGCTCTTCTTCCTGCTTGGGTTCAGCAACTCGGACGATGCGATCGACGAAGATTCCCGGGGTCACGACGTGTTCGGGATCGATCTCGCCGGCCTGAACAATTGTGGACACCTGCACGATGGTTTTAGTCGCGGCCATGCACATCAACGGGTTGAAGTTTCGAGCAGCCTTGTTGTAGGTCAGGTTCCCGTAGGTGTCGCCGACGTGCGCCTTGATGATCGCGAAGTCTGCCTTGAGCCAACGCTCCTGAACGTAGGGCCGGCCGTCGAACTCGGCGATCACTTTCCCCTCGGCAAGCTCCGTTCCGTATGCTGTCGGAGTGTAGAACGCCGGGATGCCGGCCCCACCCGCCCGGATGCGCTCAGCCAACGTTCCCTGAGGAACGAGTTCCAGCTCGATCTGGCCCGCGAGATAGCGATCCGTAAAGGCGCGCGGGTCGGACGACTTCGGGAATGAGCAGATCATCTTCCGGACCATGCCCGCGTCGATCATAGCCGCGATACCGATCCGGCCGTTACCCGCGTTGTTGTTGATGACGGTTAGGTTCTTGGGTCCCTTGTCAATGAGGGCGTGGATCAACTCGATCGGCGCACCAGAGCCGCCAAAGCCGCCGATCATCACCGTGGCACCGTCGCCGATTTCGGAGACGGCTTCAGCCAGGCTCCCGATAGTCTTGTCCATAGGGGATTTTCTCCTTGTGGGAATAGAGCCTCCTCAGCCCCTCGCCATCAGACATAATTCAGGTCGCCACTGGACCGCAATAAATTTGTGCGTTAATTAATATTTGTTCGTATGGCGCACAGGTGGAGTCTTCGATGCGAGAATCGGATTTTGTGAGTGGGTTTGCCCGAGGCCTAAGGGTGATTGAGGCTTTTAACGATATGCATCGTCGTCTCTCCATCACGGACGCTTCGAAACTTACGGGGATTGATAGGGCTACCGTGCGTCGCTCGCTGCTGACGCTGACGGAGTTGGGCTATGCCAGCTACGACGGAAAATTTTTTACTTTGACACCGAAGGTTCTGCGGCTGGGACATGCCTATCTCGAGGCAACACCGCTACCCGCGCTCCTCCAGCCATATCTGGATGTCCTGTCGGAAAAGGCCGGACAGAGCGCATCTGCCTCCGTGTTGGAGGGGACAGAAATCCTCTATATCGCGCGTGCTTCTCAGCGCAGGGTAATGTCCATCAATCTCACCCCCGGCAGTCGTCTGCCTGCCTACTGCGCATCGATGGGGCGAGTCTTGCTTGCAATGCTGCCGGAGGCGGATGCCCTCGCCGTACTCGACAACACTGAACTGAAGCGGAACACCCCGAAAACCAAGACGGACAAAGACGAATTGATCGCCGAGTTCGCGAAAGTTAAAGCCCAGGGATATGCGCTCATCGATGAAGAACTTGAGCTCGGGCTGTGTTCGATCGCGGTCCCGATAGCGAACGATCGAGGTCAGGTCATAGCAGCTATCAATATCGGAGCACCTGCTGCGCACGTTCCTGCCGCAGAGATGGTCGAGCGCTATCTCCCCCTTTTGAGAGAGGCACAGGCAGGCCTCAAAATAGTCCTGCCGTGAATACGACAGCGAGCAGATGCCCCCTGTCGTCGCCACAAAAAGACTACTTGAGGAATTGAGCTTTGGTGGCGTCAAACGCCTGCTTCGCCATCTCCTCGACGGGCAGCTTCCGCAAGGTCTCAGAAAGGATTTCAACGCCCCAAGGGCCCTGGTAGCCGATCTTACGGACAGCTTCGATGAAGGCCGGCGGGTTCAGAACGCCCTGACCCGGCAGCTTGCGGTGATAGATCGTGTCTTCCCAGAGGAGCCCGATGATGTCCTCATCGGCATCGTCAAGTTCAATCGAGCTGACATGTTTCAACGGAATCTTCGCGACGTCATCGTACGAGATGCCGCCGCGGGCCATGTGCCAGATATCGATCAAGAGGCCGCAGTTCGGCTGATCCGCCTGCTCGACAATTGCCAAAGCTACTTCGAGCGTGCGGACGTTGCTGAACGGCATGATCTCCAGAGCGATGCCGGTCCCGTGCTCAGCGGCTTCGCGGCTGACCTGGGCGAAGGCCTCTGCCATGCGCTCCACATCTGGCGTCATCTCTTCCTTTGTCGGATTGTACAGGTCTGCACCCAGTCCCGGTGCAATCTTGATGTCGCGAATCCTCAGTTCTTCCGCCATCTGAAAGAGTTCGCGACGCATCTTGTCCGAGGCGACACGTGCTTCTCCGTCTTTGTACCAATCCCCGAGGAATTCGATCTCGAGATGCTTGATGCCGGCTCCCTCAACGATCTTGCGCATTTCGGAGTAGCCGATCTTTTCGGCCGTCGCCTTCACATCGGCATGGATGAGACCAACGCCCTTCCATCCTGCCTTTGCCGCAGCTTCAACGCGGTCACGGAACGGGATCGGGCTGATCTCCGTCGGTCCGAAAGGATAGATGTCGCCTGCTAGAGTGAAATACGAAGCCAGCAGGTCCGGCACATCATTGCTCATCTGGATATCTCCAATTCAGTTTTCGTTTGAGCCGCTGATTTCGCGGATCGATACGCCCACCGGGCGATGCCCAAGAAAGTAATGTATTCTCACGGGCTATAAAGTGATAGATTTTATGATCTTTGTTTCCTGCAGTTCTACTATCGGCAATGCCGCACCCCTTTTATGAGACGCGGCACCGACAGCCGATCAGATCGCTCGAATACTACCGCCGTCGACGCCCCAAACGGCGGAGGTAACGAACGAAGCCAAATCGGAAGCTAAGAAAACAATGACGTTGGCGACTTCTTCTGGAGTGCCCAGACGCGCGAGCGGAAGCTGACGAAGCTTCATCTCATGCTCGACGGCAGCCTGCGGTTCCATGTTGTAGTGCTTGCCCATGGTCTCGGCGAAACCACCTGGCTTCGTCCAAAATGGCGTCCAGATCGGACCCGGCGCGACCGCATTGACGCGTACGTTCGCGCCTTCGGCTCGGGCGAGACCCTTGGTCAGCGCGAGAACAGCCGCCTTGGAGGCCGAGTAGTCGATCGGAACAGGCTCAGGCTGGCGAGCGAGGTCCGAACCGTTGTTGACGATGCAGCCCTTTCGCTCCCGGAGGATCGGGAGGAGATGGCGTGTGGCGCGAACATAGCTCATGAAGTTGAGCTGGAAGGTCTTGTCCCAGTCGTCATCAGAGAGCTGTTCGAACGTACGGATCGCTCCCGAACCGACGTTATTGACGAGGACGTCCACCACGCCGCCCGTCGAGGCCAGAAGCTTGTCCAACCCCGTTTTTACGCCCTCACCCGTCATCAGGTCCGCCTTGACGGTTACGGCTGTGCCACTCGTCTTCTCGATCTCAGCTGCAACATCCTCCAGCTGTTCCTCGTTGATGTCTAGTAGACCGACTGTCGCCCCTTCTTTCGCGAAGGCGACCGCCGTTGCGCGCCCGATGCCCTCGGCCGCACCGGTGATAAACACGACCTTACCCTTGAGACCGCTTTCCATATTTTTTCCTCCACCTCTTGTCTGTTTGGAATTACACCGATGCGCCTTCTGCGCCGGTGCGATAGTCAAAACTCGTCGTCAAGCCGCCATCCGCTACGATCTCAGCACCGCGAAGAGCGGTCGCGCCGCTCGACAGAAGGAACATTGCCGACTGAGCCACTTCCGAGGCTTCGAGGATTCGACCTTCCGGCTGACGCGCCGAGCGTGTCGCAAGGAATTGTTTGCTGTCGTTGGCCGACTCCAGGTGACGCTTGAAAAGGCCGGCAAACATCGGACCCGGGCTTAGGACGTTGGTGCGAACACCGTCGCGCGCATGGTCAACCGCGACCGTGCGCGCAAGCTGGCGTACTGCTGCCTTCGTGGCGTTGTAGATGGCAAGCTGCTGTTCCGCCAAGGTGGCGTTGACACTGGCAACGGCGACGATCGCGCCATTCTTCTTTTCGACCATAAGCGGCACCAATGCCTTCATGGCAAGTACGGTTCCGATAATGTTTACGTGCATCGCGCGCGTAAGCACCTCCGTCGTAACTTCCGTGACATCGCATACGTCAAGGATGGCTGCCGAAGTCACCAACCCCAGCGATGCTTTGTTCTCATCGCGAAGATGGGTCACCACTTTGTCCCAAGTGGCTTGAGCACCGACGTCGCCAGAAACGTGCGTGTACGCGGCATTTGACGCGAGGTCTTCCTGGGCAACCGCGACATCCACACCAACGGTTTCCACGCCGTTTTGAAGCAGAAGGCGGCACAACTCGTGGCCAAGGCCGGAGGATGCCCCGGTCACGACGACCGTTTCGGGAAGGGAGAACTGAACAACGGGAGAAGTCACGAGCATAGCTCCTTATTTCGTGTCTTTTTTGTTGGCGAGAACAAAGTTCCACTTAACTGACCAGTACGGTTGATCGAACCCGAGGGCACGGGCCTGCTCGGGATCAGTCACGCGATCGAACTCCGCAATCAACGAGTCCTTGACGCCGAACACGGCGTCCTGATCGAGATATTCGCAGTCAGGTGAGAAAATGTGAGTGATCACTGGATCGTATCCCGGCGCACTGACAATGAAGTGCGTGTGAGCCGCGCGGTTCGGATGCCGCCCGATCGAGGCAAGGAGCTTACCGACCGGACCATCGTCCGGAATCGGATAGAACCGGGGCTTCGACGATCGGTACCAGTATTCGCCTGCCTCGTTCGTTGTGAAGACGCCGCGCAAATTCCAATCCGGCTGAACGCCCTTCTGCTGGACATCGTAGAAACCGTCGTCGTTGGTCTGCCAGACGTCCACGAGAGCCCCGGCGATGGGGTTGCCGTCGGTATCGAGTACCTTGCCCCTAACTACAGCGGGCTCCCCCTTGCCATCGAGGCAGATGTTTGTGCCGGGATCGTATCTCGGTGCCTCAGGAACGTAGAAAGGGCCAAGAATTGTGTTCTCGGTCGCGCCGTTCGGACGCCGATGATTGATGGAGTCCACGAGCATCGATACGCCGAGGATGTCTGAAAGCAGAATAAACTCCTGACGCCAATCCGTGCACATGTGCCCGACATCCGTAAGGAACTTGATCGCGGTCAGCCATTCCTCGTGGGTCGGCTCGATCTCTTTCACAGCGGCATGCAAGTGCTTCACGAGCGTCGCCATCACTTCTTTAAGGCGCGGATCGATATCCTGGCCCATTCGAGCGTTCACCACGTCGACAGACGCATCTTCGGTGAAGTACGGATATTTCGGTGCCTTGGGTGTGACGTGGCGTTCTTCGGACATTTCTACCTCCTCATTACGTGTTTAGCCGCGTTCCGTGATCGGAGCGTCGCCCGAAAAGGCTCGGCTGATAAGTCCATGCAGGGCTGCTCTCTCCAGCGGCTGCGGATTCCAATAGGGATTGGTAAGCGCTCGCTCGGTGACCGTTTCGATGCCGGCTTCTGTCATGCCCAAGTCGGCAAGTGCGCGCTTTGCCCCAATCCGGCCGGCCAGATCGTAGAGTGCCCGCGCGGGATCATCGGTTTTCAGTCGCTCAGCCAGGCTCTTCATCACGTCCGGAATTGCCGGTGCGTTGTAAGCCAAGGCGTGCGGGAGCACGATCGTGTGGGTCTCGGCGTGCGGGAGATCGAACGTTCCGCCGATAGTGTGGCAAAGCTTGTGATGTAGTGCCATACCGACGGAACCCAGGCAGATGCCGCACAACCACGCGCCATAAAGTGCCTTCGCTCTGGCATCCGTATTGTTGGGATCATCGGCGATAACGGGAAGTGCTTCGTAGAGCGCGCCGATGGCTTCGAGCGCCATCATCGTGATGATTGGATTCCGCTCACGCGCGTAGAGCGCCTCGACCGCATGCGCGATAGCGTTCATCCCGCTGGTGCCGGACAGCCCAGCGGGCAGCGTCAGCGTCAAGTCGACGTCGTAGATCACGACTTCGGGCAAAATCTTTGGACTGCTCTGGGTGACCTTGTTGCCATCCTTGGTTTCGCCGAGGATCGGCGTCATTTCCGATCCGGCGTAGGTGGTCGGAGCGACAATCTGCGGCAGGTCTGTTCTCAGAGCCAGCGCCTTCGCCAATCCGGTGGTCGAACCGCCACCTACCGCGACCAAGCCATCTACACCGAGTTCCTTCAACTGCTGGAGCGCAGTCTCAGTGACGGACACCGGCGTGTGCATGACCGCGCCAGCGAATACGCCCGCGCAACGGTCTCCAATCATCTCAGCCAGCCTCTTGGCGTCAGCTTCCTGAGGAGGCGTCGCGAGAACAAGCACCCGCTTCAATCCAAGCCGCTCGACCTCTGCCGGCAGTTGCGAAAGAGTTCCCGACCCGAAAATCACTCGAGCCGGTTGACCGTTGTACGTGAAAGAAAGCATTTCCGAATTCCGTTTGTTGCTATTTGCTTGAGCGGGGGCGGGACCTACGCGCGATTATCCACCCTCATCAGGAACGGGTGAATGCGGACTTCCGCCCAGACATTCGCTTTGTTGAACGGGTCGTTCGCGTTGAAGTCGACGACATCCTGCTTCTTCTCGGCTTCGAAAACGAACATCGAACCGATCATCGTCTCTCCGTCGTCAGCCACGAGAGGTCCGGAAATGACGGTGCTGACCGCGCCGGGCGCTCCGAGATAGGCCTTGTGGGCGTCGTAATTCGCCAGTCTCTTGGGAAGGCCGTCTTTGTGGTCGATGCAATGAACTACAAAACGCATGAAACTCTCCTTTGATGCGGGTGGCGGCCAGCTCTTCGCTGACCGCCCTGGAGTAGATTACTTCTTGCCAGCAGCCGCGTAGCAGTCCTTCACATTGGCCTTCGTGACGACCTCGTGCGGAAGGTAGCGCGTCTTTTCGCCGGCCTTCCCATCCAGGACGTCGGCGACAGCCTTGGCTGCGTACTGACCGTCGTCAATCGGCGACTGCAGTACGCTTGCGTACTGGGTACCGGCTTCGATAGCGGTGATGCCTTCGATGCTGCAATTGGAGCCGACGAGGACGAGATTCGACGGATCGATGTTGGCACGTTGCGCTGCCACGATGACACCCGCGAGCATATTGTCGGCCTGGGCATAGACGCCCTTGATCTTGTCACCGTACTGGGTGAAAAGGGAAGAAGCCGCCTCGGTCGCCTTGGTCTGGTCCCAGTTGCCCGGTTGCGATCCTGCAATCTTGATTGCCGACTTGTCCGTCTCAAGCGTCTTCGAGAAACCGTCGAGACGCTGAATCTGCGGCGGGGTACCAGGCTGACCGACGATCACAAAGACGTCGCCGCTATCCATGCCGCGTTCCTTGAAGCCCTGCTCCATGGCCTTTGCAGCACTCTCGCCGTTGCCGGTGTCATTCGGACCGGTGAAGACGTCCCAGTACTTCTCGTATTTCTGGTCCGGCATGGAATTCGTCAGAACGAGCGGAATGCCGGCGTTCTTGATTTTGCGGAGCGATGGGACGATGGCGCTCGCGTCGGCTGCCCACAGAACGATGGCGTCCGGTTTCTGGCCGATGGCTTGATCAACCTGCGATGCCTGCTCGGCGGGGTCGAAGTTGGTGATCTTGACCTCAACGTTGAGGCCCAGCTTCGCTGCCTCTTCCTTGAATGCTGTCTGGTGGATCGAGCAATAAGAGCATTCTTCCGACACGGTCAGCAGGATGACTTTCGAGCCTTTTGCAGCAGCGAAGCTGTCGACGGCCGGAAGCATCGGGCTCGAAACCGTAGCCAAGAACGTCGCTGCGGCGAACATCTTCAAAAACTTGCGCATTTCCATTCCTCCCCTGGGGTTAAAGCGTGCGGCCCTTATCGGCCCGCGTGCCGCTGTGGTCTGCCCAGCACAGATCACGAACCTGAAAGTTGAAGTTGGCGAGCTCGCCGTTCCTTTGCCGATACAAGAAGCTGCCTCACCAGATGACCATCCGCGAGAACGACCGCGAGAAGCACGACGCCGTTCGTGAGCAAGATCGCTGCGGCGTTTGCCCCGAGGAGGCTCATTCCATTGTTGAGGGTAGCGAGGATAAAGACTCCGACGAGAACTCCGCCCGCGCTCCCTACGCCACCAGCCAGAGCGACGCCGCCGATGATCGCGGCCGAGGCAGCCTGGATCATTATGTTGGCACCCATTTGCGCAGAGGCCGTAGCCAAGCTGAGAGAGAGGAGCGAGCCAGCCAATGCGGCGCATACGCCGGAGAGGCAGAATACGATCCCGAGCGAGAGACCGACTCGAGCACCTGCCGCTACGGCAACCCGCCGCTTGCTTCCCGTGACGATGATGTCACGTCCACTGCGCGTATAGCGCATGAGAACGGCCACCATGGCGAATGCGACGAAGGTAACGATGCTGCGCACCGATAGAATTGACATGATCGGGTCGTCGAGAAACTCGCCCGCATCGAAATTGTCCGAGCTCACTACTCGTCCATCGGCGAGCCAGTAGGCAAGCCCCGACAAAGCCATCATCGTGCCCACCGTCACGACCAGAGAAGAGATATTCAGCCTGGAGAAAAGGGTCGCGTTGAAGATGCCGATGGCAGCGCCAAAACCCACGGCGAAAAGCACGCCGATGAGTGCGCTGGACTCACCGGTCTTCAAGGTGATCAGTCCGCCTACAGCTACCATCGCGCCTACGCTCAGGTCGAACTCACCCGAAATCATCGTGAGTGACAGCCCAAGGGTCACCAGACCGAGAAGCGCGAATGTCTGGAAGAGCGCGTACACATTGTTCGAACTGGTGAAATTCGGGACGAAAGCGACGAAGGCGACGAGGAGAAGAACCAGCAGGAGGGCCCTTCCCGCGCCGGACGCGCCGCCGAGAATACGGATGAATTTGTTGGAGCCGCTCATCGTTTTTTGCCTCCGACCAGAGCGCCGAACACGACGGCGAGAATGACAACCAGACCTTTCACAGCGAGCTGGACTTCGATCGGCAGACCTTCGACAAGGAGGATGTTGCCGACCACAGCCAGGAATGCGGCACCGAATGCGGCGTCGAGGATTCGACCGTGGCCTCCGCGGATCGACACACCGCCGACCAGCACAGCCGCGATGGCGTCGAAATCAATTCCCGCTCCAAGCTTCAGGTTCCCCTGCGCCGCCTGGGACGCGAAGAGAGCGCCAGAGAGAGCGGCCAGCATACCGGCGATAACGAAGGCGATGACGAGAGAACGCGCGATCCTCAAGCCCGCAAGCATTGCGGCGTCTCTATTCAGGCCGATGAACCGGAGTTCGCGGCCGAACCGAGACCGCTGGACGACAAAGTCGGCGGCGATCGCGATCAGGAAAAAGAGAACAACCTGATTGGGGAGAACCGAGAGGAACTTGCCCACGGCCAACCAGGTAGCGTCGCCCTGACCGACGATAGTCAGTCCGCCGGAGTACCAAGCCCCGAAACCCATCACGATCGACGATATGGCGATTGTCGCAATGATCGGATTCGCCCCCGCAACACCCACGACTACGCCTTGAACCAGACCGATCGCCGCTCCGAGGAGCATTACGACGATTACGGTTCCGGGAAGCCCGATGTGCAGGATGGATGCGAACAGGACCGTCGAGATCGCGGCAGTCGCGCCCATAGACAGCATGAACAGGTTACCGCTCAGGGTGATGAAAGCCATTCCGACCGCGGCGATACCGACAGCTGCCATCGAGTACATTATCGCATTAACGTTGGTCGCGGACAGGAAGTTTTCGATCGTCGCCCACCCCCAGATCAACAGGCCAACCGTCACAAGCTTGACGGCGGTCGCCTGCACGCGATCGGGTCGGAACGCGTCTTTCAATTGGTCGATGAGGAATGTGCTTCGCACAGACGCATCCTTCTGAGATGCCGGTGATGTAACCATGGTCAAGCCGCATGCTCCTGTTTGTTGGACTCAGGACCGTGCAGGATGTCGCGCAGCACGTCATCCATCGACGCCTCCGCGGTGGGACGGTCGGAGACTACCGAGCCTCGGAAAATGGTGATGACGCGATCGGCAAGTTCGTGGACTTCCTCGATGTCGGTCGTGAAGAAGATTAAGGACATCCCCTTGCCGGCCAGCTCTCGCAACTGTTTGTAAATTTCGGTCCGAGCGCCGATATCGACGCCCCTCGTCGGTTCGTTGAGGATCAGCACGCTAGGCTCGAGTGCGACGGCTTTTGCCAGTGAAACCTTTTGCTGGTTCCCACCGCTGAGTGTGGAGACGTCGTGTGGAAGACGCCGCGGATCGATCTGGAATTGCGCTGCCAACTTGCGTGCGCGTTGCTGGGCTTCCGAGCGTCTCACCAGCCCGAACCGTGTAACCCGGTCGAGTATGGACGAGTAGATGTTCGTCTCGATCGCAGCCTCGAGGAATACCCCTTTGCCTGCTCGGTCCTCGGACACGTACGCAATCGAGGCCTTCATAGCGTCGGCGATTGAACGGACCTCCACCCGTTGGCCGTCGAGCTCAATGACGCCGGCATAACCCGACCGAAGTCCAGCGACGGCCTCGACCACGGCATCTGCTCCAGAACCGAGCTGCCCGACAATCGCAAGCACTTCGCCTTCCGCTACATCGAGAGAGAGCTTCTGAAACCGTCCGGCAACCGCGAAGTCTCTGAGCTTCAGCCGTGTATTACCCGCACTTTGCGATCCTGCATCGGTCAAGGCGTGGCGGCTTCCGACTTCGCGTCCGATCATGGCTTGTACCAGCTGTTCGGTCGTGAACTCCGACGTCGGCCGCGTCGTGACGCGCTCGCCGTTCCGGAAAACCGTGATGCGGTCTGTGAGCTCGAAGACTTCAGGCAGCCGGTGGCTGATGAATACGATCGTGGAGCCCTGATCCTTGAGCCAGCGCACGGCCTTGAACACCCGTCTGATTTCGCTATCGGACAGGGTCGCAGTGGGCTCGTCCAGCATCAAAATCTTGGCACCACGGACGACACCGCGAGCGATCTCAACGAGCTGCTGCTCTGCCAGGCTGAGCTTTCGGGCGGGCTCGTTCAAATCCACGTGGCTCAGCCCGATCTCATCCAGCTGCCGGCGAACCGCCTTAGCATGGCTAGAGCGGCGAAGGAGTTCGCCCGATGCCGGATCACCGATCAGAACATTGTCCAAAACGGACAGGTCCGGAATGATGGACAATTCCTGATGAACGATCGAAATAAGGCGGGGATCGGTACGTTTTCCGGGTTTCAGATGAACGCCATCTACAGTGATCTCACCTTCAGTCTGAGCTATGAGGCCACCGAGGATTTTGACCAGCGTGCTTTTGCCGGCTCCATTCTCACCGCAGAGTCCGTGGATTTCCCCAGCCTGGAGTTCGAAGTCGATGCTTTTGATCGCGACAACGCCGCCGTATGTCTTTCGCAATCCCCGAACGTCGAGGATATTGAGACCGTTACTGGTTGATGTACCCGACATACGCTCCTCCCGAAATTTGGTCCTCAAATCGTGTAGTCCACTTGGTAGCGGTCAGTGCGCACGCCTTCGAGCTGCTGGCGGACTTCCAGATGGGCAGGATGCTCCGCGTAGGCCGCCAGAGCCGCCTCGTCCTCAAACTCGGTGTAGAGGACCACATCGCACGCATACGAAACGCGGCTGACGTCGATGCCGACTTCCAGGCTCCGAAGACCCGGAATTTTGCCGACCAGACCCTCAAACCGGGCTTTGACATCGGTTGCTGATGCGAGCTTCTGCTCGGCGTCTTCGCCTCGCACGTTCCACATCACAATGTGTTTGATCATAGGTAATCCCTTTAAATAGGCCGCTTTAGGGTGATTTCGACGCTGTGGGACAACTGGCCCGATACCGCTCGCCGCGGAGCGTTCCGAATAACGGCCACGCGTCGGCAGGGTTTTCATGTCTCTTGCCAAGCCTCCCATAACTTCGCGCCTCCACACGAGTTGGAACCAACAATACGTCGAATAGGCTCGGGAAAAAGACCGATGATTGGGAAGGTCTTTCCCGACCAATGGGACAGTCAGCCAAGAACATTGGCAAAATAAAAGGCGGCCGTCGCAATGACAGCCGCCCCATGGGAGGATCGTGTCGTCTCAGGTTCACATCGCTCGGGTGGAGACCAGAATTTTCATCTTGCCGCCTGCGGGATCAAGCAACGGCTTGAACCCCCTTTCGACAACGTCTTCCATCGCAATCTCGTCGTCGACGATCCGCTCCGCAGGGAACAACCCGGAACGCATCATCTCGAAGATGCGGGGCCAGATGGTCAATGGATAGTTCAGGGACCCGCGGAGGGTAATGTCGCGCATTGTAAGATCGAAAGGATCGATCTCAGCTTTCACGCCCATCAAACCGATCTGAACTACGGTGCCCTGAGCACGGACAGCTGAGATGCAGCTCTGCAGCGCACGCGGATTGCCCGCGCATTCAATCGCGGCGTCGACGCCTACCCGCTCTTCGGTGTTCGCCTTGATCTCTTCCATGAAGCCGGGCTCGGTCGGATCAAGCAGGATAACGTCCGACGAAATTTTCGAAAGGCGTTTGCGGCGATTGGCATTAGGCTCGCTGACGAAAATCCGGCTGGCACCAGCTGCGCGAGCGGCGAGAACCATCAAGGCACCAATCGGGCCGGCACCGGTTATTAAGACACTTCCTCCCGGCTGAATTCCGGATCGGTCGATCGCATGGACAGCAACTGCAGCCGGCTCGATGAGCGCCCCCTGTTGATCCGTCACGTGATCCGGCATTCGAACCGTATTGTATTCGTTTACGATCGCGCGCTCTGCCATGCCGCCCCATGGCCAGCTCAGCCCAACTACCGATGCCTTTGGTCCGAGGTACGACAGGTTTCGACGACCGTAGTAATCGTATCGGGGGCCGATCTGAGGTTGGATGGAAACGCGATCGCCCGGCTTCACAGACTCGACGCCCTCTCCCACGGCGACGACCTTGGCGGCAAATTCGTGTCCCAGAATTTGCGGCAATACCGCGCCACTGTAGGCGTTGGGCGTTTTAGGCGTGAAAATCGGGCCACTCTCGTACTCGTGCAGATCGGTACCGCAGATGCCGCAGAAAGTGGGACCGACCAAGACTTGGCCATGGCCTATCTCGGTCGGCTCGGGGATTTTCTCCACACGAACATCGTGCTTGTCGTAAAGACGGACAGCTTTCATTGATCTCCTCCTATTCTTGTCGACGGCGGCGGGCGACGCATGCGCGAGCCTGCCGGCGGACGGCCGTCCAACAATAGACTTGAGGCGGATGGGAAAAAGACGGATAGTCGAGAAACACTTTCCCACTCGAAGCAAAAGTCAGCACATGGATAAATGGAACGAGATAGAGGTTTTCACCCACGTCGCGGAGCTAGGGAGCGTCAGCCGCGCCGCGGAAGCGCTTGGTATGTCTGTATCGGCAACCAGCCGACACCTCATTGCTCTCGAGGAGCGCCTCAAAGTCCGGCTCATTCAACGCACTACCCGCCAACTGTATCTGACTGTCGAAGGCGAGAAGTTCTATACCAGAAGCAAGGATTTCATGCAGGGCATGAAGGAGGCCGAACTCAGCATATCCGAGGTGGCCCTGAACCCGACCGGATTGCTTAGGATAAGCGCCTCCCTGTCGTTCTGCCTGCTGCATCTCAATCCGATCATCGCCGAGTTCACCAAACAGTACCCCAAGGTGACGTTCGACGTCGTTTCATCAAACCGATACTACGATATCATCGAGAACGGCGTGGACATCGCGATACGAACCCGGCGCGTCGAGGCCGACTCGTCGATCACCATCCGCCGCCTCGCGGAAACTCGACGCCTTCTGGCGGCGACTCCCGAATACATCGAGAGGCGCGGCATGCCCCAATCTCCCGAAGAGCTCAAAGGGCACGACCTGATCCTGTACACCTTAGCGGACAACTGGAACGAACTCACGTTCAAGAAGGACACGGAGACTGTCACTGTTCCGGTCACGGGGATGATCAACTCGAATGATGGCCAGATCATCGTAAAAGCCGGCCTCGATGGCTTGGGCATCATGGCGCAACCTACTTACATCATCCAGGAACACTTGGAGTCCGGTCGTCTTGTACGCGTCCTCGATGACTGGGACTTGCCGCGCCTGACTATGAACATCGCCTTCCCGACGCGTGCGCATCTTCCGGCACGAACCAGATTGTTTATTGACTACCTGGTCAAGACCTTCCGGGACCACGACTACGAGACACTCTGGACCCAATGACATTCCCGCGTACCGGGAATATGTTTCTCGATATTTGCCCTTTTTGCCATCTGGCAAGTCGGAAATATTCGCAGGTGGAACGGCCCTTACGTGGCCGAGCACAAGAGCACGATGGAGGAGATCATGCGTCTCAAGGATAAGGTTTGCGTTGTTACGGGCGGAGCGCGGGGCATCGGCCGGGCAACAGTGGAGCTGTTTGCGAAAGAAGGCGCTAAGGTCCACGCCTGTGACCTCAGCTTCGACGAAGACTTCCAGGGCAATGGCATCCAGAAGCATAAGCTCGACGTCACCGATTTCGCAAGTTGGGAACAGGTTGTGAAAGCGGTGTTGGAGAAAGACGGTCGTATCGACGTCCTGTTCAACAACGCCGGCACGGTCCACTCGTATGACGGCATCGCGGAAATCTCGATCGAAGATTGGAACAAGGTAATCGCCGTCAACCAGACCGGCCCGTTCTACGGTATGAAGGCGGTTATCCCCCACATGCGGGCATCCGGCGGCGGTTCGATCATCAACACGTCGTCGATCTGGGGGATCGCGGGTGCCGCGGGCGTGTCCGCCTATACGGCTTCGAAGGCAGCTGTTCGGCATATGAGCAAGAACGCAGCACTCACCTACGTCGGCGACAAGATCAGAGTGAACTCCATACATCCGGGGATCATCAGCACCCCGATGATCGACGCTCAGGATGCGGGCATCACCCAGACGATCGTCGACATCACCCCGATGAAGCGACTGGGTCGACCGGAAGAAATCGCATTCGGAGCGCTCTTCCTGGCGAGCGACGAGTCGAGCTACATGACTGGCGCGGAACTGGTAATCGACGGCGGTTACACCGCTCCATAAATCGATAGGAGGTCCGGACAGTTGGCTACTTCTCCGCATCAACGGGTGATCATCACATGTGCGGTGACGGGTAACTTGACGCGTCCGGACCAAACCCCGTTTTTGCCGATTACTCCAGAGCAGATCGCGAATAGCGCACTTGAGGCGGGAGAAGTCGGGGCTTCGGTCGTTCATATTCATGTTCGCGACCCCGTGACGGGCGCGCCGTCGATGGAGATAGACCTTTACCGCGACGTGATGCAGCGGATCAGGAAACATCGACCCGATCTGATCATCAACCTCACGACCGGTCCAGGTGGGCGTTTTGTACCCTCGGATGAAGACCCGCGTGTCGCCGGAGCCGGCACGACGTTGCTCGCGCCCGAGAAACGCGTTGAACACATCGAGAAGCTGCGTCCGGAAATCTGCACCCTCGACCTGAATACGATGGTTTCAGGCGGCGAGGTCGTCATCAACACGCCGAGAAACATACGTATTATGGCCGATCGAATTCGACGGTCGAACGTGCTGCCTGAGATCGAGCTGTTCGATTCCGGGGACTGCCACCTTGCGCATGACCTTATCAAGGAAGGAGCGCTGGCAGGACCCGGCCTCTATTCTATCGTCCTCGGCATCCGCTACGGTTTTGAAGCCTCGCCCGAAGCGCTGTCTTATGCGCGCAGCCTTCTTCCGGCCGCTGCCACTTGGACGGGGTTCGGTATCGGCCGAAACGAGTTTCCAATGCTGGCCCAGTCTTGGCTGCTCGGCGGCCATGCCCGCGTCGGAATGGAAGACAACATCTATCTTTCCAAGGGTGTTCTCGCAGAGCGGAACGACCAGCTCGTGTCGCGCGCCGCGGAACTCATCCGCGTGCTCGGTGCGGAAGTCGCGACAACTTCCGAAGCCCGGGCAATGCTTTCGCTGTAGGTCCCGACGCCTATCAATCCGTTACAATTTAGGACCTCACCCTCGCCATTTCCGGATTTTTCCAACCTAGAGAAAGGGAACCTATGTCCGAAAACCAGGAGCTGAACCTCGTGGTCCTCCTTGGGAGTCTCCGCAAGCAGTCGTTCCATGCTGCTGTGGCGAAATCCCTCCAGAGCGTCGCACCCGCCAACACCAACATAACTTTACTCGGATCAGTCGGTGACATCCCGCACTACAATGCGGATGTGCAGGCCGATGGGTTTCCAGCTCCCGTTCTTGAGATGGCCGGAGCTATCAAGTCCGCCGACGGCGTGATCGTGGTCACTCCGGAGTACAATTACTCTGTTCCAGGAGTGCTGAAGAACGCGTTGGATTGGCTGTCGCGTCTCCCCGACACTCCATTTGCGGGGAAGCCGGTCTCGTTGATCTCGGGATCGCCCGGACCCATTGCTGGCGCTCGTGCGCAATATCACCTCAGACAGATCATGGTCTTCCTCGACGCACTCGTGTTCACCAAGCCCGAAGTCATGATCGGCGGCATCAATACCAAGGTCGACACGGAGGCTGGCTCGATCACCGACGAACAGACGAAAGCGTTCATCAATGGCCATCTGACCGCGTTTGGTTCTTTTGTGCGCCGCGTTTCGCTGTAGTCTCCAGCGGCTCGTCGCGTTCACACGCGACGAGCTGTGATCTCAGGACGCTCTGTACCTCGGCGGGCCCACATCGCGATTCCTGGGAGCGCGCTGCGTTGTCTACAGTGGTGGCGTGCCGTGATCCGTTCAGTGAGGTGTACTGTTGGCCCGCGTCTTTATCTACCCGCCGACTAGGTCCGCCCGCCAATTCTTCGACGAGTTACTGTTGCGGCTCATGTTTGGGTTCTTCCATTTCCGCCCACGGAGGAGCCGCTCCCGCGGCAACTCTCCATTCGTATCCGGTCTTTTCAGACAATCGAGCAAGGAGCTTTTGAAGTCGTTCATGCATGAGCCGGTCCAAGAAGGTCACCAACTCCTCCCACTCATTCGCTCCGCCGACGTGAAACCCCATATTGAAGTTCAGGTTGACGTCAAACCTTCCTCCTTCAAAACGGATTTCCAGTCCGCCGGTCAAGGAGCTATGGCCGGCATTGTGCGCAAAGCGTTTGTTGCGCAGTTCGATTAGGTGGTCATGCACCGGGCGCAAATGTACGGGAAGTTGATCCTTGGCTACGCCGCTTCCGACCCCGCCGTCAACCAATCGTGCGTAGGTCACAGCGAAGGCCGATGTGAGCATATCATGATCGAGGACGGTCTCCACTGTCGGCTCAAACGGCGTATTCGCCAACCGATGATGTATGTGGCGCAGACTCACCATGGTCGGGAAGGCATTGGCTAGACGGATCAGGTTGCCGATGTCCTTGTCTACGACCTGGAGCACCGCCTGTCCCTCCTGCTTGCGCGCATGGAGGTCGGACTGCATTTCGGGAGGTAGATATTTGAACCACTCCTCCGGGATGTAGACGTATTGCTCGTCCTCCCAGATCGTTGTTGCTGGTTCGTTTACCTTGCCGGTCATGTTGTTCCTCGGCCGCTAAAACGGGATGTCTGCATCGAAATTGTTTAGTGTCGGCGAAGGAAGAGCCCCACTCGGCAATGGAAGATTTGTGACAACGTAAAGGTTCAAGATGTCGTCTCGATCCATGAACATAACCTGCGAGCGCTTTGATGCGTCAAGGCGTCCCCCGAGCCAGTTCCTTGCTGCCTTGGTGATTTCCCCACCCGCGACGATGAAGGCGTGATCCACGAGTACCCGACGGTTGAGCTCCGGATCGAATATCTCGTGGCCCAGCATCATGGTAACCTGGTTTAATATTTCCCCCACGTTCGCGGTGCCCGACTTACCCATGCCGGAAGCATCCAACTTTCCCTTCTTGGCCTGAATGCCAAAGTACAGGACGTGCAGCGTCGGAAGGGTGAACTTCATCCAGAGGTCTTTGCCATACTCCAGCGCCTTGTCCTTGTGGCCTGCGGCCGTGACGCGATGAAAGCCCAACTGCCGGAATAGAGGGATCAATACCTCTTCGATCAACTCGTCTTCCGAGCACCTTTCCAGGTACGAGGTAAGCTGTTCTTTCCGCTGTAGTTCGGCGGGCGTCATTGGACGATGAGGGTTGGCGGTTTCGGCGATCGTGTTCGTGGCGATGTGTCGAACCTGAGCAAGGCCGTGATCATCGTAGAAAGCCTCCCAGCCTTCGGCCGTGAGCACACGGTTGAGCGCAGCCAACGCCTTTGTCCGGTCCTCGTCTCCCTCCGCCGCCTCTGTCTTCGTCAGGAGATTGCGAACTATGTTGATGAATCCTACCGGAGGTACGTTGGGTCCGGGCTGCGGGTGCAGGAGCACCTCGTCCAGACGATCGGCGACCCATGCCCAACGCGTCGACCCGTCATGAACATATTCAAGATCGCAGTCTTCGAAAAACTCGGTCAGATAGCTGCTGGAGCGGTAGCGGAATAGGTTCTGGTACTCGTCATTTCCGCAGATGATATCGGCTAGTGCCCGGACGTTCCGCTTCTTCCATTTCATCAGTCGAGCCTCAGGAATCGGATAATCCTACCGATCGTACTCGTGCTGTTCGCCTCATCCAAGCAGCGTCGTCACTCGTCGGTGGCAAGGTCAGTTAGAGGAAGGCGCGTGGAAATGAACGCATCGATTTCACAAACGGCAACTTCTCCTTTGCAAATCATCTTTATGCCGTCGCCGATACTCTCAACGGTCCGCAACCCCATCGAATGTTTGATTTTCTCGTCGGTCAACTGAGCCTCCGATCTCATCGCGTGGCGGAATGCTGTCTACGGCCGATCATCGCCTGCTGGGCACGTACCCAGCACCCAAGAAAGCGGGAGCATCAAGTTGGCGGGGCCTAACTGCAACCATCCCGCCATTTCGCGTTCGCACTGCTGGATCGCTGCGGAGGCGATCGCTTCAAGGGTGATCGGAACAGTCAGATTCAGTTTCCTGCTTAGGCGCGTGAACACCGCGTCGACCTTCTTCAAGTTGAACGGTCGCGCGTTGCGATCCAGGTAAACCTGCCGCGGCTCCTCATTAGGCAAGATGTTCTTTCGCTTTAGGAGCGCGGCTCGTCTCCCTCTTACGTAAACGGGCACCAAAAGCTCCAAATACGGATGGATAAAAACCCTGGACGTTGATTGAATATCTAACCAGTCGCCCAGTCGACCAATCCGGCCGTTCACTGCCCCGACCTCAAGGTTGATGGCGGCCTCTGGCGGTGCGCCGGTAACGAAGACAAAGATCGCCAGATATTTATACTCGTGTGGCAGCCGGTCTATAAAGTCCTCTACTTCGCCCACCGAGACCTCACCGCGTTCGGCATCGTTCCGTTGCGTCCGTCCGTCGTCAATCATGCGCCTCTCCTTTGAGGACCGCGACTTCTAGCTCGGAACGGTCGAAAATATGTCCGCAATCTGGACACTCCCTTCGACGACGAACCTTGTTAGCGCGAGGAAGGCGCACGACGTTCCGGTAAACGTAGAGGCGACTTGAAGGCCCAAACACCTTGTCAACGAGTCCGGCTCGCACCTGACGATCTTGGAGCAACGTATCAAAGTGATCTTCAGCTTCAGAGCGTCTCATCGCCATCAATTCTGAAATTTCACGGACGTACCGCCGTTTGAGCTTCTCCTGTCTGGACATGAGTTCACGATCTTCGGCAATCCATTCGTCGATCGCCTGCAGTAGAGCTGAAATTCGCGCCTGAAAGGTGTCGCAACTATTCTGGTCCATTATACCTCCCCAGTTGTTAATCCCATTAAGTGGGTCGACTACCCGGCGCGTCGGTGTTTGCATGACCGACGTTGCTATCACCGGTTACTCCGCATGGTCTAAATCGTCGCTGTCGTGCCAAGGGAACGGACGCGCCCAGAACGGATCAAAGCTGAACTCGAATCGGGAACGCAGCCATTCGGGCTGCGATACGGCTTTCTCGCCTTCAGAGGGTCTTCTCTCGCAGTATGCTAGCGTGACAGCGTGGGGCGGCAATTTCGCTCGGGCAGCCGCGTAACGCGCCTCGGCCCTCAAAATCATCAGAATCTCCGCGCTGCGGTCGTGCAACAGAGATCGATGCGTCGATCCTGCCGCAAGCCCCTTCGCCTTCGCCCTCCCAATGTCGACAACGTCTTTATACAGCCCCTCAGCACGGGATCGACTTACCCCTACCTCCTGCATGATCTCGCGGACGACGCGTTGCCTGACTTGGCCATGCGTCGACATTCGCTTGCGCTCGTCTGTTATCCAGCCGCGGATCGCAATGTTGAGCTTCCGGAGGTCCAACCCGCGCCCTCGCACTCTGTTGAATGAGCCGAAGTCTTCCATTTCTTTCGCTCCCGATTAGAACTTTCGGTGTCTTCCTTTCCAAAGAATGGAAGACCCCGGCAGTTGACGCTCACGAAATAAAAGACCCCACAGAGCCTCCCTCCGTGGGTATTAAAAGACCCCACTCAAGGAGCCGTCTCGAAGTTTTTGCCAGCCACTCCTCCATCATGGTCGTTCTCCGAGAATTGATTGGCCCCGATGTAGGTCTCGATTTCTGATCGGATTTTGTCGAGCACCGCGAACCCTTCCCTCGTCGGTTTCCGGAGTTTCATCGTCTTCATAAACTCATGAACCGTCTCGAACTTGCGCAATTCCCGCTCCAAGGCAGCAACGTTGCGGCCCTTTTCCGTGAACGCCCTGTCCAGCTCGAGTTTCCTCAACGCGGTAGATTTGACGAGGCGGGCCGACAAGACGTCGTTGATGTAGTGCTTGAGGGATTTCAGAGATTTGTGATCTAGCAGGTCTGCGACCCGAATAAGAATTGTCTCCTTCCACAAAGACTCTGGGCCGAGCTCAACTCCATCCTCAACCAATGAATCCAGGCTTGCGGAGACCTCCTTAAAGGCAAACACCGCACGGAGGCGGTGGAAACTTGCGCGACGGATGCCGGCCGCACGAAACGCAGCGCGACTTAGATCGCTGAGTGTGCTCAGGGAAAGAGGTTTGCCTGTGTCGGTTATAAATAGCGATGCACTGACCGCCTTTCCGGCTTCCGCGCACCGTGCCGCGATCTTTGCGCGTTGATTATCGACGAAATTGAGTGTCCTTCTCAGCAGGTCGACGGTCGGTATAAGCCTTCCCGTATTGCCGCCCTTCCTGATCACCTTGATCGACCATTCGAGAGTGCCGTCGATTATCCGGTCCAACTGTTCGCGTGTCGGCAACTGCCGCAAAGCTATCTGAAGGATTTCGAACCGGCGACCGCCTGTGTACTCTGCCCATGCGAACATAAGGGAATTTCGTTCGCCGTGCTCATTATCGAGCTGGGTGTCGTGGAGACTTTCAATCTCGGTGGAGGTTGGAGTATGGCGATGCTTGTACTTAGCGGGATGATCTGGCACGATCTGTGTACTAATCCGCGTGATCTCGCCAGACCTCTTTTGCGTCTTTTTTGACGTGATCGCGAACCGATGGTTACGAAGCTCCTTGTCATAAGCCGACCGATCGTAGAGCTGGACATGGTAGTCCAAGCGCAAGGTTTCTTCCGCCCATTGATAAAACTGGAAGATGATATTGACGATGATGTTACGGCGTCTGAGTTGAACGCCCTGACGCTGTTTCAAGTCACGATATTGTCGGATGTGGTCGTCGGTGACTTCATCCCATAGGATGTTTCGCTCCCTGCGGAAGCGGACGAAGCCACGAAGTATCTTCGCGTATTCCAGCAGCGTTGAAAGTGGCCGCCCTTTCAGCGCGAGTGTCCGCATCCAGCCCGAAACTTCACTATCGACGAGACCCGGCCACATGAGGGTAGGAATCTGATATTTGGTCCCCCCGTCTTCGAAGGCGACTTCGACGACGATGATGCGCCCCCGTGTATAGCGCGGTCGCTTCTTCGCGCCCTTGAAAGGATTGGGGAACTTCACCACATTCTGCGCTGCAGACCCTTCCACGCCGGACGCCGACGATGCTCCAATGCTCTGCAGGCGCTTAACTAGCTTACGGAGTACGGTGTTCTGTCGAAGCGCTGCCTTGGAGCACCCTATCCTGATAGCAAGGTACTCTCTGTCCACAGTGCCTTGCTCATCGACAAAACAGCGCAGCGCTTTTTCGTCCGCGACCAGCGCCTCCCCACGCAAACCATAGACGCGACCCTTGTCAGCGCCGGACAACCCCTCGGTCGACCCCCAAATGCCTGTGAGCTCCGCGAACCTCATTTCACGAGCCTCAGCTTTGTCTTGGGGTTACGGCTACCGTAGAGCCTCTCTTGAGCCAGCGCGTCTCGTGAAATCGACAACTGCAGCCTCAGGCCCGCCGTCGCAATCCGCTCTTGGTCGAGTTCATGCTCCGCGCGATGCATTTGCTTCAGGATGTCGTCGATCTGCGCCTCAGCTTCGAGCTCTTTGCTTCGACTTACGGCAAGTTTCTCACCGACCTTGGTCGCTTTTGGTGTGGGTGGCTTTTTCGGATATTTATCGTTGATTTTCCCTAGAGCTTCTTGAATCTGGGCAACCTTTACCCCGTGGTCGACACTTTCTGTGGAGAAATCATTCGGGCTCGCGACCCTATAAAGACGGAGCGACGGATTGTGGAGCCTGGCGTACGCTGTCAAGCTTCTAGGGAACTTGCTCCAGGTATCTGGAGGATCGGCGTCTCCATCCAGTAGCCGCTGGAGGTAGACCAGTTTGTGTTCAATGCGTTCGGCAACGCTAACGGCGGCCAATTCAGCTAGGACCTCGGGAGACGAATTGCGGCTCATCGCGCCGTCTCCTTCGCTGGAACAGGATACGTCGGCTTCTCTGGCCACGCTCCCGTCTCCTTGTGCCGGAGTCGCTTATCACGTGCTTCAACGATCACGGCGACCACGGCGATCGCCAAGCGGGGGTCGACTTGTCCGCACTGCAGTAGGGAATCGAGCACTGTCTTGCGGGCGAAATGCGCTCGCATGCGCATGAAATGGGCGTCGTTTACCTCGTGGAGGGCAAGGAAGCGCCGTTTTCCCATTGATGCTGCCAAAAATGTACGTCCTGCGTCGGCCATTTATCAAACCTTCCCAAGATTTGGGCGTGACTCATCGTCCGCGTGTGCGGCGACTCTGGAAATCAAAGCGTGGCAGTGCTAATCACAGCATCTGACAGTAATTTTAGAAGGCAACCTGGGTAACTGGATGTGAAGATCGTTCGAACCCCACATGGGGGACATTACGCGGACGTTTTCGCGTTGGCAACCCCGAGGTGTCGACATTTTTTGGAGGTCGTTCCAGATCGATGAAAAGCGTTCCTGCAGTTTCTAATCAAGATACGTTTTCCGGCATGCTTGACGAACTCATTCGTCAGCTTGACGAGCTACAGACAGAACGCGCTCGCCTCGACAAGGAAATTGCCGATAGGCTGGAGGCCGTCCGGGCTTTGAACGTTCTGGTAAAGGACAAGAAGGCGAGCGACATGCTGGAGACAGTAACGGAGAAGACGTGGAAAGCGCCGAAGTCGTTCAACTTCGAAGGCGACTCGGTATCCAATGCGGTGAGAAAACTTGCTCGCGAGATGATGAAAGACTTGAATCGACCAGTTACGCGCGCCGAGCTTGTGAAGGCGGTTCAAGACGCTGGTCTGCCACTCGGGGGAGAAAACCCCGACAAGACTATGTCAAAGATTTTGACGAGGGGAAAAGTGCCTCAGTTCCGAAGCGTCGGGCATGGTAAGGGTTATTGGCCAACCAACCTCCCTCTGCCGGAGAAATAATCCAACTAGCGGATGTTCACTCGGCAGGTTCCATTATGGCGAAGAGCTGGGCTTCCTGCAGGTCACCCAAGACGGTTCCTTGCATTGATCCCGCGCAAGCCAACTTCAATTGCTGCCGATCGTTGCTCGCGTAAGCCTTGGTGACTTCATTCTCAATCGCCCAAATGCAGCCTGGACATACTGTCGGGCCGGCCTTGGTGAAATCCGGCCCAAGTTCCCGCGGCGTACCGTCGCCAGGCTGCTTGCGGCACATAGCTCGCTTGGTCGCCCCTTCGGTCTCTGGGCAGCTGCAAATCACCCAAGCTTTTGGAATGAAAACTAGTAGCTTCCGCCTGAACACTTCGAGCATCCCGGACGTCAGGTCGTCGGGGTCAATTATCACCATGTCTCCCAGCTTCTTGCGGAGATTGTCTTTTAGCCGCTTGGCATCGCGTATCAGTCCCCTGCCCGCATGACCTCCGAGGGTTCCGTCGATCGCCTGTCGCGCGATGTTTCGCTTGAAAGCCTCCTCGACTTGCTTCCAACCTTTTCGAGTACTTGAATCCAACTTCGTGTACGCGGCACTTTGTCCGACACTGAAGTGGTGGAGGATGTGCGAGATGACCGCGATACTTCCATTGTATCCCCAAAAGAAGAGGTGGGCCGTGTAGCGTCGAAGTTGTTTGCCAGTCCAAGACCATTTGGACGGAACGTCATTCTCCGCAAGATAGTCCACAGCGCCTACGCTTGTCGCAAACGCGTCCAACTCCGGATATTTCTCGAGTCTGCGCAACTCTCCCGTACCCAAGCACCTCACAGCAAAAAGCGGTCCAGTACTAGGCTCCGAAGGCGATATCGCTATCAAGCGCTGAATGGCTTCGGCGAGGCTTGGAGGTATAGGTATCCAGACCCACTCCTTCCTGTTCTTTAATATGTAAATCTGTGCGTACCAGCCGCTCGTGTCGTCTCCGCGTAGGCAGTCCCTCTGCATCAACCACAATTCTTTGGGTCGTCGGGCGGTCATTAGCCCTGTTTGAATCCATGTCGCGAGACAAGTGGTCATGGCCGTTGTCGTCCAGCAGGAACCAACGGATCGTTTGATGCCATCTAGGCCGAAGGTGTCGACAAGTTCGCGCCGCCTCTCAAGCAACGCCGGACCTTCGCGAAGGGCAAAGGCATACGCACCAGCGTGAAGACTGAAGCCTAAATCCGGCGGCGGCACCGGCGATTCATCAACGTCACGGCCCTCGACATGCAGGAAGTTGGCAGGGTCGAATGTGAAATTGCCGCAGTTCATTACCCCGCGGTTCTCGAACATGAACGTCCAAATGCTTTGGCGTTTGCCGTTCACGGATTTCGTCAACGGACCAGCGCGGTCCTCAATTTCCTTCGGATGGGCTTGGGCCTGGCCGTCAAAGGCGAGTCCAAGCCTCGCCGTCGCTGCATCAAATATCGCTTTTGTAGTGCGACCGTTACTCGCACTGAAACCGCAGCTACGGAGAATGGCTTTTCGCGCCAATACCCGTCCGTTACGCCTTACGACGGTGAAATGATCAGGAAGCTGAGCCACATCCTCGTATGCGTTCAGGCAAGCTTCAACCTCTGCCTGCGCGCCACTTAGTGCGCCGGCTCCAGTATTCCACAATCGTATGATCGCCTCGAAAGAATGAGGCTCGATATCAGGAAAGCTCTCGAGCCCTCGGCTTACTAGGTGCCCCACGAATGTGAAAACATCCAATGCTAACTGGTGATGACTGGCAGAAGCACCCATCCGCTTGAGCTGGCGGGACCAAAAGATTAATTCCTTCGCCGACTGATAGAGCGACGGGTATTCAAGAAGGGTCCCGACACCCATCGGTACTGCGAAGTCAATCTCGATCGCCTCTTCCCCTGGATATGGGTGATCACTTGATATCGGCCACAGAACCGCCGAATACTGGCAACCCAACCAAGGCGCGACGCGTTCGGAGTCCGGCGGCCAGTCCCATTCGAAATCTTCTGCAGCGTCGTGAGCTAAGACGATTGGCTTTAACATCAGTACGGCCTCGGCATAGCAAAATCCGGTGAAGCCTTGCGCTCAGCCGCCATAGCAACGGCGATCTTCCATTTCTTCTTGAGGGAATTAGACAGCGCCGAACTTCTGAAGCGTTCAGCTAGCTTTCGAGTAATCTCGAGATGAGGCAGCCAGACCGCATTCCACCGCTCCGGACGAACTTGCTCCCATTCCGGCTGTGCAAGATTTAATGCTTCTTCCCATATCAACAGTTGTGACAGGAGAAATGGATCAGCGATCAGGCCGAAATTCGGGCAGCTGTCCCAACACTTCATTTCGGCGCATCCACCTATACTACAGACGCCTCCGGTCCCAGTGGGCTTCATAGACGGCGTGAGGACGCCTTCTATGATATTCTCGATAAGGCGCGAGACTTCTTTCTGAAAATTAGAGAACCTTCGATCGTAGATGTATCGCGTTACCGAGTTGATCTGATAAACACTGGCTTGGGCCGGGTCGTGATGAGCTCGCGCAATGCCCATCCTTAGATCGCCCTGCGAGGTCAGTGCGTCCATGAGTAATACGCTTGTCCTTATCATTCCGGGTGTAATACCGAGGTCGCGTAGCTCGTCGGTTCCCTCGATCAGCTTTCTGAAGGTTTCACCAAGCAGGTAGGGGCTAGGATGTGTGACCTTACCGCGCACGATAACGTGAAAGAGAAAGTCCCTTTGGGATGGCGAGGCGGCCCCGCTAGAAACGGCGCGATTTTCCTTCAACCACTCAATGGCCTTCAGGGCCTCCGATGTTCGGGGGAGATGTGTGTAGATAGGCCGCCCTTTGGCCCGAGCCTTCTCACCTGTGATTTTTCTGTAGCCCAGGTCGTCTGCATCCTCGATCTCGTTTTCGAAAACAGTTCGACAGACTGCGTTATTGGCACCTGTCTCAACCATCTTCATTATTATCGCCGCATCGACTGCGTCGTTGTGCGGAACGAGGAAAGCTTGGACGTCCGCGTGTGACAGACGAAGATCATCGATTCTGTTTCGAAAAAAAACGTCGCCATCAGGACGAAAAACGGGGACAATTCCAGAACAACGATCCTGGATTAAACGCAAAAAGTTAGCCAAGGCCTGTTCGAGGTTCTGTCGAACGGGAAAAAACTCCAGTAACGCCGAAGAGTATTGGATACCTCGTCGATTGTCGCCGAAGAGAACATCGACCAACTCTGGCGAGAAACGACCCGAAGCGCGGATCAATTGACCGCGTTGATAATGAGCCTGCCACCTTTTGAAAAGGCGTGACGCGGCCGCGTGAATTAAGCCTAGTCGACGGCTCAAGACGTTGATGATCGCGTCGACCGGATCACCTGGAAGCGAATCCCCTTGTGCGACGAATTCTTGCTCAAGGACCTCAAGAAACCTCTCCGGGGGCTCGTCCTGTTTGCCCTCGGTCTCCCGTTGCATGAGCACCCATCGCGCAAATCGGACATATTCGGCCGAAGCTGAACCAAGGCTTCCGTTATCGCGAGATGCTACGGAGGCGGCCGAATAGCCCGACGAATGAGACACCGGAGGTAGGAGTTCTGCTAAAGACTTGCGCCCATGTTTCTTTTCGCTGCCGGTCAACGTTATTCTGGACTCTGCGCTAGGAAGTATTCCCTCGTCCGCATAGATTTGGATAGCACGGTTGAAGACGCCAGCCTGGTTCTTCTTAGAAACATCTGGAACAGTGTTTTCAAGGAGCGCTTGAACTTCGAGGAGAGCCTGGGTCCACAATGCTGGTGAGAGATCATGTCTCGAAGAAATCGAGAAAAAAACGGCCCGTGCGGCGTCCGTGGTCTTGCCTGAAAAATATTTGAACAAAAAAGCAGAAGCGAGACGGAGAGCGGTCAGTTTGTTTGTCGTCAGTTCCGATGAATTCGCGGCAAACGCGTTACGGATTGCTATCGCAACATCGGACGGCCAGCCGTCGTCGACGAACTCGGAGAAGTCCCACACCCAGTCGTTGATAATCGCCTTCAGAGCATCGGAGGCGACGATCTCACGATGTTTAGCCTCGAACTCGTATATGGCTCGCAACGCACTGGTATCTCTCAAGTCATGGGCCTTCACGACCTTGGCTCTGATCAGGGCTTTGCGATTGACCGTTAGCCCATCTTTGTTAAGCGACGAAACCGGAAGCGCTGCAACAAGACGTTGGACGACATTGAGTTTGGCTTTCGGGAAATACTTCAGCCGGATGATTTCCTCATTCATCCAACTAATGGCTTCGACCATTGCAGCTGTTCTCTTGATTGTCGTGCGAGTGAGGTTAAAGCGGTCCATAATATGCCGCACAGATACCTGACGATCATCGTTAAGCACCAGCGTGCCGCGTCTCAGTTCGTCCGCGAACCAAGCTTTAACCTCGGGGACCAAGGCTGCATATCGGGAAGCAACCCCTCCCGATCTCCGCTCGACGGCTGAGAACAGGTGCCTGCAATTATTTAAGGCGCTGCGACTTACGTTAAAGCGATCAGAGTAGGACTTTCTGAGTATTCGACCATATTTGTTTAGCGGCAGTGCGCCGTTCTCGAAATCTTCCTCCAACGCGCGCGATAGCCGGTCGGTCAAAGGGTCCAAACCGTCTGGCCTTATTATCGTTCTACGCATAAAGGGAGAACGTGTCGGGGGCGGATTGATAATAATCTGATTTTCAAGGGCCGTAACTGCAGCCCCGTCATATCTATAATCGCCTTCGACGACAACATGGTCGAACTTCAAGAACAACTCTGCGGCTGGTGACTTGTCGAAGGCTAGTGGGGGAAAGCCGAACACGCGCTCAACAAATCTCCGGTTGATGCGGCCACCTTCGAGAGCCAAATTCCGGTTCTGGAGAGCTGTCTCGAGGAAATTGCCAATGCGCACTAGGTCGGCTTCCGACACCTCTAACCGTGACCGCGCAATGTCGTCGAACTCGTCGAAGACAGCAACGACATCTTTCGATTTTTGCAGTTTCAGCACTTTCAGGTAGTGCGAACGGTCTATCCGGCCTCTGCAATTGGGATAGAGCGAACCTTCTTGTAAATCACTGGTCAGCTTGAGCCGCAATGGTCGTGCGTCTTCGTTCGAGGGCTTGGTAGCCATCGGCCGCTTCTCCATAGATGGGGTATGGAACGATCTAAACCGCTACGGGTGCTTCGATCCGTTCGTGCGACTTGTAGTCGGAAACAACAAAGTCTTCGATAACATAGTCATCGATGGATGATCTCCGACGGAGCTGCAGCTTCGCAAATTGGAACGGTTCTCTGGAAAGCTGCTCTCTCGCCTGCTCTAGGTGGTTGAGATAGAGGTGGGTGTCGCCCCCAATCCAAACCAGCTCCCCACGATCCATGTCCACCTGCTGTGCGATCATGGCCAACAGCGCTGCCTGTTGGCAAATGTTGAACGGTGCGCCCAAGAAGATGTCACAGGACCTTTGATGGACCATCATGGATAGCCGCGGCTTTTCAGCGGGTCCGTTCGGCCAAGCCACGTGAAACTGATAAGTCATATGACACGGATGCAGGGCCATAGATTCCAATTCGCCCACGTTCCAAGCATGAAACAGGATGCGGCGGCTCGTTGGATTGTTCTTTAGCGTCTGGATTACGGTCGCAATCTGATCATGCTCGCGACCTTTAGCATCCTTCCACCGTCGCCACTGCTTCCCATAAACCGGGCCAAGGTCGCCCCATCTTTCCGCGAATGCCACGTCGGACAAGATGCGATTCTCAAAATCGGCCTGAGATATCTGATCGCCTGTTTGATTACGGTACTTTGCCAATGGCCAATCAGTCCAAATTCGTACATTTTCTTTTAGAAGACCGACGATGTTCGTCTCGCCTTTAAGGAACCAAAGCATCTCCTTCACCGACGTCTTCCAAAACACTTTTTTGGTGGTGAAGATCGGAATACTACCATCAGATAAATCGAAACGCATTTGCCGTCCGAACAGCGACACGGTGCCCTCGCCGGTCCGGTCCATCCGTCGATCGCCGTGATCGAGGAGGTCGGACATGATTCCAAGATACTGTTGTTCTGGGTGCACTCGCATATGGGTCTCCGATCTTCCGCGTAGATTGGGAGCGATCCGCGGCTCGGTGTCAAGGTGGGAAATTTCGACGAGTAAAGTCACTCACTCGTAATAGCGCTATTCCTAGTATGGGGCCTGCGCTTCAGTGATAACAGTGACTTACACTCACTCCAGGGGGCGCTATCGCGGAAAACCTCAGCACGCCCAGAAACACGTCCGCCGAGCGCTGGTACAGCTGGCACGACAGCTTTCCATCGGCGACGTAGAACTGGAACAGGCAATGGCACGGCGGCAGCGCCATGTTGTCGACTTCGGCGGGATTCCAGGCCGAGACGATATGGCGGCGTGAGTTCGGGTTCTTGATCAGGCCGGACACCAGATTGGCGATCTGGTCGATATGCCCGCCATCGGGCGCCGGCCAGGAGCGCCACTGCGCGCCGTAAACAGGACCGAGGTCGCCCTTCTCGTCGGCCCATTCGTCCCAGATCGAGACACCATGCTCCTTCAGATAGGCGATATTGGTGTCGCCCTTCAGGAACCACAGCAGTTCATGGATGATCGAGCGCAGATGCAGCTTCTTCGTCGTGAGGACGGGAAACCCTTCCTGCAGATCGAAGCGCATCTGGTAGCCGAACACCGAACGCGTGCCGGTTCCGGTCCGGTCGCCGCGGTCGGTTCCGGTTTCCATCACGTGGTTCAAGAGATCGAGATATTGCTTCATCGCCCGCCGCCGATTCCATTTTTCCCATATTTAAGCCCATCGACGGCCAAAACCAATCACGCCCCCGTGTTTTTCCCGGTGATTCCTTGAAAGACCACGATGCTTTTGTGACGATGGCTCTTCCCATGCGCTCAGGAAAACACTATATCACGCTTGCCAGTCTTCGGATTGGCTATGGCGATAAACGAGCGGTGTAATAAGCCTATTGGACCCGGGGGCGGTACCCGGCGCCTCCACCAAAAACCGGCGGCCTTACAAAGAGATGGCCGGCTTTTGATGGGGGCGAAACAGGATCGACAAGGGTGTAAAGATCGTCTTTTTGCTCGGCATTGTACCGCCGTTATCGGGCTAAAATTGTAGTTGCAAACGACAACTATGCGGAAGCTCGTCTCGCTGCTTAATCGCGGTGTGACACTTCAAATTAAGTCCTGAAGGTTCGCACCTTAAGGCGGGGTCCGAAGGCACCTGGCAACAGAAGCCTTCACCTTCTCCCCCAAGCTCAAATCATGTATGATTTGCGAAAGCATGACTCGGCTGCGGGCTTTTCCAAGCCGCTTGAGCATGGCATATAGGCTTGGAACAGACGTACGGACGAAAGAAAGACAGGGAAAGCATGGGGCAGGATCATATCCGGTACGACATTCTGGCACAGGACGCGCTTCGCGGCGTCATCCGCAAGGTATTGTCGGAAGTCGCGGCAACCGGCCGCCTGCCGGGCGAGCATCACTTTTTCATCACCTTTCTGACCGGCGCTCCCGGCGTTCGCATCTCGCAGGCCCTGAAGTCCAAGTATCCCGAGCAGATGACCATCGTCATCCAGCACCAATTCTGGGAAATGAAGGTCACCGAATCGAGTTTCGAGATCGGCCTCTCCTTCTCCGACGTTCCGGAAAAGCTCTTCATCCCGTTCAACGCCATCCGCGGCTTCTACGATCCGTCGGTCAATTTCGAACTCGAGTTCGACGTGCCGCTCGCCGATAGCGACGAACTGCCGGAAGCCGAGATCACCGCCTACCCGGTCGCCCCCGAAAAGGCGGAAAAGACCGAGGACGCCGCGGCAAAGCCCGCCGACGGCGACGAGAAGAAAGCCGGATCGGTCGTCTCTCTCGACGCCTTCCGCAAGAAGCAGTAAGAACCAAAGGGAAGCAATCGCTTCCCTTTTTCATATCGCCTGTTTTGTAGTTTAGGTGTCCCGTGAGCGCCGAAATCGTCAATCTCCGCCAGTTCAAGAAGAAGCAGGCCCGCTCCGACAAGGAGAAGCAGGCCGAGCAGAACCGCATCTCCTTCGGCCGCACCAAGCAGGAAAGGCAGCTCACCAAGGCTTTGAACGACAAGGCCGAGCGCACGCACGATCAAGGCCGCATCGACAAGAACGACGACGCAGAATGACCGAGCGCAACCGCGAAAAAGACTCCGCGATCAATCCCTTGTGTGCGTTTGCGGACTCATTTTCCGAACAATCCGCGCAATGATCCGCAAGCACTCGATCACGCTCCACGGCCACCGCACCAGCCTTTCGCTGGAAGACGAGTTCTGGACCGAGCTCACCGCCATCGCCGCCGCCCGCACCATCCCGCTCGCCGGCCTGATTTCCGAGATCGACGACAACAGGGACGCCGACAGCAACCTCTCCTCGGCACTGCGCCTGCACGTGCTCGCCTGGCTGAAATCGCCGGTCGCCACGCCACAGGACAGCCAGCACGACGACACGGAAGCGGCGGATGCCGGAGCGCGTTGAGATCGTCCCCTATGATGCGGCATGGCCGACGCACTTCCGCGAAATCGCCGCCGCCCTGAAAACCCTGCTTGGCGATCGTGTGCTCGATATCCATCACATCGGCAGCACCTCCATCCCGGGGATGGCCGCCAAGCCGCTCATCGATATCGATGTGATAATGCCCACTCCGGCCGATGTCATCGACGCCTGCCCGCTGATGGAAGCGGCCGGCTACGAGCCGCGCGGCAATCGCTACGACGCCGATATCTTCGCCTTCATGAAGCGCACCACAGCACCCAGGCAGCGGATATACCTATGCCCGGAAGGCCACGCCACGCACCACCGGCGCATGCAGTTTCGCGATTATCTCAGAACCCACCCGCAAGTCGCCGCCGACTATCAGGCGCTGAAGCTCAAGCTGGCCGGGGACTTCGAATATGACGGCGACGGCTACACCGCCGCCAAGGCCGCTTTCGTCAACGACATCGTCGCCCGCGCCCAAAATCGCTGAGACCTCACCCACAGCCGACACCGGCCGCGCAAGAACATCATTGCGGAACCTGCACCCCCGGCAAACCCGGCACCGTGTTGAAATTCAGCGAGTTCTGCGGCGGCGTGATCAGTTGCTCCTGCGCCCGGCGCGCCGCCTCGGCTGCGGCCTTGGCATCCGCTTCCGCCTTGGCTTTGGCGGCGGCTTCCGCCTGCGCCTTGGCTTCAGCTGCGGCCTTGGCGGCTGCTGCCGCCTGGTCGCGTTCGGCCTGCTGTGTCGCAAGCAGCCTCAGCCGCTCCTCCTCCGCCTTGCGCTGCGCCTCGATGGCGGCGGCCTTCTCACGCTCCTGATCGTTGAACTTGGCGAGCGACACCTCGCGGCGCAGGCGCTGCTGTTCAAGAACGTTCGACTGCAGCTTCTCGACCCGGCGGCGCTCGCGCTCGAAGGCCCGCAGAGAGAGGTACCCGGTGATATCGGTGACATCCATCACCCGGCCCGGCGATCCGAGAACGCCGGAGAAATCGAGCCGGATCGACGGGTCGGCGCCGGTCAGCGCCTCGCCCATCGGATTGAGATTGATGTCGAGCGACGCGTTGATCCGCTCCTGCGGCAGGTCGATCTGCGCATTGCCCGTCAGCGTCGCCTGGTCGGTGGCGACAGTCACGTTCTGGACCCTCAGCACCCCATCCGTGACGTTGAACGGCACCGCCGTCGCCGGCAACTTCGCCTCGCCGTTGTTGAGCAGGGTCTCGACGATGGGATGCACCTTGCCCGCGTTCAGCTGGTCCTGCATCGGGTCGGTCGCCGACAGAAGCGGCGCCAGCATGCCGAGATTGAGACCGCGCACACTGGTATCGCCGAGCTTCATCTCGCCGGAACCGTTGAGCGAGCTTGCGATATCCTTCATCGACTTGCCCGATGCTTCCATCGACAGCGCCAGCCCGAACTTGCCGCTGGCCACAGGCGAACCGCCGTCCCGCTGCCACACGACGCCGCCGAGATCGGCATTGGCAAGCGCAAGCTTGGTCTGCAGGAAACCGGTTCCATCGGCATTGGTGAACTTCACATTGGCATCAACAGTGCCGCCGTCCCAGTTGCCCTTCATGTCGTTCAGCTGCAGCTCGTCACCCTTGTAGGCGACGTTGGAGGTGAAGTCGGTGATCGGGTTCGACCAGCCGAGCCAGAACTGCTTGGCGTTAAGCTTCAGGTTGACATCCATGTCTTTGAACACGGGAATGCCGAGCGGCGCCGCGAGCAGATTGCCGTTCGCCGGATCGGTCATCGGCCCGTAGACCGCCTCGCCCAGCCAGGTGGCATCGGCCTTCGTCAGGGCCAGATCGCCCGAGGCCGTCGTCCGCTCGGCCTTGCGATCAAGCGTCATGGCGCCGGTGAATTCGTTGTCCGCCGCATGGCCGGTAATGTTGCCGAAAGCGACCTTGTCGCCATCGATCGCCGCCGTCGTCGTCAGCTTGAACGGCAGGCCTGTCCCCATCTGCGGCACGCCGATGCCGTTCATGACGAGATAAGGATCGAGATCGGCGCTCTCCAGCGACAGCGCCAGCTGCCCGTTCATGAAGCTCTGCGGCCGGATATCCACCTTGCCGGCGGCGGTAAACGAGGTACGGTCCGTGGCAAATGTCAGGTTGGCGTCGGCCGGATCGGTCCCCTCCGCCTGCACCTTCAGCGTCATGCGGCCGTTGGCATCCGCGTCGACGGGCAACGGATCAAGCCCCGCCTGGCCGAACAGCACCGACGTCACATTGTTTTCAAGCGTCGCCTCGAGGCTCGTCGTGCCCTTGCCGGTCAGCGCCAGAAGGTCGGACATGCGGTAATCGAGGTTCACGCGGCTGCCATTGGCGACACCGGCAAGCGTCACCGAGAGCCCATCGCCCTGATCGCCGCCGAGCGTGACGGCGCCGCGCAGCGCTGTATTCGTATACCAGGCGGCGTTGCGCACCAGCCGGTCCATGACCGGATGCTGCGGCAGTTTCTGCTTCAGCATGGTGAAGAACGGGCCGGGATCGGCCGCCTTGAAGGTAATCTCGCCCGAGCCCTTGTAGTCGAGCAACGATCCCTCGGCACGGCCGGTCGCCGTGAACTCGGCGCCCGCCAGGTTCTTCACCGAAAGCTTGTCCACGGCGAGCGCGCCGTCGGCGATCGTGAAGCTCGTCTCGACATCGCCCGCTTCGACACCGAACGCCGTGAACTTGTCGGCCTTGAGCTGCGCCTTGATCTTGTGGTCGAGAACGTTATTGCCAGCATCCTGCCCGGTGAACAGACCCGTCAGCGCTCGCAGCGCATCGAGATCCAACGCATCGCCGGCAAGCGCAACGTCAAGCGTCGGCGCCTGGTTCGGCACCGCCTGGCGGTCGAGCCTGCCCTTGAGCGTCGCGGGACCAACCGCGATCTCGAGATCGTCGAACGTCTGCCGCTCATGCGTGAGGTTCACATTCGCCGAAAAACCGGCCTGCTGCAGCGATCGAATAGCCGGATCGACATCACCCGACAGCCACGATGCAAGTCCCGTCGGCTGCTTCGAGGCGACGGTGATCGCGCCCTTGAAGGATGGCTGGCCCTGCAGCGTCAGCTGACCGTTACCCTCGACGAGCGTGCGCCCAGGCAGCGTGCCGAAGGCATGGTCGATCGTCCAGCCGCTGCCGGCCGGCTCCAGATCGAGCTGCACGTCGCGAATGGTGGTATCCCCCGCCACGATCGCCGGTAGCCTGACACTCGCCTTGCCGGGCACCTGCGGCACCGGGATCTGCGAAACGATCTGGATCAGCGCATTCAGCCGCTGCTTGGCAGAAAGGCTCGGATCGCGCGAGGTCTTGCCGCCGGAGCCCTGGTTGCCGATGCGGTTGACGTCGATCTGCTGGCCATCGGCGGTGAGCAGGAACTGCGGCTTCACGCCGGTATCGAGCGTCGCCTCGCCGGTCACCACGTAGGGGTCTTCCACCGCGCCGATCTCAAGACGGTATTCGGGGATGCGGATGCTCTCGTTGGTAAGCTCGAACTTGCCCTTCAGCCTTGGTGGCTGGCTCTTGTCGGTGCCCTTGGCCTGGTTGGTGCCCGTGCGCTCGATCTGCGCCGACATCGTGCCCTGGTAGTTGGGCTTGCGGTCGACGAGCTTCAGCTCGCCATCGAGATCGACCGACACAGGATGCTTGTCCGGCTGCAGCCGGGTGCGCATCCTGAGAACGCCGTTTTCGTCGAGCTGGTTGCTGGAGATGAGGAAATTGCCGTGCTCGCCGTCGAGCGCCGCGTCACCTTCGATCCGCCACGGCCCGGCCAGCGATTTCGCCGACATCTCGGCGTTGATCCCGGTCACGAGGCGTGTGCGGCCGGATTGATCGTCGATGAACTGAACGTCGCCGCCGCTGACATGCACGTTCTCGAGAACGACGGTCTTGGCGGGAATTTCCGGCTGGCTGCCGCGCGTCCAGTCGAGCGTGCCGTCCTTCAAGAGCCGCAGCTTGACCTTGGGATTGACCACGCGCATGTCGAAGATCAGCGCCTCGCCCGAGAGAAACGGCGCCAGTTCCGCATCCATGGAAAACTGCTCGACCTGCACGATCGGCGACCCGTCCTGCTCCTGGCCGACGCGCACGTCGTGCATCGTCACCGAGGGAAACGGCAAAAGGCGCGCATCGACCGCGCCATGGACCACGACCTTCTTGCCGATGATACGGCTGGCCTGATCCTCGAAATTCTGTCGGAAGCCGGTCCAATCGATGAACATAGGCGCGAACAGCGCCACGAACAGCGCCACGACAACCACACCACCCAGTACGACGAGAAACCGGCCTACCAAGTCAATCATTCTCCATTCGGGCTACACCGCGGACACAAGGCCAAACTCGATCAGGAAACCCGATCGAGTTTTGACCCTAGATCATCAACCCGAAGCGTGTGAAGCCGCTTTCAGGCAACAAACCGCGCAATTCCTTGTTACGCCCACGCTTTCCCGGCGGCGCTCCGATTCGCTACGCTGTTCTCAATCCCTATCGGCATTCATGCCGCAAGCAAGCCAAGATCAAAACAGAGTGTTGATTTTCAGGCAGAATGGAAAATCTTGCCCGGATTGAAGATGTTATCCGGGTCGAGCGCATGCTTGACCTGGCGCATCAGATCGACCGCGCCCCCAAGCTCCTCTTCAAGAAACGCCATCTTGCCCTGGCCGATCCCGTGTTCGCCGGTGCAGGTGCCGTCCATCGCAAGCGCCCGCTTGTTGAGGCGCGCCACGAAGCCCTCGGCAACAGCGATCCCCTCCTCCGTCTTGTCGTCGAACAGGAGCAGCACGTGAAAGTTCCCGTCGCCGGCATGGCCGACGATCATAGCCAGAAGACCGTGCTCCTCGATATCGGCCTGCGTCTCGCCGATGCAATCGGCCAGGCGCGAGATCGGCACGCAGACGTCGGTCGAGAGCGCCGCCATCTCCGGCGCCAGCGCCCGCGAGGCCCAATAGGCATCGTGGCGGGCTTTCCAGAGCTTGCTGCGTTCCTCGGCGTTGACGGTCCAGGCGAACTCGCCGCCGCCGCACTCGGCCGCGATCTCGCCGAACTGCGCCGATTGCAGCGCGACCGTTTCGTCGGTGCCATGGAACTCCACGAACAGCGTCGGCTTCTCGTCGTAGTTCAGTTTCGAATAGGCGTTGCAGGCGCGGATTTGCAGGGCGTCAAGAAGCTCGATGCGCGCGACGGGAACGCCCATCTGGATCGTCATGATGACGGCGTCGCAAGCGGCACGCACCGTCGGAAACGCACATACGCCGCCGCCGATCTTCTGCGGAATGCCCTGCAGGCGCAGCGTCACCGACGTCAGGATGCCGAGCGTACCCTCGGAGCCGACGAAGAGCCGCGTCAGGTCATAGCCGGCCGAGGACTTGCGCGCGCGCCGCGCCGTGCGGATTTCCTCGCCATTGGCGGTGACGGCAGTGACCGAAAGAACGTTGTCCTTCATCGTGCCGTAGCGCACCGCGTTGGTGCCGGAGGCGCGCGTCGCCGTCATGCCGCCGATAGAGGCGTTGGCACCCGGATCGATCGGGAAAAACAGGCCGGTGTCGCGCAGATAAGTGTTGAGGTCCTCGCGGGTGACGCCCGGCTCGACGGTGCAGTCGAGGTCTTCCATATTGACCTCAAGCACGCGGTTCATCCGGCTGAAATCGATCGAAATGCCGCCGTTCGGCGCATTGACCTGCCCTTCCAGCGACGAACCGGTGCCAAACCCGATAACGGGAACCTTGTGCTCGGCGCAGACCTTCACGACCGCCTTCACGTCATCGGCGCTCTCGGCGAAGAGAACGCCATCGGGAAGCTGCGAGGGAATGTAGGTGGTCGTGTGCGCGTGTTGCTCGCGAAACGACTGGCCGGTCTGGAAGCGCTCGCCGAAGTTCTGTTTCAGGATGCCGAGAACGCTGGCGATACCCGCCTCGTTGCGTGTTCCAGCCTTTGCGTCTTTGAGCGCCATCTCTTTGATCTCCTTACCGTCGTTGCCCGAGGGCACGTTGGTATGAGACAAGAGATGGCGGCTGTCTAGTAGCAGAATAGCCGCAGCGGTACGGCCATCAGCGACCTCAGACGAGCGGCGGGTTCAATCGCGCGAAACCCTCCTGCCGCTGATACGGAAAATACGGATATGGCGCGCTGACGGCACTCGCCTTGTCGAGCCGCGCGACCTGCTCTTTCGACAGCGACCAGCCGACTGCACCAAGGTTCTGCCGCAGCTGCTCCTCGTTGCGCGCGCCGATGATCACGCTCGATACCGTCGGGCGGCCGATCAGCCAGTTGAGCGCGATCTGCGGAACGGTCTTGCCGGTCTCTTCGGCCACGATATCGAGCGCATCGACGATATCGTAGAGCTTCTCATCGTCGACGGGAGGCCCGTATTCCGCCGTCTGGTGCAGCCGGCTTCCCTCGGGCAGAGGCTGCCCGCGCCTGATCTTCCCGGTCAACCGCCCCCAGGCAAGCGGGCTCCACACAAGCGCCCCGACGCCCTGATCGGCGCCAAGCGGCATCAGCTCCCACTCATAGTCGCGGCCGGCCAGCGAGTAATAGACCTGATGCGCCACATAGCGCGGATAGCCATGCTGAGCGGATACGCCGAGCGATTTCATCAGCTGCCATCCGGAAAAATTGGAAACGCCGATATAGCGGATCTTCCCGGCATCGATCAGCTGCTCCAGCGTCGAAAGCACCTCCTCGATCGGCGTCGATGCGTCGAAAGCGTGCAACTGCAAAAGGTCGATGTAGTCGGTGCCAAGCCGCTTCAACGCCGCATCCGTCGCCCGCAACAGCCTGGCGCGCGACGTCCCCCAATCCCCCGGTCCGTCGCCGACAGGAAGCGCGGTCTTCGTCGAGATCAACACCTGATCACGCCTGCCCTTGATCGCGTGGCCAAGCACCTCCTCCGACGCGCCCGCCGAATAGACGTCGGCGGTATCGAACAGCGTCACTCCCGCCTCGATCGCGATATCCACCATCCGCGACGCTTCGGCGCCCGTCGTATTGCCCCAGGCACCGAAGAGCGGCCCAGAGCCGCCGAACGTTCCCACGCCGAAACTCAACACCGGCACCCGAAGGCCGGATGCATCAAGCTGTCTGTATTCCATCGTCAGTCTCCTGTTTCTTCACAAGAGATAGACACTCCATACACGATGAAATAGATTGTCTTCAGGCACACAATTCATGAATTGAAGTCATCATGAGCAGACCAGACATCAACCGCTCCGGAGAGATGGAAGTCTTCGTCCGCGCCGTCGAACTGGGCGGCTTCACCGCCGCCGCCCACGCCTGCCGCATGACGCCATCGGCCGTCAGCAAGCTGGTCGCGCGGCTCGAAGCCCGGCTCGGCGCCCGCCTCGTCAACCGCTCCACCCGCAAACTGCAACTCACGCCAGAGGGCTGCGCCTTTTATGAGCGCAGCGTTACCATTCTTGCCGACATCGCCGAGGCCGAGCGTTCCGCATCGTCGGGAGAACTCGCGGCCGGCCCAGTCCGCATCAACACCAGCGCCTCCTTCGGCAATCACATCCTGGCGCCGCTCGTCTCGGGCTTCCTCGCCCTCCACCCCAGGATCACGCTCGATATCTCCCACACCGACAAGGTCGTCGATCTGCTCGACGACCGCGCCGACGTCGCCATCCGCGCCGGACCGCTGAAGAGCTCCACGCTGATCGCCCGCAAGCTCGGCGCGACGGACATGGTCATCGTCGCCTCGCCCGGCTACCTCGAAACACACGGCACGCCGGCCACCGTGTCCGATCTCGAACATCACCGCCGCATCGGCCTCTCCTATGCCCGCAGCGTCGAGGGATGGCCCATGCGCGATGGCGGCGACGTGATCCGCTTACCTCTTGCCCCGGGCATCCAGGTCGCCGATGGCGAGGCGATGCGGCACATGGCCTTGTCGGGCGCCGGCCTCGGCCGCCTCGCCCGCTTCACCGTCCGCTGCGACATCGAGGCCGGCCGCCTTGTCCCGCTTCTCGAAGACCTCAATCCCCACGACACCGAGGAATTCCACGCCGTCTATATCGGCCAGGGCGGCCCTCTACCGGCTCGGGTGCGCGCGCTGCTCGATTTCCTCGCCGCAAACGTCAGGATGTAAAAGCTCAAGAATTGGCAATTGACCCCCGGCCCCGCCCGCGCCTATACCCACGGCACGCCATCGGCGCCCGCCGATTTTCCAGCAAAGCCTCTGCCGCTCCCCCAGACGTCGCATCGACCCGTCATCAGCATTGGCAAGACATGCATCGGATAAGCCGTTGAAAGACGCCAGCCGCAAACTCCGAACCGCCAGCCTGCCGCGCTGGGCATTCCTGCTTGCCCTCTCCACCATTCTTGTCGTCGGCCTGGAAATGCTCGGCCTGCCCGCCTCGCTGCTGATCGGCCCGATGGTCGCCGCCATCGTGCTGGCGGTATCGATCGGCCAGGGATCGCTGCGCGTTCCGCGTGCGCCGCTGCTGTTCGGCCAGGCGCTGGTGGGCTTCATGATGGCCCGCGCCATCACCGTCGATATCCTGCAGACGATGGCGACCGATGCCCCGCTCTTTCTTGCGATGATCTTCTCCGTCATCGCCGCCGCCGGCCTGCTCGGCTGGCTCTTGACCCGCTGGCAAGTACTCCCGGGCACGACGGCGGTCTGGGGCTCGTCGCCGGGTGCGGCATCGGCCATGGTCATCATGTCGGAAGCCTATGGCGCGGACGCCCGCCTCGTCGCCTTCATGCAATATCTGCGCGTCGTCTTCGTGGCGGTCGCAGCCTCCGTCGTCGCGCGCCTGTGGGTGGCCGCCGATGGCGGCGAGCCGCCGCCGCTCATCCTGTTTCCGCCGATCGACTGGCCGGCCTTGATCGAAACCGTCGTGCTCACCGCTCTGTCGGCCTACTGCGCCACGCGCTTCCGCATTCCCGGGGGCACCATCATCGTCTCGCTGTTCACCGGTTCGCTGCTGCAGGGCTTCGGCCTTCTGAAAATCGAGCTGCCCATGTGGCTCTTGGCGATCAGCTATGCCCTGATCGGCTGGAGCATCGGCCTGCGCTTTACCCGCGGGATCATCGCCCATGCCGCCCGCGCCCTGCCGCGTGTGACCGCCTCGATCCTGACGCTGATGTCGCTCTGCGGCTGCATGGCTTATGCGCTGCATGTCTTCGCCGGCGTCGATCCGCTGACCGCCTATCTCGCCACCAGCCCGGGTGGCGCCGATTCCGTCGCCATCATCGCCGCATCGAGCAATGTCGATGTCCCCTTCGTCATGGCCATGCAGACCGGACGCCTGCTCATCATCCTCCTGACCGGCCCGATGCTCGCGCGCTTCATCGCCCGGCGCTCCGGCCTTGCGGAAAATCCTGTCTAAAGCCCTCGCGCCGCAGCCCCGCCCATTGGCCCGGCGTCATGCCATAGGCCTTCTTGAAATGCCGGTTGAAATGGCTCTGGTCGGCAAAGCCGGTGGCAAACGCCGCGTCCGCCAGCGCCTCCCCGGCCCCGATCATCGCACGGGCCTGCTGCAGCCGCCGCATCAGGAGATAACGGTGCGGGCTGGTCGCGAACGCCGCCCGGAAATGCCGCGCCAGCTGAAACCGGTCGAGCCCCGTCACCGCCTCTAGCTCGCCCGATGTGACCGGTCGCGTCGCATGCGCCTCAAGATAATCCCGCGCCAGTCTCGCCCGTTGCCAGGCAATGTTGCCAAACGGTCGGGGCGGAGCGCCCGCATGCCGTGCCAGACCATCCGCCACGCGTGACACGAAGTCGTCGACGAAGAGCTCGTCCAGCTCCCGGTCGAGCTCACCGAGCGCCGCCAGAAGCGTGCCGGCCAGCACGGGATCGTTGAAGACAGGCTGATCGACGAAAGGCAAGCCGATGCGCGCCGCTTCCAGACAATCGAAGAGCAGCGCCGGTTCCAGATAGAGCATGCGGTACTGCAGCCCGTGATCCGTCCCCGCCCCGCCATCATGCTCCTCGTCGGGATGCAGCACGATCACCTGCCCCGGCATGCTGAAACGCCGCTCGCCGCGATAGGAAAAGGTCTGCACGCCCTTGATCGTCACCCCGAGCGCATAGGTATCGTGACGATGCGGCTCAAACGCGTTTCCCGCGAACTGCGCCTCGATGCGCTCGATGCCAGGAAAGGCGGGCGCGGTGACGATCCCAGGCGCAACCGCGCCGGGTGCAATGGCGCGCCCGTCCGTGCCCGGCTCCGTGCACAAACGTTCAAGACCCTCAAGGGCGTGATGGCTTAGATCCTCATCCAACCGACGTCGAAACCCGCATGAAAAGAGACTGGAATGTTTGATACCAAAATTGCGATCGTGCTGCGAAACAATCTTCCATCCTGGCAGACACTGAATGTCACCGCCTTCCTGATGAGCGGGATCACCGGCCAGAACCCCGAGATCATCGGAGACGCCTACAAGGACCGCTCTGGCAATCTCTACAACCCGCTCTCGATCCAGCCGATCATCGTGCTGGCGGCGCCCGAGGAGACCATGTCCACCATCCACCGCCGCACGCTGGAGCGCGGCATCACCGCATCGCTGTTCATCGAGGAGATGTTTGCGACCGGCCACGACGCCGCCAACCGTGCCGTCTTCGCCGAGTACGCGCCTGATGACGCCAAGGTGGTCGGCATCGCCATCCGCGCCGACAAGAAGATCGTCGACAAGATAACCAAGGGCGCTGTCATGCACCCTTGAAGCAATGCCAGGGAAAGTGTGAAGCGGTTTTCCGTCCGGAATTGCGTAATTCAAACTACTCTAACGCAAAACGGCCGGGCATCGAGCCCGGCCGTCTTAACTCTCGATCGAGCCCGATCAGCTCTGGGTGATCGGCGCGATCTGGATTTCGACGCGACGGTTCTGCGAGCGTCCGGCTTCCGAAGCGTTGGAGGCCACCGGCTGCGACGGGCCGAAGCCGACGGCCGACATGCGGCGCTGGTCGATGCCCTGGCCGCCGAGATAGCCGGCGACGGACTCGGCGCGGCGCTGCGACAGATCCTGGTTATGCTGCAGGCTGCCGGTCGAATCGGTGTGACCGTTGACGTCGATCAGCGTGCGGTTGAACTTGCGCAGCACAATCGCCACCGAGTTCAGCGTCGGGTAGAAGCCCGGCTTCACGGCATCCTGGTCGACGTCGAAGGTGATGTTCGACGGCATGTTCAGGATGATGTTGTCGCCGTTGCGGGTAACGGAAATGCCGGTGCCCTGAAGCTGCGCGCGCAGTTCCGATTCCTGCTGGTCCATGTAGTTGCCGATCGCGCCGCCGGCGAGAGCGCCGACACCGGCACCGATCAGCGCCGCGTTACGCCGACCGACCGGCGAACCGCCGACAGCCAGACCCGCCAATGCGCCGACACCGGCGCCGAGCAGCGCGCCGCCCGACGTGTTCGACATCTTCTGCTGGCCCGTATACGGATCCGTCGTCGTGCAGGCGCTAAGGTAGGTCGCGGCAACGGCGAGAAGGATGAATTTCTTGATCATGGACAGGCGTATCTCCAATTCGATGGTGATGCGAGCAGTATTAAGGAATGCGGCAAGAAGATGAAGCGCGCGCCCTGAATACTGGAAAATCGATGGATTGCACAGCCTTAGAGCCGGAACTCCCGAAAAAGTCACCGGCGTCGGCGACGCCGGTGTCGAATTCGCGAAGGCTCTGCGGCGTCAGAAGTTCTGGAACAGCTGCCGCACCGTGTCGTAGGTGGCATTCGCGATGTTGAGTGATTGCAGGCCCAGCTGCTCTTGCGTCTGCAGCGCCGCCAGCCGGCTCGATTGCTCCTCCATGTCGGCATCGATCAGCTTGCTCATCCCGCGCGCGAAGGCATCGCCCAAGTTCTGCGCGAAGTCGCTCTGCAGGCTGATGCGCTTTTCCAGCGCGCCGAAGGACGAACCGATCGTCGTCATCTGCCCGAGCATCTTGTCGACGACCGAGACCATCTCCTTGACCTCCGCCGTCGTCGTACTCGACGATATCCCGATCTCGACCTGCCCTGATGTATTGCCGGCGCTGGCGAGCATCACATAGTTCTTCGAGGCCCCCAGTTCCGTCGCGAAATACTGCGAGGTCAGCGCCCCATATTCGCCCGAGCCCGTGGTCCGATCGTCGATCAGATAGCGCGCGTCGTTGGATGTCGTCGACCCCACCGGCGCGATATCGACCTCGTAGCTCAGCGTTCCGATTTCGACAGTTCCGTCGGGATGTCGCGTGAACGAGGCCGGGATCTCGCGCGGCTTGGCCGGATCATCGCCATCGTCGATCGCCACCCAATTGTCGCTGTTGAAACTCGCGGCACCGGACACGGCCCGCAACTGCTGCTTCAGATGGGTGATGTCGAGATTGATCTTGTCCTTGTCGACACCATCCTCTGTGGCGGCGACGAGCTTGGCCTTGATCTGGCTGACGAGATCGGTCGATTCGCCGACGGCGGTATAGGCCGTATCCATCGTCGCGGCCGCCAGCCCCAGCGCATCCCGCACCGCCGACTGCGCCTTCTGGTCGCTTTTCAATGTCGAGCTGATCGCCCAATAGGCGCCATTGTCCGAGGCGCGTTCGACCCGGAGGCCGGTCGAGACCTGCCTCTGGGTCGTCGTCAGTTTATTCCCGATGTCGCGCAATACATAAAGCGCGGCATCCACCGAAGTGCGCCGATAAATACTCACGGATACAGAACTCCGAACACAACAATACGCAACAGGTACAAATGAACCGGTGCCGCGAACACTCATGTCCGGGGGCGCCAAAACAGCGGCGCCGCGCAGCCTCCCGAAACGCTGGGAGACCATCGGTATCGATGCCAATGATTACGGCTTATGCTTAAAAAACATCTAAAAGTCGCAATTAATTTAGCCCATTATGCAACTATTCGGAAACTATGCGAAAACGCCGCCCGCAACCGCCCCGAGGGCATCGTCGCCAGGCGGCGTTTTTTACTCGGCAGCTTCTAGCTGATCCCGCGCGGCAACGATTTTCGGCCGCTCGGCATGTTCCATCTCCTGATGCAACCGTGCCTCTTCATGCGCATGCGGCTTGGCGAAGCGGGCGATCAGCAGATAGGCGACGGGCGTGATGAACAGCGTCACCAGCGTCGCGAAACCAAGCCCGCCGACGATCACCCATCCAAGCGCCACGCGCGCCTCGGCACCCGCGCCATGCGCGAAGACCAGCGGCACGCCGCCGAGGATGGTGGCGATCATCGTCATCATCACGGGACGCAGACGCAGCGCGCAGGCCTTCTCGATCGATGCCCTGACGTCCTGGCCCTCATCGCGCAGCTGATTGGCGAACTCGACGATCAGGATGCCGTTCTTGGCCATGACGCCGACGAGCAGCACCAGCCCGATCTGGCTGTAGATATTGAGGCTGGAACCCGTGATCACAAGCGCGAAGACCGCGCACGCAAGCCCCAGCGGCACCGTCGACATGATGATGACGGACGACAGCATGCTCTCGAACTGCGCCGCCAGCACCAGGAAGATGATGATGATGGCGAAACCGAAGGTCAGCGCCATGCCGTTGGCGTTTTCTTCCAGCGTCGCCGCTTCCGCAAGCGGCATCAACCGCGCACCCGAGGGAAGCAGCGGTCCGGCCAGCGTCACGGCCTCTTTCACCGCGTCGCCAAGCGACACGCCATCCTTGAGGCCAGCCGTGATCGCCACCGACGCCAGCTGCTGCTCGCGATTGAGCTGCGGCGCCACGGCGCCCTCCTGCAACGAGGCGATGACCGACATCGGCACGATCTTGCCGTCGCCGGTTTTCAGGAACACGTTCTCCAGATCGGTCGGATCGTCGAGCGGTCGCGTGTTCGAGGTCAAAAGTACCGGATAGGCATCGCCCTTGACGAACACGTCGACAACAGAGCGCCCTTCCAGCAGCGACTGGATGGCGGTCGACAGGCCGGTGATGTTGATGCCGAGATCCGATGCCCGCTCGCGGTCGATCGAGATCGAGACCTGCGCCTGCGTCGGCTCGTTGGCGAGACGCGGCGTGTCGTAGCGGCCGGTCGCGTCCAGCGCCTGCACCAGTTTCAGCGCCGATTGCGTCAGCGCATCGTAATCGCTGCCGATCAACGCCATCTGCAAGCCGTTGCCGGCGCCACGAATGCGCAGGCTGTTGGACTGGATGGCATTGCCGCGCAGCGCCGGAACCTTCAAAGCCGCGCGATTGATATCCGCGACGATTTCGCCCTGCGTGCGATCGCGCTCGCCCCAGGGCGCCAGCGTCAGCACCATGAAGCCGCTATTGGCCTGCCCGTTCTGTCCGGAGATGGAAAAGACGTTGCGGATATCGCCGCTATCTACCAGCGGCTGCAAATACTCTTCGACCAGCTGCAGCTTGTCGCGCGTATATTCAAGGCTCGATCCCTGCGGTGTCGTCAGCCGCATCATCACCATCGCCCGGTCCTCGTTGGGCGTCAGCTCGCTCTTCACGCCGGTGAAGGCAAGGACGGCGGCGCCCGCGAAGATCACCGAGAACACGATGACGACGAAGGGCGCATTCAGGCAACGCTGCAGGCACCACTCATAAGCGCTGGAAAACCGGTCGCCGAAGCGGCCGAGCATGCCGTGATCCTCTTTCATCTCCCGGGTCAGCATCCGCGACGCCATCATCGGGCAAAGCGTCAGCGCCACCAGCGACGACAGGCCGACGGAGAATGCAAGCACGAAGCCGAACTCGCGAAACAGGCCGCCGACCTGCCCCGGCAGGAACGACAGCGGAATGAACACGGCGGCCAGCGTCGCCGTCGTCGCGATAACCGCGAAGAACACCTCGCGCGTGCCGAGCACGGCCGCTGCGCGCGGCCCCATGCCCTGCGCGCGCCGGCGCACGATATTCTCGAGCACCACGATCGCATCGTCGACCACGAGACCGGTCGCGAGCACGATCGCCAGCAGCGTCAGGATATTGATCGAGAAGCCGACCATGTAGATCGCCGCCAGCGTGCCGATCAGCGCCCCCGGCATGCTCCCCGCCGGAATGATCGTCGCCCGCCAGTCGCGCAGGAAGAGATAGATGACGGCGGTAACGATGACTGCGGCCAGCACCAGCGCCAGCACCACTTCGTGGATGGCGCCCTGGATGAACACCGCGTCATCGCTGGTGATCGCGATCCTGGTACCCTCCGGCAGCGTCTTCGACAACTGCTCGACCGCGGCCTTGATACCGTTGGAGATATTGAGCGTATTGGACTGCGCCTGTCGGATGACGCCGAGACCGATGCCAGGCACCCCGTTCGAGCGCAGCGCCGTCTGCCCGTCGCGCGGTCCGAGCGTCACGGTCGCCACATCGCCCAGCCGCACGCGGTCGAGCAACATGACGTTGGCGAAATCCTCGGGCTTTTGCAGGCTGGCGGTGGCGCGCACGACGATATTCTGCGTCGGGCTCTTCAGCGAGCCCGCCGGCACGTCCAGTGCCGCATTCGACAGCGCATTGGTGAGATCGCCGATCGTCAGCCCGCGGCTCGCGAGCTCCGACTGGTCGACATCGACCCGAAACACCTTCTCCTGGTCGCCATAGCTTTCGACATCGGCAACGCCATCGACGGAGGCCAGCCGGTCGATCACCTCATTGTCGACGAGCAGCGTCAGGTCATCCATGTTGAGCTTGGTGGAAGTGACGGCGAGACGCATGATCGGCTGCGAATCCGAGTCAGCCTTGACGATCTGCGGCGCATCGGCGTCGTCAGGCAACCGGTCGGTGATCCGCCCGATCGCGTCACGCACGTCGTTGGCAGCAACCGCGAGGTCCACCGTATCTGAAAATTCCAGCGTCACCCGGCTCTGGCCGAACTGCGAGCTCGAAGAGATCGACTTCAGCCCGCTGACGCGCGCCGACGCACCCTCGATGACCTTGGTCACCTCCTGATCGATCGTCTGCGGCGACGCGCCGTCGAAGGTGGTGCGCACGGTCACGACCGGCCGATCGACGTCAGGCAGCTCGCGCACCTCGATGCCGACATAGGCAGCGAGACCCGCGACGATCATCAGCGTGTTGAACACCAGGGCCAGGATCGGCCGGCGCACGAAGAGCGCCGTAAACGTCTGCTTGCCCGAAGGCGTGTTGTTGTGGGTGCCGCTCTCGCTCATCAGGTGACGGGCTCCTTGGCGGCAAGTTCGCCCCCTTCGGAGCGCACCGGCCCGCCCTCGCGCACGCGCTGCAGGCCCTGCGTGACGATCAGGTCGCCATTATCGAGGTTGCCCTTGACCAGCACATAGTCGGGATTGCGCTGCACGATGCTGACGCGCACCTTGTGCGACTTTTGCTCGGCCACGCGCCACACGAAGGAGCCTTGCGAATCCCACTGCACCGACTGCGGATCGACCGCCGGATACTGGTCGCCATCGAACCGCATGCCGACGCTGAACGACATGCCGGCGCGCAGCTCGTCGGCGGCGTTGTTGATCCGCGCCCGCATCCGGAGCGTACGGCTCGCCGGATCGACGCGGTTGTCGATCGCCTCGACGGCGCCCGAAAACACCTGCCCCGGCCGCGCCACCGACGTCGCCTCGACCGCCTGTCCGACCTTGACCGTATTGGCGAAACGCTCCGGCACCCAGTAGTCGACGAGGATTTCCGTGCGATCGTCGAGCGTCACGATCGGCGTCGTCGTCGAGACGTTGTCGCCGATATTGACAGGCATGATGCCAACGATCCCGTCGATCGGCGCCAGGATGTTGCGACGGTCGAGGCTCAGCTGTGCCGCCTGCAATTGCAGCCGCGCGTTCTGCTCGGCGATCTCCTGATCGAACACATCCATGCGCGACACGCTGGACTTGATATTGTTGTAGAGGCTGGACTTCTCGACCGCCGATTTCAGCGCGACTTCGGCCTGCCCCTTGACGATCACCTGCTCCTCGCTGTCGAGCTTGGCGATGATCTGCCCCTGCTTGACCCGGTCGCCGGACTTGACGAGGATTTCGCGGATGAGACCGCTCGCCTGTGGCGTCACCACCACCGAGCGGATCGCATCTCCCGTGCCGATCGCACCCAGCCGGTCGTTGACGACACCGGGTACCACAGCCTGCGTGACGACAAGCACGGCACCATTGCGGCCACCGCCACCATTGCCACCACCCTGGCGACGATTGCTCGCCTGCTCACCGCCAGCTGCAGGCGCTGCGGCGCGGCCTGCATTGTCAGGATCGATCGCCTTGCCAACAAGTGCTTCGGGAACGCCGGCATTGCGCAGCGTATCGCGCGCACCAGGCACAAAGACAGCCCATCCGGTAACGCCAGCGGCGATAACGATGAGACAGATCGTAAACTGCTTCCAAAATGACATTCACGTCTCCAGAGGGACTCGAGGTTGTCCAGGGTCGATCGAAAGAGGCGCTTACGTGGCAAATCGCCGCGCAACGCCGGAATTATTGTCCGATTGCAGGTCAGCGGCAAGCAAATTGGCCGCCCATTACAGCATTGTAATGTCAACTGTTGGTGACCGGCTGATGTCGGTCATCTCGCCCTGACGTTGCCGTCCTCGCAAAAGCGCGCACCCACAGGAGTGAATGTCCGCCGGACCGGCAAATAGTGCTTTCGTTTCTGATCATTCCGATGTTCTCTGCCGTCGCGCAATGGGCCGCAAGCGCGCCCGCCGCTCCATTCATTCAACAGCGAACGCAAAGAGGATGACGAGCATGCCGAAGATCACCACCAAGGACGGAACGAAGATTTTCTACAAGGATTGGGGCACCGGCCAGCCGATCCTCTTCTCGCATGGCTGGCCTCTCTCGGGCGACGCCTGGGAAGCGCAGATGCTCTATTTCGGCCAGAACGGCTACCGCGTCATCGCCCATGACCGCCGCAGCCACGGCAAGTCCTCCCAGACCTGGGACGGCAACAACATGGACCAGTACGCCGACGATCTGGCCGAACTGATCGAAAAGCTCGACCTCAAGAACCTGATCATGATCGGCCATTCCACCGGCGGCGGCGAAGTCGCCCACTATCTCGGCCGCCACGGCACCAAGCGCGTCGCCAAGGTGGTGCTGGTCGGCGCCGTTCCGCCGCTGATGCTGAAAACCGACGCCAACCCCGAGGGCCTGCCGCTCAACGTTTTCGACGGCATCCGCAATGGCACCGCGCTCGACCGCTCGCAATTCTTCCGCGACCTCTCCATGCCCTTCTACGGCTTCAACCGCGACGGCGCCAAGGTCAACGAGGGCCTGCGCGAGACCTTCTGGCTGATGGGCATGGCTGGCGGCATCAAGGGCGAATACGACTGCATCCACGAATTCTCCGAGGTCGACTATACCGACGACCTCCGCAAGATCGACAAGCCGACCCTCTTCATCCACGGCGACGACGACCAGATCGTCCCGATCGTCGCTGCGGCCCTGAAGTCCTCCAAGATCGTAAAGGGCGCCGTGCTCAAGGTCTACGAAGGCTCCAGCCACGGCCTCGCCCAGGTCGAGCCGGAACGCTTCAACGCGGATGTACTTGACTTCATCAAGGGGTGATCGGGTCACCGCGCGCTCGGGTGTTGGACGCTTGAAGCTCATCCGCGCCGTTCAACTCGCGGAAACGTGCTTAGATCCTCGGCACAAGGCCGAGGACGACGCCGAGCGAGAGGAAAGCTCTTCTACCTCAATAGGTTACAGACTCGACCCCCATTCTCAACCGTCATCCTCGGGCTCGTCCCGAGGATCTGCCAAGCCCTCGCTTTGCTCGACGTGAATGGACGCGAGGCGCCGCACCGGGCCACTATCCTTTGAAGCGTTGAAGCTCATCCGCGCCGTTGAACTCGCGGAAACGTGCTTAGATCCTCGGCACAAGGCCGAGGATGACGCCGAGAGAGAGGAAAGCTCTTCTACCTCAATAGGTTACAGACGCGACCACCATCCTCAACCGTCATCCTCGGGCTCGTCCCGAGGATCTGCTAAGCCCTCGTTTTGCTCGACGTGAATGGACACGAGGCGCCGCACAACGCCACCCGCTCCCCACCGCAACACCCAACATCCCGTGGACCGGGAATGAAACCAGAACATCTTTTCTGGTCTTTCCGATCCGAATCACTACATTACGCGCCATGAGCAACAGTTTCGACGATATGCCCTTCTTCGACGAGGAGCCGGGCGAAGCGCCGCGCAAGCAGCAGGCCCCCGCAGCTCCCGCACGAGGAGCGCCCGTTTCGGCTCCGGCATCGGGAGGTCTCGCCGCCCGTGCCATGGCCGCTCGTGGCGGTGCTCGAGAGCGGCCGGATTATCTCGATGGCCTCAATCCCGAGCAGACCGAAGCCGTCGAAACGCTGGAAGGCCCGGTCCTCGTGCTCGCCGGCGCCGGCACCGGCAAGACGCGCGTGCTGACCACGCGCATCGCCCATATCCTGAATACCAACCGCGCCTTCCCCTCGCAGATCCTGGCCGTCACCTTCACCAACAAGGCCGCCCGCGAGATGAAGGAGCGTATCGCCCATCTGGTCGGCGGCGCGGTCGAGGGCATGCCCTGGCTCGGCACCTTCCACTCGATCGGCGTCAAGCTGCTCCGCCGCCACGCCGAGCTCGTCAACCTGCGCTCCGATTTCACCATTCTCGACACCGACGACGTCGTGCGCCTCGTCAAGCAGCTGATCCAGGCCGAGGGCCTCGACGACAAGCGCTGGCCGGCCAAGCAGTTCGCCGGGATGATCGACACCTGGAAGAACAAGGGCCTCGGCCCCGCCGACATTCCTGAGGGCGACGCGCGCGCCTTCGCCAACGGCAAGGGTCGCGAACTCTACTTCGCCTACCAGCAGCGCCTCTCGACGCTGAACGCCTGCGATTTCGGCGACCTCCTGATGCATCCGATCGCGATCTTCCGGAAGACGCCCGATCTGCTCAAGGAATACCACCAGCGCTTCCGCTATATCCTGGTCGACGAATATCAGGACACCAACACCGCGCAGTATATGTGGCTGCGCCTGCTCGCCCAGCGCCCCAAGGGCGAGCCGCAGAATGTCTGCTGCGTCGGCGACGACGACCAGTCGATCTATGGCTGGCGCGGCGCCGAAGTGGACAACATCCTGCGCTTCGAGAAGGATTTCCCCGGCGCCAAGGTGATCAAGCTCGAGCGCAACTACCGCTCGACCGCCCATATCCTGGGTGCTGCAGCGCACTTGATCACCCACAATGAAGGCCGCCTCGGCAAGACGCTGTTCACCGACCGCCGCGACCCCGATGATATCAAGGTGCAGGTCCACGCCTCCTGGGATTCGGAGGAAGAAGCCCGCGCCATCGGCGACGAGATCGAGCAGCTGCAGCGCAATCAGCACAAGCTGAACGACATCGCCATCCTCGTGCGCGCCTCCTTCCAGATGCGCGAGTTCGAAGATCGCTTCGTCACGCTCGGCCTCAACTACCGCGTCATCGGCGGCCCGCGCTTCTACGAGCGCCTCGAAATCCGCGATGCCATGGCCTATTTCCGCCTGGTCGCCCAGCCAGCCGACGATCTCGCCTTCGAGCGCATCATCAACACCCCCAAGCGCGGCCTCGGCGACACGACCGTGCGCGCGCTGCACGATTATGCCCGTGCCCGCGACATCCCGATGCTGGCGGCAGCCGCCGACATGATCGAGACGGACGAGCTGAAGCCGAAGGCGCGCAAGGCGCTGTTCGACGTGATTCAATCTTTCCGCAGATGGCAGGAAAGGCTTGAAAACACATCACATACCGAGCTTGCCGAGCAGATCCTCGAAGAGTCCGGCTATACCGACATGTGGAAGGCCGACAAGACCGCCGACGCCCCCGCCCGCCTCGACAACCTGAAGGAACTCATCCGCTCGATGGAGAGCTTCGAGTCCATGCGCGGGTTCCTCGAGCATGTCTCGCTGGTCATGGACGCCGAGCAGAACGAGAACCTCGACGCCGTGTCGATCATGACGCTGCACTCGGCCAAGGGCCTGGAATTCGAGACCGTCTTCCTGCCCGGCTGGGAAGAAGGCCTCTTCCCGCACCAGCGCTCGCTCGACGAGACCGGCCGCGCTGGGCTGGAGGAAGAACGTCGCCTCGCCTATGTGGGGCTGACCCGCGCCAAGCGCCGCTGCCACATCTGGTTCGTCTCCAACCGCCGTATCCACGGCCTGTGGCAATCGACCATCCCCTCGCGCTTCCTCGACGAACTGCCGGACACCCATGTCGAGGTCGCCGAAGTCGAGCAGAGCTACGGCGGTTACGGCCGCGGCGGCTATGGCCAGTCGCGCTTCGACAAGGCAGAGCCCTTCGCCAACAGCTATTCCACCCCCGGCTGGAAACGCGCACAGCAAAACAGCAACGACGCCACCCGCGACAACTGGGGCTCCCGCTCCGGCCACTCGGTCGAGCGCATCGGCTACGGCGAAAGCGGCCCGAAGACCCGCACCATCGACGGCGAACTCGTCGCCAAGTCGACAGCCACCCAGCCCTCGAAATTCACCGTCGGCGACCGCGTCTTCCACATGAAGTTCGGCAACGGCAACATCAAGATGATCGAGGGCAACAAGCTGACGATCGACTTCGACAAGGCCGGCGAGAAGCGGGTGCTGGACGGGTTTGTCGAGGCGGTCGGGTAGAGAAGACGCGGCGGCCCAAAGCCGCCGTCACCCTTTCGTGACTTCGCATATAACCCCACCTCCCGCATACTCCCGGCGCCCGCACCATAGTCACGGGCCTAAATAGGAGGATGCCATGAAACGCTACTCTCTATCCCTGATCGCAATGTCCCTTGCACTGGCCATCGTCGGCAACCCGGCGATCGCGCTCGCTTGCAACAAGATCGTCGGGACGTGATCAGCTGAATGAATAGGGTGAGCGGGTGAAAGCTCGCTCATCATCTTCATCCCCTCACCCCAAGATCGGCATCGACCCCAGCCCCAATATATCGTTGAGCAGCGCCAGCCCAATCCCCACAGCCACGATCGTAAGCCCGATGAGAAACAGCCGTCGCGAACGGTCGTATTTGGCGGCGATCAGCGAATCCCGCGCGAGGAGATCGGCGAAGACTTTCACCTGAAGCGCGATGCCGACGATGAGCAGCAGCATCGGCGCGATGTCGATCGGGCTCCAGTCGTTCGGGTTGGAGACCCATCGGCTGATGAAGGTGAGGCAGAAGCCGAGGATGATGCCGGCGGCGGTCAGCGAGCCGTTGCGGAAGGTGGCGTCGATCTTTTCTTCCGGATCCGGCTCGGGCATGGCTCTGGCTTTCGGTTGAACGGCTGATCGAAGCAAGGCAGAAATCGCGCGAAACGGCAAGAGCGGCCGAAGATTACAAAAGCTTCACTAAAATATCATGTTTTAATCTTGCCAGCCCTCTCGGCCCCGGCTAGGTAAGACACACATCTGCCGCATCAGCTCCTTGAGAGCGGCGCCGCACGTAAGCGTTAACGTCAACCAACGCGCTGATCGAACCCGAAGCCGGGGTGCGAGCGGCGCGGCGTGCCTGCGTCCTGAGCGTCCCGGTCCTTGAAGAAGGAACCAAAGATGACGGCCAACACCACGCCATCCGCCACCGAAAAGCGCCACCTGATCGAACGCGTCCGACATGAACTGAAGCGCCGCGTGCTCACCGTCCGCCGCGTCGAACACGTCACGCCGCAAATGCTGCGCGTCACGCTCGAGGGGCCCGATCTCGAAGGCTTCGTCAGCCTCGGCCATGACGACCACGTCAAGATCCTCGTGCCCCGCCCCGGCGAGGAACCGGCGTTTCCGGAGATGGGCCCCGAGCGCAAGCTGCTGATCGACCCGGAAAACCGCCCGTCGCTGCGCGACTACACGCCCCGCCGCTATGATCCCGTGGCCGGGGAACTCGACATCGACTTCGCGCTGCACGAAGCAGGCCCCGCCACCGATTGGGCGCTAAACGCCAAGCCCGGCGACAAGCTCGGCCTCGGCGGCCCACGCGGCTCCTTCGTCGTCTCCACCGATTTCGACTGGTACCTGCTGGTTGGCGACGAGACCGCCCTGCCCGCCATCGGCCGCCGGCTCGAGGAACTCCCTGAAGGTGCCAAGGCGATCGTCATCGCCGAAGTCGCCGGCCCCGAGGAGGAGCAGCCCTTCGCCAGCAAGGCCGACCTCTCCGTTACCTGGCTGCATCGCGGCGCACAGCCGGCGGGCACCACGGACGATCTCGAACAGGTGCTGCGCGATATCATGTTGCCCGAAGGCGACGGCTATGTCTGGATCGCTTGCGAAACCGTCCTCGCCAAGCGCCTGCGTGTCGTCATGGTCGAGGAGCGAGGCCATCCCAAGCCCTGGATCAAGGCCGCCGGCTACTGGAAGCGCGGCCAGGCCGATTTCCACGAGACGCACGGGGATTGAGGCGCGGCGCGATGCCGTCCCCTCGGCCCTCGGCCGGAATGGATACGGGTAAGGCGGCGCTGCCGGTGTTTGCGGGCGTCGCGTCAGAGCCGCACCGTTGCATTCTCGGCGACGTGCTTAGATCCTCGGCACCTTGGCCGAGGATGACGTCGCGAATGGGGTTTTCGCTGCGGAAACAAGCGGTTGATGGCTGTCACCCGATGTCTGGCTGCACCGTCACTCCACTCTCGGCGTCATACTCGGGCTCGTCCCGAGTATCTGCTAACCGCGCCACTTGCTCGACGGGAATGGACACGAGGAAAGACAGCGCTGCGGGTGTTCGCAGGCACCAAGTCAAAGCCGCACCGTTGCACTCTCGGCGACGTGCTTAGATCCTCGGGACAAGCCCGAGGATGACGCCGCCTGTGGGGTTTTCGCTGCTGAAACAATCGGTTGCCGGGTGCCCCAGCCCCGAATCGCCTCACACATAGAGTAAACGAAATCTTAATCCCGCCCACCGACCTCGGTCAATCGGCTGAAATTCATCACAACATTCCCCTTTTGACGCCGCCGGCAAATCACCTTAGCCCGTCCCTGTTCGTCCATGAAGGACGGTTTTCACGATGGACTCGCAAAGGAGATTCAAGTGACCAGTGTTTCCTCCCTGGGCGGCAACGGCTCCCAGTATATTTCCAGCCTCGACAAGAACGGCGACGGCATCGTCTCCGCCGACTAGCTGGCCGCAGCCAACACCACCAGCAGCACGACCGCGACAACGACGACCAAGGCCTCGACGGCAAACAGCACCGCCGATAGCGCCAGCGTCACCCAGAAGATCGCAGCCGACATCCTCTCCCTGATGCTGCAGCTGCAGCAGTCGAGCGAAAGCGACGACGGGTCCAGCGACGATGGCAGCCTCTCCGGCAACAGCCCGAAGGGCATTCTGGCGCTGATGGACAGCAACAACGACGGCAAGCTTACGACCAGCGAAGTTCTCTCCGCCGATCCGTCGAAGATCGCCGAAAGTGCCGGCGCCGGCGACAACACCGCCGTCACGCAGATCCTCACCGACATGCAGACCGCGATCCGCGCCTACCAGACCACCTACGGCTCCTCGCTCGCCTCCGATACCGACAACACGCAGACTGCGTGATCGACCAGACTTCTGAACTACAAGACCGCCTGATTGGCGCGCAACACGGCTCCGCCGGGGGAGCCGAAACAGCCTGTCCTTGCGATACCGCCCGCCGTGTATGGGCAAGCGGATCCAGCCTCTTCAAGCACTTGACCCACAGTGCACGCGCCTATGGCGCAATGTCGCAGGTCGGGCGAACCAGTAGCCCCGCCGTTGCAACGACAGCCAAAAACCCGCAAAACCGAACTTCGACGGTAAGAACGAAGGACATGGCATTTCATGGAAAGCATCAGCGTTTCGTTGATCCTGCTGTTTGCAGTAGTCGTTAGCGGAACACTCACCAGGCTCTCCCCGATCCCGATCCCGCCGCCTCTCGTGCAGATCGCGCTCGGCGCCGTCATCGCCTCGGTGGCCGATCTCGGTGTCAGCCTCGATCCCGATCTCTTCTTCCTGCTCTTCCTGCCGCCGCTGCTCTTTCTCGATGGCTGGCGCATCCCCAAGGAAGGCCTGCTGCGCGACAAGGGCGTCATTCTCGAGCTGGCGCTCGGCCTCGTCATCTTCACCGTCCTCGGCGTCGGCCTGCTCATTCACGTGCTCATCCCCTCCATGCCGCTCGCCGTCGCCTTCGCGCTGGCCGCGATCCTCTCGCCGACGGACCCGATCGCGGTCTCCGCCATTGCCGCGCGCGTGCCGATCCCCAACCGTCTGATGCACATTCTCGAAGGGGAATCGCTGCTCAACGACGCGTCCGGCCTCGTCTGCATGCGCTTTGCGGTCGCAGCAGCACTCACCGGCACCTTCTCGCTGACCGACGCGGTCGGCACCTTCTTCTGGGTGGCTATCGGCGGCATTGTGATGGGCGTCGGCGTCACCTGGGCGGTCATGCAGCTGCAGCGCTTCCTCACCCGCCGGCTTGGCGAGGAGACCGGTTCGCAGATCCTCATCAGCCTGCTTCTGCCGTTTGCCGCCTACCTGATCGCCGAACACCTGGAATGCTCCGGCATCCTGGCGGCGGTCGCGGCCGGCATCACCATGAGCTTCGGCGAACAGAGCGGCCGCGCATCCGCCGTCACCCGCGTGCGCCGCACCGCCGTGTGGGATACGGTCCAATTCGCCATGAACGGCGTCATCTTCGTGCTGCTCGGCGAGCAGCTGCCGCAGATCGCCTCCAGCGCCATCAATATCGTCCGCGAAACCGGGCATTACGACCCGCTGTGGCTCATCGTCTACATCGTCGCGATCAATGTGGCGCTCGCCGCGCTGCGCTTCTCCTGGGTCTGGGTGTCGCTGCGCTTCACGCTCTATCGCGCCGCCCGCAGTGGCCACGAATTCACCCGCCCGAGCTGGCGCCTCGTTGCCGCCACCTCGCTTGCCGGCGCGCGCGGCGCCATCACGCTCGCCGGCGTTCTGACATTGCCGCTGACCATGGGCGACGGCTCCCCCTTCCCGGGCCGCGACCTGTCGATCTTCCTCGCGGCCGGCGTCATCATCGTCTCGCTCGTCGCCGCCAGCATCGGCCTGCCGTTCCTGCTGAAGAACCTGCATGTGCCGGCCGAGCCCTCCCACCAGCGCGAGGAAGACGAAGCCCGCATTCGCGGTGCCGAGGCCGCCATCAAGGCGATCGAACAGCTGCAGCACGACATGGGCGAAGGCCGCGCCGATGCCGACCTCTACGCCGACGCCGGCGCCCGCCTGATGGACATCTACCGCCAACGCATCGCCGGCCGCTCCAAGACCGGCGACGACGCCATGCTCGCCCGCCGCAGCGAAGAGATCGAACGCAAGCTCCGGCTGGCCGGCGTGAAGGCCGAACGCGCCGAGTTCTTCCGGCTGGCGAAGAACCGCAAGCTCTCGGAAGAGCTGATGAAGAAGCTGGTGCGTGAGGCGGATCTTGCGGAGGCGCGTTTTTCGGGGCCGTGAGGGCGAGCTTTGGGGCGATGCGCAGGTTTTGGTGCGCCCGTTGAGAGGTTTTGCCGTGTGATACCCCCCTC
>UBJO01000081.1 GCA_900465665.1 Hyphomicrobiales bacterium
AATCTCCCCACCTGTGGGGGGCGCGAAGCGCGGGCCGAGACAAGCGGCTCGGCCCCGGCAGCCCGGCAGGGCAGAGGGGGGTAACCCCACGCCACCCCGCAAGCGGATTACATCTTCCCCGCCACCTTGACCGCAAACGCATACTCGAACGCAACCTCTTCCAGCCGCTGAAACCGCCCGGACGCTCCGCCATGGCCGGCGTCCATGTTGGTCTTCAGCAACACCGGCGCGCCGCTGGTGGACTTGTCGCGCAGCTTCGCCACCCATTTGGTCGGCTCCCAATAGGCCACGCGCGGGTCGGTCAGGCCGCTCAGCGCCAGGATCGGCGGGTAGGGCTTGGCCTCCACATTGTCATAGGGCGAATAGGCGGCGATCTGGTCGTATTCCTCGCGGCTGTCGATCGGGTTGCCCCATTCCGGCCATTCCGGCGGGGTCAGCGGCAGCGTGTCGTCGAGCATGGTGTTCAACACGTCGACGAAGGGAACGGCGGCGATGACGCCGGCGAATTTCTCCGGCGCCATGTTGGCGATCGCCCCCATCAGCATGCCGCCGGCCGAGCCGCCCTCGGCGATGATGTTTGCGTAGGAGGTGAACTTCTGTTGATTCAGATAGTCGGCCGCCGCGATGAAGTCCTTGAAGGTGTTGGTCTTCTTCTCCATCTTGCCGTCTTCGTACCAGGCGAAACCCTTGTCCTTGCCGCCGCGGATATGGGCGATGGCATAGACGAAGCCGCGGTCGACGAGCGACAGGCAGTTGGTGTTGAAGCTCGCCGGAATGGTCACGCCATAAGCGCCGTAGCCGTAGAGCAGGCAAGGGGCGGAGCCGTCGAGCGGCGTGTCCTTGCGATAAAGCAGCGTCACCGGCACCTCGACGCCATCCCAGGCAGGCGCGAAGACGCGGCGGGTGACATAGTCGTCGATGTTGTGGCCCGACGGCACTTCCTGCGTCTTCAACAGCGTGCGCTCGCGCGTCACCATGTTGTAGTCGTAGAGCTGCGATGGCGTCGTCATCGAGGAGTAGGAGAAGCGGATCACGTCGCTGTCGTATTCGGCCGCACCCTGCAGGCCGAGCGAATAGGCTTCTTCCGCAAAGCCGATCGCGTGCTCCTCGCCGGTCGCCCGGTCCCGGATCATGATCTGCGGCAGACCGTCCTTGCGCTCCAGCCAGAGCAGGTGGCGGGCATAGGCCATGTGGCTGATGATCAGCGTGCCCGGCTTGTGCGGCACCACCTCGCGCCAGTTCTGCTTGCCGGGATTATCGACCGGCGCTTCCATGATCTTGAAATCCTTGGCGTCGCCGTCGTTGGTCAGGATGTAGAACACGTCGCCGCCCTCGGTCAGCGTGTACTCGATACCCTCCTGGCGCTCCGCGACCATCTTAGGCTCGGCGGTGAGGTCGCTGGTCGGGATCAAGAGATATTCCGAGGTCTCGTGGTCGTGAATGTCGATATAAATGAAGTCGTCGAGCAGCGAACCGCCGACGCCCATGAAGAAGCCCGCATCCTCTTCCTCGTAGACCAGACGGTCTTCCGATTGCGGCGTGCCAATGATGTGGTGGAACACCTTCGAGGGGCGGTGGTTCTCGTCGAGCGCAGAGTAGAAGAAGCTCTTGCCGTCGGGCGCCCAGGCGCCGCCGCCGCCGGTGTTCTCGATGAGGTCGGGCAGGTCCTCGCCGGTCTTGAGGTCGCGAACCTTCAGCGTGTAGAATTCCGAACCCTTGTCGTCATAACCCCAGATGCCGCGATCGTGATCGGTGGAGTGGTCGATGCCGGCCAGCCGGAAATAGGCCTTGCCCTCGGCTTCCTTGTCGCCGTCGAGCAGCACGGTACGCTGGCTCTCGTCCTTGATGTCGGCGTCGCGCGGGATGCGGAAGTAGCGCGGCTGCTCGCCGCCGGTCACGAAGAAGGTGCCATAGGCGAAAGGCCCGTCCTTCATCGGGATCGAGCTGTCGTCTTCCTTGATGCGCCCGCGCATCTCGGCAAACAGCGTCTTCTGCAGCGGCTTGGTGTCTTCCATCGCCGCGTTCATATAGGCGTTTTCCGCCTCCAGATGCTTGCGGATCTCGGGGTCGAGGATCGAGGGATCCTTGAACATCGCCTGCCAGTTGTCGGCGCGCAGCCAGGCGTAATCGTCCGTGCGGGTGATGCCGTGACGCGTGTCGGAATGCGGCTTCTTCGGCGCAACGGGCGGGTTCGGCAGATCTTTGAAGACGGACAAGGGGAGCTCCGGGGTCGGCATTTCAGGTTGTGAAGAGATAGAGACGCAAGCGCTGTCGATCAAGCGGCAAAAGCCACGCGCAAGAGTGCCATGCGACGCTCGCTAAATGGTGACTGTGCAAAACCCAAGCAATCCTCACCTTGCCTTGATGTGACCACAATATTTAAGAAAGTCCGCTCCCATCGTGCGGAATTCTGCCATGGCCGGGCGGCCTCCAAGGTTGCCCTTACTGAGCCGGCCGCGCAGCATTCCGGAATGAGCTTGCAAAGGATTTCTTCAGTAATGCCGAAACGTATCGCCCTCGTTCTGACCGCTCTCAGCCTTGCCGCCTCCGCCTTTGCACCCACCGCATTCGCCGTCGATCCGGCGATCAAGAAGCAGCTCGAAAAGCTCGACCCCGCGACGCGCCTCGAACAGAGCTGCGACACCGAGGCGATGAGCCGCATCAACAAGGACGCCACCGGCTACAAGCCGGACAAGGTGATCGCCTACACCTTCAAGGACCCGGTCCCGAGCGACGACCGACTGGAAGCCCCCGGCGCGGTCTTCCGCAGCAAGGGCGATTGGTATCACCTGTCCTACAGCTGCATCACCGGTCCGCAGCACATCAATGTGCGCGAGCTGAGCTACCAGATCGGCGACAAGGTTCCGCGCGACAAGTGGACCAAATATTACCTCTACGACTGAGTAGCCTGAGAGCCTCTCGTCCAGACCAAAGCAAAACGGCGGCCCTGATGGAGCCGCCGTTTCGCATTCATATGGGCTAAGACGCCTTACACCAGCTCGCCGAAGGCTGCTGCCGTGAACGGGCGCATGTTTTCGTTGTCGCCGGTGCGCACCTTGGTCACCCATTGCGGGTCGCTTAGGATCGCGCGGCCGACGGCGATCAGGTCGAACTCCTCGCGCTCCATGCGGCGCACCAGATTGTCCAGCCCGACGACGCTCGAGCTCTCGCCGCCGAACGCCGCCATGAAATCGCCGGAAAGGCCGACAGAGCCGACACTGATGGTTGCGGCACCCGTGAGCTTCTTCGCCCAGCCGGCGAAATTCAGCCCCTGTTCGCCGTCGATCTCGGGGAACTCAGGCTCCCAGAAGCGGCGCTGCGAGCAGTGCAGCACATCCACGCCGGCCTCGACCAGCGGCATCAGCCAGTCGGTCATCGCGTCAGGCGTTTCGGCGAGCCGCGCCTTGTAGTCCTGCTGCTTCCACTGGCTGAGACGCAGGATGATCGGATAATCGGGACCGACAGCTTCGCGCATCGCCTTCACCACATCGGCGGCGAAGCGGGCGCGTTCCTTCAGCGTGGCGCCGCCGTATCGGTCGGTGCGCTTGTTGGTGCCGGCCCAGAAGAACTGGTCGATCAGATAGCCGTGCGCGCCGTGGATTTCGAACGTGTCGAAGCCCAAGCGCTTGGCGTCGGCGGCGGCCCGCGCATAGGCTGCAATCGTGTCGGCGATGTCTTCCTCGCTCATCGCTTCGCCGCGCGGCGTCTCAGGCGCAAGCAGGCCGGACGGGCTTTCGACGCCGCTCGCCGGCCAGTCGCCGGCGGGATGCGCGACCGAGCCGACATGCCATATCTGCGGCCCCATCTTGCCGCCCTTGTCGTGAACCGTCTTGATCACCTTGCTCCAGCCGGCAAGCGACTTCTCGCCGTGGAAGAAGGGGATCCGCTCATGGTTGCTGGCCGCCGGCCGGTCGATGACGGTGCCTTCCGAAAGGATCAGCCCGACGCCGTCTTCGGCGCGGCGGCGATAATAGGCCTCGACATCGGCCCCCGGAACGCCCTCGGGCGCAAAGGTCCGCGTCATCGGCGCCATGACGATACGGTTCTTGAGGTCGAGCGATTTGATCTTGAACGGCGCAAACAGCGCGTTGACGTCAGCTGCATTCATTACGGGCAAACTCCTGTAGAAAGGTGGCGCGCCTTAAGTATATTCTATATACCTAGTGTCAATGAGGCACTGCGGAGCGCCTAGGTAGCATCGAGGAAACCGCCATGAACGAACATCGGCCGATCGCAGCCCCCGTCAATTGCCGGGCGGACCGCCCCGAGGCGATCGAGCAGAGCTTCGTCGTCGATTGCCCGAGCCGGCTCTTGTTCGACCAGATCGCCGACAAATGGTCGATGATGATCCTGACGGTGCTCGATCGCGGCCCGCTGCGTTTCAACGCCATCAAGCGCCAGCTCGGCGGCATCACCCAGAAGGCGCTGACCCAGACACTGCGCCGCCTGGAGCGCAACGGGCTGGTGACGCGCGAGGTCATTCCCGTCTCGCCTGTTGCGGTCGAATACCGCATCAGCCCGCTCGGGCGTTCGCTGCAGACGCCGTTCAAGGCGCTCTATGCCTGGACGATCGACTACCTGCCGGATGTGGAAAAAGCCCGCGCCGCCTTCGACGAGCGCTCGGCCGGCTGACCGCACTTGCCGCGCGGCAGCTACTTATTTATCGACAGAAACAGCAATGCGCCGAACCGGCCGTAAATTTGCCGTGGAAGCGGCCGATGCGATCACTATACGGCTGCTGCCATCTGAACTCGGTTTGAACTCCACGGTCCCGGCACAATGAAAAACCTCGTCCTCGCCTCGGCGCTGCTCCTTGCCCCGGTCGCAACTGCCGCTGCCGGGCAAACGGCGACGATCCAGCCCGTTGTTGCGGCCACCATGCCGGCGCCCGTTGTCCCGCTATCGTCGAACCCGGGGACCGCGAACACGGCGCCGAAGGCCGCGCCCAGGCAGACGCCGCCCAAGCAGACATCATCCACAAAGCTCGTCGAGCCGCACCTGCGCGTCGCCCGCTCAGAGATCAAGGGCCATGCCCGCGTCGCGCTCACCTTCGATGCCTGCATGGGCAAGGCCGACGAGCGCATCCTCTCGGTGCTGGTGTCTGAACGCATTCCGGCGACGATCTTCGTCACCGCCCGCTGGTTGAAGCACAATCCGCAAGCGCTGCAGGTCATGCTCGCCAATCCCGATCTGTTCGAACTGGAAAATCACGGCCAGAACCATATCCCCGCCGTCGACAAGCCGGTATCGATCTACGGCATCGCGTCCGCAGGTTCTCCCGAAGCCGTGCGCCTCGAAGTCCAGGGCGGCGCCGACGCCATGCTCGCCTCCGGCATCCCGGCCCCCCGCTGGTTCCGCGGCTCGACCGCCAAATACGACCTCTCTTCGATCGCCCAGATCCGCGCCATGGGCTACCGCATCGCCGGCTACTCGGTAAACGGCGACGGCGGCTCGCTTCTCGGTGCTGCGATCACCGAGAAACGCATCTCGTCCGCCAAGGACGGCGACGTCGTCATCTCCCACATCAACCAGCCGACGCATGCCGCCGGCGAGGGGGTCGCGAAGGCGATCCTCGATCTCAAGGCCAAGGGCACGGAATTCGTGCGGCTGCAGGATGTCGAGGATCGTGGGGATGATGATACGACGGAGTAGGGTGGCTCTCTACTGGCGCTAACTTGCGGAAACGACAGTCGATAGATCCGAACCCGTGTTACCCCCCTCTGTCCTGCCGGACATCTCCCCCACAAGGGGGGAG
>UBJO01000115.1 GCA_900465665.1 Hyphomicrobiales bacterium
ACGTCTGACGGTCGTCGAGGCCGCCGAACGGCTCGACCTCAGTCGAAGCCAGGTCCATCGACTGCTGCAGGCCTTTGACCGGGACGGTCCGGCTGGCCTTGTTTCGAAGAAACGATCGCGCCCGAGCAATCGGCGTCATAGCGAGGAGTTTCGCAATGCGGCGCTGGATCTGATCCGCGAACGCTATCTGGATTTCGGTCCGACGCTGGCGCGTGAGAAGCTGATCGAGCTGCACCATATCTCTGTCGCCAAGGAGACGCTGCGACAATGGATGACCGAGGCTGGTATCTGGGTCTCACGCAGAGAACACAAGAAACGGGTTTTCCAGCCACGCGGCCGGCGTGATTGCTTTGGCGAACTGGTGCAGATTGATGGCTCGCATCACTGTTGGTTCGAGGATCGTGGTCCCAAATGCGCCCTGCTCGTCTATATCGATGACGCGACCGGCAAGCTGCTGCATCTACGGTTTGCTGGATCGGAGAATACGTTCGACTATCTGCACGCGACCAAGGCCTATCTGCAGCAATGGGGCAAACCGCTGGCTTTCTATAGTGACAAGCATGGTGTTTTCCGCAGTACGCATGCGTCTGAGAAAGACCGGACGAGCGGCCTGACGCAGTTCGGTCGGGCGCTTTATGAGCTGAACATCGACATTATCTGTGCCAACACCCCGCAGGCCAAGGGCCGTGTGGAACGTGCCAACCAGACATTGCAGGACCGGCTGGTCAAGGAGATGCGGCTTCGCGGCATCGACACGATCGAGGACGCCAACGCCTATGCACCTGAGTTCATTGCGGATTTCAACAGGCGTTTCGGCAAGCCGCCGCGCAATCCGAAGGACATGCACCGGCCGTTGGCCAACCATGAGAACCTTGATGGCGCCATGTGCCGCAAGGAGGTACGCACGCTGTCGCAATCCCTGACGCTGCGTTACGACAAGGTGCTGTTCATTCTCGATCCGACCGAGATTTCCAGGCCATTGGCAGGCCGGAAGGTGATTGTCTGCGATTATCCAGACGGACGGCTTGAGATCATGCACGAGAGCTTTGCCCTGCCCTACAAAACCTTTGACACATTGCGCTCGGTGCATCGCGCCGAGGTCGTCGACAACAAGCGTCTGGACGACATGCTGTCTGTTGTCGCGGAGATGCAGGCCGGGCGTGAGCAGCAGCGCGGCAGAAGCGGCCCTCGCCGCACTGGGCAGACGGATCATATGTTTGGCATTCGCGACGGCAGCACGGCGAACGGCTATCAGAAGCGTGGCCGCAAGCCGAGGACAGATTACATGAACGATCCGGCGGTGATTGCGCGGCGCCAGAAAGCACTGGCTCGGATGGAAGCTGCGGAATGAATGGGTGTGGAAATAGTGTCCAAGCTAAAGCCGAAAGGGGTGCGTCATCACCCGCCCCCGCTCCGCCCTTTCAACCCGGCCCAGCCGGTCGGATCGGGGGCTGATCCGGGGAGTTGGTGTCGCATTTCTAACGGGCCGACCATGTCGCAGCCCTAACCAGCTTTGACATACGTACGATATATCGCCTGTTTCAATTTACGGCCGCTCCACCTTGCCCTTCGTCTTGGCTCGATAGGCTTTGCAAGCCCTGGGATGAAAACCATAGTGGCGAGCCAGATCGATGAGAGCACGGTTGTAGATGATGCCTTCCGTTTGACCTTCGCCGATGACGGCAGTCTTCATTCGAGCGTAAAGCACCTCGCGAGGAGCGCCGCCGATGGCCTCGAAAGCGGCGATGTGGCAACGCAGGACAGTCGGCAGGTTTTGATGCATCACGAAGCGCGCCCAGATGAGACGGCTATGACCCAGCATCATCCAGAACAGCCAGACGATCCTCGGCGTCATCGGTTCGTCGGTGAAGACCACATGGAACTGGGCGAAGTCGACCTGCGCCTGCTCACCAGGCGGCGTCTCGAAACGAACTTCGAAACCCTGGCTGGCTGGAGGCCGTACATCGCGGAGAAAATCCGTGACGGCGCTGTAACCGCCGGTATAACCCCGATCGCGGAGGCAACGGACAGAAGCATGCCGCGAAGAAGAGGTGACAGCGCGGCGACATCGACGTCACCCTGCAGCTTGATTTCCGGAAGCATCGTGCAGCTTTGATCCCACCCGCTCTATTCAGATAAAAGCGAGTATCAGCCGACGACGAAACAATTGCCACAGAGAAAGCTAAAGCCGAAAGGGAGCGTCATCACCCGCCCCCGCTCCGCCCTTAGAACCCGGCCCACCCGGTCGGATCGGGTGCTGATCCGAGCAGCCATTGTCGCGTTTCCTAAATGGCTGACAACGTCGCAGCCCTATTCAGCTTTGACAT
>UBJO01000003.1 GCA_900465665.1 Hyphomicrobiales bacterium
GCCGGCAGGCCAGAGGGGGTTTTCATACACAGACTGTTCCTACCGGCGGTATCCCAACCGCCGGAGAGGGTCGTTGCATCCCAAATTTCATCCCGGAGAGGGCTTTGAAATGAATATCTCCAGATTCTTTGTTGACCGCCCGGTGTTCGCCGGGGTGCTATCGGTCCTCATCGTGGTCGCCGGCCTGATCGGCATGCGATCGCTGCCGATTTCCGAATACCCGGAAGTCGTTCCGCCATCGATCGTCGTGCGCGCCACCTATCCCGGCGCCAACCCGAAGGTCATCGCCGAAACCGTCGCCACGCCGCTCGAAGAGCAGATCAACGGCGTCGAGGGCATGCTCTACATGTCCAGCCAGGCGACATCCGACGGCGTGATGACGCTGACGGTGACCTTCAAGCTCGGCACCAATCCCGACCAGGCACAGCAGCTGGTGCAGAACCGCGTCTCACAGGCAGAACCCCGCCTGCCGACCGAGGTGCGCGCGCTCGGCATCACGACAGTCAAGAGTTCGCCCGACCTGATGATGGTGGTGAACCTGACATCGCCGGACAATCGCTACGACATCACCTATCTGCGCAACTATGGCGTCCTGAACGTCAAGGACCGGCTTGCCCGCATCGAGGGCGTCGGCCAGGTGCAGATCTTCGGGTCGGGCGACTATTCGATGCGCATCTGGATCGACCCGCAGAAGGCGGCCGAGCATAATCTGGCGGCGAGCGACATCACCAATGCCATCCGCGCCCAGAACGTGCAGGCGGCTGCCGGCACGATCGGCGCGTCGCCAAGCCTCACCGGTGTCGATATCCAGCTGAACGTCAACGCCCAGGGTCGTCTGCAGACGCCCGAGGAGTTCGGCAACATCATCGTCAAGAGCGGCGCCAACGGCGAAATCACGCGTCTGCGCGACGTCGCACGCGTCGAACTCGGCGCCTCGGACTACTCGTTGCGCTCGCTGCTCGACAGTAAGTCGGCCGTCGCTATCCCCGTCTTCCAGGCGCCCGGCTCCAACGCCATCACGATCTCGGACCAGGTCATCAAGACCATGGACGAGCTGCAGCTGGCAATGCCTGAAGGCGTGAAGTACGAGATCGTCTACGATACCACGCAGTTCGTCCGCGCTTCGATCGAGAAGGTCGTCGACACGCTGCTCGAAGCCATCGCGCTCGTCGTCATCGTCGTCATCCTGTTCCTGCAGACATGGCGCGCCTCGATCATTCCGCTGATCGCGGTTCCGGTCTCGATCATCGGTACCTTCGCGGTCATGTATGTGTTCGGCTTCTCGATCAACGCGCTCAGCCTGTTCGGCCTCGTGCTTGCGATCGGTATCGTCGTGGACGACGCGATCGTCGTCGTCGAAAACGTCGAACGCAACATCGAGAACGGCCTTTCGCCGCGCGACGCTACCTACAAGGCCATGAAGGAAGTGTCCGGCCCGATCATCGCGATCGCGCTGGTGCTGGTGGCGGTGTTCGTGCCGCTGGCGTTCATCACTGGTCTGTCGGGCCAGTTCTATCGCCAGTTCGCGCTGACGATCGCCATCTCGACCGTGATTTCCGCCATCAACTCGCTGACGCTTTCCCCGGCTCTGGCCGCCCTTCTTCTGAAGGGTCACCATGCGCCGAAGGATTGGCTGACGCGCGGCATGGACTTCGTGTTCGGCTGGTTCTTCCGCGGCTTCAACCGCGCTTTCAGCGCCAGCTCCAATGCCTACGGTAAGGGTGTCGGCGGGCTGGTGTCGCGCAAGAGCATCGTCATGGTGATCTATCTGGCGCTTGCCGGTGCGACCTATGGCCTGTTCAACGCCGTTCCCGGCGGCTTCGTGCCGGCGCAGGACAAGCAGTACCTGATCGGCTTCGCGCAGCTGCCCGACGCCGCCAGCCTTGACCGCACCGAAGACGTGATCAAGCGGATGAGCGATATCGCCCTTGCAACGCCCGGCGTCGAACACGCCATCGCGTTCCCCGGCCTCTCGATCAACGGCTTCACCAACGGCTCGAACGCCGGTGTCGTCTTCGTCAAGCTGAAGTCGTTCGAGGAGCGCAAGACGCCCGATCTCTCAGGCGGAGCGATCGCCATGACGCTCAACCAGAAATTCGGCGCGATCCAGGATGCGTTCATCGCCATGTTCCCGCCGCCGCCGGTCCAGGGTCTGGGCACGACGGGTGGTTTCAAGCTGCAGCTCGAAGACCGGGCGGGCCTGGGCTACAACGCGCTGGACGAAGCAACCAAGGCTTTCCTCGCCAAGGCGTATCAGACGCCTGAGCTGGCCGGCCTGTTCTCGAGCTACCAGATCAACGTGCCGCAGCTCTACGCTGACCTCGATCGCGCCAAGGCCGAACAGCTCGGCGTGTCGGTGACCGATGTCTTCGAAACGCTGCAGATCTATCTGGGCTCGCTCTACGTCAACGACTTCAATGCATTCGGCCGCACCTATAGCGTCCGCGTGCAGGCAGACGCGCAGTTCCGCGCTCATGCCGATGATATCGGCCAACTGAAGGTGCGCTCGGCCTCGGGGCAGATGATCCCGCTGTCGGCGCTGCTGAAGGTCGATGCCACGACGGGACCGGAACGCACGACCCGCTACAACGGCTTCCTCGCCGCCGATATCAATGGCGGTCCGGCACCGGGCTTCTCGTCCGGGCAGGCACAGGCGGCCATCGAGCGGATCGCCGACGAAACGCTGCCGAAGGGCATCGGCTTCGAGTGGACGGATCTGACCTACCAGCAGATTCTGGCCGGTAGCTCGGGCGTGCTCGTCTTCCCGCTGGCGCTGCTGCTCGTCTATCTCGTGCTGGCTGCCCAGTATGAAAGCCTGACACTGCCATTGGCGATCATCATGATCGTGCCGATGGGCGTGCTGGCCGCCTTGACGGGCGTCTGGCTCACCGGTGGAGACAACAACATCTTCACCCAGATCGGCCTGATCGTCCTTGTCGGTCTCTCGGCGAAGAACGCGATCCTGATCGTGGAGTTCGCCCGCGAGCTGGAATTCGAAGGCCGTACGCCTGTTCAGGCGGCGGTCGAGGCCAGCCGCTTGCGTCTGCGCCCGATCCTGATGACGTCCATGGCGTTCATCATGGGTGTCGTGCCGCTCGTCGTCTCGACCGGCGCGGGTGCCGAGATGCGTGCCGCCATGGGTGTGGCGGTGTTCTCTGGCATGATCGGCGTCACCTTCTTCGGCATCTTTATGACGCCGGTGTTCTACGTGCTGATCCGCAAGCTGGCGGGCAACCGTCCGCTGGTGCAGCACAAGGACGACGACCACAACGGCCACGGTGGGGCCGAGGTGATCCGGATGGCGGCCGAATAGGCTTCCGATACAGATAAATAGAGCAAAGGGCGGGACGCGAGTTCCGCCCTTTTTTGTTTTGAAGGAGCGGTCAGTCGATGATGAACATCTTGGCGCCGGATGTCGTCCTGGATCGGTGGGCGGCGTCACCGTGGTCGGAGACCGTGTATCCCATGCCAGGCTTCATCACGAAGCTGCGGCCGTCCTTCAGCTCGCTCGTCACCTCTCCCTCGAGCACGTAGACGATGTGGCCGCGGTCGCACCAGTGGTCGGCCAGGTAGCCCGGCGAGAGCTCGACGATGCGCATGCGGACATCGCCGTTGTTCAGCGTTCTCCATGTGGCCGTTCCGGTTTCGCCCTTGTGTTCGGTGGCCGGAAGCGCATGCCAATCGAGCGAGGTGTAGGGGAGCGGGGGAAGTTTCATCGTGGGGATCCTTGCGTGTTTCGTCGCCCGGGTTCACGGATCCGGCGGGATATGTCCAGCATTTTGTTTGCAATGCAGCATGGCTTTTTGAGCTTGCATCGGCGCGGGCGGCCCTATCAATTGTGAGGGGATACGGGTGGTTGCTGCTTCGCCGCCTGTCACAAGAGGAGGTTCCATGCATATCGCAATCATCGGCGCTGCCGGCATGATCGGGCGCAAGCTCACCGAACGGCTGGTGTCCGACGGGCAACTGTCCGGACAGACGATCGGGCGGCTGACGCTCGTCGATGTCGTGGCGCCGGCGGCACCTGTCGGCTTTGCCGGGCGGGTGGATGCGAGTGCGGCCGATATCTCGCAGCCGGGGCAGGCGGCGCTGATCGTCGGGTCGCGGCCGGATATCATCTTCCACCTCGCGGCCATCGTTTCGGCGGAGGCCGAGCTCGATTTCGAGAAAGGCTACGGCATCAATCTCGAGGGGACGCGGGCGCTGTTCGAGGCGATCCGCCTGGCGCATCTGCAGGATGGCTATCGTCCCTGCGTGGTCTTCACCTCCTCCATCGCCGTCTTCGGCGCGCCGATGCCCGATGTCATCCCCGACGATTTCAATCTGACGCCGCTGACGAGCTACGGCACGCAGAAGGCGATGAGCGAGCTTTTGCTCGCCGACTATACGCGTCGCGGCTTCATCGACGGTGTCGGTATCCGGTTGCCGACGATCTGTGTCCGGCCGGGCAAGCCGAACAAGGCGGCCTCCGGTTTCTTCTCCGGCATCATCCGCGAGCCGCTGGCGGGACAGCCGGCGACCCTTCCGGTGCCGGATACGGTGCGCCACTGGCATGCGTCGCCACGTTCGGCGGTCGGTTTTCTGATCCACGCCGCCAGCATCGATCTCGAGCCGCTCGGCGCGCAGCGAAGCCTGACCATGCCCGGTGTCAGCGCCTCTGTCGGCGAGCAGATCGAGGCCTTGCGTGCGATCGCGGGCGACAAGGCGGTGGCGCTGATCCGGCGGGAGCCGGACGAGTTGGTTATGAGGATCGTCGGCGGCTGGGCCCGGGCCTTCGCGCCGGAGCGGGCAACGCGCCTCGGCTTTGTGGCCGAGACGAGCTTCGAAGACATCATTCGCGTGCATATAGAAGATGAAATGGAAGGCAGTATCCGATGAGCAGTCAACAACGGGCGATCGCGTTTCTGGGCACCGGGCTGATGGGCGCGCCGATGGTGCGGCGTCTGCTCGATGCCGGATTTGCCGTCACCGCCTGGAACCGTGACATCGCCAAGGCCGAAGTGCTGAGAGCCGATGGTGCCGCAGTTGCGACGACAGCGGCTTTGGCCGTTGAGGGCGCGTCGGTTGTCTTCACAATGCTCAGCGATGGCAATGCTGTTGGTGACGTCCTGTTTTCGCAAGGTGTCGCGCAGGCGCTCGCACCCGGCGCGGTCGTCATCGATTGCAGTTCGATCACGCCTGAAGCGGCGCGGGATCATGCGGCGAGGCTCATTGAACGCGGCATCCGCCATCTCGATGCGCCGGTTTCCGGTGGTGTCGTCGGCGCTTCGGCCGGTACGCTTGCGATCATGGCGGGCGGTAGCGCCGATGTCGTCGATGCTCTGTCTGATGTGTTTTCCGCGCTCGGCCGGGTGACGCATGTCGGGCCGAGCGGCACCGGCCAACTCGCAAAGCTCGGCAACCAGCAGATCGTGGCGATCACCATCGGCGCTGTGGCCGAGGCGATGATGCTGGTTGAGGCCGGTGGCGGGTCGGCGGAGGCGTTTCGCCGCGCGATCCGGGGCGGCTTTGCCGAGAGCCGAATTCTTGAGATCCACGGTCAACGTATGGTGGAGCGCAATTTCGGCGGCGCCGGCCCTTCGAGGCTGCAGCTGAAGGATCTCAACAATATCGTCGCCGAGGCGAAAAGCCTGGCGCTCACCTTGCCGCTGACCGAGGCCGTGCGCGCGGAGTTTGCCGCGTTCGTCGAGGATGGCAATGGCGATACGGATCACAGCGGATTGCTGCTGCATCTGGAGCGGAAGTCGGGCCGCGAAGGCGGAAAATCCTGATGGTCGGTACGGTCCCTGACGAACAATAAATAGTGCTGGCGCGCCAGCATGCAATCATTGATAGATTTTTAGGGTGTTCTAATTAATGTCACACTTGGCAATCACTGGTAGGTGATTGTGGTTGCCGCCGGGCAGTGGGGATGGATTTCGCTTTGACGTGGCGTGAGGCATGAATGGCTTTGGCATCTAAGAACTCCATACGCTCTGAGCGGGAGTTTCAAGATCTTCTACGGCGTTTGGAGCTTGCGCTCGATGCGTCGCAGATCGGTGTCTGGGAGCATGACCTGCGATCGAACGAGATCTCCTGGGACGTGCAGATGCATCGCCTCTACCGCACGGGCCAGCGCAGCGGGCCCGTGCCGACCTCGATCTGGTCGAACGCGATCCATCCCGATGATCGCGCGCGTGCCACCCGGGAATTCAACGACGCCATCGCCAAGCGCGGCCAGTATAATTCGGAGTTCCGGATCATCTGGCCGAATGGAGAGATCCGTTACATCCGCTCGCGCGCGCATTTCTATGTGAGCGAGGAAGGAGCGCCCTCATTCATCGGTGCGGAATGGGATGTGACCGCCGACGTGCTTTTAAACGCTGAAGCCGCGCGGCAGCGGGAGGTCGCGGAGGCCCGCGCGCTGGCGCTTGAGGAAAGCACAGCGCTCATCGAGCATGCGGCCGAGCACGACTACCTGACCAGCCTGCCGAACCGGCGCTTCTTCGACAAGCGGATCGCCGAGCTCGCCGAAGACGAAAGTGTCTCGACGCTGGCGGTGCTGCATCTCGACCTCGACGAGTTCAAGCAGATCAATGACAGCTACGGCCACGCCGCCGGCGATGCGGTGCTGCGCGCGGCAGCCTTGCGGATCGCCGCGGTGCTGCCGGAAACCGGGATGGCGGCGCGCATCGGCGGCGACGAATTCGTCATCGTGCTCGTCAATTTCGAAAGCATGGACGAATTGCGGGAGATTGCGCGCCGTGTGCAGAAGCGGTTGCGCAAGAAGATCCGCTTCGGCCACGAGATGCTGCAATCGGGTAGTTCGATCGGCATTTCATGGTCGGCGGATCGCGGCGATACCAATCTTCTGGCCGAATCCGACATGGCGCTTTACGCGGCCAAGAGCAGCGGTCGCGACCGTATCGAGTTCTTCACGCAGCGGCTGAAGGACGAGCTGATGGGCAAGCGGCGGATCGCCGAGGAGCTCAAGCTGGCGCTGACGGCAGGCGAAATCGTTCCCTACTACCAGCTGCAATTCGACGCGCGCACGCGGGAGATCGTCGGGCTCGAAGCGCTGGCGCGCTGGCGTCACAAGGAAAGGGGCATTCTGGCGCCGGCGGATTTCCTGAAGGTGGCCGACGAGCATGGGCTGACCGCCGAAATCGACGCTTCGATCCTCCGGCACGTCCTGAGGGACCGCCGCGAATGGGAGCGGCGTGGCTTCGATGTGCCGAGGATTTCGGTGAATATTTCAGGGCAGCGGCTTTATGATCCGCTTTTGATCAGTGATCTGGAAGCACTTGATATCCCTGATAATTCGATCGTTTTCGAGCTGATCGAGACGATCTTTCTCGACGACTGCGACGACGAGATGATGCAGAGCGTCGACCGGATCAAGCTGATGGGCATCGAGATCGAGATCGACGATTTCGGCTCCGGCCATGCCTCGCTGATCGGCCTCGTCAGGCTGCGCCCGACGCGGCTGAAGATCGACCGCCAGCTGGTGGATGCGATCGATACGTCCGACGAGCAGCGGCGGGTGGTGAAGTCGATCATCGAGATTGCCAAGGCGCTTGGCGTCAAGGTGATCGCCGAGGGCGTCGAGACCGAGCGGCATGCGGCGACGCTGGCCAAGCTTGGATGCGATGCTCTGCAAGGGTTTGCGCTGAGCAGGCCCGCGCCGGCTGCCGAGATTGACGCCAAGTTTTCGGCGCTGGTCGCGGGTTGAGGATTAGGCAGCGGTGCCGAGTTCGCCGCGCGCTTCGAGATACCACTCCACGAAAGCCGCCACACCCTGTTCGAGCGAGGTGCTCGGTGTGTAGCCGGTCAGCGCCTGCAAGAGATCGGGGCTGGCATAGGTGCGCGGTACGTCGCCCTGCTGCATCGGCAGCATGACGCGCTTGGCCGGATGGCCGAGTGCTTTCTCCACCGTTTCGACGAAGTCGAGCAGGCTGATCGGCTGGCCGCCGCCGATGTTGACGATGCGGAACGGCGCCTGATGCGAGAGCGTCTCGACCTTCTCCGATGCTACGCGATTGCTCTCGGCGGGAACGACGGCCGAGAGACGCACAACGGCCTCCACGAGATCGTCGATATAGGTGAAGTCCCGGCTCATCTTGCCTTCGCCGTAGATCTCGATCGGTTGGCCCTCCAGCATGTTCTTGACGAACTTGAAGAGCGCCATGTCCGGCCGGCCCCAGGGGCCGTAGACGGTGAAGAAGCGGAAGGCCGTGGTCGGGATCTTGTGGAGATGAGCGTAGCTGTGCGCCATCAGCTCCATAGACTTCTTGGTCGCGGCGTAGAAGGTGAGCGGCTCGTCGGCGCGGTCGGTCTCGTGGAAGGGAACGGTCGGATTGGCGCCGTAGATCGAGGAGGTCGAGGCCAGCATCAGGTGGGAGACGCCGGTGTTCTTGGCGATCTCCAGGATGTTCCAGGAGCCGATCAGGTTGGAGTTCAAGTAAGCTTGCGGGTTCTCGTTGCTGTAGCGCACCCCGGCCTGGGCGGCGAGATGGATCATCACGTCGGGCTTGGCGACTGCTACCGCCTGTTCGAGTGCGGCGCGATCCTCCAGCATCGCCGTCACCGGCTTGAAGGCCGGGAACTGGGCAAGCGCGGCATTGCGCATATGCTTGAGCTTGATGTTGTAATAATGCGTCATGCCATCGAAGCCGGTGACCTCGTGGCCGTCCTGTAGCAGCCGGCGCGCGAGATGGAAGCCGATGAAACCGGCCGTTCCGGTGATGAAATACCGCATGCTCATGCCCTGCTTTTGGTTATGCCTTGCTCTTCTTGCCGACCGCGAAGTAGCTGAAGCCGTGTCTGGTGACTTCGGCGATCGGATAGATGTTGCGCAGATCGACCAGCACCGGCGTCTTGACCAAGGTCTTCAGCCGCTTGAAGTCGAGCGCGCGGAACTCTTCCCATTCGGTGACCAGCACCAGCGCATCGGCGCCCTCGGCGATCTCATAGGGATCCTTGCCGTAGACGACCGGGCCGAGCAAGTCTTTCGCCGCGTCCATCCCCTCGGGATCGTAGACGTGGACCGCCGCGCCGCCGTCGAGCAGCGCCTGGATGATGGTGATCGAGGGCGCGTCGCGCATGTCGTCGGTGTTCGGCTTGAAGGTCAGGCCGAGGATGGCGATCTTCTTGCCGCGCACGTTACCGTCGCAGGCGGCGACCACCTTTCGGCCCATGGCGCGTTTGCGGTTGTCGTTGATGGCGACGGTGGTCTCGATCAGCCGCATCGGGCTGTCATGATCCTGCGCGGTCTTGACCAGCGCCAGCGTGTCCTTCGGGAAGCACGAGCCGCCGTAGCCTGGGCCGGCATGCAGGAACTTGTCGCCGATGCGCTTGTCCATGCCGATGCCCTTGGCGACCTTCTGCACGTCGGCGCCGATCTGTTCACAGAGATCGGCGATCTCGTTGATGAAGGTGATCTTCATGGCGAGGAACGCGTTGGCCGCGTACTTGATCAGCTCGGAGGTGCGGCGCTCGCAGAAATAGAGCGGGGCTTCGTTGAGATAGAGCGGGCGGTAGACTTCGCGCATGACCTCGATGGCGCGCGGCTCCTCGGTGCCGAGCACGATGCGGTCGGGGCGCTTGAAGTCGGTGATGGCGGCACCTTCGCGCAGGAATTCCGGGTTGGACACGACTTCGATGTCCTTGTCGGGAAACTCTTCGCGGAAGATGCGCTCGAGTTCGTCGCCGGTGCCGACGGGAACCGTCGACTTGGTCACGACGACGGTGAAGCCTTCGACGGATGCGGCGATTTCACGCGCGGCGGCATAGACGTAGCTGAGGTCGGCGTGGCCATCACCACGGCGCGAGGGCGTGCCGACCGCGATGAAGACGACGTCGGCAGCGGCGACGGGGGCTGCGAGATCCTTGGAGAAATCCAGACGTCCGGCGCTACGGTTCTGCGCGATGATGGTATCGAGGCCGGGTTCGAAGATCGGCACTTCGCCTGCTTCTAGCGCATCGATCTTGGCCGCCGACTTGTCGACACAGGTGATATGATGGCCGAAATCCGCGAGGCAGGCCCCCGAGACAAGGCCGACATAGCCCGAGCCGATCATCACAATACGCATGGAAATTTCCTCAAACACCGATCACAGCCCTGCCTGATGGCAAGGCCATGATGGTGTTACAGAGGTAATTTTATAAGTTCAAGACAACCACGAGCTCAGTTGCGGCCGAACTCGTCGACGATGCGGATGATGTCGTCTTCGCCGAGATAGGAGCCGGTCTGGACTTCGATTAGCTCGAGCAGGATCTTGCCCGGATTGGCCAGGCGATGGACTTCGCCAAGGGGTATGTAGACCGATTCGTTTTCGCGCAGCATCTGCACGTTCTCGCCGATCGTGACCTCAGCCGTGCCCTTGACGACGATCCAGTGCTCGGAGCGATGGTGATGCTTCTGCAGCGACAGCTTCTTGCCTGGGGTGACGAAGATGCGCTTCACCTGGAAGCGGTCGCCGTTGAAGATCGAGGTGTAACCGCCCCAGGGACGGTAGGAGGTCGGGTGCGTCTCGGTAAGCTTTGATGTCGCCGGCTTGGAGGCCAGCATCTTGACGATCGCGCCGACGTCCTGGCTGTCCTTGAGGTGGCCGACATAGACGGCATCTTCGCTGGCGATGACGGCGACGTCGTCCATGCCGTTGACCGCGAGATGCACGCCGTGGGTCATGACCAGCGAGTTGCGGGTATTGACGACAGTGGTGTTTTCGGCGGCGACATTGCCCTTTTCGTCAGGATTGCCGCTCTTCCAGATCGCGTCCCAGCTGCCGAGATCCGACCATTGGAAGGGAGAGGGAACGACGGCTGCGTTCTTGGTCTTCTCCATGACCGCGTAGTCGATCGAGATATCCGGGCTTTGAGCGAATGCCGCCTTGTCGAGGCGGATGAAGTCGAGATCCTTGACGCCTCGAGCGATGGCTTCGCCTGCGGCCTTGAGGACATCGGGGGCAAACGTGGTCATCTCGCTCAGCAGCTTGGCGACCGGGAACATGAACATGCCGGAGTTCCAGTAGAAGCCGCCGGATGCCAGCATCTCCTCGGCTTTTTCAAGCGGCGGCTTCTCGATGAAGCGTTTGACTGACAGCGCGCCGCTCGGCAGCGCCTCGCCGCCTTCGATATAGCCATAGCCGGTTGCGGGCTCCGTCGGCTTTATGCCGAAGGTGACGAGCTTGCCCGCGGATGCGGCGGCGATCGCTGCGCGTACCGCGTCGAAGTAGACCTGGTCGGCGTCGATCTCATGGTCGGAGGCGAGCACATGCATGATGGCGCTCTCGCCGAAGCGTTCACGCACCAGCGCGCCGGCTGCGGCAACGGCGGCGGCGGTGTTGCGCGCCATCGGCTCCAGAAGGATGCTTGACAGCGAGATATCGAGTTCGCGGGCCTGCTCGGCGACGAGGAAGCGGAACTCCTCGTTGGTGATGACGATCGCCGGCTCATAGAGCGCCTTGTCCGAGACCCGCAGCAATGTGTCCTGGAACAGCGTCGTGTCGCCGATGAAGCGGATGAACTGCTTGGGGGCGGCGGCGCGCGACAGCGGCCACAGACGCGTGCCCTTGCCGCCTGCCATGATTACCGGAACGATCTTCTGCGTCATCTGGATGTGTCCTCGAATGGTCTTTAATCGTTGATCAGTTTGCGCTTGCCCAGGCGCGGATGCGCCCGAGACCGGCTGCAAGAAGGTCGGTGACAGCGCTCTCCGTCTCCGCTTCCACGTAGCAGCGCATTTCCGGCGCATTGCCAGAGGGACGGAAGTGGATGATGCGCTTGTCGGCAAGCGTCACGCGCAGGCCGTCGATGTCGCTGGTGCGTTCGACTTGGCCGATCGACCGCAGGAAGTCGGAGAGATTGGCGGGGCTTGCACGCAGATGCGCCATCAGCTTGGAGCTGGTCTCGACCGGGAAGTTCTCAAGCCGGTCGGCGGCGGCGAAGGGGAGGCCGTAGCCCGATGCGATGACCGACAAGGGGCGCTTGTTTGCGGCTGCCTGCGCCAGCGTCGCCAGAACAGGCAGGAAGCAATCGCGGGTCGGCAAGGCCAGCAGCGTGGTGCCGTTGAGCTCGAAGTCGCTTGCCACCAGCGTGCCGCCATTGGCCTCGAAGCCGACGACGCCGGTCTTGCCCGACGTAATCACCTCCTGCATGCCTGAGATCACGAAGGGCGATCCGACGCGGGTGCGGATGACGCTGAACGATCCTGAAGCTTCGATGCCGGAGTTGGAGGTCACCGGTGTCACCACGGCATCGGCGCCGAGGAAGTTGGCGGCGATCAGGCCGAGAAGGTCGCCGCGCAGCGGCGTACCGGTTTCATCGGTGACCAGCGGCCGGTCGCCATCGCCATCGGCAGACACGATGGCGTCGAGGCCATGGTCGGTTGCTGCCTGCTTCAGCAGTGCAATGGTCTCTTCCGAGACGGCTTCGGTGTCGACAGGAATGAAGTGTTCGGAGCGCGCGAAGGCCGTGACTTGAGCGCCGAAGTGTTCGAGCAGGTCGACCATGAGATCGCGGGCGACGGTGCTGTGCTGGTAGACGCCGACCTTCAGGCCGGCAAGCGTATTGGCGGGCAACAGGCTGGCGTTGCGCTCCGTGAAGAGAGCGAGACACTCGGCCGACCGATCCTCGGCTTGCCGGTTGCTCAGCGGCCATTCGAAGCCGGTGCGGTCGAGATCGGCGGCGGCGGCGGTGATCGCAGCCTCGTCGGCCTTGTCGATCTCGCCATCCGGCCGATAGAACTTGATGCCGTTGCGATCGGCGGGGATGTGGGAGCCGGTGATCATCAGCGAGGCGGCGCCGAGATGCAGGCCGTAAAGCGCCAGCGCCGGCGTCGGCACGGTGCCGCAATCGATCATCGCAAAGCCGAGTTTGCCGAGCGCCTTGATGCAGTCGGCTGATATCTCGGGGCTGGAATCGCGAAAGTCACGTCCAATAAGGATCGGGTCTCCCGCCTTCGCCCGGCCGCTTTCGAGGAGATAGCGCCCGAACGCCGTCGCATAGAGCGCCGAAGCCCGGCCTTTCAAATCCTCGGAAAGGCCGCGAAGCCCGCTTGTCCCAAATTTCATTATGAATAAGCCCTCGGCAACGCTTGAATTCGACCGTGTTTTGAAAGCAGACTACTCAAAGTTCGTAAACTTTGATGGCCGGCGACCGGTAAAATGTCCGCCAAATCCCTTTTCGACGCAAGTTAGTCGCTCGTTTTTGGCGAGCCGGTGGAGGCAATTGCATGAATGAACAGACCATCGCACTCGAAGACAGCTGGAAGAGCGCCTTGTCCACCGAGTTCGAACAGCCCTACATGCAAAGCCTGAAAAACTTCCTTATCGAGCGAAAGCAGATGGGGAAACGGATTTTTCCCAAGGGATCGGAATATTTCAGGGCTCTTGATCTGACACCGCTCGACGATGTGAAGGTCGTGATCCTCGGGCAGGACCCCTATCACGGCGCGGGCCAGGCGCATGGCCTGTGCTTCAGCGTGCAGCCGGGCATCAGAATTCCGCCGTCGCTGGTCAATATCTACAAGGAGTTGCAGGCCGATCTCGGTATCGTTCCGGCGCGCCATGGCTTTCTCGAACATTGGGCGCGGCAGGGCGTTCTGCTCTTGAACAGCGTGCTGACGGTCGAGGAGGCGCAGGCCGCGTCGCATCAGGGCAAGGGGTGGGAGACCTTCACCGACGCCGTCATTCGCAAGGTCAACGACGAATGCGATGCGGTGGTCTTCATATTGTGGGGCGCCTATGCGCAGCGCAAAGCCGCGTTCGTCGATACATCCAGACATCTCGTTCTCAAATCGCCGCATCCATCGCCGCTTTCGGCGCATAACGGCTTCTTCGGCTGCCATCACTTCTCCAAGGCCAACGCCTTTCTCGAGAAACACGGCCGCTCGCCTATCGACTGGCAGCTTCCCGAGAATCCTGCCGATGAATAGCTTGAGATGAACGACATCCCCTTGTCGTTCACTAAAAGTAGACAATGCGTTCCGGTCGCTGGGACTATTCCAACGGCCGGATAAGGATCATCTATGACCCATCGAACAGCCCGCCAGGCGGGCCAGAAAGGGGTCTCAAATGCTCGACCAGATCAAGGGTCTTCACCACGTTACGTCGATGGCTGCGAACGCCCAGACGAACAATCAATTCTTCACCAACGCGCTCGGCCTGCGCCGCGTCAAGAAGACCGTCAATTTCGACGCTCCCGACGTCTATCACCTCTATTATGGCGACGAGAACGGCGCGCCGGGCACGATCATGACCTACTTCCCGTTCCCGAAGATGGCGCAGGGCCGTCCGGGCACCGGCGAAGTCGGAACGACGGTCTATTCCATTCCCGAGGGCTCGATCGGCTTCTGGAGCGATCGCCTCGCCAAGCTGAATGTGACGGGTCTGAAGACCGAGGAGACATTCGGCGAGAAGCGGCTGAACTTTGCCGGTCCCGATGGTGACGGCTTCGCGCTGGTCGAGGTCAAGGATGACACCCGTCTGCCCTGGACGCATGGCGGCGTTGATCAGGATCATGCGATCCGCGGCTTCCATTCGGTTGCCATGCGGCTGCGCGACGACGGCGCGACATCGGAACTCTTACAGTTCATGGGCTATCAGGTCCAGGACGAACGCGATGGCGTCAAGCGCCTGACCATTCCCGGCGGCAACGGCGCGCATCTGATCGATCTTGAGACGATGCCGAACATCTCGCGGGCGCTTCCGGGTGCGGGCTCGGTGCATCACGTCGCCTTTGCCGTCGAAAACCGCGCGAAGCAGCTGGAGGTCCGCAAAGCCCTGATGGACACCGGATATCAGGTGACGCCGGTTATCGACCGCGATTACTTCTGGGCGATCTATTTCCGCACGCCAGGCGGCGTGCTGTTTGAAATCGCCACCAACGAACCGGGCTTCGACCGGGACGAGGATACAGCGCATCTCGGCGAAGCGCTGAAGCTGCCGACGCAGCACGAGCATCTGCGCGCGCTGCTCGAACAGCACCTCGAACCGCTGGAAGCATAAGCTAAGGATATCGATATGACCGATCATGGATATGTGCACCGGCTGCATGCCGGTGCTGCGGGCAAGCCTATTCTCTTTACACTGCATGGGACGGGCGGAGACGAGAACCAGTTCTTCGACTTCGTGCGGCAACTCCTGCCCGAGGCAACCATCGTCTCGCCGCGTGGCGATGTCTCGGAATACGGCGCCGCGCGCTTCTTCAAGCGCACCGGCGAGGGTGTTTACGACATGGCCGATCTGGCGCGGGCGACCGACAAGATGGCTGGTTACGTCAGCGAGCTCGCAAGGGAGCACCAGGCGTCAGCCATCCTCGGGCTTGGCTTTTCGAACGGCGCCAACATTCTCGCCAACGTGCTGATCGAGAAGGGGGTGTTCGATGCGTCGGCGCTGATGCATCCGCTCATTCCCTTCCAGCCGAAGGCCAACGCAGGTCTGGCGGGACGCAAGGTGCTGATCACCGCCGGCGAGCGCGATCCGATCAGCCCCGTGCCGGTTACCAAGGCGCTGGCCGATTACTATGAGCGCCAGAAGGCTGATGTGACGACCGTGTGGCATCCCGGCGGACACGAGATCCGGCCGAACGAGGTCGATGCGATCAAGGCGCTCTTTGAGCCATATAGATAGGACAAATCATCGGGCAGGCCTTTCGGGGTCTGCCCGATGGCTTCCTGCGCGCTACCACTTTGATCTAGGGTCATGCCTTCAATCTTCTGTGGTAATTTTTCATCATTGATACTGGAGCGGGTATAGGATCTCATTTTCCGAGGAATGCATTCGTATGAGCGATATTGCCGACCTCAGGATGATCTTGGGCCTTCTCCGTCGCCAGATATGGGTGGTCTTGGCCACCGCGGCAGCCATTCTCTCGCTCACCGCTATCATCCTGACGGTGTTGACGCCGCGATATACCGCGCAGGCGCTTGTGGTCGTCGACACCAGCGCCAAGAACCTGTTGGCGCCGGATAGTGCTGCAATCGCCAATGCTTCCGATAATGCGCGCGTCGAAGGAGAGGTGCGGATCGCGCAGTCCGATGCGGTGCTCCTCGACGTCGTGCGCGAGGGGAAGCTGGTTGATGACCCGGAATTCGCATCCCGATCCGGCTACCTTACGGCCATCTTGGCTCGCTTCGGCGGTGCATCCTCTCACACTACCGATGACGCCGAGCGCAAGACGCTGGCCTCGTTCAAGGAGGCGGTCCGGGTCCGTCGTGAGGGGCTGACCTATCTCATTACCGTTGGTGTTACATCCGAGGATGCCGGGAAGGCCGCGCTTCTCGCAAATCGGGTGGCTTCGGTCTACATCAGGCATCAGGTCGATGCCAAGGTGGCGGGCACGATCGCGGCCCGCAACAGCCTGCAAGCACGGGTGAGCGCCGCCAAGGACAGCCTTGCGAGCAACGAAGGGCGGTTGGATGGCTTCCTTGCCTCCAATGCCGGCATGCGCGACGCCTTCACGAACGCCAATATCGGCCTGCGCGTCGCCGATGCGCAACTCAATCGGGCGGCCGCGTCACCTACGAGCACGCCGCAGCTGCCCACACCGTCCGAGACGTTGACGCAGTTCTACAGCCTGCAGCAATCGGCTGAGATTGCGCGGGCGCAATATCAGAACCTCCTCACGCGACTGCAGGATTTCGAGGCGCAGGCCAGCCTGCAACTGGCTGACAGTCGGGTGATCTCCGAGGCGTTGCCACCGATCGAGCCATCGTATCCGAGGGTTGCTGCGATCCTTGCCGTCATGAGCCTCGTCGCGCTTGGTTTCGGCATCGGGGCGGGTTTCCTGCGGGAGTTCTTCGTTGGCGGATTTACCGGGGAGGACCAGGTCGAGGCGGTGCTGAACATCCAGTTGGCATCGGTGGTGCCGCACGAGGAGGGTGGCGAACTGGAGCGGCCGCATGGGCGCGGGCTCTCCGACCGGATCATGACGGCGCCGCTCTCGGTCTTTTCAGAATCGATCCGGCGTATCCGGGTGTCGGTCGAGCAGGCGCTTCTCAACCGGCATCCCGTGATGGAGGATGCCCGCGAGGAAGGCATCGTGATCATGGTGTCCTCCAGCCTTCCGGGCGAGGGGAAATCGACGCTCGCCACCGCGCTGGCTCGGACCTATGCGCTTGCCGGAAAGCGCACGCTCCTCATCGACTGCGACCTCAGGAAGCCCAGCATTCACCGCCATGTCGATCGCGAGCCGACGCCCGCTTTCGTCAATCTGCTGCGCGGCGAGGCCGATCCTGGGTTCGCCAGTATGGTGGATGTCGACCACGCCACGAACCTCTCCGTCATACTGGGCGCGCGGCCGGCGGAGTTTGCCACCGACGAGCTGCTGATGAGCGCGCGGGTGCGGGCGCTTCTCGCTCGGGCGCGGTTGCATTTCGATTACGTCGTCATCGACACGCCGCCAGTCGAGGCGGCGGTGGATGCGCTTTATCTGGCCCGGCTCTGCGATGTCGCGCTTTTCGTGGTGCGCTGGGCGCGGACGCCGCAGAACGTCGCGCGAAAGGCTGTGGCGGCGCTGAAGGGGAATGTCGGCGGCGGCACGCCCGTGATCGCGGTGCTGAACGGGCAGGACCAGCGCCGCTGGTTCAGCTTCAAGGCCAAGCCGCTGTGGCGCACTGCCTATGCTGGGTAGTCTCAGCAGTGTCCGTTGACCCGTTGGCCTACCTCTTTAGGTGCAATCCAGGCGTTTAACGGTGACGGCGTCTTGACATGCTGGTTGCGTTACTAAAGGTTTAATCCATTCATAAATGCAACCTTATTCACGTCATGGCTGCGCCCCGATTTTTCTCCGTGGCGCTTGATTGCAGGCATTTGAAATAGCGATTTCACTCATTCGTTGAAGAGCGACGCATGGTCCATGCAAGGCGCATTCTCGTCCACGATTATTCCGGTCATCCGTTTCAGGTGCAGCTTGCGCGCGCGCTGGCGCGGCGAGGGCATGAGGTTCTGCACGTCTATTCCGAAAGCTTCCAGACGCCGAAGGGTGACCTTGCCGCGCGGCCGGATGATCCGTCCGGGTTTCGTATTGCCGGCCTTTCATTGTCCGAGCCGTTCCAGAAATCGAGCCTCCTGAAGCGGAGGGCGCAAGAGATCGAGTTCGGGCGGATGGTGGCCGGTGAGATCAGGCGGTTTCGGCCTGACATCGTGCTTTCCGCCAATGCGCCGCTCGACACGCAGGCCGTCATTCACAAGGCCGCGCGCGTCTGCGGAGCGCGGTTCGTGTTCTGGCTGCAGGATATCTACAGCGAGGCCATCGGCCGCTTCCTGCCCGCTGCGTTTCCGCTGATCGGGAATGCGGTGGCGCGACGGTATCAGCGGCTCGAATTCGGTCTGCTGAGGGCAAGCGATCATGTCGTCGCGATCACCGACGATTTCGTTCCACATCTCCGGCAGAACGGCATCGCGCCGGGTCGGCTCTCCGTCATCGAAAACTGGGCGCCGCTGGATGAGATGCGATCGGTCGGACCGAAACAGTCCGAGAACGGCAGAGGCGATGGCCAGATCGAGGCGGTCTATGCCGGCACGCTCGGCTACAAGCACAATCCCGATCTGCTGCTGCAGGCGGCGAAAGCGCTGCCTGTTACGATCGACGTTCATTCCGAGGGCGCGATTGCCGAAAGCCTGGCGCGCAAGGCGGCGGCGGAAGGTGTCCGCAATCTGCGCGTAAAGCCGTGGGTGCCGTTTGCCGATCTGCCCGATGTGCTCGGGTCAGCCGATATCCTGATCGCGATGATCGAAGAGGGGGCTGGGGCGTTCTGCGTGCCATCCAAGGTGCTGACCTATTTCGGTTGCGGGCGGCCTGTTTTGGCCTCCGTGCCACGCAACAACCTTGCCCGGCGGCTCATCGAGCGCGCCGGTGCCGGTCTTGCGTCGGATCCTGGTGATGCGGCGGCGTTCATCGACAATCTGCGTGCGCTTGCCGGCGATGCCGCGCTGCGCCTCCGGTTTGGGGCAAACGGCCTTGCCTATGCCCGCGCCAATTTCGCGATCGAGCCGATCACCGACCGTTTCGAGGCGATTTTCGCTGGTCTCTATCAGATGGAGAAACAGGCAATCTAGCGCTGGGGGCGTTGCATGCTGGAGAAGACTGCACTTGTCTGCGGCGCCGGAGGGTTTATCGGCAGCCACCTCGTCCGCCGACTGAAGCGCGACGGCTTTTGGGTTCGCGGCGTCGATCTCAAACTGCCTGATTATGAGGAAAGCGTGGCCGACGAATTCATCGTTGGAGATCTGAGGCTGATCGACGTCTGCGAACGGGTGATCGACCGCGATTTCCACGAGATGTACCAGCTGGCGGCCGATATGGGTGGTGCCGGCTATATTTTCACCGGCCAGCACGACGCCGACATCATTCACAATTCGGCAACGATCAATCTCAACGTCGCCGATCTGTGCCGCCGGCGCGGCGTTGGCCGCGTATTCTTCTCGTCGTCGGCCTGCGTCTATCCCGCGGTCAACCAGGCTGATCCAGACAACCCGAACTGCGAGGAAACGTCCGCCTATCCCGCAGCACCGGACAGCGAGTACGGTTGGGAAAAGCTGATCTCGGAGCGGCTCTATCAGTCCTATGCCCGCAACTACGGCATGACCTGCCGCATCGCCCGCTACCACAACATCTTCGGCCCATCGGGAACCTGGGACGGCGGCAGGGAAAAGGCGCCGGCGGCGATCTGCCGGAAGGTGGCGCAGGCGGATCATGGCGGTGAGATCGAGATTTGGGGCGATGGCCTGCAGACCCGCTCCTTCCTCTACATCGACGAATGCATCGAGGGCACGATCCGGCTGATGCACTCGGATTTTGCCGGGCCGGTCAATATCGGCTCCGAGGAAATGGTGAGCATCAACCGCCTCGTCGACATGGTGTGCGAGATCGCCGGCAAGCGGCTGCACAAGCGGCATGTCGCTGGCCCCATGGGCGTTCGCGGCCGCAGATCGGACAACAGGTTGATTGCAGAGACCCTCCACTGGCGGCCGACGCAGAGCCTGATGGACGGCCTGGAGAAGACCTATGCGTGGATCGAAAACCAGCTTCTACGGAGCGCTGCGTGAGAAGCGGCTTTCCCCAGTGTGATAGGCTCTCCGCCATGGGCGGGAGGCCACGCGGCTCGACCAACGCGGCGCTGTTGATCGTGAGCTTCGCAGTCGGGCAGGGCTCGATATTCCTGGCGCAGACATGGTTGATCCATCGCGGCGCGCTCGATCTCCTGGCGGCGTTCGCGACGCATTTCTCCTTTGCGATCCTGGCATTGATGGTTGTCGACTTCGGCGCGCCCGTGGTCGTCGCGAGGCGGATTTCGCTGGCGGGGGACGGTGAGGTCCTGGATGTGACACGGCGCTGCTACTGGCAGGCCTCGGCTGTTCGGCTCGGTGTTGCGTTCGCTGTGTCGTTGGCTGGCCTTGGCTATGCATGGTTCGGCGGAGACGGGTTTTCACGGGGCTATGTCCCGGCGGCCATTCCGGCGCTGTTGATCTCGGCATTCAACGCGGCGGGCATCTTCGATGGGCTGGGGCTTAGCGGCATCAGCGGGTTGACCGGGATGCTCGCCTATATCGCGTCCGCCATCGCGCTGGTCGCGGCGGGTGCACAATCAGCCTCGGCCGATGCGGGCATGATCCTCGGGGTGGCGCTGTCGCTTGGTTACGCCTTCGCGGTCGTTGCGCAACTGGCTGTGCTTTGGCGGCTGGGCTGCCAGATGCGTGTGGTGACGTTCACCGTCGCAGATTGCGGCGCGACTGCCCGTGAGGGCCTGAGCGTGCTCCTTGCGATACTGCCCGGGCAGCTGTCGTTCCGCTTTCAGATCGTGGTCTGCGCGGCGGTGCTGGGGCAGGCGGGGGTGGGATTGTTCGTCTATGGCAGGCAGATCGCGGCGGCCGCCTCGCAGGTCCTGGAGTTCGTGCGGCGCGCGCATTTTCCCGATATGGTCCGTGCCCTTCGGTTGGGTGATACCACGTTGAGGGCGGGCTTCGAGGCGCAGCGGTTGGCGACGTTGCTTGCGATCGCGTTGACGCTTGGTTTGATGCTGGTTGGTAGCTCCTGCTTCTTGCTGATGAGCGGCGCCTTTGCGCAATCGGGTCTGGTGGCCGCGCTCTTTTCTGTCGGGGTGCTGACCGGCGCGCTGTCGCAGACGCTGGGGCAGGCGGCGCAGGGGCTTGGCCGCTTTCGGGTCGTGGCTGTCGCCGCCGTGCTGGCCATGCTGGTCGGTTTTGGAGCGAGCGCCGGTCTGGGGGCACTGCTTGGGCTTCTCGGACTGGCGATGGCGGAAGTGGTGACGCATGTGGTCGGGGCGCTGGTGATATGGGCCTCGGTGTTCTGGCGAGTGGACGGGCGGAAGATCGTGCGGGTCGGCGCATGATCAGGCTCTGGACCGTTACGGCGCTTTATCTCGCCAATCTGCCGTTCGCCGATAGCCTCTTCGTCGTTCTGCTGACGCTGCCGATGTTCCTCATGGTTTTGGTCGGGCTGTATCGCATTCGGTCGCGCCGGTTCCAGGTCGGCGATGTCTTCTGGTTCTGCCTCTTCGTCTACTTCGTGATCTCGCCCCTGCAGCGCATGCATGGGGACCGGATCGGCGGCGCGACCGCGATCACTGCCTATGCCTATGAACCGCAGGAGTTCATTGCAGCGATGCTGATCGTCGTCCTGTTTTGTCTGCCGTTCCTGTTTGTCTCGATGGAGCGAGACCAGCCACCCGCCGAAGCGGGTGGTTCGATATTTCCGATGCCGGTTCTGCTGGCCTTGAACAGTCTCGCCTTTGCATCCTTCGTCGCATCCGAGGGCGGAATGGAGCGGCTGTTGTCGTCGCGGCTGGAGCAGGATCCGGCGCAGGCCTTCATCGGCAGCCTGTTCTTTCTTGGCCTGCAGTCCGTGACGGCTTGCCTTGTCGCGGTGCGGTTTCATGCTGCCCGATCGCGACTAATTTCTTTCGTGCCGCTGCTTTTCGTCATCGCCTTGCTGGCGGTCGCGCGAAATCCGTTCAACGCGCCGCGCTTCATGCTGCTGGCGGTCTGGGGTCCGGTCATGCTGGCGCTTTGCGGCGGCCGGGTTGCGGCTGCATGGTTTTATGTCGCTGGCCTGTTGGCGTTGACGATCCTGTTTCCGATCCTGAACATAACCACGCGGCTTGGACTTGATGGCGTGGGCGATCTCTCCGAGATATCCGTCTTCGGCAATTTCTTCGATATTCCCTCGGTCGACGTTTTCGACATGGCGGTGCATGCGGTGCGGTTCATGTCGGCGCATGATCAGATGTGGGGAGAGAAGCTCGTCGCCATCCTGTTGTTCTTCGTGCCGCGCGCGGTCTGGGCCGGAAAGCCTGTGGTGGGCGGGCTCGATGTCGGCAACGAGCTGTTCGCGGCGGGCATGTACGGGACGCCGAACCTGTCCTTCCTCGCCGGCTGCGATCTCTACATGGATTTCGGCTTCGCCGGCGTCGCGCTGGGCGGGGCTGTCACCGCCATGCTGCTGCGGTCGGTGCTGATGGCGAAATGGGGCGTGGTCGGCGGCGTCAGCGTGTTGCGTATTCTCATCGCCTCGTCGATGCCGATCCTTTTGCGAGGTCCCGTCGGCGCCGTGCTGCCGTTGTTCGTTTGCCAGATCGCGGTTGTTTTGGCGTTGTCGTGGCCGGTCCGGGACCAAGTCTATCCGGCGCCGTTCTATCGCGAGCGGTTGCGATGATGACGGAAGGCGGGTCAGAGAATTTCGGCATACTCGACGCCTCGACGTCCGGATCGCGTGAGGGCGGGCCGAGTTTTAGCGTTAGGCACCGCGCGCTACGGCTCGCCTGGGGGATCGCCTGGGCGCTGCTGGCGGCGTGGACGCCGGCGCCGTTGCATTGGTGGCGAACGTTTCTGTTGCGGCTGTTTGGGGCGCGGTTGGCGCGCAATGTGCGGGTGCATGGAGCGGCGCGGATCTGGTATCCGCCGCATCTGATTATGGAGGAGAACACGCTGGTCGGTCGCGGGGCGATCATCTACTGCGTTGCGCCTGTTCGCCTCGGGCGTGGCGTGGTGATCTCGCAGGGCGCGCATCTGTGTACCGGCTCGCATGATATCGATGATGCGTCGTTCCAGCTTACGGCTCGGCCAATTACCATTGGCGCGGAGGCCTGGGTCGCCGCCGAGGCCTTTGTCGGTCCCGGCGTTTTTATCGGGGAGGGGGCGGTTCTTGGCGCGCGGGGCGTTGCCTTCAGCGATCTTGCCGCACGGACCGTTTATGCCGGCAATCCGGCGCGGCCGATCCGGGCTCGAGTTACCAGCCCATAGCCGCGCGCGCGTCACCAGCCCATAGCCGTGGTCGCCGATACCCAGGCTGCGGCGGCGATCGCATAGCCCTGGTCGTTCAGATGCAGCGCATCGGAGCGTAAGGACCTTGGAATTAGGCCGGCGGCGACGTCCTGTTGGTCCTCGGTCGTCTGATTGGCGGCGGCGGCGAGCGCGGCGTGCAGATCGACGAAGCGTGTCGTGTGCATGTTGGCCAGTGTGGCGTTTAGGGCGGCGATCGTCTGGCGGGTTTCGGGGGTGTCGGCGGCGGAAGGCAGGATCGAGCCGATCAGGTAGCGGCCGCCGGGCACATGGGCGGCCATGGCCGCGATGTCGGAGAGAACGGCTTCTGGTGTGACCGCATTGTTGCGGCCGGCCCACAGCCATTGGATCTGGCCGGTGGTCACATCGCTGGGGTGGAAGGGCGTGGCGTATGCGACGGCCACGGTATCGCCCGCATGGCTACGCGTGAACAGGTAGCGCGTGCCGCTATCGGTCGTCAGCGTGCCCTCCACGCCGGGCAGCGTGCCGCTGAGGCCGATGGCGCCATTGGCGCCGTGCAGCGCCTCGACCGATCGATAGAGGACCTCAACTTGAGGGGTCTCGTCGCCCCATTCGATGACGATGTTGTCGAGCGACCAGCGGAGAAGGCTGCCGCTGCTGAGGAAGGCGATTGCCCCGCAGGATGGGTTTGCGCTGGCGAGATTGCCGGCTGAGAAGATCAGTTCGTAATGGCCGCTGGCCGAGATCGCCGATGTGGGGTCGCCGCCCGATGTCGTCGTCGCCCAGCTGCCGCCCGGTGCGGCGAGCCCGCCGACATGGATCTGGCCGCTGCCGTCGATGATCTCGATGTCGAAGGCGATGTGGATGAGCTTGCCGCCTGGGATTTCGGCAACGTTGAGTTCGCAGCCGCGCAGCACGCCGGCGTCGTCGTTTTCGACGATCAGCCTGCCGTCGCGCGTCGAGACCGGTGCTGCGCGACCGTCCTGGATTCGCGGCAGCCAGCCCTCGTTGTTCTGATCGAAACGATAGAGCCGCGAGAACTCCGGGTGATAGGCGGGGATTTCGCCATCGCCGGGTGTCAGTTGCAGCGTTGTTGCGGCCGCGCCTTGTTCGAGCTGGCCGGGGAAGATGCGCAGGGTGATGTCGATCGCGCTGCCAGGGATGATATCGAGCAGATGCGTGGAGCGGATGAAGCCATGGGTGTTGGTCGCCGTCGCCGAGACCTGGCTCCGCGTGCCATCCAGGACGAAAGCGGGCGCGGCGATTTCGGCGAGGTAGCCGCCGAGTTCGTCGGCCTCGATCAGCAGCAGGCGCATGCCCGCTACGCCTGACGTGGAGCCTGCGATCATCTGGATCGTGCTCGAGATCGTCCAGGGGCTGCCCGGTTCCGCCGCGTAGTTGGCGGCAATAGTGCCGTAGATCTGCCGGCCGATGTCGGTGAAGCCGGCTGTCGCCGTCCCGTGGATCCTGACATCGCCATAGGGCAGGCCGTTTTCGTCGGTGCCCTTGTTGATGAATTCATGCGTGAGCCCGCTGACGATACCGGTCTCGAACCGGTCCATCCAGTCGCGCGTATGCGGATAGAGGTTCCTGATATCGCCGACGGCGACCGCAAGCAGCAGCGGCACGCCGCCCTGTCTGGCCGCGATCTCGGTCGAGGTCTGGCCGCCGATGCCGCGATTGATGATCGTCCTCGGCGGATGGAAGAGGCCGGCGGCAATGGACGGGAAGGTATGGTCGCGGGACGATGCGCCGGCGCCCTCGGTCAGGCTGTCGCCGAACGCGATGATCGTGCGGGAGGCAGGGCTTTGCCGGGCGGGGGATTGGGTAGTCGAAAGGCCGATACCGAGAAGCATTGCGGGTCTCCTGTAGGAATTGGGAAAAATATCCTAGTTCAGTCTCGGGAGACGGGGACGAGCTGTTGGCGCAAGTTCTTTTGCGGTCGAGCCGCGCAAAGCGTGGTTACCTTCATGTTGTCTTAAGTAATTATCTTGAGATTACAGTTTCCTTGTTCCATGATGATTCCGGCCGGAAGGTTTTCTGTGTCCGACGTCATGTCGATCGATGCAGATCGCTTCCGTAGAGAACATGTTTCCTGGTCATCGATCGCGTTTTGCGGCCGCTAGACTTGATTTCACAATAGTACGCCGCCTGTGTGCGCTCGCCGTGGGCCTGATTGGGAAGATTGCATGAATTCGGAGTTTGCCGTTCGCCCCATGCGGCCCGGTGAGTTGGAGCTAGTGCTCGAATGGGCGCGCCAGGAGGGGTGGAATCCAGGTCTCGACGATTCGCTTCCATTTCATGACGCGGATCCATCGGGGTTTTTCGTCGGCGCGGTCGGCGAAGTCCCCGTCGGCTCGATATCCGTCGTCAAATATGGCGATGACCTGGCCTTTCTCGGGCTCTACATGGTTCACCCGGAATTTCGCGGCAAGGGTTACGGCAGGGCGATCTGGGATGCCGGCATCGCATCGGCGAATGGCCGCAGCATCGGGCTCGATGGCGTCGTCGCCCAGCAGGAGAATTACCGCAAGGCTGGCTTCGAGGAGGCTTACAAGACGGTTCGCTATGGCGGCGTGATCGGCTCTTTGCCATCGTCGTCTCTGACCGCCACGCCCGTGACCGACAAGCTGGACGGGCTGGTGCGCTATGATGCCAGCGTGTTTTCAGCGCAGCGCCCGGCCTTCGTGACCTCGTGGTGCACCAACCGCAAGCATCGGCGCACGGCCGTCGTGCGCAAGAGCGGCAAGATCCGTGGCTATGGCACGATCCGCCGCTGTTATGACGGATACAAGATCGGGCCGCTGTTTGCCGCCGATGCGGATAGCGCCGCGGCACTGCTTTCCACGCTCGGGCAGGAGGCGAAGGGCGCACGGGTGTTCATCGATATCCCCTCTGACAATCGCGAAGCCGTGGCGCTTGCCGTCGGCATGGGGCTGGAGCCGGTGTTCGAGACATCTCGCATGTATCGCGGCGCCGTTCCCACGGTTCCGCTGAAGAATGTCTTCGGCGTCACCACATTGGAACTGGGCTAGCTAGCCCGCGTCCGACGTCGCAGGGGCCACTCGATTGGGACGGCCCTTTTCGGCGATGGCGATGCCGCCGAGCGTCAAGACCAGTGCCACGATGTGGAACGTCTGCAGCGTTTCGCCGAGTAGCGCGACCGAAAACAGGGTGCCGAAGACGGGCACGAGATTGATGAAGAGCGCTGCGCGGTTGGCGCCGATCCACTCGACGCCCTTGATATAAAAGACCTGCGCCATCAGCGAGGCGAAGATTGCCGTGTAGATGGTGATGAGCCATCCGGTCGCGTCGGGAGCCTGTGCCGCACCCTTCGATGCCTCCCAGGCGAGAAGCGGCAGCGCGCTCAGCATGGCGCCGAGCGCGGGCACGGCCATCAGCGTGCGCCAGTCGAGCGGCGGCTTCCATCGCAGGAAGATGGTGTAGACCGAGTAGGCGGCGACCGCGACCAGCATCAGGCCGTCGCCGGTGTTGAGGCCGAGCTCCAAAAGCGTGGTCAGGCTGCCGTGGGCGGCCGTGAGTGCCACGCCGATCAAGGTCATCGCGAAACCCAGGATCTGGGCCAGAGACACGCCGGTGCGGAAGAATAGGAAGTTGAGCAGGAATATCAGCATCGGGATGCCTGCCTGCTCGATTGCGACATTGATGGCGGTCGTATATTTTACCGCGGAATAGAGCATGGCATTGAAGAGCGTGTAGCCGACGATGCCGTAGAAGAAGAGCAGAGGGAGGTTTTTGCGCACGACCGGCCAGTCGCGCTTCAGCTGCGGCACGGATATGGCGGCAATGATCGCCGTTGCGACGAACCAGCGCAGCGATGTCAGCATCATCGGGCTGACGTGACCGAGCGCCAGTTTTCCAGCAACGGTATTGCCACCCCAGCACATCGCGGCAACGACAAGGCATATGTAGGCGGCAAACTGCACGGCCGATTCTCTCCCGGTCGGCTGCGCGGGCGCAGAACTTCCTCCGACGATGGCGGCAAATAGCCTGCCAATAGCTGATTTGTCACGTAAAAAGCCAATTCAGACGGCAATACAGGGTCGCTTTCCCAAAAACAAAGCCTTATAGATGCGCGGGTTTGAGCAGGGAGCGGTTAAATCCGCCTTTAACAGGAAGACGTGAATGACGAACGTAGTTGTGGTCGGTTCGCAATGGGGTGACGAAGGCAAGGGCAAGATTGTCGACTGGCTTTCGGAACGTGCCGATGTGATCGTGCGCTATCAGGGCGGACACAATGCGGGCCATACGCTGGTCATCGATGGTGTCAGCTACAAGCTGGCGCTGCTGCCGTCGGGCCTCGTGCGCGGCAAGCTCAGCGTCATCGGCAACGGCGTCGTCGTCGATCCGCATCATTTCGTCGCCGAAGTCGAGAAGCTGCGTGCCCAGGGCGTCAACGTATCGCCCGAGATTCTGCGCATCGCCGACAACGCGCCGCTGATCCTGTCCCTGCATCGCGATCTCGACGGCTTCCGTGAAGATGCTGCCTCCAACAGCGGCACCAAGATCGGCACCACCCGCCGCGGCATCGGCCCCGCCTACGAAGACAAGGTCGGACGCCGCGCGATCCGCGCCATCGACCTCGCCGACAAGGAAGCGCTGCCGGCCAAGATCGACCGTCTTCTGACGCACCACAATGCGCTGCGCCGCGGCCTCGGCCTGCCGGAGATTTCGGTGGAATCGCTGGAGAAGGAACTGAACGACGTGGCCGACCAGGTTCTGCCCTATGTCGACCAGGTCTGGCGTATCCTCGACGACCAGCGCAAGGCCGGCGCCCGCATCCTGTTCGAAGGTGCGCAGGGCGCGCTGCTCGACAACGACCACGGCACCTATCCCTTCGTCACCTCGTCAAACACGGTTGCCGGTCAGGCTGCCGCAGGCTCCGGTCTCGGCCCGACAGCGATCGGTTATGTTCTCGGCATCACCAAGGCCTACACGACCCGCGTCGGTGAAGGTCCGTTCCCGTGCGAGCTGAACGACGATGTCGGCAAGCATCTTTCGACCGTCGGCCGCGAAGTCGGCGTCAATACCGGCCGTCCGCGCCGTTGCGGCTGGTTCGATTCCGTTCTGGTTCGCCAGACGGTGAAGACCTCGGGCATCACGGGCATCGCGCTCACCAAGCTCGACGTTCTCGACGGCCTCGACGAGCTGAAGATCTGCGTCGCCTACAAGCTCGACGGCAAGGAGATCGATTATCTTCCGGCCAGCCAGGCTGCGCAGGCACGCGTCGAGCCTGTCTACATCACGCTCGAGGGCTGGAAGGAATCGACCGTCGGCGCGCGCAGCTGGGCCGATCTTCCTGCCCAGGCGATCAAGTATGTCCGCCAGGTTGAGGAGCTGATCGGCGCCCCCGTCGCTCTCCTGTCTACAAGTCCTGAGCGCGATGACACCATACTTGTGACCGATCCTTTTGAGGATTAAGGTTTTATATGATTATTTGTGTGGTTCGCGCGGCGAACCACACTCTTAGAGAAAGTACGTATGGCGGATTTTATCGCAGTTATCCGGCGGGCGGTTGACGGCCTGACCGACAACACTCCCGATATGCGGGTGAAGGTTTACGAGCGTGCTCGCGGTGCCGTACAGCGGCAGCTCGAGAACATGAAGCCGCGTCCGCCCGAGGCCATGCTGCAGCGCCAGCTGGAAAAGCTCGAAGCCGCCATTCGTGAAGTCGAAGCCGAGCATGCCGATGCGCTGCCGGCCGAGGATCAGGCCGCTGTCGAGCCGGTGACGGAAGCGCCGCCGGAGCCCGAAGCCGCGCCCGAGGTTGCCGCAGTACCCGAGTCAGTCGCCGAACAGGCCGAAGAGGCACCGGAAGCCGAACCAGCTTACGAGCACCCGGCCTACGAGGCGCCCGCGCAGGAGCCCGCTTACGAGGAACCGGCTTACGAAGCGCCCGTCGAGCCCGAGGCTCCGGTTGCTGACGAGCCTGTCGCGCATGAGGAACCGGTTTACGAAGAGCCGGCGCCGGTGCATGCCGCCGAGGTTCACGAAGAGCCCGAAGTTCAGCCCGAGCCGGAAGTCTATCACGAGCCCACGCACTCGCATGGTGAGCCCGTGTTCGAGGAAGCGCCGCATGTGTCCGCCGCCTCCGAGCCGGAGCCGGTTGAGCCTTGGCAGATGCCGGTCGAGGACCAGTATGAGGCCGCGCGCGAGACGCATGGCCATGATTTCGCGGCAGCGCCCGACGTTGAGCCCTATGCCGAGCCTGTCATCGACGACGCGCCGCGGGCGCAGCCGGTCGCGCGCGATTTCGACCTGAGCAACCGTCTCGTCGAGCCGGTTCCTGTTTTCGAGCCGCCGCATCAGTTCGTCGAGCAGACGCAGGACGATCCCATTCATGCCGACGCTGCCGGTCATTTCGATCCGGTTTGGAACGAGCCGGCTGAGGAAGTGCCGGAACCGTCCACGAAGACGGTTGAGCCGACGGATTGGGCGCTCGAAGAGCTGCGCCAGTTCTCCGAGACCTCGCATGCAGCACCTGCCGCCAACGATGCGGCGCGCGCCTTCGACGAGGTGGTTTCGAGCATCGACTACGCTGCGGCGCCGGTGCCGGTGCCGGTGCCGGCTGCACCGGCCAAGATGCCGGCTGCCAATGAGAGCTTCTCTTGGGAAGCCGCTGCCTTCGACGATCTGCCGCCGATCGACAACGACAAGAAGACACCGGCTGCCACATCCTACGAGGATGTCGATCTCTTCTCCGAAATTCACGGTGGGCCGACGCCGAAAAACGAGCCTCTCGCCGGCGACGACTGGCAGGAAGCGACCCGGCTTCGCGGTTACGACAATCGCGGCGTGGTTGCCGAGGATGACGATGGCCTGTCGCTTGGAAACAGCGACGACGACATCGCCTCGAAGTTCCAGGGCAAGAATTTCCGCATGGAGCCGAAGCGCCGCCGTTTCGGCATCGGTTCCATCATCGCGCTTCTGATCGCCTTGGGCGTTGTCGGCGGCGGCGGTTATGCCGCCTATACGCACCAGGCTGCCCTAACCGAAATGGTCAAGGGCCTGGTCAGTGCAGCACCGTCGCAGACCGCGCAGACGCCGCCTGTTGCAGGCACGACAGCGCCTGCGGACCAGACGAGCGATGCCAAGCCGGCTGCTGCTACGCCTGATGCTACGCAGAGCGGTGCGGCTTCCGCCGACGGTTCGGCCGCCGGCAACAAGTTCACGCAGCGGCTGATGGCCGATGGCACCGAGGTCGATAGCGGCCCGGCCGCCGCACCAAGCACGCAGGTCGCCGAAGGCAAGTCCGTCGCCGAGCAGAATGTCGCTTCCGCCGACCCGGTCGCACCGGCTGCCGCAGGCACGACACCGCCGGCCGCCGCTTCCGGCACAGCCACACCTGCTGCCGCAGCGTCCGCGACGCCGCCCGCTGCCGGCCAGACTGCGCCTGCCGGTTCCAGCGAGAAGATGTTCCTCTATGAGGAGCGCATCGGCCAGAGCTCGCCGACGGCGATCCAGGGTTCGATCGTTTGGAGCCTGCACCATGAGGCCGGCGCCGATGGCAAGCAGGAAGCTTCCGTGCAGGGCACGCTGACGGTGCCCGAGCGGAACCTCACGGCGCAGATCAACTTCAAGCGCAATTCCGATCCTTCGCTTCCGGCCAGCCACATCGTCGAGATGGTGTTCTCGCTGCCGGCGAATTTCGAAGGTGGCGCGATCGACAGCGTTCAGCGCATTTCGATGAAGCGGACCGAGCAGGATCGTGGCGATCCGCTTGTCGCGGTGCCGGCGAAGATCACCGATGACTTCCACATGATCGCGCTCAACGACTACCCGGATGCCCGCAAGGCCAACCTCGACCTTCTGTCGACGCGCGACTGGATCGATATCCCGATCACCTATCGCAACGGCCGCCGCGCGCTTCTGACCATGCAGAAAGGCCAGACCGGCGTCGAAGCCTTCAACGCCGCGATCCGCGAATGGAACGCAGCCGGCGACGTCTCGACCAGCCAGTAAGGCTAGTCGTTCGGACTGAACAGACAAAGGGCAGGTCGCGAGACTTGCCCTTTTTGACGAGATCGGCCCCTTCGTTGCCGGGCTTTCCGGATTTGGAGTTTGGAAAAGATGACCGCTGCAAGCCACCCGGATTTGAGCGATATCAACCTCGACGACTGGGTGGAGCGCAGGCTTCCCAGAGCATGGAGACCCTACACGCGCCTGGCGCGGCTGGATCGTCCCGTCGGGATATGGCTCACGCTTTTCCCGTGCTGGGCGGCACTCATTCAGGCGTCGCACGGTTTCCCCGATATTCGGGAGCTCGTGATATTCTCTCTCGGCGCCCTGCTGATGAGAAGCGCCGGGTCCACCGTCAATGATATCGCCGATCGCAAGTTTGACGGCCATGTCGAGCGAACGCGCTTCCGGCCCTTGGCGAATGGCCAGATTGGTATCCCGCAGGCACTGAGCTTTCTGGCGGTTCAGTTTGCACTGGCGGCCTCGCTGCTGTTCTTCCTTTCGCCCTACACAAAGCTGGTCGCGATCTGTGTCGTTCCACTCGTCATCATCTATCCACTCTGCAAGCGCTTCACGCACTGGCCACAAGCCGTTCTCGGCGCGGCATTCAACTGGGGCATGCTGATGGCTTGGGCCGAGGTCGCCGGGCACATCCCGCTTGGGGCCATCCTGATGTGGGGCGGGGCGATTGCATGGCAGATCGGCTACGACACGGTCTATGCCTATGTCGACGTCAAGGATGACACCCGGCTTGGGCTGAAATCAACGGCGATCCTGTTTGGCCGGCATGGCAAGGCAATCATTGGCGTCTTCTACGGCCTGGCCGTTGGCGCATGGGCACTTGGCGGATGGCTGCTTGGGATGTCGCTGCCTTATATGCTCGGAATTCTGGTGATTGCCGCCCACCTTGCGTGGCAGACCGGGCGGATCGACCTTGTTCGCCCGGAGGTGAACTATCGGCTGTTCCTGGCGAATATCCTGACGGGCTTGCTGCTGGCGGGCGCGACAGTGCTCGGAACCCTGTAAACGAAAAGGGCGGGTCGTGAGACCCGCCCTTTGTCTTTTGGGGATTGGTTCGCTTACGCCGTGGCTTCGACGACGCGGACGGCCTTGGCGCGGTCGAGCGCGTCCTTGCGGACGGCGTCCTGGACCTTTTCGAAGGCGCGGACCTCGATCTGGCGCACGCGCTCGCGGCTGATGTCGAATTCGCTCGACAGATCTTCCAGCGTCACCGGATCTTCGGAGAGGCGGCGTGCCTCGAAGATGCGGCGTTCGCGGTCGTTCAGAACGCTCATCGCCTTGGCCAGCATGCGCCGGCGGGTGTCGAGTTCGTCCTGCTCGATCAGCACGTCTTCCTGGCTGTCATGATCGTCGACGAGCCAATCCTGCCACTGGCCGCTGTCGCCTTCCGACGCCTTGATCGGCGCGTTGAGCGAAGCGTCGCCGGACAGGCGGCGGTTCATCGAGATCACTTCTTCCTCGGAGACGCGCAGCTTGGTTGCGATCTCGGCCACGTGTTCCGGCTTCAGGTCACCTTCGTCGATGGCCTGGATACGGCCCTTCAGGCGACGCAGATTGAAGAACAGACGCTTCTGGTTGGCGGTGGTGCCCATCTTCACGAGCGACCAGGACCGCAGGATATATTCCTGGATCGAGGCCTTGATCCACCACATGGCATAGGTTGCCAGCCGGAAACCGCGTTCCGGGTCGAACTTCTTGACGGCCTGCATCAGGCCGACATTGCCTTCCGACACGACTTCGCCGATCGGCAGGCCGTAGCCGCGATAACCCATGGCGATCTTCGCAACAAGACGCAGGTGGCTGGTGACGAGACGATGCGCAGCCTCGCGGTCGCCGTGTTCGGAATACCGCTTTGCCAGCATGTATTCTTCCTGCGGCTCCAACATCGGGAACTTGCGGATTTCGTCGAGATAACGGTTGAGACCGGCTTCGCCGGCGGTAATGGACGGCAAACTGCTTCGGGCCATTCTTGCACCCTCCTATCTGAATTCCGATCCCCGCTTGGACGCGTCCCTGCGTCTTGAAGGCGAACCGGGAACGTGCGGCTTTGTCAAAGCCCGCACGAAGTCAGTGTAGAGATAAGTGTGGCGAAACCGTAGTTCAAGGCTCAGGCTCGGTTCACGATGCCGTTACAGTTCGGCATTGCGCAAGGCGTCGACCAGCGCCACCATATCATCGGGCAGGGGAACCTCGAAGCGCATGAGTTCGCCGCTGCGCGGGTGCTCGAACTGCAGCATGTAGGCATGCAGCGCCTGGCGGCCGAAGCTATTGACCGCCTTCTTGGCGGCATCCGGCAGGAGGTTGGCCTTGGTCTTGAAACCTGCGCCATAGACGGTGTCGCCGAGGAGCGGATGGCCGATATGGGCCATGTGGACGCGGATCTGGTGGGTGCGGCCGGTTTCCAGATGGCATTCGACCAGCGAGGCGAGCGACAGCGCATCCGGCGTCTCGTGGAAACGCTCGATCACTTCATAATGCGTGATGGCCTCGTCGGCATCCGCCGTGCCCGGACGCTTGACGGCGCGGCGCGTGCGGTCGCCGGTGTCGCGGCCGAGCGGCGCGTCGATGCTGCCGGTCAATGTGCGCGGGCGGCCCCAGACGACGGCCTGGTAGGCGCGCTCGATCGGCATGGTGCGGCCGTGGTCGGCGAACTGGGCCGAGAGGTGGCGGTGCGCGACGTCGTTCTTGGCGACGACCATGACACCGGTCGTGTCCTTGTCGAGGCGGTGCACGATGCCAGGACGGCGCACGCCGCCGATACCCGACAGGCTGTCGCCGCAGTGATAGATCAGCGCGTTGACCAGCGTTCCCGTCCAGTTGCCGGCGGCCGGATGCACGACCATGCCCGATGGCTTGGAGATGACGATCAGGTCGTCGTCCTCGTAGAGAATGTCGAGCGGGATATTCTCGCCCTTCGGCGTCGGGTCCTCGGGCTCGGGCAGGTTGATCTCGAAGACGTCGCCGGGGCGGACCTTCTTCTGCGGATCGACAACGACTGATCCCTTCGACGTGACCTGGCCTTCCTTGATCAGCACCTTGATGCGGCTGCGGGAGAATTCCTCGCCAAGCTGAGCCGTCATCCACGCATCAAGCCGGCCTTCGGCATGTTCATCCGCCGTCAGGACTTTCATATTGCCGGCTGCTTGTTTAAAGGGGTCGCTCAAGACGCTTCTTCTCCGAAGTATTTTATAGAATGGAACGCCATATATGACGAATGTCCAGCCAGAAGACGATCAGGAAGAAAAGCCCCTCGATCCGGCAATGGAAAATGTCCGACGCAAGATGATCCGCCTGCAGATCGTCTCCGGCTTCATCATGTTCGTGAGCCTTATGGCGGTCTTCGGCGCGGTTGTCTACAAGACGATGCGGGCGCCAGCGAAGGAGCCGGTCGCGATTACATCAGCCGGAATTCCGTCGGATGCGCCGGTTTCCGTGACCGCAAACCTGCCCGCCGGCTTCGTTCTTCAGTCCTCTTCGCTTTCGGGCGGCCAGATCATGTTCTTCGGCAAGACCGCCGAGGGCGTGGCCAAGGCGCTGGTGTTCGACATCAAGGCCGGAAGCATCATCGCTGACGTGACGGTCAACGGCGGCTGAGAACGATGGCCCCTCGGCTGATTGCGATCGACAATGCCGACGACCCTGAGATCGCCGAGTTTCGCGACATTCGCGAACGCGATCTGACCGGGCGGCATAACCGGTTTATCGCCGAGGGCACCGTCGTGCTGCGCATGTTGGCCGAGGCCCACCGGTCGGGCGGCGATTTCGCTGCCGAGAAGGTGCTTTTGCTGCGCAACCGTGTCGAGGGCGTTGCCGATATTCTCGAGCGGCTGCCGGATGACGTTCCCGTCTACGTCGCGGAAGCGGATGTGCTCGACCGTATCGTCGGCTTCCATCTTCATCGCGGCGTGCTTGCGCTGGGGCGGCGGCAGCCACAGGGCGGCGCGTTGATCGATCGGTTGCCCGAGCGTTCGCTGGTGCTGGTCGGTTGCGGCATTTCCAATCACGACAACGCCGGCTCGATGTTCCGCAATGCGGCCGCCTTCGATGCCGATGCGATCTTCCTGGACGAGACCTCGTGCGACCCGCTTTATCGGAAGGCGATGCGCGTTTCGGTCGGATCGGTGTTGAGCGTTCCCTACCAGCGCGGCGGTGACGCGGTGGACCTGCTCACGCAACTGGCCGAGCGGGATTTCGCCATCTGGACGCTGTCGCCGCGCGGCGAGGTCGATATCCGCTCCATTCCGGCCTCGGAGCGCATGGCGCTCGTCGTCGGCACGGAAGGCGAGGGGTTGCCGCAGGCGGTGCTGTCGCGCTTCCGCAGCGCGCGCATTCCGCAATCGCCGGGGCTCGACAGCCTCAACGTCGCGACCGCGACCGGCATCGCGCTGTTTGCCATGTCTTCCACGGCCAAGCGTATCTGAAAACTTTTGGCGACTTAGTCTTAGCCGGGCTGCGACAGGATCGTGGCGGCGCGCTGGGCGAGGTCGATGCGCTCGCCTTCCTTCGTCTCCGCCGTCTCAGGCAGCAGCTCGCGGATCGGCGAGGCCTTGCCTTCGTTGATGGCGGTCAAGGCCACCATGTCGGCGGCGATAGTCGCGATCTCTTCGCGGATAGCGCCGTCGTTGGAGGTGTTCAGCCTGGCGGCGAGGATTTCCTCGGATACGGCGGCGCTGCGGGCGCGCACTTCTTCGGCGAGGCGCGCTGCGACCGCGGCGGTGTCGAGTTCTGAGATCGGGGCTTCTTCCGGCACGGGCTTTTCCTGCGGCGGGATGAGGACGAGAGGGGCGAGGCCTGCCGAGCGCAGCGCGCGGTTTGCCTTGCGCATGTCGGCATTGGCGGCCTTCACCTGATCCTTGAGCTTGGTCAGGTCCTGCTGCCGGCGCGTGAGAAGCGCTTCCTTGTCGGCAAGGGTCGCCTTGTCGCGCTCGGCGCGGTCTTCGAGGCGGAGAACCGCGTGTTCCTGCTGCGTCAGCTTCTGTTCGGCATCCTTGGCGCGCTTCTGCAGCAGGCCCACGTCCTGGCGAAGCTCATCGCGCTCGGTGCGCAATCCGCTGTGCTTGAAATTGAGGTTCTCGAGCTCGGTCTCGCGCGCGGCCATGTCGATCTTCAGATTGTCGGTCTGCTCGACGATCTTGTTCAGGCGGATACGCAGCGCGTCGAGCTCGCCTTCCTTGGCGGCACTGGCCTGTTCGGCGATGTGCAGGCTCGTCTTCAGCTGGCTGATATAGTTCTCGTCCTTGCGCAGGTGAGAGCGCAGCTCGGCGGCCTCGACGCTCATGTCGGCGATCTGGGCCTGAAGCGCGCTGATCTCGGAGGCGAAGTGGCCGGCGTCGCGGGCGATCTGGTCGTGCTTCAATTGCAGCGACATCGACTTTTCGCGTTCGCGAATCAGATCCTGCGTGGTGCGGGCGTTTTCGGCGGCATAAAGCGCGCGGACCATGTCCTTTTGCGCGCGCACTTCCTGAGGGCTCAACGGCATCGTCGCGCGCATGCGGTTTTCCGTGTACCAGACGATACGGCGATGGACGGCCGGCGATACGAGGAAAACCAGGAACGCCGCGGCCAGAAAGCCCAATCCGAACAAGAGCGCGTATTCGATCACGGCGAGGCCACTGCTTCCAGAAGTTGATTTGCGTCAGCCAATGATTAAGCGGCCAACGCCGTTAGGGCAAGTGGCGGATGGGTCACGGCGAGACAGAGTTCGCCGTGACCATGATATCAGAAGGGGTTCCAGGTCGGATTTGGGGTAATCTTGATATAGCCGACGTTGAGGCCGAGGCGGGCGCCGACGCCCGTGCGGATCGGCACGACGAGAACGTTGTTGTTCTTGAGCAGCGTCATGCCGAAGCCTGCGATCACGAAGGCCTGGCCGCTGACGCCGCCAAAGCGGGCGTAGATGGCGTCTGTCGACGGCAGGTCGTAGACCAGCATCATCACGCGCGTGCCCTGGCCACCGTAGTCGATGCCGAGTGAGGGGCCCTGCCAGTAGAGCGGATGCTCGCCGGCGTTCTTGGTGTTGAGCTGGCCTTCGCCATAGGTCAGGCCGGCGATGAAGGCGCCGGAGCCTTCCTGGCCGAGAATATAGCCGTTCGGCAAGCCGTACTTCTGGAAGGCGGCCTCGACCGCCTTGGCAAGTCCGCCGCTGGTGGAGCCGAAGAAGGAATGGCCGGCGTCGACGATTTCCTGAATCGAATATTGATCGTTCCTGGCCTGCTGAGCCGCGGCCTCCGTCGCGACGAGCATCAGGCACGAGATCGCGAGCACTGAGACCCGCCGGCAGTCGGCCAGGAATCTTCCTAGGATTGAGGGGCGCATGGTGTCATCCGTTCATCATGGTCGATACATGGTGCCGTTTCCGGCGTTTCTATCATTTTGCGCGGATGGTCTTAACAATCGGTTTACCAAATATGGTGTCATTATGGCGCTGAGTACGCTCGCAAACTTCGTGCAATGATGAAGCAATATGTGTGGCGGAATGAATCACCGCCTTCTTGGAGACAATGATGTCGAAGAATCCAAACCTTACCCTGACCGGCCCTGATCTGGCCGCGCTTCTCTGCAGCCGTGTTTGCCATGACGTCATCTCGCCCGTCGGCGCGATCAACAACGGTCTTGAACTGCTCGACGAGGGCGGCGCCGATGCAGACGCCATGGATCTTATCCGCACCAGCGCGCTGAACGCGTCGGTTCGTCTCAAATTCGCACGCCTTGCCTTCGGCGCTTCCGGCTCCGTTGGCGCTTCGATTGACACTGGCGAAGCAGAACGCGCCGCCAAGGACTTCGCCGCCGCCGAGAAGAAGACCGAAGTGGTCTGGAACGGACCGCGCGCGATCATCGCGAAGAACCGCGTCAAGCTGCTGCTCAACCTGTTCCTCGTCGCTTATTCCTCCATTCCGCGCGGTGGCCAGATCGATATCACGCTTGAGAACCCGGAATTCGACGCGAAGTTCACGCTCGTCGCCAAGGGCAAGCTGATGCGCCTGCCGCCGAAGTTCGTGGAGATTTCGACCGGTGAGATCGAAGAAGCGATCGACGCCCATACGATCCAGCCCTATTACGCAGTGCTGCTCGCGGAAGAGTGCGGGATGAAGCTTGGCCATAGCGCCAGTGCCGAAGAGATCGTCTTCACCGCCGAAGTCATTCCGGCCTGATCTAAAACAGCGCCGGGATAGATTCCCGGCACATTGCTTGTATCGAAGTAATACTTCCTTAGCCGAATGTTTCTATCCTTGCCCGTGAAGATGCCCGCCGGGACAGAAGCTGGGCAATGGAGCAGCGATGCAAAGGTTCATGATCACCGATTCGTCGGACGTCGTTCGTAAAGTCGGGAAGCGGATTCTCTCGGAACTCGACTTCATGGTCAGTGAAGCCTCCAGCGCCAGCGAAGCATTGTCCCATTGCCAGGTGGAACTGCCCGATTACCTGATCGTCGATTCATCCATGGATGGCGCGCTTGATCTGATCGTGGCGGTTCGCGCCATGGAAGGCGGCAAGGAGGTCAAGATCTACTATTGCGTGATCGAGGCCGACCTGAAGAAGCTGATGATGGGCAAGCGGGCAGGGGCCACGGACTTCCTGCTCAAGCCCTTCGACCGCAAGATCCTGACCGCGGTCTTCGGCAATCGCGCCATCGCCGCCTGATATTCCCATTCGATTAACATGCAAAAGCCGCCTTCAGGGCGGCTTTTGTTGTTTCAGACGTGTTCATGGACACAAAAAATCCCGCCGTGAAGGCGGGATCTTAAGGATGATCGGCGTAGGGACCGAAATCGGATATCAGGCTGTTTCGGCGTATTCGGCGCCATCCGGCTCGCGCAGAACGTAGCCGCGGCCCCAGACGGTTTCGATGTAGTTTGCGCCGCCGGCAGCGTTCGCAAGCTTCTTGCGCAGCTTGCAGATGAAGACGTCGATGATCTTGAGTTCCGGCTCGTCCATGCCGCCATAAAGGTGGTTCAGGAACATTTCCTTGGTGAGCGTGGTACCCTTGCGGAGCGAAAGCAGCTCCAGCATCTGGTATTCCTTGCCCGTCAGGTGAACGCGCTGGCCACCGACTTCGACGGTCTTGGCGTCGAGGTTGACGATCAGTTCGCCGGTCATGATGACGGACTGAGCGTGACCCTTCGAACGACGGACGATCGCATGGATGCGAGCAACCAGTTCGTCCTTGTGGAAAGGCTTGGTCATGTAGTCGTCGGCGCCGAAGCCGAGACCGCGAACCTTGTCCTCGATACCGGCCATGCCGGAGAGGATCAGGATCGGTGTTTTAACCTTGGACAGACGGAGAGTGCGGAGCACTTCATATCCGGACATGTCTGGAAGGTTGAGATCAAGAAGGATGATATCATAATCATACAACTTGCCGAGATCGACGCCTTCTTCACCAAGATCGGTGGTGTAGACGTTGAAACTTTCTGACTTGAGCATCAGTTCGATGCTCTGCGCTGTCGCGCTGTCATCTTCGATGAGTAGTACCCGCATTCTTATCCCCTTTACCGCCGCCGAAAGGTGGTCTGGCCCCTACGCGATACAGAAATGTCACTGCGTGATTTGGAAGCTGCCACGAAATGGTTAACAAATTCTGATTCACTCTGGCAAGAGGTAATCAATTTATTAAATATTTTGTCCATTCCGCTGTTTTCCAACGAGAATCCGCAAGGCCCTCTTCTCAACTGTTACATTAAGAAAGGCCGGCAAGCGATTCATTCGACTCACCAATGAAACGGACCGGAAATCGCGTAGTTGTGTTTACCGACCCTTAAATCATCGGCACTATCATTAACGATGCCCGTAAACGAAAGGTTACCAGCGGTAGGTTTTTGTTAACGCCGAGGGAAATTTTTTGGGCAAGTCGCATGACAGCGGCAGCTAATGGGCGGTTTCAAGTGAAGCCGGGGTCTCGCATCACTGGAGTAATGCGTATGAAGTCGCGTGAGAGCCTAGTTCGTCTGAAAGAGTTTCAGGTGAACGAAAAGCGTCGTCAACTGCAGCAGTTGCAGATGATGATGTCTGAATTTGACCGTATGACGAAGGATCTGGAGAGCCAGATCGTCGTCGAGGAAAAGAAGTCCGGCATTTCCGACCCGAATCACTTCGCCTATCCCACCTTCGCGAAGGCAGCACGCCAGCGCGCGGACAATCTTCAGGTTTCGATCAAGGAACTGAGGATGCAGGAAGAGGCCTTGGAGCAGACGCTCGAAGAGATGCAGGCGGAATATGCACGCGCTGCCGCGCTCGAAGAGCGCGACGGGGCGGTTCGGGCAAGAGCCTAAGCCAAGATGATCGATGCCTTCGGGCATCTGGGGTGTCATCTCATAAAAGCCATGCATGACGGGCGTGCTGTCCGTCATACATGGCTTTTGGCGTTTCTCGACTTCAGAAGATCAGTTGATGACGTCGCGCCATTCTTCATGGCGAAGCGCCTGCGCCTTGAAGAAAGGGCAGAGCGGAATGATCTTCCAGCCACCGGTTCTGGCGGCTTCCACCGCGTGCAGCGCCAGCGCCTGGCCGACGCCCTTGCCGCGCAGCGCATCCGGCACGCCGGTGTGATCGATGATGATCAGCGTCGGCGATGTGCGGGAATAGGTCATTTCGGCCTGATGGCCTTCGAGTTCGGCGACGTAGCGGCCGCCCGATGCGTTTTCTTCGTTGGTGATCTTCATCCCGACTGCCTTCCTTTCGATTGCGTTGAAGCAAACGTGCCATGGCGCCGGCGCAAAGCAAAGGCCGCTCAAGGTGACGCATTGTTCGATGAAAGGGGAGGCAGGTGGTTTGGCGTTTGAGAAAAGAATATCTCGAGCCTTGCTCGCGCAGCCGCTGTCCGAGTGGTCTTTGGGGACGGTGGCCGCGCTTCAGAGCGTCGGTTCAGTTCGGCAATGAGATAAACGCCGGATAGCAGCAAAAGCTTCGGGCCGGCTTCACATCCTGCGATGTGCGGTCGGCCCGAACTGAAATGGAATCAACTTCAATAACTAATCAATGGCGATACTGCTGGATGCGCGTGGTGCGCAGGCCGGCAAGACCATGGCTGTTGATTGATGACTGCCAGGAGAGAAACTCCTCGACGGTCAAAGTATAGCGTTCGCAAGCTTCTTCCAAGCTCAACAGGCCACCGCGCACAGCTGCGACAACCTCTGCCTTACGGCGAATTACCCAGCGCCGAGTATTCGGCGGCGGCAAATCCGCAATCGTCAGCGGGCTGCCATCGGGGCCGATGACATATTTCACTCGGGGACGTATCATTTCGGTCATTGGACTCTCTACACAACTCAAGACCACGAGAGCCACTCTAGCTTGTCACATTTAAAAATTGCCTAAACGCGTCGTAAGACTTTGATAATAAATTTAACCGCGTCGCATGATGGCGCTTGCCCGCGCCTCGCGTGCGGCTTCCCTTGCGTAAATTTGTCATAAGTGCATGGGAGCCATGCACAATGAATAATAGTTGTCTGATCCCCATCAAACTATAAGCCTCCCCAACGGCAGATAGAACGTTGCGTGTCGTCGCGATTGTTGTTTCTGTGTGCCTTGGGAATAGAATTACAGGCTTTGCCTAGCGTCGAAGTGATCTTTTTTCTTTTCCTATACTTTGATTGTTGCTGCCAGAAGAGCGTTTTCAGGCAAGTTTAGCCTTTGAAGGACGAAATCGATGCGGAATGAAGAACGTGCCGTTCAAGACGGCGCGGCCAATATTGCTTTTTTATCGCCAGAAAAAACCAGTCCATCGCCAGCCGATCCCAAGGAACGCCTCGCGCGTCTGGCGAAGGCGGCGGGTTTCAACCACTATTTGTTCGCGGGCTTTCCCCATGGCGACAATGGCGGCTTTGCGGGAAACCATATCTTCAGCAACTGGCCTGACAGTCTGGTTACCGCCTATGACGAAGACGACCTGTTTCACAATAGTGCGCTTGTCTCGGAACTCAGAAAATCGAGCCTGCCGGTATCGTTTGGCGGCGGGGCGTTCGAAAGCAGCGTGACGAACCCGAAGAACGAGCGGATTACCGGTCTGTTTCGCGAGCTCGGATTTCGCCGGACATTTGCTTTCGTGCTGCATGATGCCGATCGTCAGCCCTATATTTTCGCGTTTTCGGGCGCACGGGCGGATCTTTCGCGCGAGGAGGCGATGGCGCATGTGTTCAGCGCCATGGAATTCCTCGACGTCTACGCGCGCCTGCAGGTGACCGAACAGCCTCTGGAGAATTTGAGCAGCCGCGAGATCGAATGCCTGCGCTGGTCGGCGGCGGGCAAGAGCAGCGACGAGATCGCCATCATACTCGAGCTTTCGCCGCACACCGTGGTCGGATATCTGAAGAGCGCGATGCGCAAGCTCGATTCCGTCAACCGGATGCAGGCGGTTGCCCGGGCCTTCCGCTACCGCCTGCTGTAACTTGTTCAGAGCATGACGGCGCAGAGTTCGGTCTTCGCCGGTCCAAATTCGTATTGCGCCGTGCCGCTGTGAAGCAATGCAAGCCAATCGCCTTCATGCAGTTCAACGATGGTCGTAACGCTCTGCCGAGTCGGTGATGTCGAGGCCGGGCCGCTCGCGTTCGCGACGACGGTGGTACCGTTGACCTCGATCGCGACACCGTGGCCCGACGAGGTGAGGGTGCTCACGGAGAGCGACAGAAGATAGAAGCCGTCGGCCGGGACGATCAGCCGCGCGCCGGAGCCAGACGGCACGGCGGTGCCGAGCTCGAAGCCGCCTTGTCCCGCGTTGATATCCGTGAAGCCGGTGCGGCTTCCCGCTGGTGGAGACGCTGTGCCGGCAGCAAGCGATGCCCGCACGATCGGCCGCGCGGGCATGCGCACCACGCCGTCCGGTGCCACGACGAGCGCCGTCGACCAATCATTGCCATCGCCGCTGACCTTGATCGAAAAGGCATCGCTTCCCGCAAGGCCCATCTCGGCGCGGCCCGACCAATTTGTCTGAAAGAGCAGCGTGCCTGTTTGAGACGGGTCGGCCTTGTTGATCTTCAACTGATGACCTTGGCCTGAATGGGTAAAGAGACTTGCTTCAGAGGCGACCGCCAGCCGGTTGATCGCGTCGGCCGTCGCGTTGATGCCGATCATCGGTAGCCCGCCATCCGCATCGAGCGAGATCACCTTCCAGTTCGCGCCGTCGAATGCGCGGAGCTGACGGGTTTCGAGGAAAAATGCGCGCCAGCCGGGGTTTGGCGAGAGATAGGCCCATGCGCCATCCTGCCAGACGGAAATGAGCCCCTGCCGGCCGAGCCACGCGCCCTCGGGATCGGCGGCGACGAGATAGCGGTCGCCTTCACCCGGTGTTTCGGGCGGTGCCTGGCGTTCGGCGATGATCGTCAGCTGGACCACGGCGTCGAGGCGCTGTAGCGCTTCGTTATGCGGCACGTGCTTCTGTGCCTGGGAGGGCAGGATGTAGGGCAAGGCGAGGTTGTTGGTCTGGTCCGACACGATCGAGCTCCGGTGTTTGCGGCAGGTTTCACTGCCGCAAATCGTAGAGGCGCGTCGGGAAGCGGGGACAGCGCGCGGGGTCGGGCGCTGATTTCACATGGATATTTGCGAGAAATATCCCCATGTTCAAAGCCGGAGGGCGTGGCCCCAGGAGATGAAATCGGGGTTGGCGAAATCCGCGTCGTGGGCCTGCCGGGTCTTACCGTAGGTGAGGGGGCGGCCGTCGAGGGTCACGGTACAGCCGCCGGCCGCGCGCAGGATTGCATCGCCGGCCGCGGTGTCCCACTCCATCGTGCGGGTGAAGCGCGGATAGACGTCCGCTTCTCCTTCCGCGAGCAGACAGAATTTCAGCGACGAGCCGATATTCTTGCACTCCGAGATGGCCTGCTCGGCCAAAAACCGCGCCGTCTGCGGGCTGTTATGCGAACGGCTGGCGAGTGCGGTGCGCTCGGCCTTGGCGAGGCGCACATTGATCGGCAGACGTTTTTCCACGCGGAAGTCCGGGCCGATATGCAGCTTCTCGGCCGTGCCGTTCTCGCCGAGAAAGGCGACGCTCAGCGCGGGCGCGAAGACGATGCCGGCAGCCGGGTGACCATCGACGATGAAGGCGATGTTGACGGTGAATTCCGGCCGCTTGTCGACGAATTCGCGCGTGCCATCCAGGGGATCGACTAAGAAGAAAGACGAGCCGACCGCCGGCACGATGCCGGCCGCAACCGATTCTTCGGCGATGACGGGAATGTCGGGGAAATCGCGATAGAGATGCGCCAGAATGATCCGCTCGGCCTGCTCGTCGGCGATCGTGACAGGGCTGTTGTCGGCCTTGCTGGCCGCCGTGCAGCCGGCGCGGTACACATCCATGATCGCCTTGCCAGCCTCAAGGGCGGCGCGTTCAAACGTTTCGAGCATCGCGGGTCGGTTCGATCCCTTCTCCATCATGCTTCTCATATAGTCGTTTTCACGCTTCATTGCACGGCTCGTCCGCCGTCGCAAAAGGACGCAGGTGTGCTTTGACGATTTTCCATCCATCGGCGAAGGCTAAAGAACCCAGTGAAAAGTGAATTTGCGGTGAAAAGTGGCGTCAGAGGCCGGATTGTGTTGAAAAAATCAACTTTATGGATGCCAAAAAGTCATTTTCACCAAAACGGTAAAGAACTTTGGAGCTTTGTAATTTTGCGCTTCCCTTTTGCCTTGAAAGCAGTATGAAATCTTTAATCAAGGGCTCAACAAGGGCTCTAATAACAAGAGACGCAGGCTTTTCACGGTTCTGTGTCCAGGGGAAAGACATATGGAATATTTTGTCCAGCAGCTCATTAATGGGCTGACTCTTGGATCCATCTATGGCCTCGTGGCTATCGGCTATACGATGGTTTACGGCATCATCGGCATGATCAACTTCGCTCACGGCGATATTTTCATGATCGGTGGCTTCGCCGCCCTTATCGTCTTTCTCGTCCTCACATCGATTTTTGCTGGTTTGCCGGTCGCGGTTCTGCTGCTGCTGATGCTGCTTATCGCGATGCTGATGACGAGTTTGTGGAATTGGACGATCGAGCGCGTCGCTTATCGCCCGCTGCGCGGTTCGTTCCGCCTGGCGCCGCTGATCACAGCGATCGGCATGTCGATCACGCTGTCGAACTTCATCCAGGTGACGCAGGGTCCGCGCAACAAGCCGATCCCGCCGCTGATCAGCAGCGTCTATAACATCGGTGGCGTCACCATCTCGCTGAAGCAGATCGTGATCATCATCATCACGGCCGTGCTGCTCACCGTCTTCTGGTATCTCGTCAATCATACGGCGCTTGGCCGCGCGCAGCGCGCCACCGAGCAGGACCGCAAGATGGCGGCGCTGCTTGGCGTCAATGTCGACCAGACAATCTCGGTGACCTTCATCATGGGCGCCGCACTCGCTGCCGTCGCCGGCACGATGTACCTGATGTACTACGGCGTGGTGAACTTCAACGACGGCTTCGTGCCTGGCGTGAAGGCGTTCACGGCGGCCGTTCTCGGCGGTATCGGTTCGCTTCCGGGCGCCGTTCTCGGTGGTCTGATGATCGGCCTGATCGAAAGCCTGTGGTCGGCCTACTTCACCATCGCCTACAAGGATGTGGCGACCTTCGCCATCCTCGCTTTCGTGCTGATCTTCAAGCCGACAGGTATCCTGGGCCGGCCGGAAGTCGAGAAGGTTTAACGTCATGGCAAATGTTGAAAACGCCCCTGGCAAGCCCGCATCCGGACTTGTCCAGAAGGGTATTAAAGAAGCTATTTTCGCCGGCATCATATCCTTCGGCATGTTCGTTCTCTATGTCGGTCTCGGCACGCAGCAGAACATCAGCAACGAACTCGTCGTGGTTCAGCGCTGGGGCCTGCTCGCGATCTTCGTCGCCATCGCGGCGGTCGGCCGGTTTGCGATCGTGGTCTTCCTGCGTCCGCATCTCGATGCCCGCAAGCTTGCCAAGGCGCGCAGCGGCGAACTCGACATCTCCGAGAAGAAGGGCTTCTTCCACGCCCACTTCCTGAAGATCGCGCTTCTGGCGCTGGTTCTTTATCCGGTCGTCATCGTGGCGCTGGTCGGTGCGCAGGGCTCGCTGAAGTGGGTCGACAACTTCGGTATCCAGATCCTGATCTACGTGATGCTGGCCTGGGGCCTGAACATCGTCGTCGGTCTCGCCGGTCTGCTCGACCTTGGTTACGTCGCGTTCTACGCGGTCGGCGCCTATTCCTACGCGCTGCTCTCCAGCTATTTCGGCCTGTCCTTCTGGGTTCTTCTGCCGCTGTCGGGCATTCTTGCCGGTCTCTGGGGCATCATCCTCGGCTTCCCGGTGCTGCGTCTGCGCGGCGACTACCTGGCGATCGTGACGCTGGCCTTCGGTGAAATCATCCGCCTCGTCATCATCAACTGGACGGATCTGACCAAGGGCACGTTCGGTATCGCCAGCATTCCGAAGGCAACGCTGTTCGGCATTCCCTTCGATGCCAGCCCGCATGGTTTCGCCAAGCTGTTCCACCTGCCGATCTCTTCGGCCTACTACAAGATCTTCCTCTTCTATCTGATTCTGGCGCTGTGCCTTCTGACGGCATACGTGACGATCCGCCTGCGCCGCATGCCGATCGGCCGTGCGTGGGAAGCGCTTCGCGAAGACGAAATCGCCTGCCGTTCGCTCGGCATCAACACGGTGACGACCAAGCTCACGGCTTTCGCCACGGGTGCGATGTTCGGCGGCTTCGCCGGCTCCTTCTTCGCCGCTCGCCAGGGCTTCGTATCGCCTGAATCCTTCGTGTTCCTGGAATCTGCGGTCATCCTCGCCATCGTCGTTCTCGGCGGCATGGGCTCGCTGACCGGCATCGCGATTGCCGCGATCGTCATGATCGGCGGTACCGAGATGCTGCGCGAAATGGAGTTCCTGAAGCTCATCTTCGGACCCGACTTCACGCCGGAACTCTACCGCATGCTGCTCTTCGGTCTGGCGATGGTTGTCGTCATGCTGATCAAGCCGCGCGGCTTCGTCGGATCGCGTGAGCCGACGGCGTTCCTGAAAGAACGGAAATCGGTATCGGGAAGCTTCACCAAGGAGGGCCACGGCTGATGAGCCCTCAGGAAACCAACATGTCCAGCGATACCCTGCTCAAGGTCGAGCACCTGTCGATGAAGTTCGGCGGCCTGATGGCGATCAACGACTTCTCGTTCGAGGCCAAGCGCGGCGAGATCACCGCGCTGATCGGCCCGAACGGCGCCGGCAAGACCACCGTGTTCAATTGCATCACCGGCTTCTACAAGCCGACCATGGGCATGATCACCATGCGCCACAAGGACGGCAGGGAACATCTACTTGAGCGTCTGCCGGACTTTCGCATCACCCGCGAAGCCAAGGTCGCCCGTACCTTCCAGAACATCCGGTTGTTCTCCGGCCTGACGGTTCTCGAAAACCTTCTGGTCGCGCAGCACAACAAGCTGATGCTGGCATCGGGCTACACCATTCTCGGCCTGCTCGGGATTGGTCGCTACAGCGCGGAAGCGAAGAACGCGATCGAGCTTGCCCGCTACTGGCTGGAGAAGGCCGATCTGATCGATCGCGCCGACGATCCCGCCGGCGATCTACCATATGGCGCTCAGCGTCGTCTGGAAATCGCGCGAGCCATGTGCACGGGACCGGAACTGCTCTGCCTGGACGAGCCGGCCGCCGGTCTCAACCCGAAGGAATCGCTGACGCTGAACACGCTTCTGCGCGGTATCCGCGACGAGGGCACGTCGCTGCTCCTGATCGAGCATGACATGTCCGTGGTCATGGAAATTTCCGACCACGTCGTCGTGCTCGAATACGGCCAGAAGATTTCCGACGGCACGCCCGATCATGTGAAGAACGATCCGAAGGTCATCGCGGCCTATCTCGGTGTCGAAGACGAGGAAGTGGAACAGGTGATCGCAGACGTCGAAAACCTCGAAGGAGGTACGCACTGATGACCGGTCAGCCACTTCTCAAGGTCGAGGGTGTTGAAACCTATTACGGCAACATTCGCGCGCTCGCCGGCATCGATGTCCACGTCAACCAGGGCGAAATCGTCAGCCTGATCGGCGCCAACGGCGCCGGCAAGTCGACACTGATGATGACGATCTGCGGCAGCCCGCAGGCGCGCGCCGGCAAGGTCATCTTCGAGGGCCGCGACATCACCAAGATGCCGACTCACGAGATCGCCCGCCTGCGCATCGCGCAGTCGCCGGAAGGTCGCCGCATTTTCCCGCGCATGAGTGTGATGGAAAACCTGCAAATGGGCGCCGGCCTCGATAACCTGAAATACTTCAAGGAAGACGTCGAGAAGATCTTCGCGATGTTCCCGCGTCTCAAGGAGCGCCAGACGCAGCGCGGCGGCACGCTTTCGGGCGGCGAGCAGCAGATGCTGTCGATCGGCCGCGCGCTGATGGCCCGCCCGAAGCTTTTGCTTCTCGACGAGCCGTCGCTCGGTCTCGCGCCACTGATCGTCAAGGGCATCTTCGAGGCGATCAAGAAGCTGAACAAGGATGAGGGGCTCACCGTGTTCCTCGTCGAGCAGAACGCCTTCGCGGCGCTGAAGCTGTCGGACCGGGCCTATGTCATGGTCAACGGCAAGGTGACGATGTCGGGCTCCGGCCAGGAGCTGCTCGCCAATCCTGAAGTTCGCGCCGCCTATCTCGAAGGCGGACGGCATTGAGCATGACGAAGGGGAGACTTTGATATGCAGGGACTTTTCTTTGAAGGCGATACCGGCGTTCGCAGCGTCATCCGCCTGATCGTCGTGTTGATCGGCTTCTGGACCGCGTGGCGTTCGGGCAAGGCTGCTGCCGATGGCTGGAGCGACTATCCTATTGTCATCGGCTACAGCGTGCTTCTGGCGGCTGCGATGCAGTTTCTGCATCATGCGCTGTTCGACGGACCGGTGCTGAGCGTGTTCTATTACGCCATCGACTTCGTCCTTCTCCTGATCTTCGCGACGGCGGGATACCGCTATCGCCGGACCAATCAGATGGTCAATAATTACTACTGGCTCTACGAAAAGACGTCACCCTTCTCCTGGAAGGCAAAACATTGACAGCCGGTTGAATCTAGGGACAAATTACCTCTCCGAGTGGAACAGGTTTCCCAGCGCAGTAAAGTGGGTGATGCGCTGGGTAATGGAACGGAACCCGCTAAAAAACTGGGAGTAACATAATGAAGAAGTCTCTTCTGTCGGCAGTGGCTCTGACGGCGATGGTCGCCTTCAGCAGCAACGCTTGGGCCGACATCACGGTTGCCGTTGCTGGTCCGCTGACCGGCCCGAACGCTGCGTTCGGCGCACAGCTCCAGAAGGGTGCCGAGCAGGCAGCTGCCGACATCAACGCTGCTGGCGGCATCAATGGCGAGCAGATCAAGATCGTGCTCGGCGACGACGTGTCCGACCCGAAGCAGGGTATCTCGGTTGCCAACAAGTTCGCAGCTGACGGCGTCAAGTTCGTTATCGGCCACTTCAACTCGGGCGTTTCGATCCCGGCTTCCGAAGTTTACGCTGAAAACGGCATCCTCGAAATCACCCCGGCTGCGACCAACCCGCAGTTCACCGAGCGTGGTCTTTGGAACACGTTCCGTACTTGCGGTCGCGACGACCAGCAGGGCGGCATCGCCGGCAAGTATCTCGCCGACCACTTCAAGGACGCCAAGATCGCCGTCGTTCACGACAAGACCCCATACGGCCAGGGCCTCGCTGACGAAACCAAGAAGGCCATGAATGCCGCTGGTCTCACCGAAGTCATGTACGAAGGCATCAACGTCGGCGACAAGGACTTCTCGGCCCTCATCGCCAAGATGAAGGAAGCCGGCGTTTCGATCATCTACTGGGGTGGTCTCCACACCGAAGCTGGTCTGATCATCCGCCAGGCCGCCGACCAGGGCCTGAAGGCAACGCTCGTATCGGGTGACGGTATCGTTTCGAACGAACTGGCATCGATCGCTGGTGACGCAGTCGCCGGTACGCTGAACACGTTCGGTCCGGACGCAACGCTGAACCCCGACAACAAGGCACTCGTCGAGAAGTTCAAGGCTGCCGGCTTCAACCCGGAAGCCTACACGCTTTACTCCTACGCCGCGATGCAGACGATCGCTGAAGCTGCCAAGGCAGCTGCTTCGACCGACGCTGAAGCCGTTGCCGCAGCGATGAAGGCCAAGGGTCCGTTCAAGACCGTTCTCGGCGACATCTCGTTCGACGAAAAGGGCGACCCGAAGATTCCAGGCTACGTCATGTACGAATGGAAGAAGGGCCCAGACGGCAAGTTCTCCTACTTCCCGCAGGACGCGAAGTAAGAACTTTCGTTCTCACCTTGGAAGCCCGGTCTCGCACCGGGCTTCTTTCGTTTTGGCCACAATGCGAACCGCCCGGCCGCTTGCCGGTCTTGCGATCGAGGACGATCCGGTTAGGATCGCCCGCGAATTCAACAGGTTGCCGCCTATCGGCGCGCAGCCGCAGACGATACGGATACGCCATGTCCCGCCCCAAGATTCTCCTCACGCGCCGTTGGCCCTCCGCCGTCGAGGCTGTGCTCGCCGAGCGCTTCGACCCGGCCTTCAACACCGACGACCTGCCGATGTCGCCCGAAGCCATCGCCGAGGCGCTGCGCACCCACGACGCCGTGCTGCCGACCGTGTCGGACAAGCTTCCGGCGTCGGTTTTCGAAGGCGAGATCCGGGCCAAAGTCCTCGGCAATTTCGGGGTCGGCTATAACCACATCGACATCGCGGCGGCGAAGGCCAAGGGGATCGTGGTGACCAACACGCCTGGTGTGCTTACCGATTGCACCGCCGATATCGCCATGCTGCTCCTGCTTTCGGTCGCGCGCCGTGGCGGGGAGGGCGAGCGGCAGATCCGGGCCGGCGAATGGAACGGCTGGTGCCCGACGCATATGATCGGCAGCAAGGTTACGGGCAAGACGGTGGGGATCATCGGCTTCGGGCGCATCGGCAAGGCCTTCGCCCAGCGCTGCCATTTTGGTTTCGGCATGGACGTGGTGTTCTACAACCGCTCGACGGTCGATCCCACTGAGGCGGCGCGATATGGCGCGCGGCAGTTGGCGACCGTGGAAGAGGTGCTCGCGGCCAGTGATTTCGTGTCGCTGCATTGCCCGGGAGGTGCGGAGAACCGGCACCTGATGAATGCCTCCCGTTTCGCGGCGATGAAGCCTGGGGCTTATCTGATCAACACGGCGCGCGGCGATGTGGTCGACGAGGCGGCATTGATCGCGGCGCTTGAGAATGGCGTGATCCGTGGCGCCGGCCTCGACGTCTATGAGGCTGAGCCGCAGGTGCCGGAGAAGATGCGCGCGATGGAGAATGTGGTTTTGCTGCCGCATCTCGGCAGCGCGACTGAGGAGACGCGCAATGCGATGGGGATGAAGGTGGTGGACAATATCACTGCCTTCTTCGAGGGACGCGAGCCGCCGGACCGGGTGGCCTGACGCCTTTCTATCGCTGCGCGCCGACGGTCTTTCGCTCGCCCGAGGGACCACGCGGTTTGGCTTCGAGGCCGAAGAGCAGCCGCGCGCGGCCGGGGATGAAGTCCACCGCGATGGCGAAGAGGCTCGACAGCACGAAGGTCGCGGCGGCGATGATGATGAAGCTCGGCACGGCGGGCAGGCCGAGCGGCAGGACGTAATAGAGCGCGCCGACAATCACCGTCTGATGGATGATGTAGAGCGGGAACACTAGGCGGTTGACCGTGACCAGCCGCGCGTCCGGCTGGTTGAAATGACGGGCGGCGAAGCCGATCAGGGTCAGGATCATCGACCAGGCAAGCAGGAAGATCGCGGCCTTGAAGAGCGGGGTTTCATCGCCGTAGCTGCCGATCGCCTGTTCGGCGGGGGCGAGCCAGGCGAAGGCATATAGAAACATCGTCACGGCGAGCGCGACCGCGGCACTCACATAGCGCTTGGCGATGATCGGCTCGATTAGGCTGCGATGATTGCGGGCGACGAGGAATCCGAGGCCGAACCAGCTTGCCCAGACCGCGAACCAGGCGCCGTCATTGTAAAGCGCATTGGTTTCCTTGGGGTAGAACGGCGTCAGAACAAGGTTCAACACCAGCGGCAGCAGGAAGAAGAGATAGATGGCGCCTGATTTCGCGATGCGCTCGAACCAGGCCATGATCGCGTTGCCCGGTCGGCTGAGATAGAGAAAGATCGGGTAGCAGATCACCGACATCACAAGCAGATAGGCGACGAACCACATGTGCGCCCAGGTGAAATTGCCGGTCGGGTAGCGCCCCTCGGTGAAATAGCGCGTCAGCCAAAAATTGATGAGCGAGCCGTCATAGCCGGTCTCATACATGCGCTCGTACCAGACCTGCGGCACGACGAGGACGGCCATGGCGAAGAGCAGGGGGACAAGCAGGCGGATGGTGCGCTTGCGCAGGAAGGCGAGGCTGGAATCGGAGCGAAAGGAGAAGGCAGCGCCCATGCCCGAGACGAAGAACAGCAGCGCCAGCCGCCAGGCGCGCGGGAATTCCATGATCAGCGAGAGCGCGGGGCTGGTGCGATCGCTATGGATCAGCCAACCCATGTCGGTGAAGAAGGCCGCCGAGGAGTGATAGAGGATCAGGATCGCGAAGGCGGAAATCCGCAGCCGATCCACATAGTAAAGCCTGTCCTTCATGACCTGCCGGATATCATCTTGATGCCATGCCCGGGTTGCGGGCGTCGCTCAAGGATATCCGTGTGTGCTTTCTAAAGTGTGAGCGGCTCGCTCACCTACGTCTCATGCAACACATGAGCCGCCTTGACGGCAGCCGAAGCCCGGTTTTCGACGCCGAGTTTGACGTAGATCTGCTCGAGGTGCTTGTTCACCGTGCGGGCGGATAGGCCGAGAATTTCGCCGATGTCGCGGTTGGCTTTGCCCTTGGCGATCCAGAGCAGCACCTCGGATTCGCGGTGGGTGAGCGCGAAGCGCTGGCGCAATACCTGGTCGTCGGCGCGCTGGCTGGCGGTGAGGCGGAAGAGATATTCGTCGGGGCCGATCGTGCCAAGAAAGGCGAGCTGCAGCACGTCCTGGCCGCCATGGGCGACAGATATGGTGGAGGCGGTGCGGTCTTTCATCCAGGCGGCGATGGTTGAGATCACCGTGTCCATGCCGTCGTCGCTGCCCATGGCGGCGTTGACGAGGCGGGTCGCCTGGGGCGTCGACCAGTGGATGTTGCCGTCTCCCTTGACCGCCAGCAGGTGGCGGCCGGCGGCGTCGAGCGCCACGCGGGCGCTCTGGGCGGAGCGGGCGTTTTTGAGGTGGACGCCGATGCGGGCGCGGAGTTCGTCGATGTTGATCGGCTTGGTCAGATAATCGACGCCGCCGGAGCCGAGCGCGTGGACGACGTGTTCGGTCTCGGTCAGCCCGGTCATGAAGATGACGGGGATCTGGCTGATCGCCGGGTTGGCCTTCAGCCGCCGGCAGGTCTCGAAACCGTCCATGGTGGGCATGACAGCGTCGAGCAGGATGAGGTCGGGGGTGATGCGCTCGACGATGTTGAGCGCTGCTGAGCCCGAGGTGGCGATCAGGACGGAGAAGCCGGATTGCTCCAGCGCATCGGTCAAGAAGCCGAGCGCTTCCGGCGAGTCGTCGACCAACAGAACGATGTCGCGCGGGAGCTCAGCCAATGTGTTCCACCTTTTCGTCGAAGCGGTGCAGGAAGGCCATGAAGCCGTTCAGGTCGAAGGCGGCGACATAGGATCGAAGGTCCTCGGTAAATGGCTGATTTGCCTCCACCTTGGCAAGGTCGGCGAGCTTTGCCTCGATGCCCCTGATATAGCCGATCTCGCCGAGACGCAGCAGTTCCTGCACATGCGCATCGCCGGGGCTCTGCAAGATCTGCTCAGTCTTCTTTGGCGTCGCGGGGGCGGCTTCGGCGTAGAGCCATTTCAGGCCGAGGTGCAGCGCGAGCTTGTCGCGCAGGCGGCGGATGTCGACCGGCTTGCCGATCGCGTCATTGTGGCTGTCGTCGCTGTCGCCATGGGCGGCGGCGTCGCCGATATTGGCAGACAGCATGACGATGGGCGCGGTCTGGCCGGCTTCGCGCAGGCGCGAGACGAGCTGCCAGCCGTTCATGCCCGGCATCAGGATGTCGACGAGAAAGAGATCGGGCTGGATGCCTTCGATCAGCGTCAGGCAATCCGTGCCGCTTGCCGCCGTCAGCACGACGAAATCCAGCGGCACCAGGATCTCGCGCATCATCTCGCGGTGGTCCTCGTTGTCGTCGACGACGACGATGGTGCGGCGCGGGCCGTCATAGCTGACGATCTTCTTTTCCTGCGGCGGCGCGGCCATCTCGCGCAGCACGGCCGAGAGCATCAGGCGCACGCGGAAGGTCGAGCCCTTGTCCTTTTCGCTGGTCACGGAGATTTCGCCGCCGAGCGTGTTGGTCAGAAGCTGGGTGATCGTCAGGCCGAGGCCGAGGCCGGGCATGGGGCGGATGCTGTCGGCCTCGCCGCGCTGGAATGGCTCGTAGATGCGGCTCAGGTCCTTCTCGGCGATGCCGCGACCGGTGTCCGTCACGGTGAAGGTCGCGACCTGGCTGCGATAGGCGACATCGAAAGTGACGGTGCCCTCGTCGGTGAACTTGATGGCGTTGGAAAGGAGATTGACGAGGATCTGGCGCAGGCGTTTTTCGTCGGTCCGCACGAACTGGGGCAGGGCAGGCGCGCGCTGGTGGTTGAAGGTCAAACCCTTGGCGAGCGCCTGCGGGCGGAACATGTCGACGATCTGGTCGAGGAAATCCTGGATGTTGATCTCGTTGGAATAGACCTGCAGGCGGCCCGCCTCGATCTTCGAGATATCGAGCAGGCCGTCGATGAGGCCGGAGAGATGTTCGGCCGAGCGGCGGATGACCTTGATCGACGACTGGCGTGGCGTCGGGATGGTCTCGTCGCGCTCCAGGATCTGGGCGTAGCCGAGCACGGCGTTGAGCGGCGTGCGCAGCTCGTGGCTGAGGCCGACGACATAGCGGCTCTTGGCGCGGTTGGCGGCCTCGGCGGTCTCCTTGGCGGCCTGGAGTGCGGCATCCGTCTTCTTGTGAGCGGCGATTTCCTTGAGGAGCAGCGTGTTCTGGCGCGAGGATTCCTCCTCGGCGACGACGCGGCTGTCATGGGCGAGCACATAGAACCAGCAGACGACGCCGGCGATAACGGCGAAGACGAAGAAGACGATAAGGATCGTGCCGTTGACGACCTCGGCGGTTGCCGGCGAGGCCGAGGAGACCTGATGCGCGATCATCGCCAGGATGGCGCCGACGGCGGTCAGCGCCAGAATGACGGCGATGCCGTAGCGGCCAAGGCGCGTGGTCAGCTTCTGGACGATGGTTTCGGGCAGCACCGCTTTGGCGACATAGCCGACCTGCGCGTTCAGATGCGCATTGGGCTTGCACATGTCGTGGCAGCGGCTGTCGAGCGAACAGCAGAGCGAGCAGATCGGCGCGGCATAGGCGGGACACCAGGCCATGTCCTCCGGCTCGAAGGGATGTTCGCAGACCGAACAGGTGATGTTCGTCAGGTTCTTCCAGCTCTGGCGCGGCTTGCGGGCGAGGTAGAACTTGCCCTTCGTGGCCCAGGCGATCGCGGGCGAGGCGATCAGGGCGACAATGAGGGTGATGTAGGGCGCGAGCGATGCGGCGATCGTGCCGAAGGCGCCGAAATGGGCGATGAGCGCGATGGTCGCCGACAGCGTCATGGCGCCGAGGCCGACGGGGTTGATGTCGTAGAGATGGGCGCGCTTGAATTCGATGCCTGGAGGGGCAAGACCGAGCGGCTTGTTGATGAAGAGATCGGCCGAAATGGTGCAGAGCCAGGCCATGGCGATGATCGAGAAGATGCCGAGCGTTTCCTCAAGCAGCCGGTAGATGCCTAGCTCCATCAGCAGCAGCGCGATCGCCACGTTGAACACCAGCCAGATGACGCGGCCGGGGTGGCTGTGGGTCAAGCGGGAGAAGAAATTCGACCAGGCGAGCGACCCGGCATAGGCGTTCATCACGTTGATCTTAAGCTGCGAGACCATAACGAAGGCGGCCATCAAGAGCAGCGCGGCGTTGTGCCAGGGAATCATGTAGCCGAAGGCGGTCAGATACATCTGCGCCGGATCGGCGGCGCGGTCTGCGGGAACACCTGAAGCAAAAGTGAGCACGACGAGGAAGGAGCCGGCCAGCAGCTTCGGCGCGCCGATGATGACCCAGCCGGGACCGGCGAGGAAGACGGCGAGGCGGTGGCGCCACTTGGTCTGCTTTTCCGGAGGGAGGAAGCGCAGAAAGTCGGCCTGTTCGCCGATCTGGGACATCAGCGCCAGGATGACGGCGGAGGCCGCGCCGAATTCGACGAGATCGAAGGGGGCGACGGTGCCGGGTGGGCCAGAGGCATGGCGGATGCCGGAGAAAGCACGCCAGAGGTCGAACTTTTCCCAATCCATCACGGCGATGAAGAGGAAGGGCAGGATGTTGAGGACGATCCAGAAGGGCTGCGTCAGAAGCTGGAAGCGGCTGATCAGCCGGACGCCGTGGGTGACGAGCGGGATGACCATGACGGCGCTGATGATGTAGCCGATCCAGAGCGGAATGCCCAAGGTCAGCTCCAGCGCGCCGGACATGATCGACGCCTCGATCGCAAACAGCATGAAGGTGAAGCTGGCGTAGATCAGCGAGGTGATGGTCGAGCCGATATAGCCGAAGCTGGCGCCACGGGTCAGAAGGTCGATATCGACGCCGTGGCGGATGGCATAGCGGCTGATCGGCAGGCCGATAGCGAGCATGGCGATCGAGGCGACGATGATGGCGTAGAAGGCGTTGGTGGTGCCGTAGGAGAGCGTGATGGCGCCGCCGATCGCCTCCAGCGCCAGAAAGGAGATGGCGCCGATCGCGGTTTGCGAGATGCGCTGCGAGGAGAATTGCCGGGCGCTCTTGGCGGTGAAGCGCAGCGCATAGTCTTCCAGCGTCTGGTTGGCGACCCAGCGATTGTATTCGCGCCTGACCGGAATAATGCGTTGCCGCGCTGCCATGCCCGTAATCGGCCCTTTCGTTCCCCTTGTCATGCGTTCGTAACATGGAACAGTGCGGGGCTTAAGAGTGCGGTGCAACGCAAAACTGCACATTTCGCCCCGTCACCTACGTCATTTCGCGTATACGCTTTCGCAGTGCAGCACCGGATAGTCCCTTAAGCAACAGTTAATCGCCGTTTCAGGCCTGTTGTCGGAACAAGAAGAGGGGATCAACCAGATGAATCTGCGATCATATGTTTCCGGTGCCGTGCTCGGCGCCGTCATGTCGGCCACGGCCGCATTCCATGGAGCCGTTGCGGCTGACGACACCATCAAGGTCGGCGTTCTGCATTCGCTGTCCGGCACGATGGCGATCTCCGAAACGACGCTGAAAGACGCCATGCTGATGCTCATCGACGAGCAGAACAAGAAGGGCGGCCTTCTCGGCAAGAAGCTCGAGGCCGTCGTCGTCGATCCGGCTTCCGACTGGCCGCTGTTTGCCGAAAAGGCACGCGAGCTGATCGAAAAGGACAAGGTCGCGGCCGTCTTCGGTTGCTGGACGTCCTCGTCGCGCAAGTCGGTCCTGCCGGTTTTCGAAGAGCTCAACTCCATCCTGTTCTACCCGGTTCAGTATGAAGGCGAAGAATCCTCGCGCAACATCTTCTACACGGGTGCTGCTCCGAACCAGCAGGCAATCCCGGCTGTCGATTACCTGATGGAAAAGGAAGGCGTTAAGCGCTTCGTTCTGGAAGGTACCGACTACGTCTATCCGCGCACGACCAACAAAATCCTGGAAGCCTACCTGATCTCGAAGGGCATTCCGAAGGAAGACATCATCGTCAACTACACGCCGTTCGGCTTCTCCGACTGGCAGACGGAAGTCTCCAAGATCAAGGAATTCGGTGGCGCGGGCAAGAAGACCGCCGTCGTCTCCACGATCAACGGTGACGCCAACGTTCCGTTCTACAAGGAACTCGGCAACCAGGGCGTCAAGGCAACCGATATCCCTGTTGTCGCCTTCTCGGTCGGCGAAGAAGAGCTTGCCGGTCTCGACACCAAGCCGCTGGTCGGCCACCTCGCTGCCTGGAACTACTTCGAGTCGGTCGAAAGCCCGGCCAACAAGAAGTTCATCAAGGAATGGCATGCCTACACCAAGAACGACAAGCGCGTGACCAACGACCCGATGGAAGCTGCCTATATCGGCTTCAACGCATGGGTTAAGGCGGTCCAGGCTGCCGGCACGACCGACACGGACAAGGTTCTCGACACGATCATCGGCACCACTGTTCCGAACCTGTCGGGCGGCTACGCCACCGTCATGCCGAACCACCACATCACCAAGCCGGTGCTGATCGGTGAAATCCAGGCGAACGGCCAGTTCGAAATCGTCCAGCAGACCCCTGCTGTCGTCGGCGACGAATGGTCCGACTTCCTGCCTGACTCCAAGGACCTGATCTCCGATTGGCGCAAGCCCATGAACTGCGGAAACTTCAACGTTGCCACGGGCAAGTGCGGCGGCAAGGGCTCCTGAGTGCTGACCACCCCGTCACTCTGACGCCTGAAGACTTCCGCCCGGTCTCTCCTGTCCGGGCGGAAGGTCCATCTCCGAAGCGCGGCCCTGAGGCTTCGGACGGCACCGATCCACTCAGTGGAAGCAGCCGACCTAAGGGCCCCTGAATTTCCCCGATTGCGCCGGAAGGCCAACGATAACCGAGGCAGAAAGCCGATGTATCGCGCCATCAAGATTTTGCTTTTGACCTTGTGCCTGGCCCTGCCGGCATTCGCCACGGCGCTGAAGGCGCAGGAAGACATCCATGCGCTGGTCGACGCGCTCGGCGTCGGCGATTTCCCGGAGCGCGAGGTCGCCATCAAGGCGCTGGTCGCATCCGGCGATGCCCATGTCAGCCAGATCCTGCAGCAGCTCAGCGACGGCCAGCTTTACGTGAATTCGGAAAGCGGTGGCCCGGTTCTGCTTCAGGGCGGCACGGAGGACGAGCCGACATTTTCCGATCCGATCAGCGGCGAAGCCGTCGCCGATATCGACGCGGACTATATGTCCAAGGTCCGGATCAACAATTCGCTGCGTGGCGTCATTGCTTCGGCCATGAGCCAGCTGACGCTGCTGTCGCCTGATCGCGGCGCCCGCCTTGCGGCTGCCCAGGGGCTGCTGCGCGATGCCGATCCCGCCAATCTCGAACTTCTGAACTCCGCACTTGCCGCCGAGAAGGACGGCGAGGTCAAGGAGACGATGGAAGCCGCCCGCGCCGTCATGGTGCTGAAGAGCGATGTCGGCGCCGAGGACAAGAAGGCCGCCATCGATACGATCGCCGCCCGTGGCGGTCGCAACGCGCTGACTATTCTTACGACCGCGATGGCGACCGCGCCCGACGAGTTGAAGGGCGAGATCCAGACGCATATCAACACGATCAACCGCAGCCTGGCGCTGTGGGACGTGGTGCAGAACGTCTGGTACGGCCTGTCGCTAGGCTCGGTGCTGCTGCTTGCCGCCATCGGCCTTGCCATCACCTTCGGCGTCATGGGCGTCATCAACATGGCGCATGGCGAGATGGTGATGATCGGCGCCTACACGACCTATGTCGTGCAGCAGTATATCGCCTCGACCTTCCCCGGCCTCGAAGTCTATTCGCTGGCCTTCGCCGTACCCGCCGCCTTCCTCTTCACCGGCTTCGTCGGCCTCGTCATCGAGCGCACCGTGATCCGCTATCTCTATGGACGTCCGCTGGAAACGCTGCTTGCAACCTGGGGCGTGTCGCTCATCCTGCAGCAGGCCGTGCGCTCGATCTTTGGGCCGACCAACCGCGAAGTGCGCAATCCGAGCTGGATGTCGGGCGCGTTCGAACTCGGCGGCCTGTCGATCACCTGGAACCGCCTGTGGATCATCGTCTTCTCGATGGCCGTGTTCGTGACGCTGCTCATGCTTCTCAAGCGTTCCGCCTTCGGCCTGCAGATGCGCGCCGTCACGCAGAACCGGCGCATGGCGTCGTCGATGGGTATCCGCACCGGCTGGGTCGATGCCTTCACCTTCGCGCTCGGCTCCGGCATCGCCGGCATGGCGGGCGTGGCGCTCAGCCAGATCGACAACGTCTCGCCCAATCTCGGCCAGAGCTACATCATCGACAGCTTCATGGTCGTGGTGTTCGGCGGCGTCGGCAATCTGTGGGGCACGCTGGTGGGCGCGCTGTCGCTCGGCGTCGTCAACAAGTTCCTCGAGCCTTTCGCCGGCGCCGTGCTCGGCAAGATCCTGGTGCTCGTCCTCATCATTCTCTTCATCCAGAAGCGGCCGCGTGGGCTCTTCGCACTCAAAGGAAGGGCGGTGGAAGCATGATTACGGCCTTCCTTCTCCGGTCTCTCGATCGCAAGATCATCGTTGCGCTCATCATCCTGCTGGCGCTTGCCGTGCTGGTGCCAGTTCTGAACCTGATGACGCCGGCAACGAGCCCTGTGCATATCCCGACCTACATCATGTCGCTGTTCGGCAAGTATCTGACCTATGCGCTGCTGGCGCTGGCGCTCGATCTCGTCTGGGGTTTCTGCGGCATTCTCTCGCTCGGCCACGGCGCTTTCTTCGCGCTCGGCGGTTATGCGATGGGCATGTATCTGATGCGCCAGATCGGCACGCGCGGCAGCTACGGCGACCCCATCCTTCCCGATTTCATGGTGTTCCTGAACTACAAGGAACTGCCGTGGTTCTGGCATGGGTTCGACCATTTCTGGTTCGCGGCGCTGATGGTGCTCGTCGTGCCCGGGCTGCTCGCCTTCGTCTTCGGCTGGTTCGCCTTCCGCTCGCGCGTCAACGGCGTCTATCTCTCGATCATCACCCAGGCGATGACCTACGCGCTGCTGCTCGCCTTCTTCCGCAACGACATGGGCTTCGGCGGCAATAACGGCCTGACCGATTTCAAGGACATCATCGGCTACAACATCCAGGCCGACGGCACGCGTGCGGCACTCTTCTCGGCCACCGCGATCCTGCTCGCACTGTCGCTGCTGATCGCGTCGGGCATCGTGCGCTCGAAGTTCGGCAAGGTGCTGGTCGGCGTGCGCGACGCGGAAAGCCGCACGCGCTTCCTCGGCTACCGCGTCGAGCACTTCAAGCTCTTCACCTTCGTCGTTTCGGCGATGATGGCGGGGATCGCCGGCGCGCTCTACGTGCCGCAGGTGGGCATCATCAACCCCGGCGAATTTGCCCCGGCCAACTCGATCGAAGTCGTCATCTGGACGGCGGTGGGCGGGCGCTCGACGCTGATCGGGCCGATCATCGGCGCGATCATGGTCAATGGCGGCAAGACGATCTTTACCGGCCTCTTCCCGGAATTCTGGCTCTTTGCGCTCGGCGGGCTGTTCGTCGCGGTGACGCTGTTCCTGCCCAAGGGCATCGTCGGCACGATCGGCCAGTATCTCGGCAAGCGCAAGCCATCCTCCAGCGACACGCCGCCCGCGAAACGCGAAGACGGTGTCGACGCCGAAATCCAGCCCGCGGAGTGAGCGCCATGATCCCTGACGTCAAACCCAACAGCGTTCTCTATCTCGACAACGTCTCCGTCTCCTTCGATGGCTTCAAGGCGCTGAATTCGCTGTCGATCGTCATCGAACCAGGCGAACTTCGCGCTATCATCGGCCCGAACGGCGCCGGCAAGACGACGATGATGGACATCATTACCGGCAAGACGCGGCCGGACACTGGCCAGGTGTTCTTCAACGGCCAGACCGACCTCACCAAGCTCGACGAAGCCGACATCGCCCAGCTCGGCATCGGCCGCAAGTTCCAGAAGCCGACGGTGTTCGAGAGCCACACGGTCTGGGACAATATCGAGCTGGCGCTGAACCGCCGGCGTGGCGTGTTCTCGACGCTGTTCTACCGGCTGTCGAACGAGGACCGGTCGCGTATCGAGGAGATCCTGGCGACCGTTCGCCTGACGCACCGCCGCGACGACCTCGCCGCCAATCTCAGCCATGGGCAGAAGCAGTGGCTGGAGATCGGCATGCTCTTGGCACAGGAGCCGAAACTGTTGCTGGTCGACGAGCCGGTGGCCGGGATGACGGATGCGGAGACGGCGGAGACGGCGATTCTGCTCAAGGAGATCGCCAAGACGCGGTCGGTTGTGGTCGTCGAGCACGACATGGGCTTTATCCGCGATCTTGGGGTGAAGGTGACGTGCTTGGCTGAAGGCTCGGTTTTGGCCGAGGGGTCGATTGATTTTGTGAGTTCCGATCCGAAGGTGATCGAGAATTATCTGGGGCGGTGATGGGCGTTGAGTGTGTGATACCCCCCTCTGCCCTGCCGGGCATCTCCCCCACAAGGGGGGAGATCGACCCGTGGCGGGCGTCTCGTCAATCAATAGCCGTTGGAGCGAGCGGGTGCACCCAGCCAGTCTCCCCACCTGTGGGGGAGATGCCCAGCAGGGCAGAGGGGGGTGCCACAACCGTAAGCGATCATAGGGGAAAACCATGCTGACCATCGAAAACGCAAACCTCCACTATGGCGCGGCGCAGGCGCTGCGCGGCATCTCGCTGAAGGCAGAGATGGGCAAGATTACCTGCGTGCTCGGGCGCAACGGTGTGGGAAAGAGCTCGCTGCTGCGCGCCGTTACCGGCCAGCATCCGCTGTCTTCAGGCACGGTGACCTTCAACGACACAAAACTCAACGGCCTAGCGCCCTATGCGCGCGCCAAGCAGGGCATCGGCTATGTCCCGCAGGGGCGCGAGATCTTTCCGTTGCTGACGGTGAAGGAAAATCTCGAGACCGGCTTTGCGCCGCTTACGCGCCGCGACAAGAACATCCCCGACGATATCTTCAGCCTGTTTCCCGTGCTGCAGACCATGCTCGGGCGGCGCGGCGGCGATCTCTCGGGTGGGCAGCAGCAGCAGTTGGCGATCGGGCGGGCGATGGTGACGCGGCCGAAGATCCTCGTGCTCGACGAGCCGACCGAAGGCATCCAGCCGTCGATCATCAAGGATATCGGCCGGGCGATCCGCTATCTGCGTGATAGCACCGGCATGGCGATCCTGCTGGTCGAGCAGTATCTCGATTTCTGCCGGGAGCTTGCCGATTACGTCTACATCATGGATCGCGGCGAGATCGTGCACGAGGGTCTGGCGGAGACGCTGGATACGCCGGAGGCGCGCCGGCATCTGACCGTCTGATCGGCATTCGCCGCTTTTAAAGGCATTCGACGACATGCGCCCTGTTGGCCGGCGCCGAGATTTCAGTGTCCTTCGCGCGGCATGGAAATTGCTTGCTTTCAATCAGTTACAGGATTGAATGAGAACGGCCGGGCAAACCGGCGGCATGAAAAGGGCATGGAATGACGAACGCCGCGGCAGCCACCAGACCGCAAAGGGCCGAAGGCCGCGGGCATCTGGCCGCGAAGTCGCTGGGCGGGCGCACGCGCATCCGCGAGCTCTATCAGGAGGGTGCCGCGAAGATCCGGCTGCCAGATACCTTCGATGCCTCGATGGAAGCCGTCATCATCAATACGGCAGGTGGGCTCACCGGTGGCGACCGCATGGACTGGAGCGTCGTTGCCGGTCCCTGTACGCGCATCGACGTGACCACGCAAGCCTGCGAGAAGATCTACAAGGCGTCCGCCGGCACCGCCGAGATCACCACCAAAATTCACGTCGGCGCCAATGCGCGGGTCGACTGGTTGCCGCAGGAAACCATCCTCTTCGATCGCTCCTCGCTCTATCGCCGGCTCGATGTCGATCTCGACGCGGGGGCGGAGTTTCTGGCGGTCGAGGCGATCCTGCTCGGGCGCAAGGCGATGGGCGAGGCGGTTGTCTCCGGGCTGTTCCGCGATCGCTGGCGTATCCGCAGGGAAGGCCGGCTCTGCCATGCCGAAGATCTGAGGCTCGCGGGCGAGGTCCAGTCGCTGACGCGCGAGCGGGCGGTGCTGTCCGGCCAGGTCGCCTTCGCGACGCTGCTCTATGTCGGGCCGCAGGCGGAGAGCTATCTCAATGCGGTCAGGCCTTTGCTCGACGGTCATATGGGCGGCGCCAGTTGCTGGGCGGGCAAGCTCGTCGTTCGGCTGGCGGCGTCGGATGGCTTCGCACTTCGAAAAATCCTGATCCCGATCATTTCAGCCTTGCGCAACGGCGCGCCTGTGCCGAAAGTCTGGAATCTCTAGTTCAAGCAGATGGATGCACGATGAACCTCACACCAAGAGAAAAAGACAAGCTGTTGATTTCGATGGCGGCGATGGTCGCGCGGCGACGGCTGGAGCGGGGCGTCAAGCTCAACTATCCCGAGGCGATCGCGCTCATCACCGACTACGTCGTCGAAGGCGCGCGTGACGGCCGGCCGGTGGCCGAACTCATGGAAGCCGGCGCCCATGTCATCGGTCGCGACCAGGTAATGGACGGCATCGCCGAGATGATCCACGACGTGCAGGTGGAAGCGACGTTCCCTGACGGGACGAAGCTGGTGACCGTTCACGAACCGATCCGCTGAGGCCATCATGCTCGAGCTTCGACCCAATTGCGAATGCTGCGACAAGGACCTGCCGCCCGAAAGCCGCGAGGCCATGATGTGCAGCTTCGAGTGCACCTATTGCGCTGCCTGCGCCGACAACGTGCTTTCAGGCGTCTGCCCGAATTGCGGCGGCGAACTGGTGCGCAGGCCGGTGCGTCCGGCGGCCAAGCTCATCAACAACCCGGCATCGACGAAACGCGTGCTGAAGGCCGAGGGCTGCGCGCCCGTGAAGGCTGCGTGAGGAGAAAATCATGATCCCAGGCGAAATCATTGCCGCACCCGGCGAAATCGAACTCAACGCCGGCGCGCCGACCGTGACCATCGAGGTGTCGAACACCGGCGACCGCCCGGTGCAGGTCGGCAGCCATTATCATTTCGGCGAGACCAATGCCGGGCTCTCCTTCGATCGCGAGAAGGCACATGGGATGCGGCTCGATATTCCGGCCGGCACCGCCGTGCGCTTCGAGCCGGGGCAGACGCGTTCTGTGACGTTGATCCCGCTATCCGGCAAGCGCGAAGTCTACGGCTTCCGCCAGCTGGTGATGGGCAAGCTGTGATCATGTCTCGGGAGGAGATGATGCGTTTCGCTATGTCTGTGGGTTTTGGTCTGATGGCGCTGATGGCTGCCGGCAGCGCCGGTGCCGAGGAGATCGACTGCAAGAGCCCGACGACACAGACGGACATGACGCTCTGCGAGCGGGCGCGGCAGGACGAGGCCGACAAGGCGCTCAACGTTCAATACAAGAAGACCCGCGCCGCCATGGTCGCCATCGATAGCGATCAGGATGGCGACATGAAGGGGGCTGAGAAAGCTCTGGTAACCGCCCAGCGCGCCTGGATTACCTACCGTGATGCGCAATGCGAGGCGGCCGGCTTTCAGGCGCGTGGCGGTACGATGGAGCCGATGCTGGTGGCCGGCTGCATCGCCAACGTGACCGATGCCAGGACCAAGGAGCTCAAGACGCTCGAAGATGCGATGAGCAACTGAGGTGGCAGAGAGCATGATGATCGTCGGCAATGGTGAGATCGGTGCGGAAGGGGCTGCGGCTGTTGCCGCAGCCGGCTTCGTCATCCGGTTCAACGAATGCCGATCCTATGAGGCGAGCCCCGGCCGCACCGATGTCGTCGCCGTCTGCAACACCGGCCGTCCCGCCAAGGCGATGCTGTCTTCTAAGGCGTGGCGCGCGCATCCCGCTATCGTCGAGGCTTCGGAGATCTGGAGCGTGCGCGATCCGGAGAAGTTCGCGGCGCTGAAAGGCCCGCTGGCCGTCTCGCATCCCGAGCTCGACGATTTCTGCGACGACTATACGAGTCAATTCAGCAGCTTCTGCAAGGACGCTGGCAAGGCGCATGTGGTCGTTGACAAAGTGATTCATGATGGCGTCGACCAGGCACTGGCCACATTTGATCCCGCGCCTTACGTCGTGCCGAGCAGCGGCATGATCGTGATCGCTGAGGTCATGAACCGATTTCCCGATGCCCCGATCGCGCTTGCCGGCTTCGGCCATCAAGGCTGGGAGTGGCATCCCTTCGCCGCCGAAAGGCAGCTCGTCGACGCTTACGTCGCCGCCGGCCGCGTCACGCGGTTTTATCCGTCCGCATCCCGTTCGTCCTCCCAAGGAGCCTGACCCATGCCCTACAAGATTTCCCGCGCCGCCTATGCCGGCATGTTCGGCCCGACCACCGGCGACAAGGTCCGGCTTGCCGATACCGAACTCTTCATCGAGATCGAGAAGGATTTCACCACCTATGGCGAAGAGGTGAAGTTCGGCGGCGGCAAGGTCATTCGCGACGGCATGGGGCAGAGCCAGGCAACGCGCGCGCAGGGCGCGGTCGATACCGTCATCACCAATGTCGTGATCATCGACCATACCGGTATCGTCAAGGCTGATATCGGGCTCAAGAACGGCCGCATCCACGCCATCGGCAAGGCCGGCAATCCGGATACGCAGCCTGGTGTCAACATCATCGTCGGCCCGTCGACCGAGGCGATTGCCGGCGAGGGAAAGATCATCACGGCCGGCGGCATGGACGCGCATATTCATTACATCTGCCCGCAGCAGATCGAGGAAGCGCTGATGTCCGGCATCACCTGCATGCTCGGCGGCGGCTCTGGCCCGGCGCACGGCACGCTCGCCACCACCTGCACCGGCGCCTGGCATATCGAGCGGATGATCGAGAGCTTCGACGGCTTCCCGATGAATCTGGCGCTGGCGGGCAAGGGCAATGCCTCGCTGCCGGCCGCACTTGAGGAAATGGTGCTCGCCGGCGCGTCGTCGCTGAAGCTGCACGAGGACTGGGGTACGACGCCGGCCGCGATCGATTGCTGCCTCTCGGTTGCCGACGAATACGATATCCAGGTGATGATCCACACCGACACGCTGAACGAAAGCGGCTTCGTCGAGGATACGATTGGGGCGCTCAAGGGCCGCACCATCCACGCCTTCCACACGGAAGGGGCGGGCGGCGGCCACGCGCCCGATATCATCAAGATCTGCGGTCAGTCGAACGTCATCCCGTCGTCGACCAACCCGACGCGGCCCTACACGGTCAACACGATTTCCGAGCATCTCGACATGCTGATGGTCTGCCACCACCTGTCGCCGTCGATTCCCGAGGATATCGCGTTCGCCGAAAGTCGCATCCGCAAGGAAACGATCGCGGCCGAAGACATCCTCCACGATATCGGCGCCTTCTCGATCATCTCGTCCGACAGCCAGGCCATGGGCCGCGTCGGCGAAGTCGCGATCCGCACCTGGCAGACGGCCGACAAGATGAAGCGCCAGCGCGGTCCGCTGAAGGAGGAGACGGGGGATAATGACAACTTCCGCGTCCGCCGCTATATCGCCAAGTACACGATCAACCCGGCGATTGCTCAAGGGGTTAGCCACGAGATCGGCTCGATCGAAGTCGGCAAGCGCGCCGACCTCGTGCTCTGGAACCCGGCCTTCTTCGGCGTGAAGCCGGAGATGGTGCTGCTCGCCGGCTCGATCGCGGCAGCCCCCATGGGCGATCCGAACGCCTCGATCCCGACGCCGCAGCCGATGCACTATCGCCCAATGTTCGCCGCCTATGGCAAGCTGCGCACCAACTCGTCGGTCACCTTCGTCAGCCAGGCGTCGCTCGATGCCGGCCTGAAGGGCCGCCTCGGCGTCGCCAAGGACCTCGTCGCCATCAAGAACACGCGCGGCGGCATCTCCAAGGCGTCGATGATCCACAACAGCCTGACGCCGCATATCGAGGTCGATCCAGAGACCTACGAGGTGCGCGCCGACGGCGAGCTGCTCACCTGCGAACCGGCGACCTCGCTGCCGATGGCGCAGCGTTACTTCATGTACTGATCAGCTTTAATGGCCGGCGCTTCAGTGCCGGCCAACTTCTGACTACACGTTTAGCAATGCATTCTTAAAGTTGTGTCGTGATTGCGTGTTGTTCCACCATGGGGCGTTGCGTCCGAAATGGGACGCGACGGCCGACGAAATCCTGAAAAGTGTGATTTATCAATTCATTAGATGCGCAGCCGCACGGACATTTCCAGAGCCATTTTCGTCGCGTTTCGATCCATTGTGCAGCGCACGAACAATTTACAAAACTCGCTAAAATCCTAGTGATTCCCTTAAGACCCCGGCAGCGGTTCGTGTCTCATCAATAGACTTGGCGAGGGGCTAGAAGGTCGATTCGGATGCACATTTTACTCGAGGCGGAGCTCGGCGATTTCAGGAATCGCCTGACGATTTATACCTATGCGCTGAAGATGAGTTTCGCCGCGGTGATGCTCTCCTCGCTTGTCATCGCGGTGCTGCTGTTGCCGCTCGATTGGGCTGGCATGCTGCCGGTTTCGCTGGAGCATGCGGTGATCTATGGCGTGGCGTTATCCTGGGTGATCGGCGGGATTGTATCGGGAGCGCTGGCCTTGGTCGCAGGCTATGCGATGCATCAGCTCAGCGTCTCGCGCGCCGAGTTCGAACAGCTGAGCCGCACCGACATGCTGTCCGGCCTGTTGAACCGGCGGGCGTTCACCGAGGCGCTCGATGATGTCGATGAGCCTGCCTGTCTCGCGATCTTCGATGTGGACCGGTTCAAGGCTGTCAACGATCGCTATGGGCATGCCTGCGGCGATGCTGTCATCGTTGCCGTCGCGGCGGAGCTGTCTGCGGCCTTCAGCGAAGAATCGACCGTCGCGCGGCTTGGTGGCGAGGAGTTCGGGGTTGTCGTTATCGCGCCGCTCAAGGAGGAGCGGGTGGCGCAGATCCGGGCGGCCTGCAACCGGCTTGCCGAACGGACGATCGCGCTCGATGGCTGCAGCTTCAATGTCACGATGTCGGCCGGCATCGCGGAGCTCTTCGATGGGCGAAGCAGGCAGGCCGCCTACACCGCCGCCGACAAGGCGCTCTATCTGGCGAAGACGCTCGGCCGCAATCGGGTCGTCCACGAGGATGAGGGCCTGCAACGCCGCATGCGGCTCAGCCAGGATGAAACCAATGTCGACGGCAGGTCGTCCGCTATTCACTAAAGCGTTGCAACGACACGCGTATAGTGCGCAATACGGCGTTTTGACCCTTGCGCGGTTCCAGCCGATTTTGCATGCTCCTCGCCTGAACCGGAATGGACACATCATGCAGTACATCACCTCCTATCTGCCGGCCGGCACGCCGTCTTCCCACCCCACCCACAAGGTCGTGCTGCCGCATGATCTGAGGCACCTCAGGCGCAAGCTGCTGCATCTCGACAATGGCGAGATGGTCATGCTCGACCTCAAGGAGCCGGTGCTGTTCGCCAATGGCGACATGCTGGTTCTCGGCGATGGCGAGCTGGTGGAGATCGTTGCGGCCGACGAGAAGCTTTTCGAGATCAAGGCCCGCGATCGCCTGCATCTGATCGAGCTCGCCTGGCATCTGGGCAACCGGCATCTGGGTGCGCAGATCGAGGAAGAGCGTATCCTGATCCTGCGCGACCATGTCATTCGCGCCATGCTTGAGGGGCTGGGCGCGACGGTGTCAGATGTCACCGAGCCGTTCCAGCCGGCTCGTGGTGCCTATCATTCCCATGGCAGCCATTCGCATGGCCATGGACACGATCATGGCCACGGACACGACCATGGACATGATCATGGGCACAACCATTCGCACGACTGAGCCATGACCGAGAACGGTGATCTTCAGGCGCTGCTGCGGTTGATGGCATGGCTTTCGCCGGCCTTTCCGGTGGGCTCGTTTGCCTATTCGGGCGGGCTGGAGCGGGCGGTGCATGATGGGCTCGTGCACGATGCCGCCTCGCTCAGTGATTGGCTGTGCGCCATGATGGATCATGGCGCCGTCTGGAACGACGTCGTGCTGCTCGCCGAGAGCAACAGGGTGCATGGCGACGCCTCGGCGCTGTCTGAGGTGGCCGAGCTTGCCGAGGCATTGGCGGGATCGCGCGAACGGCACCAGGAGACGATGCTGCTCGGCGACGCGTTCCTGTCGGCGGCCGGCGCATGGCCTGATGAGGTGTTCACACGGCTGCCGAAACATGTGGCTTATCCTGTTGCCGTCGGCGCCGTGTCCGGTGCGCATGGGATCGGCGCTGAAAAGGCGGTCGCCGCCTTTCTGCATGCTTATGTCTCGCAGGCCGTCTCCGCCGGTATCCGGCTCGGCGTTGCCGGCCAGAAGGATGGCGTTGCGATCATGGCGGCGCGGGAAGGGGATATCGCTCTGCTTGGGCGGCGGGCGGCGGGCTCGACGCTCGATGAACTGGGCTCGGCAACGGTGCAGGCCGATATCGTCTCGCTACGGCACGAGACGCAATCGACGCGGCTTTTTCGATCGTGACAACGGCGCTTGTCGCTAACGATCTGCGCCATTTGCCGGTGGCCGCCTTGCGGTTGACGCGCTATGATTATTCTCGATTGGAGTGCACGATATGAAATCAGGAAACGGACCTCTGCGGGTCGGCATCGGTGGACCGGTCGGCTCGGGCAAGACGGCGCTGACGGAAAAGCTCTGCAAGGCGATGCGCGACCAATATTCGGTCGCCGTCGTCACCAATGACATCTACACGACCGAGGATGCCGAGGCACTGATGCGCATGCAGGCGCTGCCGTCGGAGCGCATTGTCGGCGTGGAAACGGGCGGCTGCCCGCACACCGCCATTCGTGAAGACGCCACGATCAACCTGCAGGCCATTGCCGGCCTCAACGAGCGCATTCCCGATCTCGACGTGGTCTTCATCGAATCGGGCGGCGACAATCTGGCGGCGACTTTCTCGCCCGATCTTGCCGACATCACCATCTATGTGATCTCGGTCTGCCAGGGCGAGGAAATCCCGCGCAAGGGCGGGCCCGGGATCACCAAGTCGGACCTTCTCGTCATCAACAAGAAGGATCTCGCGCCCTATGTCGGCGCCGATCTCGACGTGATGGATCGCGACGCGACGCGCATGCGCGCCACACGCCCCTTCGTGTTCTCAGACATGAAGCGCGGCGACGGCATCGGCGCCATCGTCGATTTCCTCAAGGTGCATGGCGGCTTGTAATCGCCGGGATCGTCTTCAAGACGTTGAGATTGCTGATCTCGATCGAGCGGCCGCTGACGGTAACGCCGGCGGCGCGCAGCGACGAGAAGGCGCGGGAGAGCGCCTCGGGCGCCAGTCCGAGCTTGCGCGCCAGGAGGCTCTTCTGGAAGGGGAGCCGCATCTTCGCCTCGAGACCTTCCTGTTTGCAATGGGTGAGCAGATAGGTCGCGACGCGCTGGGGTGCGGTCTGCATGCGGTCGCTTGCCAGGCAATCGATCGTCGATAGCAGGTGCTGCGAGAGGCTGCGCATGATGGCGATGCCGATATGCGGCCGGTGTTCGACCAGAGCCCGGACCTGTTCGAGGTTGAAGCGCGCCAAGATCGAGTGCTCCATGGCCTGGGCGCCATAGCGATAATCGCCGCCATCCGTGACCAGGCATTCGGCGAAGCTGTCGCCGGGCTCGCAAATGCGGATGTCGCCTTCCTGATTGTCGCCGCCAAGCCGGTAGAGCCGGGCAAAGCCCGTCAGCACGCAGTAGAAATACTCACCGCGCTCGCCCTGATGGAACAGGATGTCATGCATCTGGTAGCGCACGATGGTCGCGCAGGCGAGAAGCGCGTTGCGCTCATCCCGGTTGAGGCCGGAAAGAAGAATGGTTTCGCCAAGCATGGCCTTGTGGACATTGCTCAGTTTCAAGCCCGTCGTCATCTCTTTCTCCACATTCGTCGGTCGCAGGCCGCGCCTGCCATTCGGCTAAAATAGCCGAATGGCCATGGGGAAAGTTGATCTGCATCAAGTGGGCGCAAGAAACAAGAAAGCCGGGGCGACCCCGGCTTTCCCTATGATCCGATTATTCCGCCGCGAAGGGCGGCAGGCGGACGACGTTGCCGCCGGTTTTGCCCTTCTTGTCGTCGGGTTTCTCGATCGCGGTGACGCGGCCGTCGAGGTTAGTGACGGCGGTCGTGAGTTCCTCGGGCGAGAGCGGCAGCTGCTCTTCGTCCTTCTTGCCGACAAGGCGGCCGAACAGCCAACCGAGCAGGCGGGAAAGGTCGTCCATGATCAGGAAGAAGGAGGGGACGACTACGAGCGAGAGCACCGTCGATACTATGATACCGCCGATCACGGCGATTGCCATCGGCGAGCGGAACGAGCCGCCTTCGCCGACACCGAGCGCCGAGGGAAGCATGCCCGCCGACATGGCGATCGAGGTCATGATGATCGGGCGCGCGCGCTTGCGGCCGGCTTCCACCATCGCTTCGACACGCTCCATCCCGTGCCGCTTCATCTCGATCGCGAAATCGACGAGCAGGATGGCGTTCTTGGTGACGATACCCATCAGCATCAGGATGCCGATCAGAACAGGCATGGAGAGCGCGTTTTGGGTGACGATCAGCGCCAGTGCCACGCCGCCGATCGCAAGCGGCAGCGAGAACAGGATGGTGAAGGGTTGGATCACGTCCTTGAAGAGCAGGATCAGCACGACCAGAACCAGCATCAGGCCCATCAGCATGGCATTGCCGAAGCTCTGGACCATTTCGCCCTGAACCTTGGCGTCACCGCTTTCGGCCAGATGCACGCTCTTCGGCAGCTGCGTCTCAGAGACGATGCGCTTGAACTCGGCGGTCGAGGTATCGAGCGCCGTGCCGAAGGGCACGTCGGAGCCGATGGCGACGACGCGGTTACGGTTGTTGCGCTTGATCGAGCTCGGGCCTTCCGAATAGTCGACATCGGCGACGCTGTAGAGCGGTACGCTGGCGCCGCTCGCGGTCTTGATCTTGATGGCGCGGATGGCGGCCAGATCGCGGCGGACATCGAGCGATGCCTGCACGCGGATCGGGATCTGCCGGTCGTCGAGCGAGATCTTGGCGAGGTTGGCGTCGATATCGCCGATGGTGGCGACGCGGATCGTCTCGGAGATCTGCTGCGGCGTGATGCCGAGGCGGGAGGCTTCGGCCATGCGCGGGCGGATCTGCAGTTCCGGCCGGGGCAGGGCGCCCTCGGAGGAGACGTTGGCCAGGATCGGCGACGCGCGCAGCTTCGATTCCAGCAGACTGACGGCCTCGTTAAGATCGTCCTCGTTGGAGGAGAGGAAGTTGAAGGTGAGGTCGCGCTCGGCGCGGTCGTTGACCTTGGAGATGCGCACGTCAGGAATACCGCGGACAGCGGCGAAGATATCCTTCTCGACATCCCACTGCGGACGCGTGCGCCCGTGTTCTTCCATCTTCGGGATCAGGTTGCCGATAACAGGCAGCCCGCCGAGACCCTTGTTGACGAGGGTCTTCAGCAGCGAATGGTCGATATTGCCGAGGATGACGCGGACGGTTGCGCGGCGCAGCTCGAGATCGCCCTTCGGCGATGCGCCGCCGAGAACGAAGACGCTTTCCACGCCGTCGATCCCACGCACGGCGTCGTAGACCTTGGTCGATGCGGCAGCCGTATCCTCAAGCGTTGCGTTCGGCGGGAGTTCGACGGAGAGCACGACGCGCGAGGAATCGTCCGGCGGCATGAAACTGCCGGGCACGCGGCTGAGCAACATCATCGAGCCGATCAGGAAGGCGATGGCGCAGAGCAGTGTCGTATAGCGCCAGTACCATTTGCGCGTGGTGCCGGTCACCAGGCGCGTATAGCCGCGCATGATCGTGCCGTCATTGTCGTGATGGTCTTCCATGCCGTCTTCGGCACGCATCAGATAGGCGGCCATCAAGGGTGTGATGAGGCGCGCCACGACGAGCGAGAAGAAGACGGAGAAGGCGACCGTCAGGCCGAACTGGATGAAGTACTGGCCAGCGATGCCTGGCATGAACGACACCGGCACGAAGACGGCGATGATGGTGAAGCTGGTGGCGATAACGGCGAGGCCAATTTCGTCTGCCGCTTCCAGCGCTGCCCTGTAGGGCGTCTTGCCCATCTTGATATGGCGGGCGATGTTCTCGATCTCGACGATCGCGTCGTCGACGAGAATACCGGTTGCGAGCGTCAGCGCCAGGAAGCTCACGAGGTTCAGCGAGAACCCCATGATATCCATGATCCAGAAGGTCGGGATGGCAGACAAGGGCAGCGCCACGGCTGCGATCAGCGTCGCGCGCCAGTTGCGCAGGAACAGGAAGACGACGATGACGGCGAGGATCGAGCCTTCGATCAGCGTGTGAAGGGCTGCCTCGTAGTTGCCGTAGGTGAAGTAGACGCTGTCATCCACCATCTCGATCTTGACGTTCGGATTGGCCTTGCGGATTTCCGTCAGGCTTTCCGACACAGTCTCGGCCACCGAGACTTCGCTGGCGCCCTTGGCGCGGAACACGGCGAAGGTGACCGACGGCGTGCCGTTGAAGCGCGAGAAGGACTTCTGCTCCTCATAGGTGTCGTCGATCGTGCCGAGCTCGGAGAGCTTCACGAAGCGACCGTTCGGCAGGCTGATCGTGGTCGTGTTGAGCTGCGAGACGTCGCGCGTATCGCCGAGCGTGCGGATGGTCTGTTCGTTGCCGGCAACCTGGCCACGGCCGGAGCCGAGGTTGACGTTGGTGCCGCGCAGTTGCTGGTTCACGTCGGCGGCGGTGATGCCGTAGGCGTCGAGCTTGCCGGGATCGAGCGAGACACGCACTTCGCGGTCGGCGCCGCCGTAGCGGTCGATACGGCCGATGCCGGGCTGGCCCTGAAGGGCGCGCTTGACGGTGTCGTCGACGAACCAGGACAGCTCCTCAAGCGTCATGTTGGGGGAGGAGACGGCAAAGGTCTGGATCGCCTGTCCTTCGACATCGACCTTGCTGACGATCGGTTCCTCGATGCCAGCAGGCAGGTCGCTGCGGATCTTGTCGACGGCGTCCTTGGTGTCCTGGACGGCTTCGGCGGTCGGCTTCTCGATGCGGAAGACGACGACCGTCTGCGACAGGCCGTCGGTGACCGTCGACTGGATTTCATCGATGCCGCTGATGGAGGCGACCGCGTCCTCGACCTCCTTTGTCACCTGCATTTCGAGCTCGGCCGGCGAGGCGCCGCTCTGCGTGACGCTGATGGAGACGACGGGAACGTCGATATTCGGGAAGCGGGTGATCGGCAGCTTGTAGAAGGCCTGGATGCCCACGAACACCAGCAGCGCGAAGGCGAGCAGCGGCGCAATCGGATTTCGGATCGACCATGCGGAGAAATTCATGGATTGGCCTCGGTCAGTTCGATTGTGCCGATACGGCTTCGGTGACAGGGGTGATCTTGTCGCCATCGCGAACGAAGGCGCCGGCCTTGGCGACGACGGTGTCGCCTTCCTTCAGGCCTTCCGAGATCTCGACGAAGCCACCATCCTGGATACCTGTCGTCACCTTCACCTGCTTGACGACGCCGCCCTCGACCTTGCGGGCGGTGGAGCCGTTACGACCTGACGTGACGGCCGACAGGGGAAGGGCGATGTCGTTCTTTTCGGCGACGATGATGTCGGCGCTGGCATACATGCCGGAGCGGGCAGCACTCTCGTCGTCGATATAGATGTGCACGAGGCCGAGGCGGGTGGACTGGTCGACGGTAGGCGAGACGATCCGGACCTTGCCTTCGATCTTCGTGCGGTTGCCCGACAGCGTCACGATGGCGCGCTGGCCGACCTTGATCTTCTGGATATCGGTTTCCGACAGCTCGGCGACGAGCTCGATGGCGCTATCCTTGATGACAGTGAACATCGGCTCGCCGGTGCCGGCGGCAATCGCGCCGATGCGGGCGTTCTTGGCCGAAATCACGCCTGAGACAGGCGTCTTCACGTCCGTGCGCGCCAGCTTCAGGTCGGCATCGGCGATCTGGCTGTCGATCACCTTCAGGTCGGCGATTGCAACCTCGATTGCCTGTTCCGCCGAGGAGACGCGCGCATTGGCGGTCGCCGCGGTCGCGTCGGCCTGCTCGACCTGGGCGGTGGACACGGTGCCCTTCTTGCCCATCTCGTCGGCGCGCGACTGCTGCAGGCGGGCCTGCTCGGCATTGGCCTTGGCCTCGACCAGCTGGGCGCGGAGCTGGGCGAGACTTGCCTCGCCCTTGGCCTTGGTCGCCAGCATCTGCGCCTTCTGCAGCACCAGCGCATCATCGTTCAGCGTCGCAATCGTGCTGTCGGCCGTAACCTTGTCGCCGACATCGACGTTGAGCGCGCGGATGGAGAGACCCTCGACCTGTGGCTGGATATAGACTTCCTCGATCGGGCGGATCGTGCCGGTGCCGATGACGCGATCGACCAGCGCGCGCTTGGCGGCGGTCGTGACCACGATCACGGGCAGGTTCTGCTGTGCCTTTGGCGGCTGGTTTTCCTCAGCGAACGCGACCGATGCGGCAAAGGCAGCCGCGATCAGGGTGGAGGCGCGTAGAGTTTTAGGCGTCATGCGTACCATGCGTCTTTGTCCAGTCTTTGAAAAAGGTTGGCCAAACTCGCGCCTTATCCTCAGCTCGCGAAGGCCTTCTCCCGTAAGTGCAAGCTCAGAAATATTCCCGCATCATTGCCGTATCTTACTTCGTAAGATGACCCTCGTCCGGCAAATCCGACATGTACGTGGTATCGTTTTGCCCCACGCACAAGCCCGGCAGAAAATAATTCCTCGCGGCGCACATTAGTAATCTCGACGGCCGAGATCAATCACCATTCCGTGATGCCGGCATTCGGTTTGTTGATCCGCAATTCCGTCATTCCTATGACGCGCCAGCCGACGCTGATCCGACAACGCCAAGAATTTTTTATGACTTAAATGAGAAACGCGCGGTGCCAGCCCGCGCGTTTCTTGTTTATTCGATACGACTTGGTCGCCGCCCGTTACTTGGCGGCCGCGTCGGTGATGTCGTGCGTCCAGGCGCCCGTCGGTTCCTTGCTGATGATCTTCTGGTCCAGCAGAGCCTTGGCGGTGCGGTCGTAGAGCGTGGTGTCGAGTTTGCCGGTGCCGTCGCCGATCAGCTTGGCCACTTCGCTCATCATCCGCTTCTGGTGGTTTTCGTCCTGACCGCCGGCATCGACGACGATGCCTGCCGCATCATCGGGGTTCTCGACGGCGTATTTCCAGCCCTTCATCGAAGCCTTGACGAACTTGGCCATCTTTTCCTTGAAGGCCGGGTCTTTCAGCTTTTCCTCGTTGGCGTAGAGGCCGTCCTCGAGCAGGTCGTTGCCCATGGCGGTGTAGTTGAAGACCGTCAGTTCCTCAGGCTTGAAGCCGGCATCGATCGCCTGCCAGTATTCGTTATAGGTCATGACGGAGATGCAATCGGCCTGCTTCTGCAGGAGCGGCTGAACGTCGAAGCTCTGCTTGAGAACGGTCACACCGTCCTTGCCGCCATCGGTCTTCAGGCCGATCTTGTTCATCCAGGCGAAGAACGGATACTCGTTACCGAAGAACCAGACGCCGAGCGTGTGGCCCTTGAAGTCGGCTTCGGTCTTGATCGGGCCGTCCTTGCGGCAGATGAGTTCCATGCCCGACTTCTGGAAAGGTTGGGCGATGTTGACGAGCGGAACGCCCTTTTCGCGGGCAACCAGCGCGCCGCCCATCCAGTCGACGATCACGTCGGCGCCGCCGCCGGCGATCACCTGCTCGGGCGCGATATCAGGACCGCCGGGCTTGATGTCGACGTCGAGGCCTTCTTCCTCGTAGTAGCCCTTCTCCTTGGCGACGTAGTAGCCGGCGAACTGCGACTGGGTGACCCACTTCAGCTGAAGCGTCACCTTGTCGGCGGCGATCGCGTGACTTGCCGCCATCGCCATCGCGCTCGCCATCATTGCAAGAACCAGTTTTTTCATTTTCTTGTTCCCTTTTTCTTTCTTTACGCCCGACCCCAGTGTCGGGAATAAGCGACGCCTAGCCACCACGGATAGACGGATGCCAGAACGTCACCGCCCGCTCAGCGAGGGCGACGACGCCATAAAAGATCGAGCCTGCCAGCGCCGCGACGGCGATTTCGGCCCAGACCATGTCGACATTCATGCGGCCGATCTCGGTGGAGATGCGGAAGCCCATGCCGACGATCGGCGTACCGAAGAACTCCGCGACGATGGCACCGATCAGCGCCAGCGTCGAGTTGATCTTCAATGCATTGAAAATGAAAGGCATGGCCGCCGGAAGACGGAGCTTGAGCAGCGTCTGCCAGTAGCTGGAGGCGTAGGTCTGCATCAGGTCGCGCTCCATCGGACCGGATGCGGCAAGGCCGGCGACGGTGTTCACCAGCATCGGGAAGAAGGTCATGATGACGACGACGGCGGCCTTGGACTGCCAATCGAAGCCGAACCACATGACCATGATCGGGGCGACGCCGATCATCGGCAGCGCCGAGACCATGTTGCCGATCGGCAGCAGGCCACGGCGCAGGAAGGCGACGCGATCGGCGAGGATGGCGACGACGAAGCCGGCGCCGCAGCCGATGACATATCCCGCAAGCACGGCCTTGAAGATCGTCTGCCTGACGTCATCGCCGAGGATCGGGAGCGATCCGACGATGCGGGCGGCAATGGCGCTCGGCGGCGGCAGGAGCACGAAGGGGATGCCGGCGCCGCGCGTGGCGGTTTCCCAGAGGATGAGGATCCATGCGCCGAAGATGGCGGGCACGAGCAGCCGCAGCGCCGTGTCGTCGGCGCGCGAGGTGGTCCTGATCTCGACGATCTCGCTGACGGTGCGCCAGGCGAGCAGCCAGCAGGCCGCCATCAGCAGGAAGAACGGTTTTGCCGCGTAGCCTTCGTTGCCACCAAGGCTCGACAGCAGCAGCCATGCGCCGCCATGGGCGCCGATGAAGAGCACCGTCGCGCGGCTGGTCTTCGATTGCGGCAGCAGGGAGATGAGGCCGGATGCCGCGATCAGGATGAAGGTGATCGCCGTCATGCCTGTCGATGGTGGCTTGCCTGATGCGGCGGAGAACAGCGGCAGCGTTGCCGCGGCCGCGATGGTGAGGAGGAGGGCGACGATTGCCTGCCAGGACGCGTTCTTCATGCCGACCTCCCGCCCATGGCGCGATCGACGATCTTCGCGGCAATGCTGACGACCATGATCAGGAGCGCTGCCAGCAGCGAGCCGGCGATCAGCGCTGCCCAGATGTCGATGGTCTGGCTGTAATAGGAGCCGGCAAGCAGCTTGGAGCCGATACCGGCCACCGCTCCCGTCGGCAACTCGCCGACGATGGCACCGACGAGGCTGGCGGCGATCGCCACCTTCATGGACGTGAAGAGATAGGGCACGGAGGCGGGCACGCGCAGTTTCCAGAAGGTCTGGGCGGGCGAGGAATTATAGGTGCGCATCAGGTCGAGCAGCATGACCTCAGGCGAGCGCAGGCCCTTCACCATGCCGACGGTGACGGGGAAGAAGGAAAGATAGGTCGAGATCAGCGCCTTGGGGATGAGGCCGGTGATGTTGATGGCGCCCAAGACGACGATCACCATCGGTGCGATCGCCAGGATCGGGATGGTCTGCGAGGTGATGATCCACGGCATCAGGCTGCGATCCAGCGCCTTGATATGGACGATGCCGACGGCGATCAGGATGCCGAGCAGCGTGCCGAGGGTAAAGCCGAGCACGGTGGAGGAGAGGGTGACGCCCGAGTGATAGACGAGGCTGCGGTTGCTGGTGAGCTTGCGCAGAAAGGTGTTCTCGAAGACGTTCTGCGCCACCTGGTGCGGGGCGGGCAGGAGGGGTTTGGGCTGCGAGAGGGTCTTCTCGATGAACTCCATCGTGGTCGGGGTCTGGCCGGCGCGGGTGTCCATGTCGCGCTGGAAGGAGGCGTTCATCAGGATGGCCGCGACGTACCAGATGGCGACGAGGGCTGCCAGGATTGATGTGACGGGGATGATCTTGTCCTTGAGGGTGTCGGGGGTCATGCGGCTTGCCTCGCGTTGGCGAGGGTGTGCCGTGCGTTACCCCCCTCTGTCCTGCCGGACATCTCCCCCACAAGGGGGGAGNNTGTGGGGGAGATGCCCGGCAAGGCAGAGGGGGGCAGCCACGGAATGCAAGCCTCTAGTGCTCATAACTATGCCCCGCTCTCAGCCCATCCCGCACGCGGTGGGCGATTTCGAGGAACTCCGGGGTCTCGCGGATATCCAGCGGCCGTTCGCGGGGCAGCGGCGAGTCGATGATGTCGGTGACGCGGCCGGGGCGGGGGGACATGACGACGATCTTGGTCGAGAGGTAGACCGCCTCGGGGATCGAGTGGGTGACGAAGCAGATGGTCTTGTTGGTGCGCGCCCAGAGCTTCAGCAGTTCCTCGTTCAGGTGGTCGCGGACGATCTCGTCCAGCGCGCCGAAGGGCTCGTCCATCAGAAGCAGATCGGCGTCGAAGGCCAGCGCGCGGGCGATCGAGGCGCGCTGCTGCATGCCGCCGGAGAGTTGCCAGGGGAACTTCTTCTCGAAGCCGGTCAGGCCGACGAGATCGAGCGCCTCGGCGATGCGCTTCTGCCTCTCTTCGGCCGGGTAGTTCATGATCTCCAGCGGCAGCGCGATGTTCTTGTCGATGGCGCGCCAGGGGTAAAGTGCCGGCGCCTGGAAGACATAGCCGTAGGCGCGGGCCTTGCGGGCTTCCTCCGGCGTCATGCCGTTGACTGTGATATCGCCCGAGGTCTTCTTCTCGAGATCGGCGATGACGCGCAGGAAGGTGGTCTTGCCGCAGCCGGATGGGCCGATGAAGGAGACGAAGTCGCCCTTGCGGACATCGAGGTTGACGTTGCTCAGCGCATGCACCGGCGCGTCATTGGCCTGGTAGGTGAGACACAGATCCTTGGCGGATACGACGGAGGCAGCTTGCGTCAATGCGGATCGATCCTGTTTTCCCCGCGCGGCGGCGGTTTGCGTGATATCATGGGCGGCGGTTTGGGCCGCGCCGGCAAGCTTTGAGGAGGACGACGATGGATGCGACATCAAAACCGACCTGCCATATCGTGCGCCCCGACCATTCCTACGACGGAAAGCAGGGGCTGAGCTATTTCCAGGGCATTGCCGCCGAAACGGTCGGCGCCAAGGGCATCTGCATGCATCTTCTGACCATCCCGCCCGGCGTGCGCGCCAAGGCGCACCTGCACGAGGCGCACGAGACGGCGATCTACATGCTGTCGGGCGAGGCGCACACCTGGTATGGCGACGATCTCGAGCACCACGTCGTGGTGCATGCCGGCGAGCTGTTCTACATTCCCGCCGGAGTGCCGCATCTGCCGGCCAATCTCAGCAGCACGCCCTGCACGGCGATCATCGCGCGCACCGACCCCAACGAGCAGGAGAGCGTCGTGCTGTTGCCGGAGCTGGATGGGAACGTGCCGGTGTGATGTCATTTGCATAGTGGCAGCGGCCCCCACTTTATGCCGGCATCCGAGGTGAAGCCGATCGTGTATCCCTTCGGACCATAGGTGATTTTTGCCGTGTCCTCGCTTGCCGCCTCTTCGCCTTCGGCCTCGCAGGAGACCTTGGCGGTGAAGTTCTTGCCCTCGGTCTTCAGCAGCTTCTCGATGGTGCAGGCCGAGGCCGCCGTCGTGATGGCTTCCGATGTCAGCAGGAAGAAGTTTTCCGATCCGGTGGATTCGCCCGACTTGGCGTAGGCGCATCCATCCTTGTTGCCGTAGCTGCCCTTGATCGGCAATGTGTCGGCGCTTGCCGCCGACGTCAGCGCGGCAAGCGAAACGAGGGTAAGAACCAGCCTGCCGCGCGCCATCGATCACACCCCGCTTGCCGGAATGCCTGTCCGTTCCACCTTGCGCGGCGCGGTGATTTCCTTCCAGGTCGAGAGCGCCTTCGAGACGGCGGTCACCGGCTCGCGCTTGACGAACTCGCCGTGGCCCTCGCGGGTCTTCATAGTCTCTTCCTCGACGACGACAACGCCGCGGCTCAGCGTGTAGCGCGGCAGGCCGGTCACCTGCTTGCCCTCGAAGACGTTGTAGTCGATCGCTGACTGCTGAGTCTTGGCCGAAATCGTCTTGGAGCGCTTCGGGTCCCAAACCACGAGGTCGGCATCGGCGCCGACGAGGATGGCGCCCTTGCGGGGGTAGATGTTGAGGATCTTGGCGATGTTCGTCGAGGTGACGGCGACGAATTCGTTCATCGTCAGACGGCCGGTGTTGACGCCGTAGGTCCAGAGCATCGGCATGCGGTCCTGCAGGCCGCCGGTACCGTTCGGGATCTTGGTGAAATCACCGACGCCGTAGCGTTTCTGGTCTGTCGTAAATGCGCAGTGATCGGTGGCGACGACCTGCAGCGAGCCGGAGGCAAGGCCGGCCCAAAGTGAGTCCTGGTGCTGCTTGTTGCGGAAGGGCGGCGACATGACGCGGCGGGCGGCGTGGTCCCAGTCCTTGTCGAAATATTCGGTCTCGTCGAGCGTCAGATGCTGGATCAGCGGCTCGCCATAGGCGCGGATGCCCTTCTGGCGTGCGCGGCGGATGGCTTCGTGCGCCTGTTCGCAGGAGGTGTGGACGATATAGACGGGGCAGCCGGCCATGTCGGCGATCATGATGGCGCGGTTTGTGGCCTCGCCCTCGACTTCGGCGGGTCGGGAATAGGCGTGCGCCTCGGGGCCGTTATTGCCTTCGGCGAGCAGCTTCGCCGACATGGAGGCGACGACGTCGCCGTTTTCGGCATGGACGAGCGGCAGCGCGCCAAGCTCGGCGCAGCGCTGGAAGGAGGCGAACATCTCGTCGTCGTTCACCATCAGCGAGCCCTTGTAGGCCATGAAGTGCTTGAAGGTGTTGATACCCTTTTCCTGAACGATCGTCTTCATCTCGTTGAAGACCTGCTCGCTCCACCAGGTGATCGCCATGTGGAAGGAGTAGTCGCAATTGGCGCGGGTGGACTTGTTGTCCCACATCGTTAGCGCTTCGAGCAGCGACTGGCCGGGGGCGGGGAGCGCGAAGTCGACGACCATCGTCGTGCCGCCGGCAAGTGCTGCGCGCGTGCCGCTGTCGAAATCGTCGGAGGAATAGGTGCCCATGAAGGGCATTTCGAGATGGGTGTGCGGGTCGATGCCGCCGGGCATGATGTAGCAGCCGGTGGCGTCAAGTATATCTGCTCCGGAGAGGTTGGGCCCGATCTCGACGATCTTGCCGCCATCGACCTTCACATCCGCCTTGTAGGTCAGGTCGGCGGTGACGATGGTGCCGTTCTTGATGACTGTGCTCATTGGTCGGGTTCCCTGTTTTTATGATACGGGGCACCGTTCACGGTGCCGTCGCGCCGTGTCCAGCAGTCTAATGAATATGAAATACGCCTTCCGGAAAACGCTTGTCGAAGGCTGGTTCAGGTCTCGACGAGATCGAGGCTGCGCTCCATGCGCAAAACGCGCTCGTCGAGGCGGTCAAGCCGTGTCGAAATGGTCGCGTATTGATGTTCGAGGCTGCCGAGGCGCTGCTTGATGACCAGTATGTCGTCGGAAAGTCGTTCGACCGTGCCACGGATGGCACGCAAGTGCTCAAGGATGAGGTTGTCAGACGACATGCACCAGCCTCCGTTGGCGGGAACTCACCCCTGGAATATAGGCGCAATTGGATCACGCCACAATCTCCGCCGTCTCCACCACCGCGTGGAACAAAACGTCCGCGCCGGCTGATGCCCATTCCTTGGATATCTCCTCGGCCTCGTTGTGGCTGAGGCCGCCGACGCAGGGGCACATGACCATGGTTGCTGGCGCCACCTTGGCGGCCCAGCAGGCGTCGTGGCCGGCGCCGGAGATGATGTTCATGTGGCTGTAGCCGAGCCGGTCGGCGGCGTTGCGGACGGCGTCCACCAGCTTCGGGTCGAAGGTGACGGGGTCGAAATGGCCGACGGCCTCGACCGAGCAGCCGACGCCGAGGGCCTCGCAAATCTTGGCGGCCTCGGCCTCGATCTTTGCGCGCATGCGGTCGAGCTTGGTCTGGTCGGGAGTGCGGATGTCGACGGTGAAGACGACCTTGCCTGGCAGGACGTTGCGGGAGTTGGGAGAGAAGAAGACCTGGCCGACGCCGCCGACGGCGCCCGGCTGTTCACCCATCGCCACACCCTGCACCATTTCCATGATGCGCGACATGGCAAGGCCTGCATTGACGCGCAGGTTCATCGGGGTGGAGCCGGTGTGGGCTTCCCGGCCTGTCAGCGTGAATTCCAGCCACCAGAGGCCCTGGCAGTGGGTGACGACGCCGATCTGCTTGTTTTCGGCTTCGAGGATCGGTCCCTGCTCGATGTGATATTCGAAATAGGCGTGCATCTTGCGAGCGCCGACCTCTTCCTCGCCGAGCCAGCCGATGCGCTTCAGCTCGTCGCCATAGGTCTTTCCATCAGGGTCCTTGCGGGAATAGGCGTAGTCGATGTCGTGGACGCCGGCGAAGACGCCGGAGGCGAGCATGGCGGGGGCGAAGCGGGCGCCTTCCTCGTTGGCCCAGTTGGTGACGACGATGGGGTGCTTGGTCTTTATGCCCATATCGTTCATCGTGCGCACGACCTCGAGCGCGGCCAAGACGCCGAGCACGCCGTCATACTTGCCGCCGGTCGGCTGCGTATCCAGATGCGAGCCGACATAGACGGGAAGCGCATCGGGATCGGTGCCGGGGCGGGTCGCAAACATCGTGCCCATCTTGTCGACGCCCATGGTCATGCCGGCGGCGTCGCACCATGTCTTGAAGAGGCCGCGGCCCTCGGCATCGGCGTCGCTCAGCGTCTGGCGGTTGTTGCCGCCCGCAATCCCCGGGCCGATCTTCGCCATGTCCATGAGACTGTCCCAGAGACGGTCCGCGTTGACGCGCATGTTCTCGCCTGGTGCTGCCACCATATCCGTATTCCTCACCAGTTTTTATGCGGCGCATGCGTCAGCATGTCCGCTTGTTCCCGTGGTCAGTTTCAGCGCCTTGTTTGTTTTATTGGCGTCTGAAAATCGTCAGTTGCCTTTGATTTGCTTCTGACGGATAATTTGACCGACTGGTAAACATTACAACTTCCGGCGTCGGGCTCAAGGCGAAAATCAGGAAAAATACAGACAAAATTCAGGGCATATGCCCGGTTTTTCGGCAGCGGATCGCCGGTGTTTAAAGTTGACTGAAATAGTTGAATTTGAAAGAGAAAAATTAGCGACATGGCGATACCGAGAGCTGCGAAAACACAGCGGCGCACCCGCATCCAGGAGGAGAAAGAAGAACAGATCCTGGAAGCGGCGCTCGATGTGTTTTCGGTGAGCGGTTTTCGGGGGTCGACGATCGATCAGATCGCCGAGGTGGCGGGAATGTCGAAGCCCAATCTGCTCTATTATTTCCGCACCAAGGAAGCGATGCACCGGGCGCTGATCGATCGCGTGCTGTTCACCTGGCTCGAACCGCTGCGCGCCTTCAACGCGCAAGGCAATCCCGAGAGCGAGATTCGCGGCTATATCCGCCGCAAGCTTGAGATGGCGCGGGATTTTCCGCGCGAGAGCCGGCTGTTCGCCAATGAGGTGCTGCAGGGCGCGCCGCATATCGAGGACGAGTTGAAGGGGCCGCTGAAGGAACTCGTCGACGAGAAGGCCGCTGTCATTCGTAGCTGGACCAAGGCCGGCAAGATCGTCAAGTGCGATCCCTACCACCTGATCTTCTCCATCTGGTCGACGACGCAGCACTACGCCGACTTCGACGTGCAGGTGCGCGCCGTGCTCGGGCAGGGGCAATCCGGCGAGGGGCGGTTCGAGGACGCGGCGCGTTTTCTCGAACAGCTCTTCGTGGATGGTCTCAGCGTGCGGACAAACCAGCCGGCGTCATGACTTGACGATCGGCGAGATGCGCGACAGGGCGCTTGCGACACTCTCGATCGTGTAAGGCTTCTGCAGCAGGTTGGCACCGAGGGCGCCATAGGCCTGCGATACCCCTTCGCCATAACCTGTCGCCAGGATCAGCGGCACGCCCTTTGCCGCCAGCCTTTCGGCCACGGCGATGCTCGTTTCCTCACCGAGATGGACGTCCAGAACGGCCAGGTCGAATTTGCGGTTTTCTATGACCGCCAAGGCGTTCGAGACATTCGGCGCAAGCGATACGCTATGGGCGCCGAGCTGCAGGAAGATGTCCTCGCCATCCATGGCGATGATCAGATTGTCCTCGACAAGCAGGATGTCGAGCCCGTCGAGCGGCCGGTCCTTGATCGTCTCCAGAATGGCCTTGGCCGATTGAAGCGATTGCTCCGGCAGAAGCGACACGGCGCCATCGGCGAAGGTCGCGAACTTCTCGGGGATCAGGAAATGCGCCTCGAGGCCTTCAGGCTCATAGCGCACATCCGCCTGACCGCCGAGCTCATAAGGGATCGAGCGGCGGATGATCGTGGTGCCGAAGCCCTGGCGGGTCGGCTGCTTGACGGGCGGGCCGTCGCTTTCGCGCCAGTGGATGACGAGATTGCCGGCATCGTCCTTGTGCCAATCGACCCCGACGGTGCCGCTGTCGCAGAGGCTGCCGTATTTGGCGCTGTTGGTGACCAGTTCGTGGAAGACCAGCGCCGAGATCGAAAAGGCTTGCGGCGCGAGCAGCACTTCCGGCCCGTTCATGATGATGCGCGCGGCATTCGGGCCGAGATAGGCGGCGGCTTCGGCCTGCAGCAGCGCGCGCAGCGGCGCCGGCGCCCAGTGGTCGCGGGTGATCTGGTCGTGCGCGCGCGACAGCGCCTGCACGCGGCCTTCGAGATGGCCGATGAACTCGTCGGTGCTGTCGGTCGTGCCGCGTGACTGGCGGATCAGGCCGCTGATGAGGCTCAATATGTTGCGCACGCGGTGGTTCAGCTCGGCGATCAGCAGTTCCTGCCGTTCGTTGGCCTGCTGGCGCACGGCGTTCGCTTCATCCGTCAGCCGCAGCACGACCTCGATCAGCGTGACGCGAATGGTTTCGGCAACGCGGCGTTCGGCGGCGGAGAAGGGCTGCGAGTGCTGGCGCACCAGCTCGGACCAGGTCTCGAAGCTCTTGCGCGGCGTCAGGCGCGGGCCGTTCGGGCCGTATTCGACGGGCTTGTGCGGATCGCCCGCCCAGCGCACGGAGCGCACGATCTCCTGGCGGAAGAGAACCACGTAGTCGCGCGGCGAGCGCGAGATCGGGATGGCGATCAGTCCGGCCACGATTTCGCCGGACATTGTTCCCGGCCAGGTCTCGGCGATGCTGTCGGTCGAAAACACGCGGCCGGCCGAGTTGCGGTTGAGCACGCGGACGAGCTCGCCGAATTCGGCCTGCGACGGGGTGATGCCGTTCAGCGCCGAGCGGCCGTTGATCCAGACGCCGATGCCATCGGCCGGGATCGCGTCGGCCAGCGCATCGATCAGCCAGGAGGGATCGTCGAGCAGGCTGGCATTGTCGGCGACAGAGGTCAGCAGCCGGTCGGCGATCTGGCGGGCCTTGGTTTCGAACTCGAGCGCAAGCCGCCGCTCGCGGCTCTCCAGCCGTGATGCGAACATCTGTCCGAACAGTTCCGACGTCGTGCGGCGCTCGAAGGAGGGGAGGCGGGCGGAATAGTGGTGGCAGGCAAACAGGCCCCAGAGCTTGCCATCAACGACGATCGAGATCGACAGCGAGGCGCCGACGCCCATGTTCTTCAGATACTCGATGTGGATCGGCGATACCGAGCGCAGGATCGACATGGACAGATCGAGCGAGCGCCCATGCGCATCGATGTCAGGCACCAGGGGCACGTTGACGGCGTCGATGTCGGCGATGATGCGGAAGAGATTGCGGGTATAGAGCGCCCGCGCCTGCACGGGAATGTCGGAGGCCGGGTAATGCAAGCCGAGGAACGAGCCGATGCCGGCACGCGCGGCTTCCGCCACCACTTCGCCGGCACCGCTTTCGTCGAAGCGGTAGACCATGACGCGGTCGAAGCCGGTCAGCGCGCGGGCCTGGCGGGCGCCTTCGCGGAAGAAGGCTTCCAATGTTTCGGCCTGGTCGAGGCGGCCCATCATGCTGCGGATCGACACAGGCGAGCCGCCTTGCGCGCCTTCCTGCGAGGGTTCGGCCTCGATCACCACCTGCTCGTCGCTCATGTGGATGGCGATATCGAAGAGCGGGCCGCCTTCGGAAAGCTCGATGCCGAAGAGGCGTTCCACCACGTCGGGGCCGCGCATGATGCTCAGCCGGTTGCGCAGCGTGTGCATGGTCTTGCCGCTGATGACGCGCGAGACAGGCTGGCCGATGATCTCATCGCAGGCGATGCCGACGAACTGTTCGAGATTGGCGGAGGCCCGCGCCACCATCCAGTCGGATGACACGACCAGCAGGAAACCGAAAGGCTGGATGGCGCCGAGGCGATGGATGGGTTCGCGGTCGCAATTGGTGAGGTCGACCTTGCCGAAATTCTCGCTCGAATTCTCGTTCATGACGGGCCATGCTCCCGATCATGCGGGGCAGCGTCTGCCATCGGGCGAACTGGAAAAACGTCTGCCGCTGCGTGGCAATCGCTGGTGTGGGCGCGAAGCGCGCTGCAAGGGGGCATGCTGTGGGATTTCCAGTTTTCGGTTCGGTACGCGAGATAGCTGCTCTAATGAGCAGGATTGAAAATATGCGTCAAGCCATCCAGATTTCCACCCGCCGGGCAGGAAATTTCACTGCATCAAGGACTTCGCCTGCTTGCGCGCGGTTTTCTGCCTGATCTCGTAGACCTGTCGGACCTCATGTCGTCGCTGGTGCCGCCTGTCATCCGAGGGGATTTCCGAGAGCCAAGCGATGGCTATGTCCGTGAACTCTGCGTCGGCAGGGATGAGGATGTCGGTCTCATCGAGCTGTTTGCGGATGCAGCCGCGATCGTATGCAATGACGTCGTTTCCGGCCGCCTTGGCCTCGAAGACGACGAGGGGCTGGGCCTCGTTGGCGTAGGTGGTCGGGAAGACGAAGACGTCGATATCGCGGTAGAACTTCGCCTTGTCGTCGCCAAGCAAGCGGCCGCGATAATCGAGCGCGCCCGCGAATTCATTCAGCGCCGCGTCGATCATCGCGCGGTCGGCGCTGTCAGTCGCCGGGCCGGCGAGGACGGCGCGGATCGGCAGCCCCTGAAGGATCGCCTGACGCAGCAGATCAAGAAACGTCTCCAGTCCCTTGGCGCGGCTGAGGTTGCTGAGCATGCCGATCGTCAGCGGGCGGGCGGGGATCGCCGCGTCCTCGCTCTGCGGGGGCACGAAGGCGGCGTTGGAGATGATCACGGTGTGCAGGCGCCGGTCATAGGTATCGGTAAAGCGGTCGCGCATCATGCCGCAGAGAAAGACATGGGTGAGGTCGGGAGCGGCGAGCGCCAGGATGGCGCGCATGGTCAAGCTCGGCTGGTCGATGTAGCGAAAGCTGTGGTGATGGAGGTAGGTCGGGTAGGCGAAGAGCCGGGCGAACGCCACCAGGAGCAGGGTGTAGAGTTGGCCGAAGCCACCGTTGCAGGCGAGGTAGCAGGCCTTGCCGGCATGGCCGCGCTCGCGTGCGAGACTGGCGAGCGCGGCGAAGACCTTTGCCGCCTTCGCCGGATGCCGCCAGAGGCGGGAACCGCCTTCCGGTGGCGAGAGGTTGCTGGTGACGACGGTGTGGTCTTCCGAGAGCAGCTCCACCATCGCCGCCGTGGCGAAGGAAAAGCCATGGAGCGGCGGCGGCAGGGGGCCGATGGCAACGATATGACGGGTCATGCGGGCCACCTCTTGAGCCTGCGATGACTATGCGCGCCGGCGTGGAAAACTCAATCTCCCCGTTCGGCGCATATGCCCGCCGCTATGCAGCCTCGTTGGATGATCCTGGTTCGAAGTCGAAGCCTTCGTCCGCCCAGCCGGTCATGCCGCCGATCATCACCTTGACCCGATAGCCGAGCCTTGCGAGGCGAAGGGCGGCCTTGTCGGTGCCGTTGCAATGTGGGCCGGCGCAATAGACGACGAAGAGCGTGTCCGATGGCCACGCGGACATGCGGTGCGCGGTCATCTTGCCGTGCGGCAGGTTCCGGGCGCCGGGCACGTGCGACAGGGCGAACATGGCGGGAGAGCGGACGTCGAGCAAGACGAAGTCGATGCGTCCCGATGCAAGCGAGGCGTGAACGTCCCAGCAATCGGTCTCGAAGGCGAGCTTGCGGGCGTAATAGGCGGCGATCGCCTCGGGTGCCGCGGCCGGGGTTTCGGCGACGTGGCTTGGGCGCGCGGGGTGGGTGGA
>UBJO01000015.1:0-11037 GCA_900465665.1 Hyphomicrobiales bacterium
CAAGGGGGAGGGCTTAACCTGGCCGAGCCCTCGGCGCCCAATTGAGGCAATCGAGTGCCACGGGTCTTCTCCCCCCTTGTGGGGGAGATGGCCGGCAGGCCAGAGAGGGTCTTGTCCACGGAAACACCACAAGAAAGGGCAAAAGCCTTGAGTCAGATCGCATTCTGGGGAGCCGTGGAGCTGGGGCTGGTCTATGCCTTCGTCGCGCTCGGCGTTTACCTCGCATTCCGTGTGCTCGATTTTCCGGATCTGACCGTCGACGGCTCGTTTCCGCTCGGCGCCGCCGTCACCGCGGTGCTGATCATCGCCGGCGTCAATGCCTGGCTGGCGGCGCTGATCGCCATGGCGGCGGGGGCTGCGGCCGGCATGGTCACCGCCATGCTCAACGTGCGCTTCAAGATCCTCAACCTTCTCGCATCCATCCTGACGATGATCGCGCTGTTTTCCGTGAACCTGCGCGTCATGGGCAAGCCGAACGTGGCGCTGATCAATGCCGATACGATGATCAGCCCGTTCTTCGGCCATGGCCTGCGCGATTTCTATGTGCGCCCGCTCTTCGTCGGCGTGCTTGTCGTCATCGCCGTCATCGTCGTCTGGCGCTACCTCGAAAGCGATTCCGGCCTCGCCATGCGCGCGACCGGTGCGAATGCCCGCATGGCCCGCGCCCAGGGCGTCGACACCAACCGCCAGATCTATCTCGGCATGGCGATCTCCAACGCGCTGGTTGCGCTCGGCGGCGCGCTGTTTGCGCAGACCAACGGTTTTGCTGATGTGACCTCTGGCGTCGGCACCATCGTCGTCGGCCTCGCCGCCGTCATCATCGGCGAGACGCTGCTCGGGAAGCGCGGACTGTTGATCGCGCTGATCGGCTGCGTCATCGGCTCGATCCTCTATCGCATCGCCATCCAGCTGGCGCTTTCCAGCGACGTGATCGGCCTGCAGGCCTCCGACCTCAATTTCGTCACCGCCGTCCTCGTCACGGTGGCGCTCGTTCTTCCCCGCCTGCGTCGCGGAGGTGCCTCGTCATGATCTCGCTCAAGGATATCAAGGTCGTCTTCGGCAAGGGTACGCCGCTGCAGAAGCAGGCGCTGAATGGTGTCAACCTGACGATCGAGGAAGGCTCGTTCGTGACCGTCATCGGCTCCAACGGCGCCGGCAAGTCGACCCTGCTTGGCGTCCTCGCCGGCGATGTGCTGGCAAGCGAAGGACAGGTGATGATCGGCCACACCGATGTAACCCGCAAGCCGACCGCCGCCCGCGCCGGCCTCGTCGCCCGCGTCTTCCAGGATCCGTTGACGGGAAGCTGCGGCGCGCTGTCGATCGAGGAGAACCTTGCGCTGGCCGCACGTCGCGGCGAGCGGCGGGGGCTGACCTCGGCGCTCGGCCCACGCCGGCGCGAGCATTTCCGCGAACGCATCGCCGAGCTCAATCTCGGGCTTGAAACCCGGATGAAGGATCGCATGGACCTCTTATCCGGCGGCCAGAGGCAGGCAATCTCGCTTGTGATGGCGACGCTTGCCGGCTCCGAGGTGCTGCTGCTCGACGAGCATACAGCGGCCCTCGACCCTGGCATGGCCGAGTTCGTGATGGGCCTCACCGACCGTGTGGTCTCGGAGCGCAAGCTGACGACGCTGATGGTGACGCACTCTATGCGCCAGGCACTGGATTACGGCCATCGCACCATCATGCTGCACGGCGGCGAGATCATGCTCGACGTCTCCGGCGACAACCGCAAGGACCTGCAGGTCGAGGACCTGATCGACATGTTCCGCAAGATGCGCGGCCAGACGCTCGACGACGACGCGCTGCTGATCGGCTGATATCAGGCATTTCTTCAACCCCGGGACCGCCAGGCGCTCCCGGGGTTTTTACTAGCCTTAGCGCGCCTGGGTGAGCAGGATCTTCGCCGCGAAGACGGAGAAGACGCCGGCGAAGGTGTAGTCCATGCCGCGAAGCACCTTCCTGTTGTTCTGCAGCCATGTCGCCAGGCCGTCGGAGGCGAGGACGACCAGCGCGTTCACGGGCATGCCGATGACGATGAAGAAGAAGCCGAGGAAAAGCAGCTTCTGCGTGACGGCTGGATCGCCTGCGGTGACGAACTGCGGCAGGAAGGTCATGAAGAAGATGATGACCTTGGGGTTCAAAAGATTGACCCAGAAGCCGCTGGCGATATTCGACAGCGGCGTGCCCTTGATCTCCTCCACCTTTTCGACCGAGAGCTTGGAGCCGAAGCGGATCGCCTGCACCGCCAGCCAGAGCAGATAGGCGGCGCCGCCGGTCTTCAGGATCAGGAAGGCCGTTGGCGAGGCGGTGATCAGCGCCGAGATGCCGAAGGCAACCAGCATGGTGTGGACGACGATGCCGAGGCTGGTGCCGAGCACGACGTAAAGCGCCGGCTTCTTGCCCTGCGACAGCGCCCGGCTGATCGACAGCGTCATGTCGGGCCCGGGTGTCGCGGCCAAAAGCAGGCTCGCGGCGGAAAAGGTCAGAAGCGTCGGCAGGCTCGGCAGAAAATCCATGGCACACTCGTAAAGCCGGTTATGAAAGCAATGTCTCATATCCGGGTTTCAAGGAGTGCACCAATCAAACCTTCTAATAGGCCCGATCGCTCCGGCTCTTACTTGCCCTCAAGAAACGCCTTGAAGCGATCGGCATAATCGGGATGCCAGCGCGACAGCGGCGGGCGGTTCTCGATGATGTCGCCGACCGCCCATGCCATGCGGCGTTCGTCGACCGGGCGGGCGACGTCGTTGTCGGGGCAGAGGATGTAGAAATCGCCCTTCTCAAGGCTCTCGATCATGAAGTCGACGGTCTGCTCGGCGGTCCAGGCCGCGGCCGGCTTTTCACCGCCAAAGCCCTTGGAAAGCCCGGTGAAGACGAAGCCGGGGATCAGCAGGTGGGCGGAAATCTTGCCGCCCTCGGTGTTGCGCAGCTCGTGCTCCAGCGCCTCGGTGAACACCTTCACGCCCGCCTTCGAGACATTGTAGGCCGGGTTGCCCGGAGGGGTGGTGATGCCCTGCTTGGAGCCGGTGTTGATGATCAGGCCCCGTTCGCCATGGGCGAGCATATTGGGGCCGAAGGCGCGCGTGCCGTTGACGACGCCCATCAGGTTGACGCCGAGGATTGCGTCCCAGCCGCTGTCGTCGCTGAAGATCGACGTCTCCGGGCCGATACCGGCATTGTTCATCAGCACATGCACCTTGCCGAAGCGTTTCGTGACCTGCCGCTCGAGAGCCTTGAGGGCCGCCTTGTCGGAGACGTCGGTCTCGACGGCCAAGACACGGTCGTCACCGGAAATGGCAGCGACTGCCTTTGCCGCGGAAGCCAGTCTATCGGCGCCGAGATCGGCGATGACGACGTTCATGCCCTTGCTTGCGAAGTGCTTGGCGGCCGCCAGGCCGATGCCCGAGGCGCCACCGGTGATGACGGCGACGTTGGAGGGCTTGATGATATTGGTGAGATCGGTCACGGCTTGGGCCTTTCGCCTGGGATTGTTCGCTCGCAGCCAGATATGGTAATCTCGAAGGGCAAGTCAAACCAAGGGCAAAGCCGAACCGGCGGGAGCTTCCGCGACGTCCTTGCCCTTGCGTCCGGCGTCAATCTCGCTAAAAGTGCCCGGCGATACCGGGTCTTGCGGCTGGCCGCGACCCTCCTGGCACAACGGATCTCATCATCATGGCATCGCACAAAGACGTAAAGAAAGTCGTCCTCGCCTATTCCGGCGGTCTCGACACCTCGATCATCCTGAAGTGGCTGCAGACCGAGCTTAACGCCGAAGTCGTCACCTTCACGGCCGACCTCGGACAGGGCGAAGAGCTCGAGCCGGCGCGCAAGAAGGCCGAGATGCTCGGCATCAAGGAGATCTACATCGAGGATGTGCGCGAGGAATTCGTGCGCGATTTCGTCTTCCCGATGTTCCGCGCCAATGCCGTCTATGAAGGCGTCTACCTGCTCGGCACCTCGATCGCCCGCCCGCTGATCTCCAAGCACCTGATCGACATCGCCAAGAAGACCGGCGCCGACGCCATCGCGCACGGCGCGACCGGCAAGGGCAACGACCAGGTTCGCTTCGAGCTCTCGGCCTATGCGCTGAACCCCGACATCAAGATCATCGCTCCCTGGCGCGACTGGTCGTTCAAGTCGCGTACCGACCTGCTCGCGTTTGCCGAAGCCCACCAGATCCCGGTTGCCAAGGACAAGAAGGGCGAAGCGCCGTTCTCCGTCGACGCCAACCTGCTGCACTCCTCTTCCGAGGGCAAGGTTCTGGAAGACCCGGCTGTCGAGGCGCCCGAATACGTGCACATGCGCACCATCTCGCCGGAAGCCGCACCCGACAAGGCCACGATCATCAAGGTCGGCTTCGAGAAGGGTGATGCCGTCTCGATCAACGGCGTGCGCATGAGCCCGGCGACGCTGCTCGCAGCGCTCAACACCTACGGCCGCGACAACGGCATCGGCCGTCTCGATCTCGTCGAGAACCGCTATGTCGGCATGAAGTCGCGCGGCGTCTACGAGACCCCCGGCGGCACGATCCTGCTTTCCGCTCACCGCGCGATCGAGAGCATCACGCTCGACCGCGGTGCGGCCCACCTCAAGGACGAGATCATGCCGCGCTACGCCGAGCTGATCTATTACGGCTTCTGGTTCTCGCCGGAGCGCGAAATGCTGCAGGCGCTGATCGACAAGAGCCAGGAGCATGTCGAGGGCGAAGTGACGCTGAAGCTCTACAAGGGCAACGTCATGGTCATCGGCCGCGAAAGCGACAAGTCGCTCTACTCCGACACGCTTGTTACCTTCGAGGACGACCAGGGCGCCTACGACCAGAAGGACGCGGCCGGCTTCATCAAGCTCAACGCGCTGCGCCTGCGCACGCTGGGAAAGCGTAATCTGGGCAAGTAAGCGACTGTCGGTTTGGTTTCGAAAGGCCCGCCTTGTGCGGGCCTTTTTGCGTTTAGGGGGTTGGACGGAGCGGGTATATTTTATCGCTTATTCAATAGGTTGCGATGATCGCCCCACGCTCCGCCGTCATCCTCGGGCTCGTCCCGAGGATCTAAGCACGTTGCCCGGAACGCGACGTCAATGGATGCTTGGCGACGAGGAGTGGCATTGTGGAGGGGAGTGCCAAGTGTCAACTCACCTTGAGCTCGTGGAGGCGTGGTTAGATCCTCGGCACAAGGCCGAGGATGACGCCAGTGGAGGTGTTTGTGCTTTTACTTCAATGATTTATCGGCGACTGGCTCCAAGCCCTCATTCCCCCAGGCTGGAATGCGACACCCTCGCCGCACGGCGGCTGGCGTGGAGGAACCATAGGTAGCTTGCAATCGCAATCAGAGCCATCATCGGGATGATGGTGCCAAAGGCCATAAGCGGCGCACCGATCAGGGAGGCGATCAGGCCGCCGGTGAAGCCGCCGCCCATCTGGATGAAGCCCATCATCGCCGAGGCGGAGCCGGCGATATGCGGGAAGGGGTAGAGGCCCGAGGTCGTCATGTGCGGGGTGAGGAAGGCGAGGCCGAATGCCAGAAAGGCGACCGGGCCCATGATCGAGAGGTAGTTAGGCGTCACGAGTGCTACCGAGAGCGCGATCATGATGCCGGAGAGGCCGAGCAGGCCTAGGCCAGCGCGGACGGAGCCGTCGCCGCCGAGCCTTGCAGAAGTCATTCTGAGAACGACCGAGCCGAGGAAATATGAGCCGGATTGCATCAGCATGCCGAGGCCGAAGGAGGTCGGCGAGAGGCCTACCACCTTGATCAGGATGAAGGGCAGCATCGTTGCCTGCGCGTAGAGCGCGCCGATCGAGCCGCCGAGCACCAGCGAGGCGGAGATGAAGCGCGGTTCGCGGGCAAGCTCGGCATAGGCGGATAGCAGCGGGCCCGGCAAGGCGCGGCGGCGGTCGGGCGTGCTGGTCTCGCGCATGAAGACGAGGACGGAGAGGCAGATCAAAAGGCCGAAGCCGATCAACAGGAAGAAGACCGACTGCCAGCCGAAGGCGGCGAGCGCCAGGCCGCCGACGGTCGGCGCGATGGCCGGGCCGATGGCGATCATGATGCCGATCAGGTTCATGATCCTGGAGGCGTCGACGCCGGTGAACTGATCGCGGACGATGGCGCGCGCCACTGTTATCCCGACCGAGGCGCCGATCCCCTGGATCAAGCGGCCGGCGAGCAGCCATTCGATGCCGGGCGCAAAGGCCGACAACAGGCTTCCGACCATGTAGATGCCGACGAAGATGAGCGTCGCCGCGCGGCGGCCGAAGGCATCGGACAACGGGCCGGCGAGCAGCTGGGCAATCGAGAAGCCGGCGAAATAGAGCGACAGCGTCAGCTTGATCGCCGAATCCGTGGTGTTGAAGGCTCCCACCAGCTCCGGCATGGCGGGCGTGTAGATCGACATGGAAATCGGGCCGAGGGTGGCAAGCAGCGCGCCGAGCATGCTCGTTCGCCTTGCGCTCATCCGGAATGGGGGCATGCGGGTACTCGATTGGCTGGTGGCGGTCGCAACGCCTGGAAAGAGGGCTTCCCTCTTTTCTGACGCAAGGTTTTTGATCCGGCAATGCAAAAATGCGAAGGCGCGCAAAGGCTCGCGGGAGCACCCCTTGCTATATTTGCTTTATGCCATTTTCAGCGACGCGAGATCACCGCTTTCAAGAGCCGCCAAGTTCGCCTCGATCTTGTCCAGAGGCCAGTCCCACCATGCGATCTCAAGCAGTTCATCGATAACCGTCGTGGGGTATCGCATGCGGATGATCGTGGCCGGGTTGCCGCCGACGACGGCATAGGGCGGAACGTCACGGGCAACGACCGATCCGGCAGCGATGATTGCACCCGCCCCGATCCGCACACCCGGCATGATCGCCGCGTCATGGCCTATCCAGACGTCATGCCCGACAACGGTATCCTTCACCGGCAAGTCCTTGTAGCCGAAGGTTTCGGGTTTGAAGATGCGGAACGGGTAGGTGGTGAAGCCATTCATCGGATGATTGGCCGAGCTGGTGATGAAATAGCTGCCACGGGCAATCTGCACGAATTTGCCGATGACAAGGCGCTCGCGGACGCCATGCCCGAGATAGGGTGCGAGCATGCCGGCGGTGTCTTCCGGTTTGCCCGGGTGGGTGTAATAGCTGTAGTCGCCGATCTCCATGCGCGGGTGGTCAATGACATTCTTCAGATAGACGGTATCGCTGTAGATGGTGCCGTCCGGGAGGGTGATCGGGTGGACGGCGGTCGCGTCGAGAATGGGCATTGGGCAACAGCTTTCCTCATGAAACCAGCGCAATCGATGGCCAAGGCTAATCCGCGCGATCCGCGAAATCCATTGCGGCGGCGGAACGCGTTCATCAATAGTTTGAATGAGGTGGCGCGGCTTGCTTCGGTGATCCCGGCGGGGTTTTCTTGCTCCCGCTTGACGTCCCCGCCACACCGCATAATCTCGGTCTTTTCACGGGGGATTCTTCATGACGCAATCGCTGCTCGCGGGCGCCTTTCTGGCTGCACTTCTTTACGTGCTCATTCCGGGGCCGGCGTTTCTGGCGCTGTTGGGTATCGGGGCCGGGCAAGGGCGGAAGGCGGGGGCGCAGTTTGTCTGTGGGCATCTGGTCGGCGATACGCTGTGGGCGTCGTTGGCGCTGGTGGCGATCATCGGCGCCAAGACGATCGGGACCTTCGTGTTCGATGCGCTGGGGCTCGCCTGCGGCTTCTATCTCGCCTGGATCGGCTGGAACGCGTTTCGCGCCAAGCCGAAGGGCGAGGGGCAGGGGCTGATGGTTGTCGAGCGGCCGTTCCGGCGCGGGCTGATCTTCGGCGTCACCAATCCGAAGGGCTATCCGGTGGCGCTGGCGACATTCACGGCGCTGGTCGCGGGGTCTGCTAGCGCCTTGCAGTTCCAGACGCTGCCGGTGCTGCTTGCCGTGTCCTTCCTCGGCTTCATCGTCGCCGACATGATCCTGATCGCGATTGTCGGCACAGGCGCCGTGCGGCGCTTCTATCGGGCGCATGAGCGGCTGATCGTGCGCTGCTCGGGCGTGCTGTTCATGGGCTTTGCCGTGCAGGCGCTCTTGCATGCGACGCCGGGGCTGATGGGGTGGCGCAAGGCTTGATCGGCCTGCGCCGGGCGCAATCTAAACCGCGTCAGACGTCGAGGAAGCTGACGACCGATTTCAGGGTCTTCACCGTCTCGGGATCGCCGATCGACATGGCGATCTGCAGCTGGTCCTTGTAGTAGTCCCTGAAGTTGAAGCTGGTGCCGTCGGTGACGTCGGAGAGATCGAGAATGTTGCCTGAGGGGTCGATGGTGCGCATCGGCAGCGGTTCGGATATCGCCGCGTAGGTGTCCTGGTCGAGCGTGCCGTTGTCGAAATTCTGGCGCGCGTGGTTGCGCAGATCGGCGGCTGTAATGGCCGAAAAATCGGGTTGAGCCGATGTCGCTTCGTCGATCCTGAAGGTCGATGAAGCGCTCGAAACCGAGCTGAAGGTTTCAGTCAAGCTGTTGTTAAATTGCGAATTATCGGAATATTTCCGGAACGATAAATTCGGCGAAAACCGCAGTGATGTGATTTCCATCGCCCGCATCCATGATTAAAAAAGATTGAGCAAAAATACCGTGTGCGCCGCACCATGGTCAATCGTTAACAAATAGTTAATTCTTATATAGCATTTTTAGGGATCAACTTCTCGTATAGGTGGCGCAGCCGCTCACTCAAGGTGGCGATACCAATCGCCGTGCTGCCTTCCTATATTGGTTTGCGAGACAACACGCCCGCCAAACAAGCCCGCCAAATAAGGATGTCCGTATGCCCGCCACCAACCCCGCTCTCACCGATTGGAACGGCCTCAATGGTCTGCCGCGCTTCGAGGCGCTGAATGACGGCGATTTCGCGCCGGCTTTCGATGCGGCCCTTGCCCGGCACGAAGAGGAGATCGATGCGATCGCCGACAATCCTGAAGCGCCCACCTTCGACAACACGATCGTGGCGCTGGAGCTTGCGGGCGACGATCTCTCACGGGTGTCGGCCCTGTTCTGGAACCGCGCCGGCGCGCACACCAACGACACCATCCAGGCGCTGGAGCGGGATATCTCGCCGAAGATGTCGCGGCATTATTCGAAGATCGGTATGAATGCAGCGCTCTTTGCGCGCATCGACACGCTGTGGGAGGCGCGCGAAACGCTCGGGCTGACGCTGGAGCAGACGCGGGTGCTGGAGCGCCACTGGAAGGGCTTCGTCAAGTCGGGCGCCAAGCTTGAGAAGGCCGAGCAGGAAAAGCTCGCCGGCATCAACGAGAAGCTTGCTGGCCTCGGTACGCAGTTCGGCCAGAACGTGCTCGCCGACGAGAAGGGCTGGGCGTTGATCCTTTCAGACGGCGACGACCTCGCAGGCATTCCCGAATTTCTCAAGGACGCGATGGCAGCGGCGGCGCGCGAGCGCGGCGAAGAGGGCAAGTTCGCGGTGACGCTGTCGCGCTCGATCATCGAGCCGTTCCTGACCTTCTCCGAGCGCCGCGAGCTGCGCGAACAGGCGTTCAAGGCCTGGGTGGCCCGTGGCGAAAGCGACGGCCCGTCGGACAATCGCGGCATCATCCGCGACACGCTTGCGCTCCGCGGCGAGGTTGCGAAGCTCCTCGGCTACGGCAATTTCGCTGAACTGAAGCTCGACAACACCATGGCGAAGACGCCCGAGGCCGTGAACGATCTTCTGAAGAAGGTCTGGGTGAAGGCGGTGAAGCGCGCCGGCGAGGAAGAGGCGGATATCGCGAGCCTGATTGCCGACGAAGGCAAGAACCATGAGGTCATGCCCTGGGACTGGCGGTTCTACGCCGAAAAGATCCGGGCCCAAAAGTTCAATTTCTCCGAGGCGGAGCTGAAGCCGTATCTGCAGCTGGAAAAGATCATCGACGCCTGCTTCGATGTGGCGGGGCGGCTGTTCGGCATTCACGCGGTGGAGAAGAAGGGCGTTGCAGCCTATCATCCCGATGTCCGCGTCTTCGAGATCCGCGACCGCGACGAGAAGCTGGTGGCGATGTTCCTCGGCGATTATTTCGCCCGTTCGTCGAAGCGCTCGGGCGCCTGGATGAGCGCGTTCCAGTCGCAGCACAAGCTGCCGCTTAAGAATGGTGCCGAGGGCGAGCTCCCGATCATCTACAATGTCTGCAACTTCGCCAAGCCGGCGGAGGGCAAGCCGGCGCTATTGTCGCTGGATGACGCCCGCACGCTGTTCCACGAGTTCGGCCATGCGCTGCATGGCATGCTCTCCAACGTGACCTACCCCTCGGTGTCGGGCACCGGCGTGTCGCGCGATTTCGTCGAACTGCCGTCGCAGCTTTACGAGCACTGGCTGACGGTGCCTGAGATCCTCAAGCAGTACGCCGTGCATTTCGAGACCGGCAAGCCGATGCCGCAAGACCTGCTCGACAAGGTGCTGGCGGCGCGCAGCTTCAATGCCGGGTTCAACACGGTGGAGTTCACCTCGTCCGCGCTGGTCGACATGGCGTTCCATACGCGGGACAAGGTCGCCGATCCGATGGCGGTGCAGGCCGAGGTGTTGAAAGAGCTCGGCATGCCGAAGTCGATGGTCATGCGCCATGCCTCGCCGCACTTCCAGCATATCTTCGCCGGCGGTTATTCGGCGGGCTATTATTCCTACATGTGGTCGGAAGTGCTCGACGCCGATGCGTTTTCGGCCTTCGAGGAGACGGGTGATGCGTTCAATGGCGAGATAGCCAGGAAGCTGCGCGATCACGTCTATTCGGTGGGCGGGTCGGTCGATCCGGAGGATACCTACCGGGCATTCCGCGGCAAGCTGCCGAGCCCGGATGCGATGCTGGTGAAGCGCGGGCTGGCGACGTTCGAGGAGCTTTCGGGGAGTGATGCTTAGGGTTGGGGGCTCTTGCGGCTGAGTTGATAGTCGTTTGGCGTTTTTGGGTGTGATACCCCCCTCTGCCCTGCCGGGCATCTCCCCCACAAGGAGGGAGATCGGCTAGACGCAGCCGCTCGCTCCTACTTCAATTGTTTGGCGTAGAGCTTAACCACGAGTCGATCTCCCCC
>UBJO01000015.1:11078-11746 GCA_900465665.1 Hyphomicrobiales bacterium
CAGAGGGGGGTAATGCTGGCCGCAGCGTAGGTGAGAGCTCACTCGCCTAGTGCAGTGCAAGCGAACACCACTCACCTCAACACAAAACTGTCGCCAAACCTTCGGAAAACCGTCATGGCGGCGTCAAGTGGGTGACATGTGGGGTGGGCATAGGCGGGGTGCGGGAGATCGTCCCGATTGCCAAGCCGGATGCGCCACCTGATGACACTGACGGAACCGACCCGCCGCCGTTTTTTATCCTCGATGGGAGCGGTTGGCGGATTTGCCGTGGCGGGGCTGGCGATGCCCTATTATGCGCGCGGATCGTCCAGCCGGCCGGTGTTTACCTCGGGCGTGCAGTCCGGCGATGTCGATCAGACCTCGGGGGTGATCTGGACGCGGGTGGACCGGCCGTCGCGGCTCTTCGTGGAATGCTCGACATCAGACAAGTTCTCCAATGCCGTGAGGCTGCCGCCGATCGACGTCACGCCCGACAGCGATCTGACCGCCAAGCTCTTGCTTCAGGATCTGCCTGCTGATCAGGAGGTGTTCTATCGCTTCCGCGCGGCCGATCTCCAGGACATCAACAGCCGGTCGGAGCCGATCCTCGGGCAGTTTCGCACCGCACCGGCTGCCCGCCGCGATATCCGTTTCGTCTGGTCGGGCGATACGGTGGGGCAGGGGTGGGG
>UBJO01000076.1 GCA_900465665.1 Hyphomicrobiales bacterium
GGGTGGCCTACGCGCTTACGATCGATATTCTTCGATACGACTGTAATTCCGTTGTTTCGAAACACGAATTCCAGGCCACCAGAGGATCTAACGTTATCCTTTATGGATACATTTATTTTCGATTTAGAATCATAATCTCTAATGTTATCAAAGAAAACAGATCTATTGACTCCGATTAGGTTCCCAGAGGCATCTCTTAACGTATATAGCTTTAGCAAGTTAGCGGCGTCTATGTATCCAACATAGGCCTCTTCTACATGGTTATTATTCGGCATAACTACGTTTCTAGCGAAGTCGATATCGACCTCCACGGCACTCGTCGCTGCCCTGTAGTATTGCTGTAGATCACTCGCTCCCACAAACTCAACTGACAACGCCGAGTTATCAAATATATTCGTCTCCTGAAGTTGCGACTTGAAATTTGTCCGCAACTTTTCAATTCTAGCCGGACTCTCATAGTTTCCGGTCGCTACGTAATAGCAACTAAGTCTCGGATTTCTTTTGCCGACACCTTTCTCATATATTGCTTCCATTGCATCGATCAGGTCGTCAATCGCGGGGCTTTCTCCCTTTAGCTCCCCATTGAAGAATCCGCTCGCCGCATCGAAAAACTTAGAAATATCGCCGTAGTCATAAGACGTGCCTGTCTTCGCCTGGAAGAATATAAATTCAATAGAAGGGTTGTTGATATTGTCTAATTTCTCCAACGCTTCTTCTCGGTTCTTTACCAACTCCCCTTGAACCACTATGGCTATGCCATCAAGACCGAATTCGTCACCAACGAGATGAACGTCATATGCTTCGATATTTTCGCCAAGCAACCCGGTCATAATACAGAATATTGAGTATATTTCGAACTGCGTATCCTGCTTCTCGTTTAATATCCCGCTGGCTGCTGAGAATTCTCTTAGTTGGGCGCGAATTACGGGGTTCATAGATTCTCCAAATCAGTGCGAATCGGCTAATTGCAATTTTAGAGTGAAAATAAATCCCGCATCAAGCAGGAACTGCGCCGCTATCGATGTATTAGGCGCACTAACAATGCGATGCACTGATATGTGTTTTGTTTTGGAAAATTGGCCCGACGATAATTGCATCATAAAAGACCTACGTCAGTTGTAACAATATTGGCGACTAACGAAACTATTCCCGCTTCGCGCTAATCTATCAAAATCACGCCCAAACAAAAAT
>UBJO01000004.1 GCA_900465665.1 Hyphomicrobiales bacterium
CTTGTGGGGAGGGGTTGGGGAGGGGTCTTAGCTCTTACTTGGCCGCGACTTTCTCTTCCATCTGCGGTGCGACCACCGCGCCCGGACGAATGCGCTGCAGACCGTTGACGACGATCTTGTCACCGACGGCAAGGCCGTTTTCGATCACGCGGTCACCACCCTCGGCAATGCCGAGCTGGACCGGCCGGTAGCTCACCTTGTTCTCGCCATCGACCACGAAGACGAACTTCTTGTCCTGGTCGGTGCCGATCGCACGTTCGCTGACGAGGATCTTGTTCTCGGCCTTCGGCTGGCCCATGCGAACCCGCACGAACTGGCCGGGGATCAGCTTGCCACCGGGATTGTCGAACACGGCGCGAACGCCGATCGTGCCGCTGGAGGCATCCACCTGGTTGTCGATCAGCTGCAGCTTGCCCTTGATCGGCGTGCCCTCATCGGCAAGCGTGCCGACTTCGACGGGGATCTGTTCAAGGGCCGGAACCGCGCCATTGGCGGCGGGAAGCTGGGCAAGCGCCTTGGCGACCATGCCTTCGCTGGCGCTGAAGCTGGCGTAGATCGGATCGACGGAGACGAGCGAGGCCAGCTCCGACGAGGTCGATCCGGCCGCAACCAGATTGCCGACGGTCACTTCGAGCTTGCCGACGCGGCCGGCAACGGGTGCCTTCACCTCGGTGTAGCCGAGCTCGAGCTGTGCCGAGCGAAGAGCAGCCTGCGCGGTGCGAAGACCGGCCTGCGCTTCGGTGAATGCGTTCTGCCGCTGGTCGAGATCGCTCTGCGAAATCGTCCGGTTGTCGGAAAGCCTGCGGCCGCGATCAAGCTCGATCTGCGCGAGATTGACCTTGGCTTCGGCCGAAGCCACCTGGCCCTCAGCCTGCGATACGGCCGCCTGGTAGGGTGCCGGATCGATAGTGAAGAGCAGGTCGCCGGCCTTCACCAGCGCACCTTCGCGGAAATGCACCGACTGCACGGCGCCGGCGACACGCGAGCGGATCTGCACGCGATCGACGGCTTCGAGCCGGCCGGAAAACTGCTCCCATTCGGTGACGTCGCGGCTGGCGACGACAGCGACGGTAACGGGCACGGCCGGCGGAGCGGCCTGTGCCTCGGCGGTTGCGGCAGTCGCGGTGCCGCTCATCGGCAATTCGAAAAACAGTGCTGCGGCTGAAACGGACGCAACAAGGCTCAGACCGGCGCCCACAAGGGCCCAGCGCTTCTTACTGGACGTCATTTGTATTCTCCTTACGGCCCCCACGGCCGAGTATTGATCAGGTCTTCAAAGGTACGGGTTGCCTTCGCATGTCACGAACGAAGCTTCCGAATTCTTGGGTGATGCTTTCGCGCCAACCCGGAGGCTTGTCGGACGTCCCGCCGTAAATCGAAGGCCAGCCTGCCCCGGCGGGAGAGACATGCTGACGAACTGGTACGCCGGCCTGTTTCAGGCGATCGGCGAACCCAAGCGTCTCATCACGAAGGGGATCGTCCTTCGCGGTGAAGATCAGTGCGGGCGCAACGCCCGAGATGCGTGAACAGAGGCACGGCGCCGCATAGGGATGGCAGCCGCCGCCGCTGAGATAATGGCTCCAGCCCGCGGCCCAGCGCTCCCGCATGCCGATGCTGTCGGCGTCGCGCATCGATGACGATCCCATGAACGGATCGACCAGCGGAGAAATCAGCACCTGGCCATCGAGGGCATCTGCGTAGTGGTCGCGAGCCTTGAAGGCCACGCTGGCGGCGATGTTGCCACCCGCTTCCTCGCCGGCAACCAGCAGCGCGGAGTTGCGGTCACCGAGACCCGAGGCGCGCTTGTTGGCCATGTAGGAAAACAGCGAGTAGCCGACTTCGAGAGGCTTCGGGAAGACACCGCCCATCGGAGCGTTGTAATCCGCGACGACCACGATGGCGCCGGCACGTGCGATCGCTTCGGCAACGGCATTGTCCTGCAGTCCCGAGGACTGGAAAGCACCGCCGTGGAAGTACAACACGATCGGCGAACCCTTACCGTATTCGGCGCCCTGATAGATACGCGTCGACACGGGGCCAATGGCCACCTTGTCAAACACCATGTCTTTCACTTGCACCGTCATCGTATCGATCCTTGCGTCGCGGGTGTAATGTTGCCGTTGCAACATATTGCCCAAGGCGACGGCTTGCAATTTCTGAAAAAAAGATATTGTTATTCCACTCACGGAATAAGAAGCCTCAATACGATTACACTGTTCCGGATTTCGAACAATACCGCACTGCAACCTACTCAGGTGAATTCCGATGGACCAGCTCTCGGCAATGCGCGCTTTCATTCGCGTCGTGGAGACAGGCAATTTCACACGGGCCGCCGACACGCTCTCGATGCCCAAGGCGACGGTGACCAACCTCATTCAGGGGCTTGAAGCGCATCTGCACACCAAGCTCCTCAACCGCACTACCCGCCGCGTCATGGTGACGACCGACGGCGCGCTCTACTACGAACGCGCGGCCCAGATCGTCTCCGAGATCGCCGAGCTCGATGGCAGCCTCACCAACTCGCAGGGGCTTCCGAACGGGCGTCTGCGCGTCGAGATGGCCGGCGCCTTCGCCGACTGGATCGTCGTGCCCGCGCTCTGCGATTTCTATCAGAAATATCCCGATATACGCATCGACCTCGGCGTCGGCGACCGCACCGTGGATTACCTCGCCGAAAACGTCGATTGCGCCCTGCGCGCCGGCACCCCGGCCGACCAATCATTGATTGCACGCCGTGTATCCGAGGTGGAACTCATCACTTGCGCCTCACCCCTTTATATCGAAAAATACGGGATACCGAACAGACCGGAAGACCTTGAAAACGATCACTATTCCGTAAGCTATTTCCGCGCACAGACCAACCGGACGCTTCCGTTCGAGTTTCGCAAGGACAACGAGGAGTTGGAGATCAATCCGCGCTATCTCGTCTCGGTCAACGATAGCAGGACTTTCGTGACAGCAGCCACGAGAGGGCTTGGCATCGCGCAGTTACCGCGCTTCATGATCCGTAACGAGTTGGAAAACGGCGAGCTGATACAGGTGCTGCCGGAATGGAACCGCGAGCCGCTCGGGCTCTACATCGTCTATCCCCCGAACCGCCACCTCAGCAACAAGGTTCGCGTCTTCGTCGACTGGATGGTCAAGCTTCTGACCGACGCCAAGCTGGATGCCCGCTGACAGAACTGCGGCCCGCGAGGCGTTTACCTTCAACGGGCCGCAACCATATGTTTTGCCATTTCTTCTTTCACTCTCTGCCGGGTCACCAGGGAACAATGGCTCGGCAGTTATTGAGGTCTGATGCGTAGGATTGGAGGAGTCCCGCACATCCCTACATTGCTAATATAGACAATCATGATGCAAATGTAAGGGGATATTGCAGCCCCGCCGCTTCAAGGCGGAGCGTATCCCTATCTCCTTGCAGATACTGGCATTTTTCAGCGCGTGATATCCACAACAGCGACCCGCCGGAAGATGCGCGGCCCGAAGGCCGCCCTCCCCAAGACACAAATCAGATCATGCCGCCATTGGCGCGTAGCACCTGCCCATTGATCCAGGAACCATCGGGACCGGCCAAGAAGGACACGGCTGCGGCGATATCCTCGGGCGTGCCCAACCGCTCCAGCGGGTTCATCTTCGCCATCCGCGCAACCAGTTCGTCCGACTTGCCGTTGAGGAACAGATCGGTGGCCGTTGGCCCCGGCGCAATCGCGTTGATGGTGATGTTACGGCCGCGCATTTCCTTGGCCATGATCCCCGTCATCGTCTCGACGGCGGCCTTGGTCGCGGCATAGACGCCATAGGTCTCGAGCTTCAGCCCGACCACCGAGGTCGAGAAATTGACGATCCGGCCGCCATCGCGCATCCGCTTGCCGGCCTCGCGCAGCGTGTTGAACGTGCCCTTCAGATTGACGTCCATGATGCGCTGGAAATGCGCGTCGTCGGCATCCGCGATCGACGAAAGCGCCATGATCCCGGCATTGTTGACCAGCACGTCGACACCCCCGAATGCCGCCTCGGCCGCATCGAACATCCGCCGCACGGCCTCCGCGTCGCTGACATCGGCCTTCGCCGTCAGCGCCTTGCCACCGCGCTTTTCGATCGCGGCAGCCAGTTCCTCGGCCGGCGCGGCATTGCCGGAATAGTTGATCACGACGGTAAATCCGTCGCGCGCGAGCCGATCGGCAATCGCCGCACCGATGCCTCTGGAGGCGCCGGTTACGATCGCAACCCTGTTTTCCGATACCGTCATTGTCGTTCTCCTTGCTTGGAAGCGCGATATCGCGCCGTTGGAGAGAAGATGCCGCTTTTCTCGCGGCGGATAATCATCCATTATTCGCCATCACTATCCGGAAACAGAGAACAGATAGATGGACAGATTCGATGCCATGCGCGTCTTTTGCCGTATCGTCGAGCGCCGCAGCTTCACCGCCGCGGCCGAAGATACCGGCCTGCCGCGCTCGACGGTGACCGACGCGGTCAAGCAATTGGAGGCCCGCCTCGGCGTTCGCCTGCTGCAGCGAACGACGCGCCACGTTAGCCCGACACTCGACGGCGAGGCCTACTACCGCCGTTGCCTGTCGATCCTCTCGGATATCGAGGACGCGGAAGGCGCCTTCGCCGGCGCCAAGCCGAAAGGCCTGCTGCGCGTCGATGTGCACGGCACGCTGGCGCGCCATTTCGTGTTGCCCAACCTGCCATCCTTCCTCGAAGCCTATCCCGATATCGAACTCTATATGAGCGAGGGCGACCGTCTGGTCGATCTCGTGCGAGAGGGTATCGACTGCGTGCTGCGGGTCGGCATCCCCTCAGATAGCGACATGGTCGCGCGCCGTGTGACGATGCTGGAGGAAGTCACGCTCGCCTCCCCTTCCTATCTCGCCCGCTACGGAACGCCTGAGCATCCCGACCGGCTCGACGGCCACCGCATGGTCGGCTTTCACTCCAGCGCCACCGGCGCGCTGGTGCCACTTGAATTCCTCGTCGGCGGCCAGATCCGCAACATCACCCTGCCCGCGACGCTATCAGTCAACGCCGCCGAAAGCTTCCACGCGGCGGCACGGCTCGGCCTCGGCATCATCCAGGTGCCGCGCTATCATGCCCAGCGCTATATCGACAGCGGAGAGCTCCAGCCCATCCTGCAAGACTATCCGCTGACGAAAACGCCCGTCTCGCTGCTCTATCCGCGAAACCGCCAGCTCTCGCCACGCGTCCGCGTCTTCATCGAGTGGTTGACGAAGGTGTTCGCGAGGCAAACATAGTCATACGATCAAGACCTCGGCAAACCCATCATCGGGAGCGAAACCATGACCATCACAGACATATCAGTGAATGCACGCGAGGGCGGCTTTACCGTCATGTTCGGCGACAAGACCGGAAACAGCATTGCCGTGACGCTTTATAATGCCGCCACTCCCGGCCTGACCCGCGACAATGCCGTCTCCCACGCCCGCCATCTGCTTCTCGCGGCACACGACAGCTCGGCCGGCGACGGGCCGCACAGCAAGGATGCGGCGACACTGGAAGAGGAACTGGACGAAGGCCTCGAAGACACCTTCCCGGCAAGCGACCCGGTTTCCGTCACCGGCTCGTCCATCCCGCTGCATGATCCGAAGCCCGGCCGATAGACAAAATGGACGACAGGACAAGCGCGCTCGGCGCGGCATCGATTGCGGGCGACGCCCTCACCCGCTTCTTCGAGCGCGATGCAATCTCGGTCGCCCGCGACCTGCTTGCCTGCCGCCTCACCGTCGGCGGCATCGGCGGACGCATCGTCGAGACCGAGGCCTACTTCCCCGATGACGAGGCCTCCCACAGCTTTCGCGGCCCAACACAGCGCAACGGCGCCATGTTCGGCAGACCGGGCAATGTCTATATCTACCGCATCTACGGCATGCACTGGTGCCTGAACTTCGTCTGCACCCCAGGCTCCGCAGTGCTCATCCGCGCCATCGAGCCCGAAATCGGCATCGCCGCGATGATCGAACGCCGCGGCACCGATGCGCTCACGCAGCTCTGCAGCGGCCCCGGCAAGCTCTGCCAGGCCCTCGACGTCACCATCGCCCTCAACGATCGCCTGCTCGACCGCGAACCCTATTCACTCACGCCGACTGCACCGGAGCAGATCGTCAGCGGAAAACGCATCGGCATAACGAAAAATGCCGAAGCACCATGGCGCTTCGGCATTTCAGGGTCTCGCTATCTCAGCAAACCATTTCGCTGATCACTCCATCACGGCGCTGTGGTCCATAACAGGCGCCACCTTGGGCTTGCGCAGCAACAGCACCAGCGGAATGACCGCCAGCGACATGATCATCAGCAGCTTGAAGTCATCGATATAGGCGATGATCGTCGACTGCAGCGTGATCAGCTCGTTCAGCGCCGCGCGACCGGCGGCGGTGAGCGGGCTCATCCCCTGCGCGGCCGCCGCGTCGAAGGCGTGGTTGAACGGCGTGACATAGGCGGCGATGTTCTCGTGGTTCACCTGTGCATTTTCGACCAAAAGCGCCGAGACGATGGAGATCCCGACGCTCGAGCCGATGTTTCGCGACAGGTTGTAGAGGCCGGTGCCGTCGCCGCGCATCTCCGCCGGCAGCGTCGAAAACGCGATCGTCGTCAGCGGCACGAAGAGGAAGCCGAGTCCGGCGCCCTGGATGAAGCCGACAGAAACGATCGTCCACTGCGAGACATCGGGCGTCCAGCCTGTCATGTCGTACATCGCCCATGCCGTCAGCCCGAGGCCGAGCACGAGAAGCAGGCGCGTATCCACCTTGCCGATCAGCCGCCCGACAATGAACATGCACAGCATCGTGCCCATGCCGCGCGGCCCCATCACGATACCTGCGGTGATGACGGGATAGCCCATCAGCGTCTGCAGGTAGGGCGTCATCAGCGCCAGCGAGGCGAGATAGGTGATCCCGATCACGAAGATGAAGATCATGCTGACGGAGAAGTTCCGGTCGAGAAACAGCTTCGGATTGACGAAGGATTTCTCCGCCGTCAGCGTGTGCACGACGAGCAGATAGAAAGCCGCGGCACAGATGATCGCCTCGATCATGATCTCGCCCGAGGCAAACCAGTTGAGCTGTTCGCCGCGATCGAGAAAGAGCTGCAGTGAAGCGATGCCGAGGCTCATCATCCCGAAGCCGAACCAGTCGAGCTTGGCGAGCGCGTCCAGCTTCGTCTCGGTGACGTAGATCATGATGCCGGCAAAGGCGAGCGCCCCGATCGGCACGTTGATGTAGAACACCCAGCGCCAGCTGATGTTGTCGGTCAGCCAGCCGCCGATGACGGGGCCGAGCACCGGCCCGACCATGACCGACACGCCGAACAAGGCCATGGCGGACCCGCGTTCTTCCGGCGTGTAGATATCGAGCAGAATGCCCTGCGACAGCGGCACCAGCGATGCGCCGAACAGGCCCTGCAACAGGCGGAAGCCGACGATCTGGTTCAGCGATTGCGCCAGACCGCAAAGCACGGAGGCCACGACGAAGCCGGTGATCGCCGTCAGCAGCACCTTCTTGCGGCCGAACTTGGCGGCAAGAAAGCCAGACGGCGGCGTCATGATGGCGGCCGCGACGATATAGGAGGTCAGAACCCAGTTGATCTGGTCGGCGCTCGCCGAAACGCTGCCCTGAATATAGGGCAGCGCCACGTTGGCGATCGTCGTATCCAGCGCCTGCATGATGACGGCCAGGATGACGCAAGCCGTGATCATGCCGCGGTTGGCGACCGGGACGAAGGACGCGGAGGCAGCGTTACTCATGATCTCCGCCCGAGCGGCCCAGAAGCTTGGACACGAAATCCGGCAGGCCGCGCGCGTGGCCGGTATCGACATCGACGACCGTGCTCATGCCGACGCGAAGCGGCGGCTTGCCGGCTGCATCCTCGATGCTGACGCGCATCGGGATACGCTGCACGACCTTGACCCAGTTGCCGGTCGTGTTTTGCGCCGGCAGCAGCGAGAAGCTGGAGCCGGAAGCCGGGCTGATGCTCTCGACCTTGCCCTTCCAGGTCACACCCGGATAGGTGTCGACATAGATGGTGGCCGTCTGGCCGGGCTTCACATAGGTAAGCTCGGTTTCCTTCGGGCTGGCGTCGATCCAAAGGTTGTTGGTCGCGACCAGCGAGAAGGCCTGCGTCGATGCCTCAAGATAGGATCCCGGCTGCAGCGCGTTGACATTGGTTACGATGCCATCGAACGGCGCGCGTACGACGCTGTGATCGAGCTGGCGCTGCGCGTCGTCGACCTTGGCCTTGGCTTCGAGATAGAGCGGGTTCTGCTCGGCCGGCTGGTCGGCATTGCCGCCGAGTTGGGCGAGCGTGGCAGCCGCCTGCGCCTTGGCGACGGCGACCTTCTGCTGGCCGGCCTGCAGATTGTGCTTTGCCTGATCGAAAGCGGTGCGGGTGGCCGCGGAGCTGTTCAGCAGGTTCTGCTGGCGGTCGAACTCGGTCTGGAAATACGGAATGTCAGCCTCGGCCTGGGTGATCTCGGCCAGCGACTGCTGGTAGCTTGCTTCCAGATTGAGGATCTGGTTGCGCACCGCGCCGAGCTGCGCCTTGGCGCCGTCGAGCGCGATCTTGAACACGTCCTGGCGGAGGCTGAACAGCACTTGGCCCTGCTTCACCGCTTCGTTTTCATGCACGTTGATCGTGTAGACGATGCCGGAAACGTCGGTCGTCAGCCCAACCATGTCGGACTTGATGTAGGCGTTGTCGGTCGACATCACCTGGCCGCCATTGACGTAGTAATAGCCACCAACCACGAGCGCGACGGGCAGCAGCGCAAACAGCACCGGCCGGGTCATGCTGCGCTTGCGGCGCGGGGGCGCGGTCACGGGTGGCGCGACGGCGGTGACAGGCGCCGGAGTGGACGATGGCGCCTCGGCGACGGTTTCCTCGCGAGGAGAAACCTCGTTCGTTTCGGCAGCAGTCTTGCCGGCAGCAGTATTGGCATCGGCGTCGGAAACGACGCGCAGGGGAGTTTTATCAGCCATGGTTGGTCTCGTTTTCGGCCAATGCCAGGGGGGTCCGGCAGGCCTGCACTAGGTTGGTCTTCATCTGCGACAGGATTTGGAAAAGCTGCTCCCGCTCTTCGGCGGAAACATCCTCCAGGGCTTCGCCTCGCGTCACATCGCCAAGTCCGCGCATTTCCGCCAAGAGCGGATGTGCCTCCTCGCGCATGTAAAGCAGCCAGATCCGGCGGTCCGTCGGGTGCTGGCGGCGCTCGATCAGCCCGCGCTCGGCGAGCTTGTCGAGAATGCGTACAAGTGTGATCGGCTCGATCTCCAGCATCTCCGCCAATCCGCCCTGATGTATCCCCTCATTGTTGGAGAGATACACCAGCGTCTGCCATTGCGACCGCGTCAGCCCAAGACATCTCGCCCGCTGCTCGAAACGCTTTCGAAGCAGACGTGCGACATCATGGAGGAGGAAGCCGAGGGTCGGATTGCTGTTCATTGAAGACTGCGCGAATAGTAAGCACACTTATAATGTGTCTAGATATATTGAGCAGGTGCAACATACAAGTCACCTCTGCTTGATTATTGCTAATGTGCGACCAAATTGTCGCACCCGGCTAACGAACGCCCTGCCGAAACCGGTAAGCGTTGGGGGCCCGCGATACCCTCCCTGATTTCATTGGTCTTGGAAATTTCAACCCACTGGGATTTGCTTTTCGTCAAGACACCCGTTTATATCGAAATCCAGAGGCTTACCGGGTGGGGACCTTCCCGGCCAATCGATCGCAACGGCATGCAAGTCGTGAGCGCTATCAGCGCCACGAACGTAAGACAGCATAGAAAATAGGCGAGCGACACACAGTCGCTCGAGTACCGCCTGACATGAAACGCATTCTTTCAGCATAGTCATGGCGGCGTGTTTGGCCGCCCGAATGGGGAGCCGCCATGCCTTTCTCGCTTCGATACGTCTTGGCCTTCAGCAGCGTCGCGTTCTTACCCTTCGCCTCATCCGCCCAGCAGGCCGCCGCTCCGCCTCCGCCGCCCGTGACAGTGGCCAAGCCCGTTGTGCGCGAGGTCGTCGATAACGACGAGTTCATCGGCCGCTTCCAGGCGGTTGACGAGGTCTCGGTGCGCGCACGCGTCGGCGGCTATCTGAACGAGGTCGATTTCACCGACGGCGCGCTGGTGAAGAAGGGCGACAAGCTCTTCGTCATCGACCAACGCCCCTTCGTCACCGCGCTCAACGAAGCCAACGCCGCGCTCGAAGTCGCCAAATCCACGCAGACCTACGCCGAAGCGCAGTTCAACCGCGCGCAGAGCCTTGCCACCAGCGGCAGCCAGTCGGTCTCGACACTCGACGATCGCCGCCGCGAATGGCTCTCCGCGCAGGCCAATGTTCGCGGTGCCCAGGCAACCGCCGACCGCGCGGCCCTCGACATGGAATATACGACGATATCGGCGCCGCTCAGCGGCCGCATCGACCGCCGCCTGATCTCCACAGGCAATCTGGTGCAGGCGGACCAAACGATCTTGACGACCATCGTGTCGCTCGACCCGATCGATTTCTACTTCGACGTCGATGAACGCCGCCTGCTGAACTTCGCCGATACGGCGCGCAAGCTCGGTAAGGATCTGCAACTGGGCGGCGGCGGCGTGCCTGTCACCGTGACGATCTCCGACCCGACCGCCAAGCCCTTCACCGGCAAGCTCGACTTCGCCGAAAACCGCATCGACAACGAAAGCGGCACCATCCGCATCCGCGCACGGCTGGCCAATCCCGACCTGATCCTGCAGCCCGGCCTCTTCGGCCGCGTGCAGGTGGAGGCGTCCAACAAGTACAAGGCGATCCTCGTGCCCGACGAGGCGATCGGTTCCGACCAGAACGAACGTGTCGTCTTCGTCGTCGGCACCGACGGCAAGGTATCGACCAAGCCCGTGCGCCCCGGCCCTAGGCTTTATGGCTACCGCGTCATCCGCGAGGGCCTTGATGGCACCGAGACGATCATCGTCAACGGCCTGATGCGCGCCCGCCCCGGCGCCACCATCACGCCGCAGATGACCGAGCTGCCGCAGGAACGGCGCGATACGCCGCCGGAAAACGCCGCGACGGAGACGCCACAATGAGGTTCGCTCATTTCTTCGTCGACCGCCCGATCTTCGCGGCGGTCATCTCGATCGTGCTCCTCGTCGTCGGCAGCATCGCCTATACGCAGCTGCCGGTGTCGCAGTATCCCGAGATCGCCCCTCCGACCATCGTGGTGCGCACCTCCTATCCGGGCGCCGACCCGCAGACCATCGCCGACACGGTATCCACGCCGCTGGAGCAGCAGATCAACGGCGTCGAGGACATGCTCTACATGTCCTCCTATTCCAGCGCCGATGGCGCCATGTCGCTGACCATCACCTTCAAGCTCGGCACCGATCTCGACAAGGTACAGGTGCTCGTTCAGAACCGCGTCTCGATCGCCCTGCCCCGACTTCCCGAAGAGGTACAGCGCCTCGGCGTCACCACCGACAAAAGCTCGCCCGACCTGATGATGGTCGTGCACCTTCTCTCGCCCTCGCACCGCTACGACCAGCTCTACGTCTCCAACTATGCCCGCAACCGCATCCGCGACACCCTGGTGCGCCTCGATGGCGTCGGCGACGTGCAGGTGTTCGGCGAGCGCCAGTATTCCATGCGCATCTGGCTGGACCCACAGAAGCTCTCCGCCTACGGCATGACATCGGATGACGTGGTCTCGGCCCTTCGCGACCAGAACGTCCAGGTCTCCGGCGGCAAGATCGGCGCGCCACCAGTCACCGGCAAGAACGCCTTCGAATATACGGTGAGAACCGACGGCCGCTTCTCCGACGTGCGCGAATTCCGCTACGTCATCGTCAAGTCGACAGACACCGGCCGGCTTGTGCAGCTGCAGGACGTCGCCCGCATCGAATTGGGCGCTCAGGACTATGTGACCAACAGCTATCTCAACAACGACCCCGCCGTGGCGCTCGGCATCTTCGCCCGCCCCGGAACCAACGCGCTCGACACCGCGCACCAGATCCAGTCGCTGATGAAGGACATATCCCAGACCTTCCCGCAGGGTCTGGAATACCGCATTGTCTACGACACCACCGAGTTCATCTCGGAATCGATCACCGAGGTCTATCGAACCATCGCCGAAGCCGCGATCCTGGTGGCGATCGTCGTCCTCGTCTTCCTGCAATCCTGGCGCACCGCGATCATCCCGATCATCGCCATCCCGGTCTCGCTGATCGGCACCTTCGCCGTGCTCCTCGCCTTCGGATTCTCGCTGAACATGCTGACGCTGTTCGGCCTGGTGCTGGCGATCGGCATCGTCGTCGACGACGCGATCGTCGTGGTCGAGAATGTCGAGCGCAATCTCGCCAAAGGCATGACTCCGAAGGAGGCCGCGCATGTGACGATGGACGAGGTCGGCACCGCCGTCGTCGCCATCTCGCTGGTGCTGATCGCCGTCTTCGTGCCCACCGCCTTCATCCCTGGGATCTCCGGCCAGTTCTACAAGCAGTTTGCCGTGACCATCTCGGTCACCACCGCGATTTCGGCGCTGAACTCGCTGACGCTGTCGCCGGCACTCGCCGGTATTCTGCTCCGAAGCCACGATCACCAGCACACGCGCAACAACATCGCCCTGCGTTTCGGGCGCGGTCTCGCGAACGGCTTCAACAACGGCTTCGATCGTCTGAGCCACGGCTATTCGTGGATCGTCAGGCACCTCGTCAGAAGCTGGATCGGTATCACCTGCTCGCTGCTCGTCTTCGCGGGCCTGCTCGGCGCCACCTACTTCATGATCACCAAGGTCCCGTCGGGCTTCATCCCGACCATGGACCAGGGCTACGCGATCGTCGTCGTGCAATTGCCTGATGGCGCGTCGCTGGCGCGTACCGATGCGGTGGTGAAGCAGGTGGGCGATATCGCGCGGACGGTCCCCGGCGTCGGCAATGCCGTGCAGTTCGCCGGCTTCAGCGGCGCGACCTTCACCAACGCCTCCAATTCCGGCGTCGTCTTCGTCCCCTTCAAGTCGTTCGCCGAGCGCGAGGAAGGCGGCGAGACCGCCAACAAGATCATCGGCGAGCTGTTTGGTAAGCTGCAGAGCATCCAGGAGGCCTTCATCATCGCCGTGCCGCCGCCATCCGTGCGCGGCGTCGGCAATTCCGGCGGCTTCAAGATGCAGATTCTCGATCTTGAAAACGCCGACATGACCCGCGTGCTCGGCCTTGCCCGGCAGATGATGGGCGCGGCCGCCACGACCGAAGGCCTGACCGGCGTCTTCACGACCTTCTCCGATGCCAGCCCGCAATATTATCTCGCCATCGATCGCGACAAGGCCCGTTTCCTGAACGTGCCGATCCCCAACATCTTCAACGCGCTGTCGATCAATCTCGGCGTCGCCTATGTCAACGACTTCAACGCCTTCGGCCGCGTCTACCAGGTCCGCGCCCAGGCCGACCGGCAATACCGCATGGACCGCGAGGACATTCTCGGCCTCAAGGTGCGCTCGGCGACCGGCGCGCTGGTGCCGCTCGGCACGCTGATGGATATCCAGGATTCCAGCGGCCCTGCCCTCGTCCAGCGCTACAATATGTATGTCTCCGTTCCGCTGCAGGGCAATCCGACACCCGGCACATCGACGGGCGACGCGCTGAAGAAGATGGAGGCGCTGGCGGCAAAGATCCTGCCGCCCGGCACGACCTTCGAATGGACCGAACTCGCCTACCAGGAAACCCACACCGGCAACACGGCGGTCTATATCTTCGCCCTGTCAGTCATCTTCGTCTTCCTGGCGCTCGCGGCCCAATATGAGAGCTGGGTGCTGCCGCTGGCGATCATCCTGATCGTGCCGCTGGCGGTGCTCGCGGCACTGATCGGCGTCTGGTTCCGGGGCATGGACAACAACGTGCTGACGCAGATCGGCCTGATCGTCTTGATCGGCCTTGCGGCCAAGAACGCGATCCTGATCGTCGAGTTCGCCCGCCAGGCGGAAGACGAAGGCAAGTCGCCGGTGGAGGCAGCCGTCGAGGCGAGCCATCTGCGCCTGCGCCCGATCCTGATGACGGCGTTCGCCTTCATCTTCGGCGTGCTGCCGCTTGCAATCGCCACCGGCCCCGGCGCCGAAATGCGCCAGTCGCTCGGCACGGCCGTCTTCTCAGGCATGCTCGGCGTCACGATATTCGGTCTGTTCCTGACACCCGTCTTCTATGTCGCGCTGCGTTCGTTCAGGAGAAAGGCCCGACCGGCGGAGACAGTGGAACCGGATACGCAAGCGCCGCCTGCTGAAGCCTCGTCATGAGGCTCGGCGAGCGAGTGTCGCCTGTTTCGAGCGGGAACCGGAGAGCAGCTTCCTCAGCGGCTTTTCGATGAGTTCGTAGGCTGCGGTTCCAAGAACCACGCCGGCAAGAACGCACACCGGAGCCATAACGGTGGCTGAGAGGCCGATCACCTGCCCCGCCTTGGCGACCACCGAGATCGCCAGCGTGTGCCATAGATAGATCGAGTAGGAGGCGTCGCCGAGATAGGTCAGCAGCGGCATGCGGCCGAGACTTCCGGCCGCCTCCAGCGAAACCATCCCGTAAACCAGCACCATCGCCAGCGGACCGCATATCCCGGCATTGAACTCGGCGCCCATCAGATGGATGGCGGCGAAGCCGGAAAGGGCAGCGCCCACGCAGGCAAGTCCCAGGCTGGTGCCGGCGATCCACCAGCGCAGCCACAGCTCGGCAATCAATACACCGCCGACGAATTCGAGAATGATCGGACGCGTGTAGGTGTAGAGCGCCGGCGTCGTCGGCTGCAGGATTTGCCCGGCCAGGAAGAAGCCGCCGAACAGTGCGAGCAGAAAGGCGAGACGCCATTTGCGCGGTAAGAACAGCGCGCCGGCGAAGAGGACGTAGAAGAAGATCTCGAAATTGAGCGTCCACCCCTGCACCAGCACCGGCCAGATGTCACCGGTGCTCGGGGAATGCGCGGGAATGAAGAACAGCGACGCAAGGATATGCGACGTCGTCAATTGCAGGTTCGGAAACAGCCCGGTCACGGCGCCGGCGATCATGATTGCTGTCACCAGCCAATAGGATGGCGCGATGCGGCGCAGGCGGTCGATGAGGAAGCCCTGCGGCGTCATCGGCCGGCGCTCGCTGATCACCCACATGATGAAGCCGCTGATGACGAAAAACACATCGACACCGGCAGCCCCGATGGCGAAGTGCTCGCCGGACTTCTCGGCCGCGTGAAAAACGACGACAGCAAGCGCCGCGAAGGCGCGCAGATATTGGATGCCGTAAAGGGTCTTCATCCGGTTTCCTCAAATGACCGGTCAGTGCCGGCCGACAATGCTGTTAAGTGCTAATGCATCAAAGGTTCGGGCTGCCGTGCCTGCCGCGCCCATGCCGCGACATCAAGCTGGCGGCGCACGCTCATCAGCTTTCCGGCGCAGAAATAGAACAGGAACGTCCCGACATTGTAGGGCGTCAGAATGTCGATCTCGACGAAGGAGCGGATCAACAGAAGCACGCAGATGGCAAACAGCAGGTAGGATTCATCGTTCCTGATGTCTTCGATCAGGCGACGGAGATGCCCCCACAGGATCTTCAGGAAAGTGAAAACCAGGATCGCCAGGCCGACGAGGCCGAGCTCCACCGTCGTTTCGATATAGGTATTGTGGAAGTGGAAGCCGCTGCGCGAGCCGATGAAGAACTCTTCCCAGAGACGCTCCGGCTCCGAAAAGCCCTGAACCCAATAGGCCTGGTAGCCAACGCCGAAATAGGGATTGTCGGCCGCAGCCTTGATCCCCTGCTGCCACAGATAGGTGCGGCCCGTCAGCGTCGAATCCTTGCCGAAGATCCCGAGCACGGCATCGACCGCGCCGAGATAGACACCGGCGACCGCAAGCACGATCACCGCGACCCCGCCGCCAATGACGAGCAGCTTGCGCTGGTCGGGCGTCAGCGTTAGCACGACACGCAGGCCGACCATCAGCGCCAGAACCACGACGGCGGTCAGGACCGAAGTCGCCGACTGGCACATCATCAGGCAATAGGCCGACAGCAAGCCGGAGACCCCGGTGACAGCCAGCCAAGATGGGCGGCGTTCGCCGAAGATGAAGACGGTCGCGAAGCAGGCGATCAGGCCGAGCGAGGCGTAGAACCCAAGCTGGTTCTTCGACGCGAAGGCGCCGACGAAGCTGTAGGTGTTGTCGATCACGTCCAACTCGTAGTGCCCGAAGAGCACTGAATAGACGAGCACGATGCCGATACCGGCGACCATGCCGAGCGTCAGCGTCTTGGCATCCAGCACCCTGACCGCGATCAGCGTGCAGAGCACCTGCGTGAAATATTGAATGGCGGCGCGCATCGACACGCTGGGCGCCGCCGACCAGAAGACCGATAGGAAGGCGATCGCCGCGAAAGCGTAGATCCAGATGTAGCGATTGTAGTTGCCGAGAACCTTGCGGTAATCGACCGCGATCAGCGGCAGCCAGAGCGCATAGTAAAGCAGGATCGACACCTGCCCGAACCGAAGCGAGTAGGCGAACGAAAAAAGCGAAATCGCCACGGCGGAAACGGCATAGGCCACATTCCCGCCGGGCTGGATGAGCGCCGACTTAGCGATACGCATACTGCCTCATTACCTCATGGCCAGTCCGGCGGTGACCTTGATCAGATCGCCGGGCTGCAACGCGGTGCTTTCCTGCACCGGGATTTCCTTCGGCTTGCCGTCCACGTCACGAATGACGGAGTAGGCAATGCTGGCGGCACCCGTCGACGTGTCGAAGCGGGCCGCGTCCGTGGATTGGGTCAGCGCTTCGGCCATCAGCGAGTTGCTCGTCGTGAGCTTCAGGTTGAGCTGGTCGAGCTGCGCGTCCGCACTCTGCTTTTCCTGGGCGAGCTGTGCGTCCCAGTCGTTGCGAAGCGTGATCTCGTCTTGGTTGGCCTTGCTGATATCCTGCTTGGCCTTGAGCGAGTTCGTGTCGATGTCGAGAAGCATCGCCTCGAGATCGGCCGCGCGTTGCTCGGCCGTCATCTTGCGGGCGCTGAGCACCAGCCCCTTCTCGGCGAGATCGTCGACCTTGTCGCGATCGGCCGTGGCAAGCTCCAGCTGGCGGGTCTGGGTCTGCGTCTTCTTGGCAAGCGTCTCGACTTCGCTCTGCAGCAGAGCCCTCAAGTCATCGAGTGCCTGAAGCTGCAGCGTCAGCCGCTTCTTGCGCGAGGTCATGAGCGCGTTCTCGCTGTCGACGAGCGCTCTGGCCTCCGGCTTGTCCTTCAGTTCGGCCGGAATCTCGAAACTATCCTTGTTGTCGATTTCGGCCTGAAGGCGAGCCTGCTTCACCAGAAGCCGCGCCCTGTCCGCCATGTAGACGACGGCGTCGCCCTTGGCGTTGATGAAATCGCGGGCGAACCGCTGGCCGGAATCGGCCCGGCGAAGGCCGCCGGCAAGGCTGACGGCCTTGGCGACGGTGAGGTTCGGCGCGAACGGAAACTCACCCGGCTTCTCCACGTCTCCGGAGAGATAGACAGGGCGGAATTCCGACAATTCGACGGATGCCGACGGCCGGTCCTTCAGGGCGAACTGCCTCTGAAGGGCCATGCCGATCTGCTTGGCGATGGCGTCGGTCGTCTGCCCGGAAGCAGCGAGATCGCCGACGAATGGCAGCGAGATGCTGCCGGACGGGCCAACCGTGTAGTCGCCGCTGACGACAGACCAGTCGCGGATCGTCCCATCCGCCGTCTGCCATTCGGCAACTCGAATCTTCACTTTATCCATGGTTCCAAGGCGGTAATCGTCCGCGCTGGCAATGAATGAGGACAGCAGGAATGCACTCAACCCGGCAGCGACTGCAACACCGGATCGAAGGGCACGGGATCGCCCAGCCTGACTGCCAAATAGACGTTCGTTCATATTTTTCCCCGTGTTTCGTCCCGACGGCGAGCCATAAGACGTGCTCGTCGGGCGTAAGGATGCCGTTAGTAGCTTCCGCGCTGAGCGCAGACGGCGGGAATGGTCTTTGCGATGATCGCAACGTCCCGGGCCATCGACCAGTTTTCGACGTAGTGGGTGTCGAAAGCGACGCGAGCGGCATAGGAGACGTCGTTGCGTCCGCTGACCTGCCAGAGACCGGTAAGGCCTGGGCGGGACTGCAGATAGAAGACGGCGGCGTGCTCGTACATTTCAAGTTCGTCTTGAACGACGGGACGCGGACCGACGACACTCATCTCACCGCGAATGATGTTGAAGAGCTGGGGAAGCTCATCAAGGCTCAGCTTGCGCAGCACGGCGCCAACGGCAGTCACCCGAGGGTCGTTCTGCAGCTTGCGCGTGGCGCGCCACTCATCCATGGCGGAAGGGTTGTTGCGCAGGTATTCCTGCAAAACCTTGTCGCCATTGGTGACCATTGTCCGAAACTTCAGGCAACGGAATTCCTGGCCGTTGTGGCCGATGCGGCGATGGCCATAGAAGGCCGGACCCTTGTCCGTGAGCTTCACAAGCAGCATCACCATCAAAAAGATTGGGCTCAGAAACAGAAGCCCGAGGCAGGCGGCGGACACATCGAATGCCCGTTTTGCGAAACCGCCTGTGGGCGGAAACGCGTTTTCGTGAACTGCGCCATAAAATGGCGAACTGTCCGATCTCGTCGCAGACTTCATAGAGGTAACTCCACTTATGTTTGCCGTTTGGTCGGTTAAGGCTCAGGACGCTTAGCTAGCGCTGACGAGTTGGGAGTGTATGAGGGGATTTTGTTTTTTTAAGCCACGTTTTTAAAACCGCTCGTTATCGAACGTTTTTGGAAACATTTGTTCAACTTTTTGTATTTCAGAGGTCGCTGAAACATATTTAGATTCCACCAAAGCGATCAAAACTATATTTGCAGACCGAAATAAAATGTCCTGTGACTTCTTGCCAATACACCCTGAACGAAGTTTACAGGGGCAACCCGCCCCGGTCGAAAGTTCTTGGTTACGGCCATCACTTCTCCAACGGACCTTTTTTTAAACTTGAACGGGGCCGTTTTATTGCATCGCAGCATCAATTTTGCGCCGCACTCACAAATCGTTTGAAATTAAAACTTTGTAATAAAAGTTGAATGCGAAACGCGGCCACTACACCTCAGCGGGTATCGATTGTGGCATAAACAAGAACGTGCATTGCCAAATTGGATGCAACCCTCGGATCGAAACCCAACTTTAACGACGTTTTCCGATTGCCGGGCGCACGGGCCGATAAGTGGCATTTTTACCAATACGCGGAACAAACCTTTAAGGTGACGCTTGTAGTTACTGAATACAGGCGCAAAAGACGTCTTCACCGCTTTAGTTACATGACGAAGTCCTGTAAAAAGAATCTACAAAATGGTCCTGGTGTGGCCGCGTATTCAATGGCTGTTCATTGAAGGGCACCATCTGGGGAGGCAACAAATGTATGCACCTCGCGTTTTTGTCAGCATGTTGGGCGCACTCGCCGTGTTCGCCGTCGCGACCTATTGGCTGAGCGGCTCTCTATCCGGCACCCTCATCAAGACCGTGATCTGTGCGATCCTGCTGCAGGCAGGCTATTTCGGCGGCGTGCTCTACCTCGTCTGGAAGGAAAGCAAGGAGCGCAACGGCGCCAAGCGCACGGCAGGCCGCGCCGAGGAAGCTGAAAAGCTGCACGTACCGCCTTTCAACAGCTCCGAGCCGTTCAATCGCTAAGCGCTGAGGGCAGCCCTGACTGCCCGTCCGCCGCTCACGAACCCACCCTTCGTAACATCATGTGAAGCGCTCTTTGTTGTCTGCTGCGCTGCAACGTCCTAGGTCTTGGGCGAAACAACGGAGGTAGAGCGTGGCTGAAACAGCTAGCATATGCGTCATCATCGCCGCCAAGAACGCGGCCGATACGATCGAAATCGCCGTCAGATCAGCACTTCTCGAGCCTGAAGTCGCCGAAGTCGTGGTCGTCGACGACGGCTCGAGCGATTCCACGGCGCAAGCCGCCGAACGCGGCAACGACGCCACCGGCAGGCTCAGGATCGTCAGGTTCGAGAAGAACAAGGGCCCGTCGGCCGCGCGCAATCATGCCATCGATATCTCCACAGCGCCGCTGATCGCCATTCTCGACGCCGACGATTTCTTCTTCGCCGGCCGCTTCTCGCGCATGCTCTCGGATAATGACTGGGAGTTCGTGGCCGACAACATCGCCTTCGTCGATGCCGACACGGTTGCCCAGGCGCCGCAGAAGCTCGATCGTTTCGCCGAAAACCCTCTCTATCTCGATCTGACGACCTTCGTGGACGGCAACATATCCAAGCGCGGCGTGCGCCGCGGCGAGATCGGCTTCCTGAAGCCCGTGATGCGCCGAAGCTTTCTCGACAAGCATAAGCTCCGCTATCGCGAGGACATGCGCCTCGGCGAGGATTACGATCTCTACATCCGCGCACTGGCGCTCGGCGCCCGCTACAAGGTGATCCACAGCTGCGGCTACGGCGCCGTCGTGCGCGGCAATTCGCTGAGCGGCAGCCACCGCACGGAAGACCTGCGCCGCCTTTACGAGGCGGACCGTTCGCTGCTGAAGGATTTCAAGCTGAAGCCGATGGCCGCGGACGCCGTGCGCCGGCACGAACAGCATATTCGCGCCAAATACGAGCTGCGCCACTTCCTCGACATCAAGAACCAGAGGGGCGCCGGCGCCGCGATCACCTATGTCGCGACGCATCCCTCCGCCTTCCCGGCGATCGCCGGCGGCATCCTCGCCGACAAGACCGAGCGCTGGCGCAACCCGGATGGGGTGGCGGTCACCTCAAGCGGCGACCGCCTTCGCTATCTGCTCGACGCGCCGGCGGAGTAAAGCATGTCGCGCAAAAGTGTGCAGCGGTTTTGCGGCACCGACATGCGATAAAGCAAAGAGCAGTTACTTCACCAGCTTGCCCGCAGCGAGCTGGAATGCGCTCTGGATCAGCCGCGGGTCCTGCACCAGCCAGCGGGCGAGCAAGCCGAAATCGGGGCGGCGGCGGCGTTTGAGCTGCCCCACCTGCCCCCACAGCGCCTGCTTGCGCGCCCGGCTCTTGTAGGACTGGATGGTCGCGATCTCGCGCGGCCGCGAGGCGAAGCGGCTTTCCAGCCTGTCGAGCGCCATCCAGGTGATGAACTGCTGCTTCAGATACTCCGGCGACGTGTTGTCGACGCCGTGGAAGATGTTGATCCCTTCGCCGCGCAGTGCGCCAGCATCGGCGCACAAGAGAACCTGCCTGGCCGCCAGCATGCAGTCGCAGAAGAACAAAACGTCTTCCGCCGCCAGTCGCAACGCCGCGTCGAAACGCGCGGTCTCGATCAGCGGACGGCCGATGACCATGCACGACATGTGCAGGAACGCCCAGTCGTTGATCATCACCCCCGCAATATCGGGAACCGATAGGATGTGGGGCGTCTCCATCAGCCGCTGCGCGCCGTCGATCTTCGCAAGCGCCGCGATCCCGAAGTGATAGTCGAACTCCGCCCCGCCCTCGATCGACGCCCAGTAGCAATCGCCGCCGAGCGTATCCATGGCCGTGAACGCGTTTTTCAGATGATCCGGGGTCCAGATGTCGTCCGAATCGAGAAACGCGACATAGCGCGTGTCGGCGCGAACATGATCGAGCCCGGTATTGCGCGCGCCGCCTGGCCCAGCGTTCGGCTGACTGACGACAGTGATTCGCGCCCGCTCTTCGGCGGTCAGCGGCGCAAGCTCGCTTGCCGGCGCATAGGGCGACTGATCGTCGACGACGATGATATCGAAGTCCTGAAAACTCTGCGCAAACGCCGACGCAAGCGCCCGTCTGAGGATGCCGTCATCCCGCTGGTAGAACGGAATAATGATCGTGAAAGTCGCCATACTCTCTCCCTGAGAGGTTCGAATTGGTGCTTCGGTCGGTGCCTTTAGCCGTGCCATCTAGGCCAGCTGCTGCACCGCACAAGCATCAGGGGCATTTCGGCCGAAATTTGTCAAAGGCGACAGGAAAACCGCTGGCGGCCCCTCGATCCGGAAACGCTCCATTCCGGATCAAACCGCCCCATTCCGACCATAAATGATGAACCACTTGCGGACGGCTACTGTAACATTTCCTCTCATTTGATAAAAACTTTCGTGCGCCGCACCACGTCTTTTGCGCCTAAACCAGTGAATATAATCATTTTCTTGAATGCACTGCTGACACTGGCTTCTGGCCGCGGCGAGAACACTTCAGCCGCGTATTTTTCGCGAGCCGTTACGGCAAGTAGTATCCGTTACGAAACGGCGTGATCGATCACTTTTGCTGCAGTGCCATATTTTCTTCCGTGAATTCGCCCTAACTTCCCTCGCTGCGGGCTGAAGTCTGCTCTGATTGAAACGGTTGCAAAGGGGAGCTGCGACCCAAAAGGGGTGACTGACAACGTGAATGTTGATACCAACGTGTCCTCACGGATCAACCTGATGCGGATTGTGCTCATTTCGGGCATCGTATTCGTACACATACCATTCGGCGACCAGACCAGTCCCTTTGTCGGGACCTATGGCGCCTTCGATTGGCTGAGAGTATTCCTGGCGGAAGCGCTGTTCAGGGTGGGCGTGCCCTGCCTGAGTGCGATTTCCGGCTACCTCCTGTTCCGTGGCGGCTTGGAGAATTTCAGCTACCTGAAAACGGTGCGCACGAAATCCAAGACCGTGCTCCTGCCATTCCTCTTGTGGAACGGCCTGTTCTTCCTGGCGATCCTGTTGGCGCTCGGCGTCGGCCTCGGCGACGGATACGTGCCAAACCCGTGGCAGGCCTCGGCGCGCGAGCTGATGACCCAGCTCTTCGCGGTCGAAGACTTCCCGGTCAACGTGCCGCTCTATTTCCTGCGCGATCTCTTCGTCTGCATCCTGCTGTCGCCGCTGCTCGCATGGCTGATCCGCCATGCGCCGCTGCTGACGCTTTCAGTGCTGCTCGTGGTCGCCGTGGTGCCGGAGGCATCGCTCTATATCGTCCTGAAGCGCTCGATCCTCTTCTCGTTCAGCCTTGGTATCTACATCGGCCTGAACAAGATCGATCTGAAGGCGCTCGACCGCTTCGCCACGCTTGGCGCAGTCCTCCTGCTCGCCAGCTGCGCGGCGCTTGCCACCGTCATCTACATGACCGGCCCGAGCCTGCCGGATTGGGTGCAGTTCCTGCGCAACACGCTCGCCATCTTCGGCACGCTCGGCTTCTGGCTCTTGTCGGCGCCGCTGATCGAGACATCGATCGGCCAGCGCCTGTCGAAAACCGGCAGCCTGAGCTTCTGGATCTTCTGCGGCCACTATCCGCTGCTGATCTTCATGTGGATCGTCTGGGGTAAAGCCGGGGTCAGCTTCTACCCTGCCTTCTTCATTCTCTCGCTGGCGATCCTCTTCCCGTTCCTGGTCTTCTCCAACGACCTGTGCCGCCGCATTGCCCCTCGCCTCTACGCCGTCATGACCGGCGCGCGGGCCAAGAAGCCCTATGAAAAGCCGGCCTCAGCGGGCGCGGCTCCTTCCAAACTCGTTACACAGCAAAGGTGACACATGACGACCAAAATCGCCCATGCGCGAAAACTTTGCCCCACACTCGGCATCATCGGCACGCTCCTCATCGGCGCCTCCTCGGCTTTCGCCCAGCAGGCAGCCCAGCAACCGAGTGCCCCCTCTTTCGTCGAGAACTTCGATAAGCTCGACCGCAGCGTCTGGTACATCTCCGACGGCTGGAATAACGGCCCGCATCAGAACTGCACCTGGTCGAAGAACCAGGTGAAAGTCGAAGGCGGCACGCTGCAGCTCTCCTTCGCCGAGGGTCAGTCGAAGGACCGCAGCTATCTCTGCGGCGAGATCCAGACCAAGAAGCGCTTCGGCTACGGCACCTATGAGGCCCGCATGAAGGCGGCCACCGGGTCCGGCCTGAACTCGGCCTTCTTCACCTATATCGGCCCGGCCGACAAGCAGCCGCATGACGAGATCGACTTCGAGGTGCTCGGCAAGAATTCCGGCCAGGTGCAGGTCAACCAGTACATCAAGGCCAAGGGCGGCAATGAGAAGCTGGTTCCGATCGGCGCCAACGCCGATGACGGTTTCAACGACTACGCCTTCGTCTGGGAGCCCGGCCGGCTGCGCTATTATCTGAACGGCAAGCTCGTCCAGGATGTCACCGATCCCTCGAAGATCCCGGATAGCCAGCAGAAGATCTTCTTCAGCCTCTGGGGCACCGACACGCTGAAGGATTGGATGGGCAAGTTCGCCTACACCAAGCCGACATCACTGGAAGTCGACCGCTTCGCCTACACGGCCCCCGGCGACAAGTGCCAGTTCCCTGAATCGATCGCATGCACGCTGAACTGATCGGCGCCGAAGGCGCACAAATGACAAGGAGTGCCATGCTCAAAGTCCTGTATCTCGTGCATGATCTCTCGGATCCCGCCGTCCGGCGGCGGGTGCTGATGCTGCGCGAGGGCGGCGCGGAGGTGACGCTGGCCGGCTTCCGGCGCGGCGAAAACCGCCTCGCCGAAGTGCACGGCATCACGCCGATCGAGCTTGGCCGCACCGCCGACGCCAAGTTTGCGCAGCGCATCGGCGCTGTCGTGAAAGCGATGAGCGGGCTGAAGGGGCTGCTGAAGACGGTCGACAAGCCCGACGTCATCATCGGCCGCAATCTCGAGGCGCTCGCGGTCGCCGATCGCGCCAATGCGATGTTCGGCGGCGATGTGCCAGTCGTCTACGAATGCCTCGACATTCACCGGCTGCTGTCGCGCAACGACATGGTCGGAAAGATCATGCGCGGCGCAGAAGCCCGTTTCGGCCGCAATGCGCAGCTGATCATGACGAGCTCGCCCGCCTTCATCGAACACCACTTCGCGCCACGCTCCGGCATCAGGGCCGAGACGCTGCTGATCGAAAACAAGGTCATATCAATCGACCAGACGGTCCAGCCGACCATCGCCCGCCCGCTGAAGCAGCCTGGCCAGCCGTGGAAAATCGGCTGGTTCGGCGCGCTGCGTTGCAGGAAGTCGCTGACCATGCTCGCCGAGTTCTCGCGCCTCATGGAAGGTCGCGTCGAGATCGTGCTGCGCGGCCGCCCCGCCTATTCCGAATTCGAGGATTTCGACGGCTTCGTCGCCAGCGAGCCCTATCTCCGCTTCGAAGGCCCCTACAAGAACCCCGAGGATTTGAGGGCGATCTACGACGACGTCCACTTCTCCTGGGCGATCGATTTCTTCGAGGAAGGCCTGAATTCCAGCTGGCTGCTGCCGAACCGGCTCTACGAGGGATGCCTCTACGGCACCGTTCCGATCGCGCTCGAAGGCACGCAGACCGCGCGCTTCCTGCGCGAAAAATCGATCGGCCTTGCTCTTCCGGATGCAAGCCCGGCGGCGCTGCGCACGCTGTTCGAAACCATGACCGGCGAGCGCTACCATGCGCTCAGCGACGCCGTCGCCTTGACCGATCAGAAAACCTGGCTCGCCGACCGCAGCGACTGCGAAGCGCTCGTCGCCAGCCTTTCCCGCCTTGTGCCTGCTGCCGTCGAGAGGGGCGACAGCAGTGCATCCGCACCGAAAACCGTATCTCCAGAAGGGTGGACAACCATGCAGCCTGATGCCAGTTCCAGCGTCTCCAGTCTCATAATCATCCCCTGCTTGAACGAAGAGAAGCACATCGAGCCACTGCTCGCCAAGCTGAGCCGTGAAATCGATCACATGAACGCCAAGATCGTCGTCGCCGACGGCGGCAGCAAGGATGCGACGCGCGAGATCGTCGCGCGCATCAGCATGTCCGATCCGCGCATCGTGCTGCTCGACAATCCCCGCCGCCTGCAGAGCGCCGCCACCAATCTGGCCGTCGCTACCTTCGGCCGCGACTACGATTATCTCATCCGCATCGATGCCCATGGCGACTATCCCGACGATTACTGCCGCCGCCTTGTCGAGGAAGCCGTCGCGACCCAGGCCGATTCCGTGGTCGTATCGATGGAAACGGTCGGCTTCGGCATGTTCCAGAAGGCCACCGCCTTCGCCCAGAACTCCAAGCTCGGCAATGGCGGCTCGAAGCATCGCGAGGGTGCCAAGGGCCATTGGACCAACCACGGCCACCACGCCCTGATGCGCATCGCCGCCTTCGAGGCCGTCGGCGGTTACGACGAGACCTTCAGCCACAATGAAGACGCCGAACTGGATTACCGTCTGAAAAAGGCCGGCTTTGGCATCTGGATGACCGACAAGACCCGTATGGTCTATTACCCTCGCTCCAGCGTCGCCACGCTATTCCGGCAGTATCTCGGCTATGGCCGCGGCCGCGCCAAGAACATCCTGAAGCACGGCAGCATGCCGAATGTTCGCCAGATGCTGCCGCTTCTGGTCGTCCCCGTCTTCATCGGCGCATTTTTGGCCGTGGTAAACTGGGCCGCCGTCATCCCGTTCAGCCTCTGGGCGGTCGCCTGCGTGGGCTACGGTTTCTGGATGGCGATCGGCCAGCGCAACCCTTACGGCCCGCTGGCCGCCGTATCGGCCATGGTGATGCACTTCGCCTGGTCGGCCGGCTTCTGGATGGAACTTCTGAGCTTCCGCGGCAGAAAGGTGGCGTCGTGAACCAGCCCCCCGAACAGACTCAGAAAGAGCAGACAAAAAAGCAGCAGACGAGACAATTGCAGATCGACATCGGCATCTGCACCTATCGCCGCGCGTCGCTTGACGAGGCGCTGCTGTCGCTCGCCGTCCTCGAGGTCCCTCCCGGCTCGCGGCTGCGCATCATCGTCGCCGATAACGACAAGACGCCGAGCGCCAGGGAGCGCGTCGAAGCGCTTCGTCCGCGCATCGCTCACGAAATCGCCTATGTGCATTGCCCGGCATCGAACATCTCGATCGCCCGCAACGCCTGCCTCGACAACGCCACCGGCGACTTCCTGGCTTTCATCGATGACGACGAGGATGCCAGCGAGGATTGGCTGGTCGAACTCCTCTCGACCGCCCGATCAACCAAGGCCGACGCCGTTCTCGGACCTGTCCGCAGCGTCTACGCGGACACCGCGCCGCGCTGGATGCGCGTCGGCGATTTTCATTCGACGCTCCCCGTCTGGGTCAACGGCGAAATCCGCACCGGCTATACCTGCAACGTCCTGCTGCGCCTCTCCTCGCAGAGCCTTGCCGGCCGCCGCTTCAATCTGGCGCTCGGCCATACCGGCGGTGAAGACACGGAATTCTTCAGCCACATGCATGAGGCCGGCGGCAAGATCGCCTTTGCCGAGAAGGCCTATGTCTACGAGCCCGTGACCGAAAACCGCGCCGATCTCTCCTGGCTCGCCAAGCGCCGCTTCCGCTTCGGCCAGACGCATGGGCGGCTGCTGCAGGAGACGGGTTCCAGTGGCCTCAACCGGCCGAAGCAGATCGCACTTGCCGCGGCAAAGGCCGGCTTCTGCTACGCCGCCGCCCTCGCCTGCGTCTTCTCGGCCGTGCCGCGCTACCGCTATGCCCTTCGCGGCGTGATGCATTCCGGCGTCGTCAGCGGCCTGCTCGGCGTGCGCGAAATCCGCCAGTACGGAACGGCGGAGGCCGCATGAAGCAAGACATGCCCGACGTCAGCTTTATCATCGCCGCGTATAATGCGGCGGCGACGCTCGGAAAGGCGATCGACAGCGCGCTTGCCCAGCGCAGCGTCACGGTCGAGGTGATCGTTGCCGACGACTGTTCGGCCGATGAAACCAGGGCGATCGCCGAAAGCTATGCCGACCGCAACGTCCGGCTGATCGCGCTCGCCCGCAACGGCGGCCCGTCGGCCGCGCGCAACGCCGCGATCTCGGCTGCCACCGGCCGCTGGCTGGCGGTGCTCGATTCCGACGACACGGTCGATCCCGACCGGCTGCGCCGGATGATCGATCGCGCCGAAAAGGCCGGCGCCGAAATCGCCGTCGACAACCTGCGTGTCATCAGGACCGACGGCACGCCGGCCGAAACCATGTTCGCCGAGAACGCGCTGGCGCAAATGCCGACGCTCACGCTTTCCGCCTTCATTCGCTCCAACGCCCTTTTTCAAACCACCCATAATTTCGGCTATCTGAAGCCGGTCTTTCAGCGCGCCTTCATCGAAAGCCATGCCCTTCGCTTCGACGAAAGCCTGAAGATCGGCGAAGACTATCTCTATCTCGCCAGCGCCATGGCGCTCGGCGGACGTTGCGTTTTCGAACCACTCGCCGGTTACGACTACAATATCCGCGAAGGATCGATCTCCCGCGTTCTTTCGCTTCACCACATCGACGCCATGATCGAAGGGGATAAGACCTTCCTTCGCAATCACACGCTGGATGCGGAAGCAGCCGCCGCCCAGGATTTCAGGGCAAAAAGCCTGCTTCGGGGAAGAGCCTTCCTCGTTCTCGTCCAGAATATCAAAGACCGGTCGATCCTCGGAACGATCAGGACAGCCTGGGGCACCCCATCCGCTGTCGGGCATCTCAGCATGCCCATCGCAGCACGGGCCAATCGCGTTATCGCGTCGCTCCGCAAACTGATTGGCCCGCAGGCCGACCTCACAGCCATCGATGGCACGACCCGTTCCCGCAAAGGATAGAGCCATGAACCAACGGAACCTCACCTTGCACAGCTCTCTGCCAAAAGCGCCCGACGACTCCGATTCCTTCATCGACATCGATCGCCTGATCGCCATCCTGATGCGCCGCATCGGCTCGATCGCGCTCTGCGTCGGGGTGACAGTGACGCTGGCGGTGATCTACCTGCTGTTCTCCACGTCGCAATATACGTCGATGACGCAGATCCTGCTCGATGACAGCATGACCAAGTACGCGCAGGACGCCACGCCGGTGGCGAACTCGCAGCAGGTCGACATGCAGATTGCCAGCGCGGTCGAAATCCTGAAGTCCAATCAGCTCGCTCTGCGCGTCGTCGATGCCGAGAACCTGCAGGACAACGCCACCATTCTCGATCCGCCGGCCTCCCCGGTTGGCCTGATCAAGTCGGGTGTCAAGCTGCTCGCCAGCGCCGTCCTTCCCGGCCGTCCTCCGGTTTCCGAAGACGACGCCCGCGCCGGCCGCCGCCAGAAGGCAGCCGCCCTCATTCAGGAAGCCGTCGCCGTCTCGCGCGTCAACCGAAGCGCGGTTCTCGCCGTTTCGTTCCGCTCGACCGACAAGCTGCTCGCCGCCCGTATCACCAAGGCCTACGCCACCGCCTATCTCAGCGACCAGCTAAACGCCAACTTCGACGCCACCGAAAGCGCCTCCGTCTGGCTGCAACAGCGCCTGACCGACCTGCGCGAGCGTTCGCAGCAGGCAGCGCTTGAGGCCGCCAATTTCAAGGCGAAGAATGGCCTGACCTCGGCCAATGGCGAGCTCATGTCCGAGCAGCAGCTGGCCGACCTCACCAAGCAGCTGATCGTCGCCCAGTCGGACGCCGCCAGCACCTCGGCACGCTACAACCAGTTCAAGCAGATCATCGATCTCGGCCCCGAGGGCGCGGTCAACAACGCCGCCATCTCGTCCGGCCAGGCCAACAATTCCGTCATCCAGGATCTGCGCACGCGCTACATCAATGTCAGCAAGCGTGAACAGGAAGTCACGACGAATTTCGGCGCCGATCATCCGCAGGCGGTCGCACTCCGTTCGGAAAAGGAAGATCTGACCCGCCAGATCTTCCAGGAGCTGCAGCAGCTGGCTTCGAACGCCCGCAATGAATTCGAAGTTGCCCGCTCGCGCGAAGCGTCGCTTCGTCAGAACATCGACCATCTGACCGGCAAGAACTCGGAGGCCGACAAGTCCATCGTTCAGCTGAACGACCTGGAACAGCGCGCATCTGCACTGAAGACGCTCTACGAATCCTACCTCGGCAAGTACGAAGAGGCCTCGCAGCAGCAGTCCTTCCCGATTGCCAAGGCGCGCGTGATCTCCGAAGCCGGCATTCCGGTCTCGCCGTCCAGCCCGAAGCGGACGATGACGCTTGGTCTCGCCATCGTTCTCGGCCTGATGGCGGGCGGCGGCCTGGTCGTCTTCCAGGAATTCCGCGAACGCTTCTTCCGCGTCGAGGGCGACGTCCGCACCATTCTCGGCCTGAAGTTCCTGGGCTACCTGCCGCTGGTCGGCAAGCCGCCGCGCGAACGCAAGATCTTCCGAAACCCGAGCCAGCTTGCCCCTGAGCCCGGAGATCCTGTCGGTGACGACGGCGCGACCTTCGAGCGCATCATGCGCGTTGTCCTGGAAGCACCGCGCTCGGTCTTCGCCGAGACACTGCGCAACGCCAAGCTCGCCAGCGACGTCATGTTCCAGGGCCGCTCCGACCGCGTCATCGGCGTCGTCTCGGCGATGCCGGGCGAAGGCAAGTCGACGACGGCTGCCAACTTCGCGGCACTGCTCGCCTCAAGCGGCAAGCGTACGCTCCTCATCGACGCCGACCTTCGCAATCCGGGCCTCACCCGCATGCTGAAGACGCCGCCGCAGCATGGCCTCGTCGAAGCCGTTCTCGGTGAAATCCCGTGGGCCGGCGCCGTTAAGGTCGACCCGGCCAGCAAGCTCGCGATCCTGCCCGTCGTCTCCAATGACAACCTGATGCACACCAGCGAACTGCTGGCCTCGCAGGGCATGTTCAACCTGATGGAAGCTGCACGCAAGATGTTCGACTACATCGTCGTCGACCTTGCGCCGCTCGGCCCCGTCATCGATGCCAAGGCCTTCGCGCCGCAGGTCGATGGCTTCCTGTTCGTGACCGAATGGGGTGAGACGCCCACCAACCTGGTGCGCGATGTCCTGAACGCCGAGCCGCAGATCAAGTCGAAGATCCTTGGTGTGATCCTCAACAAGACCGACATGGCCGAACTCGGCAAGTTCACCAACTTCGGCGGCACCGAGCGTTACCGCCACAAGTACACGAGCTACTACACCGAAGAGACGCCGAAGATGCGGGAAACCGCCGAAGCGGATGCCTGATCAGGTCGAGAAAAGGCGCACCTCGCCCTGCCATAACCGCGCGACAGTCAACCTGTCGCTGCGGTAGGCGCCGGTGTCGAGGTTGAGCCGCATCTCCTGCACGTCGGGCTGATCGACCGGCGTGTGCCCGTGCACGACGAGCTTCGGCAGCGGCAGATCGCTCTCGAAGAAGCGATGGCGGATGAAGACCAGATCGTCATCCTGCTGATTGTCGATCGACCGGGCCGGATCGATGCCGGCATGCACGAACAGCACCGCCGGCGTGTCGATCAGGATCGGCAGCGCGCGCAGGAAGTCGATATGCGCCTTCGGCAGCGAATCGCGGATGAAGGCATCGCGCTTCGAAGCCGTGCGAAACAGGCCCGGCATCTGGTTGGTATCGATGCCGTAGGAATGCAGGAGCGCTTCCGCACCGGTCATCATCCAGCTGTCGTAGGACATCTTGCCGTCGAGATAGTCGAGCATCATCATTTCATGATTGCCCGTCAGGCTGATGCGATCGAAATCCTCAGGCACCGGCTGCATCAGATGCGAAATCACCTGCGCCGACGCCGGCCCGCGATCGATGTAATCGCCGAGCGTGATGATAAGCTTGCGGCCCGGAATCTGCGATGCATCCTCGAAGATCGCCTGCTCGGCCTGTCGCAAGAGATCGAGCCTGCCGTGAATGTCCCCAATCGCGTAGATCGGCATGTCGCCGGGATCGAGCTGGAGCCGTGTGCGAGGGTTCGACGGCATATGGTACCTCATGCTGCATAATGTCATGGGTCGCGGAGGCTGCGCCTTTCATCAGGCAGCGGCAAACACGACCCAAGACAGCGCCCACGCGGGCAATGGAATGTCAGTAACACTCTTATTTCTTAAAAAACACGCGCTATCTTCGCGCAGCCACCCCGCGAAGACCATCCCCTCACCATATAGTGAGCATCCTATGAATCGACAGCACGGTCATGGGACAGGTCTCTCACGGCCGAAATCATCGGAAATGCTGGTGTAGGTACGAAATGCCGTCGGTCAGGCGACCGACATCGGCACCGTCTCGTCGCTCTCGGTCCACTTGTTGTTGCCGGATGCGACGAACTGCTCGAGCGTCATGTTGTCGAGAATATCGGCGATCGCGTCGCGCACATCGGTCATCGACCGGCGCACCTGACAGGTCTCGGGATCGGAACAGTCGTCGCAGGCTTCGAACGCGGTGCGGCTTGCGCAGCGGATCGGCGCCAGCGGGCCGTCGAGCGTACGGATCACATGGCCGATGCGGATTTCGGACGCCGGCCGCGACAGCGAGTAGCCACCGCCCGGCCCCTTCTTCGAGCGAAGGATGCCGACATTGCGCAGTTCGAGGAGGATGGTGTCGAGGAACTTCTTCGGAATATTGTTGCGGGCCGCCACATCGTTGATGAACGCGGTTTCGCCCGGTGCTAGCCGTGCGAGATCAACTAATGCCTTCAGGCCGTATTTTCCTTTTTTCGTCAGCATTCCGACTACCTTACGCTCCTCACGTGATCCCCTATCCGGCAGGGCATAGCGCCGAATCCGTGAAGAGACAACAAATGACATCGTTTATAGAGTATATATGGCGAAGTGTTGCCCTATGGCCCCTCGGAAGACGGCCTATCGACGGCTGGAGGCGACGTCGCGGCACCGGGATTGGGCCCATCGCTCTTGAAAACGGCAAAGGCGAGCCCGATCATCGCGATCACGAAGGCGGCCGCGCCGATCAGAGCCCACGCCGAAAGCCTGCGGCCTTCGCTGAGCATGCGCTCTTCCCTGTCATCCAGACGGCCGGGCCGTTCGGCGGCCTGATCCGCCGAACCTTGATTAGCCAGACGTTGATCATTCAGGCGATCGTCATGATCCGCCATGTCCTATCTCCAGCGGCTGCCGCGCCGGTCGTCAGATCAACGGATCACGACCCTGCGCGATGCTCCGGTTGAGCTCTTCGGCGATATCGCGCGCGTCCTCCCTGGAGAGCCCGACCAGGTCGCGCCCGTCGCTTGCCGCAGGCAGCGCGGTCATCGAATCCACGACCGTCCACCGCCCCGAGGGCTCGCGGCGGATCTCGTAACGCAACGGTTCGTCAGGACCATCACACTCCACGAGCATCTACCTCCGTAAGCTATGCTCTCTTATGTGTGCCACCGGCACGCTTCGGCAAGGATGCCGCCGCCAACTCCGTCAGTTCGCGACGTCGGGAACGTTGGCCTTCAGCTCCTTGATCCAGATCCGCGCATTGCCATCCGACGGCGCGCGCCAGTCGCCGCGTGGCGAAAGCGAACCGCCAGACGTGACCTTCGGCCCGTTCGGCGAGGCCGAGCGCTTGAACTGGCTGATCGTGAAGAAGCGGAAGAGGAAGGTTTCCATCCACTTCTTGATCACGGGAAGATCGAAGGCGCGGCGCTTGTCCTCGGGGAAATGCGGCGGCCAGACACCGGCGTCGACATCCTTCCAGGCGGAATAAGCAAGGAAAGCCACCTTCGAGGGCCGCAGCCCGAACCGGGTGGTGTAGAACAGCGCGAAATCGTGCAGATCGTAAGGGCCGATCTTGTCTTCCGTGCTCTGCATCACGCCGTTCTCGTCGGCTGGCACCAGCTCGGGCGAGATCAGCGTGCCCAGAATGCGTTCCAGCGTCGCCTTGGCGTCGGCGTCGAAATCGCCGGTGCGGATCACCCAACGGATGAGGTGCTGGATCAGCGTCTTCGGCACGGAGGCGTTGACATTATAATGGCTCATCTGGTCGCCGACCCCATAGGTCGACCACCCCAAACCGATTTCCGACAGGTCCCCTGTGCCGAGCACCAGCGCATTGCGCTGGTTGGCGGCGCGGAACAGGAAGTCGGTGCGCAGGCCGGCCTGCACGTTCTCGAAGGTCACGTCGTAGACCGGCTGCCCGCCGGAGAACGGATGCTTGAGGTCGCGCAGCAGCTGCAGCGCCAGCGGCTTGATGTCGATCTCTTCCGCCGTCACCCCGATGCTGCGCATCAGCGCCCAGGCATTCGACTTGGTCTCGTCGCCGGTGGCAAAGCCCGGCATGGTGAAGCACAAGATATCGGAGCGCGGCCAGCCGAGCTTGTCGTATGCCCGCGCCGCCACCAGCAGCGCATGCGTGGAATCAAGCCCGCCCGAGATCCCCAGGCAAAGCCGCTTGATCCCCGTCGAGCGCAGACGCTTCATCAAGCCCTGCACCTGGATGTTGAAAGTCTCGTAGCAATCCTGGTCCAGCCGGCTTTCATCGGCAGGCACGAACGGAAAGCGCGCGACATCACGCTCCAGCCCGATATCGCCCTGCGGCGCCTGGAACTGGAAGCCGATGCGTCGAAACGCCCGGTCGGGCGTGAGGTTGAGCGTCGCGGCATCGTTGAAGGTCCCGGTGCGCAAGCGCTCCAGCCGCAACCGCTCGACATCGATATCGGCAACGCACATCTGCGACGTCATCGGGAAGCGCTCGGTCTCCGATAGCATCGAGCCAAGCTCGTAGATGCAGGCCTGCCCGTCCCACGCCAGATCCGTCGTCGATTCCCCCGGCCCGGCGGCCGAATAGATGTAGGCAGACAGGCTGCGCGACGATTGCGAAGCGCAGAGCAGCTTGCGGGTCTCCGCCTTGCCGACGGTGATGTTGCTGGCCGACAGGTTGGTGAGGATGAGCGCGCCGCCGAGCGCACCGAAATCGCTCGGCGCTGCGGGCGCCCAGAGATCCTCGCAGATCTCGATATGGAAGGTGAAATCCGCCCGATCCTCGGCCGCGAAGATCATGTCGATGCCGAAAGGCACGGTCTCGCCGGCGATCCGGATAGCTTGGCCGCGCACCGTCCGCCCGGATGCAAACCAGCGCTTCTCGTAGAATTCGCGATAATTCGGCAGATGCGTTTTTGGCACGACGCCAAGGATGCGGCCGGCGTGAATGGCAACGGCGCAATTATAAAGTCGGCCCTCGTGCTGCAACGGCGCTCCGACCAAGAGAACCGGGGTGAGTGCCGCACTCGCCGCCACGATCTCGGCGATCGACGCATCCACCGCCTTCAGAAGCGCGTCCTGTCCAAGAAGGTCGTCGATGGAATAGCCAGATATCCCGAGCTCCGGAAACACCATAAGGCCGACACCCTGCTGATGGCCCTGCCGCGCCATGTCGAGTGTCGCCTTCGAATTGAAATCAGGATCGCCGACCTCGCAGATCGGCGTGCAAGCCGCCACGCGGACAAATCCCTGATCATATACCGAATAGAAATTCACGAATGCCTCCAGCAGCCAAGCGCTTCGCAAGGATCATTACATCCAAATGCGGCAGCGCAAAACCGCATCTCTTTGCAATGCTGCCCCCTGCCGAGCTCATTCTTGCAAACTTCTGGAACATGTCTCAACCGGAATTTCACCTAAAGTTGTACACATCGCGAATATATCGCGATCATCGGTGAAAAATTACAAAACTGTCATAAAACCATGAGGTCAGCGCCCTATAGCGACCGCGCGCGCCCTTCGGTTTTTCACCAACAGAGTTCTGAATGCCAAACCTCGCTCCCGTCCACGCTGGACTGCTCCGGGAAACTGTGCCCGGCGAGCGGCGCGTTGTGTTGACGCCCGAGGATGTCGGCAGCCTATTGACACGCCTGACCATCAGCTTCGAACGCGGCTGCGGCACGGCCGCTGGCTACGAGGATGAGGCCTATATCGCTGCAGGCGCACAGCCCGCCAACCGCGAGACGATCGCGCGCGACTGCAATCTCCTAGTCAGCATCCGCAAACCGCTGGACGTACGCGGCTTCGCCGGATCCCCGACCCTGATCTTCCTCGGCTCCCCGCTTGACGCCAGCGAGCCGGTAACCCGCAGCCTCCTGCTCGACCTCGCGCGCCTTGAAGGTATCGCGGACGCCGGCAGCATGGACGTGGCGACACGACAGGCGACCATCTGCGGCTATGCCGCGGTTCTCGAAGGCGCCCGCCAACTCGGCATCGGCCACCCGATGCTTGTCATGGACGGCTCCCAGGCGCGTCCGGTCAAGATGGCGGCGCTTGGCGCCGGCGCGGCCGCCATGCAGGCGATCGCCACGGCCAAGCGCCTCGGTGCCCTCACCTATCTCTTCGGCTTCACGGACGACGAACGCGAGCGCGCCGAACTGTTGGGCGCGAAATTCGTGACGATGGATCCGGCACTCAGGCATTCGCGCGCCTTTACAGGCGACGCCCTGATCGCCGCCAGCCGCAAGCAACTTGCCGGCCAGCTCCGCGAAATGCAGCTGATCGTATCCAGCACTGGCAGCGCGGCCGGCACCGCACCGATTCTGATCGACGACGCATCGCTTCCACTCCTGACGACCGGCACCGTTATCATCGATCTCGAAGCCGCCGCCGGCGGCAACTGCGCGATGACCAAGCCGGACGAAATCGTCGCCCGTAACGGCATCAGAATTCTCGGAACGACTACTTTAGCGAGTATCGACGCACAACAATCCAGCCGCCTGTTCAGCGAAGGCGTGCGCAGGCTGCTGGAGCGCGTGACGACACCAGACGGCCGCCTGCGAATTGACGGCAGAGACTTGTTGACCCGCCATCTCATTGGCGAGCGATTCGTCGGCGAAAGCGCCGCATCATGACCGAAGGACAACTGTAACTCGGTCATATTATTGCACTGCAGCACGATAGACGTGCATAAGCATTCCGCTATATATCATTGAGATGGTTCGATTTTTAAGATCGAGCCGCCGCCGACCCGTTGCCGCCGTCACAAAAGTTGCCTTTCTGCAACACCACCTTTTTGCATCGCAAATATAACGAATTATGACTGTATCTGTAATTGATACATTTAAGCCAAAATGTAATTTGCCGGTCACGGAGACATCACGTCCCCGTGAGGGCTTGTTTTGAAATTGGGGTAGGTAGAGCCGTTTTCGGCAACAGTGACCTGTGCCCAATCCTAAATAGATTGGACTCAACTATGACTATTCGTATGATGCTCATCAGCTCGGCAGCGGCTCTCGCAGCCGTCTCGGGCGCTCAGGCTGCAGACGCTATCGTCGCTGCTGAACCGGAAGCTGTAGAATACGTTCGCGTTTGCGACGCTTACGGCACCGGCTACTTCTACATCCCGGGCACGGAAACCTGCCTCAAGGTCAGCGGTTACATCCGTACCCAGATCAACGCCGGCCCGAACGCCAGCGCAACGACCGGCAACGGCTCGACCGTCGCCAACCGTTCGGACTGGGACATGTACACCCGCGGTCAGGTTCAGTTCACCGCCAAGAGCGACACTGAATACGGCCCGCTCACCGGCGTTATCGTAATGCAGACGAATGCCGACAACGCTTCGTCGCAGGCTGCTATCCTCGACTCCGCTTACATCGACATCGCCGGCATCCGCGCTGGTCTGTTCTACAGCTGGTGGGACGACGGTCTCTCGGGCGAAACCGACGACATCGGCTCGCCGGTTACCCTGCACAACTCGCTGCGTTACCAGTACGAAGCTGACGGCTTCTACGCTGGCATCAGCGTCGACGAGCTGGAAGACAGCCCGTACTACAACGGCGAAACCGCCAACAATTTCGGCGTTGCTGTTGGCCTCGGCGGCAAGGCTGGCGCCTTCACGTACCAGATCACTGCAGGCTACGACACCGACAACGAAGCTGGCGCCGTTCGCGCTATGGGCACCGTTGCCATCGGCCCGGGCACGCTCGGTCTCGCAGGCGTCTACTCTTCCGACCCGAACGCCTACTACAACAAGGCTGAGTGGGTCGTCGCTGTCGAATACGCTATCAAGGCAACCGACAAGCTGAAGATCACCCCTGCGTTCCAGTACTACGGCAACTACGGCATCGTCTCTGGCGAGTTCGACAAGAACAACGACGCTTGGAAGGCTGGCGTAACGGTCGACTACCAGATCGTTGACAACCTCTATGCCAAGGCAACCGTCAACTACCTCGACACCGACAAGGCTGACGGCGTAACGACGGGCTTCTTCCGTCTGCAGCGCGCATTCTAATACTCTTCGGGCGCCACTTTTCAATCACGCCGGATCCTCTGATCCGGCGTGAGCGAGAAATGGCGCCCGAATCAGGTGTTTCTGATCAGATTGACCTCCGATCAGTTTACGGAAGGTGGTTCGGTTTCCCTGCCGAGCCACCTTTTGCTATTGTGTGAATAGACTATTCCGCGGCGTCACGCCGACCGGCCGCAGGTGTGTCGGCCGCGTCAAGCTTGTGCCGCTCCCCATCGAGACGACGCAGTTCCGCGACGCTATCCGCGACCGTCATTGCTCCCAGCATGTCGACAACCGCCTGCTCTGCCCGGTCACAAAGATATTCCGATAGATCGCCGATATTTTCGCCCACCAGACCCGCATGCGGGATTTCGTGGCGCGTCGCCCAGAGCTTCCTGCTTCCCGTTACCGCTGCATAAATCTCGCTAAGCAGGATGTCTTTGCTTGGCCGAGCCAACCTGATCCCGCCCTTGCTCCCTGCCAAAGAAACGAGAATGCCGCTCTCCGTCAGCGGCGGCAGCAGCTTGCGCACGAAGCTCGCATTCGTATCCAGCCCCACTGCGAGCGACTGGCTCGTCGAGCGCATGTCGGCTTCGTCGTTGACGGCAACGCTGACGACGATCTGCATCGCCGTGGAGAAACGCGTATCGATCATGCTGATCTTAAGCCTTGGTTGAAGGCAGCAGGTGGCGGGGACACGGACAGCAGAGGCCACACGCTGCAGCGGTAGAAGCAGTGATATTTCCCCTGAAATTGCATTGTCAATAAAGCCGACGCTAAATCACGCTTGTTTGATACCCGGCTATCACACACGGAGGCTAAAGCCAGCCGATCCGTCGCAGCGCCCAGAGCGTCGCGATCGACGTGATCGTCACGAAACCGACGATGACGATGAACGCCCAGGTATCGTTGACCCCGGGTATCCCGCCGACATTCATCCCGAACAGACCGGCCACCACGCTCGGCGGCAGAAGCAGCGCCGCAAGCGCCGCCAGCCTGTTCGAATTGCGGGCGATGCGCTCGCTGATCACGGTCGACAAGTCGTCGTGCAGAATCCCCGTCCGGTCGCGGATCGCGTCGAGATATTCGATGAAGCGCATCAGCTTGTCGATCACTTCGCGCAGCCTCAGCTTGTCGCGTTCGAGCAGCCAGGGCGCGTCGTCATGCTCGATACGGTTCAGCGCGTCGCGCTGCGGCGCCAGATAGCGACGCAGCTGCACCGAACGGCGGCGCAAGAGCTTCAGGCGCTCGCGCACCTCGCTCGCTTCGCCGTGAAAGATCATCTCGTCGAGCTCGTCGACCTCCTCGTCCATTCCGTCGAGAACAGGTTCGAGATCGCGCACGAGCTTCTCGCCGATCAGCGCCAGAAGGTCGCCGCTGCGCTGCGGCCCCTTGCCCTTCTCCAGCGCCGCCCTGATATCGCGAAGTGCGGTAATGTAGTGCCCGCTGTCGCGCAGCGAGACGACGCGGTTGCCATCGACCCACAGATGCAGCGGCACGAGATCGAGCCCCGAATGCGGCTCCTCGGCCTCATCGGGAGCGGTGGCGCAAACGCCGCGCAGGATGATCAGCAATCCGTCATCGACTGGCTCGACGCGCGGCCGCGTCTCTTCCTCCAGCAGTGCTTCGGCCACGAAGCTATCGAAACCGCCCTTGGCGTTCACCCATTCGGCGGCCGCCGGATGATCGCGCTCCAGATGCAGCCAGATCACGCCATCGCCCGGCTTCCAGGCGCAGACGTCATCCATGTCGACCTGCCTGCAGCCGCCGCGCCCATCAAGGAGCAACGCGAAGCGTATCCCTGGTTCGACACCGTAGCTTGCCATCGGCGCACTTACAGTCTTCATTGCCGGTCCTTGCCCGCGGGGGTAACGGAAATAGAGCCAACTCTCTGAATATTAGGAGGGATTCTAACATGTCGCGGAAACGACGCAACATCAGCCTTGCCCGGTGGCGCAGGTCGGGTCCATAAGACGGCGAAAGCCCGCGCTGCCCGCGCCGGTCATCCACAAGCCACATGCCTCTGGTCGTGCAGTTTGATAATTATGTCGTAGACAGGCTCTACACGTCGCGTTTCTATCCCTAAAATCCGATCTCAATATTCAATCAGGGTCGCACTCAATGGCAGAGTTTCCTAAGCAGGCTAAGGTCGTCATCATCGGTCTCGGCGGCATCGTCGGCGCATCCATCGCCCATCACCTGATCGAGCGCGGATGGGACGACATCGTCGGCATCGACAAGTCGGGTATCCCGACCGACATTGGCTCGACCGCCCACGCCTCGGACTTCTGTTACACCACGTCGCACGACTATCTCTCGGTCTGGACCACCCAGTATTCGATCGATTTCTACGAGAAGATGGGTCACTACTCCCGCATCGGCGGCCTTGAAGTGGCGCGTACCGGCGACGACGCCTGGATGGAAGAGATCAAGCGCAAGCTGAGCTCCGCCAAGGCCTTCGGCACCCGGGCGCATTACGTCTCGCCATCTGAGATCAAGGAAATGTTCCCGCTGATCGAGGAAGATCAGGTCCAGGGCGGCATGTTCGATCCCGACGCAGGCCTCGTCATCCCGCGCTCGCAGACCGTTGCCGGCAAGCTGGTCGACGCCGCCGAGAAATCCGGCAAGCTCAAGATGTTCGGCAACACGCCGGCTCAGTCGCTGATCGTCGAGGGCGGCCGCATCAAGGGCGTCGTCACCCATCGCGGCACCATCATGGCCGATCACGTCATCGTCTGCGCCGGCCTCTGGGGCCGCCTGATCGCCGAAATGGTCGGCGAGGACCTGCCGGTCATGCCGGTCGATCACCCCCTCACCTTCTTCGGCCCCTATAACGAGTTCGAAGGCACGGGCAAGGAAATCGGCTACCCGCTGCTCCGCGACCAGGGCAACTCCGCCTATATGCGCGACACCGGCGACCCGAAGACGACCGAAGGCGGCCAGATCGAGTGGGGTTATTACGAAACCACCAACCCGCGCATGTGCCACCCACGCGAGCTTCTCGAAAAGCACGAGGCGCGCCTGTCGCCCTCGCAGCGCGACCTTGAGATGGAGCAGATCCTCGAGCCGCTCGAAAAGGCCATGGAATTGACGCCGATCCTCGGCGAACTCGGCTATAACGAGGGCCACTCCTTCAACGGCCTGCTGCAGGTCTCCGCGGCCGGCGGTCCCTCCTGCGGCGAGAGCCAGAAGGTGCGCGGCCTCTGGTATTGCGTCGCCATCTGGGTCAAGGACGGTCCCGGTTACGGCAAGCTGATCGCCGACTGGATGACCGACGGCCGCACCGAGATCGACCACAACTCGATCGATTATTCCCGCTTCTACCCGCATCAGCTGACCGAGGACTTCATCGCCGGCCGCTGCTATGAGGCCGCGCAGAAGATCTATTTCCCCGCCGTCCACACCCGCGAACCCTACGCGTCGGGCCGCAATGCCAAGCGCTCGCCTTTTTACGAGCGCGAAAAGGAACTCGGCGGCTACTTCATGGAGCTCGGCGGCTGGGAGCGTGCGCATGGCTACAAGGCCAACGAGCACCTGCTGGAGAAATACGCAGATCGCGTTCCCGTGCGCGAAAACGAATGGGACAACCGCCACTTCTGGCGCGTCTCCAACGCCGAGCATCTGGCGATGAGCGAGGATTGCGGCATCGTCAACCTCAGCCATTTCCACATGGTCGACCTCGAAGGCCCCGATCATGTCGAGCTGCTTGAGTGGCTCTGCGCCGCCAAGATCGGCGGTGACGCAAACATCGGCAAGGGTATCTACACCCACTTCCTCGACGACGAGGGCATGGTGCGCGCCGACTTCACCGTCATCCGCATGGCCGACCGCTGCCGCCTCATCAACGGCGCCGATGCCGGCCCGCGCGACTTCCACTACATGAAGCGCGTGGCAGAAGATCGCGGCCTCGACGTGACGATCACCGACGTCTCGGAAAAGTTCATCACGATCGGCATCTGGGGCCCGAATGCCCGCGACACGCTGAAGAAGGTCGTGGCAGACCCGGCAGCGCTCGACCCCGAGAACTTCGCCTTCGCGGCCATCAAGCCGATCGAGATCGCAGGCAAGACGGTCACCGCCTTCCGCATCTCCTATGTCGGCGAACAGGGCTGGGAACTGCACATGAAGTACGAGGACGGCCTCGCAGTCTGGGATGCGCTGCGCACCACCGGTGTCATGCCCTTCGGCGTCGAGACCTACGCCAACTCGCGCCGCATGGAAAAGTCGCTGCGCCTGCAGAACGGCGACCTGCTCACCCAGTACAACCTGCTGGAAGCCGATCTCGCCCGCCCGAAGGTCAAGGAAGCCGATTTCCGCGGCAAGGCCAAGCACCTGGAATACAAGGCCCGCGAACACCAACCGGCGATGCTCTGCACCCTCGTCATGACCGAAAACACCGACAGCAAGGGCGTCAAGCGCTACCCCGTCGGCTCCATGCCGGTCATGGATCCGGAAACAGGCACGTCGCTGGTCGACAGCCTCGGCCGCATCTCCTACACGACCTCGGTCGCCTACGGCCCGACCGTCGGCAAGAACATCGCGCTCGCTTACATCCCGCAGGAATACTGCCAGGTCGGCCGCAAGCTGAATGTCGAATATTTCGCCGAGACCTATCCGGTCGAAGTGGTCAGCGTCGGCTACAAGCCCATCTACGACCCCGAAAACCTGAAGCCGCGCACCTGATTTCAGGTCGAGCTTCGCAAAGCAAAACAGCCCGCGGGATCTCTCCCGCGGGCTGTTTCATGTCCAGTCTTATGGAAAAACCGGCAGCACTCTCGCGCTGCCGGCCTCTTATCCTAGTGCTTCTCGCCGCGAACGGCGGTCACGTCGGCTGCCGAAACAGTGGCGGCCTTGTTGTGCCAGCCGTCGCGCAGGAAGGTCGCGAGTGCGGCGACTTCCTCATCCGACAGGCGGTTTTCGTAGCCCTGCATGCGCAGCTTCATCGGGCGATCCGGCGTCGACGGCAGTTCTGCGCCGTGCAGGATCACGCTGATCAGGCCCTTGGGCGACTTGGCGTCAACCAGCGAGTTGCCATCAAGCGCCGGGAAGGTCTCGCCGGCACCCTTGCCGCTTACCATGTGGCAGGCAGCGCAGTTGTCGAGATAGAGACGCGGGCCGAGCGGCATGTCGGGCTTGGCGTCCGAGAGCAGCGTTTCGGTTGCCGTCACCTCTGCCTTCTCCGGCTGTGCGGCCGAAGCCGAACCACCCGCGCTACCGATCTTCTTCAGATAGGTGGCGATCGCGAGGTTGTCGTCGTGGCTCATGTACTGCAGCGAGTCGCGAACGACGAGCATCATTTCGCCGGTTGCCGACGAGTGAGCGTTGCGGGCGGTCGACAGATAAGCTGCCAGCTGCTCGGTGCTCCACGTCTGCGGACCACTTGCCGGGCCGCGAAGATCAGGGGCCGTGAAGCCATCGATCTCGCCGCCGGAAAGGAAGGCCTTCGACGAATTGTCGATGCCATCCTGCGCCATGAACAGATTGCGCGGGCTGTGGCAGGCGGCACAGTGGCCGGCACCCTCGACGAGATACTTGCCGCGGTTGAACTGCTCGTCCTCGCCTTGCTCCGGCTTGAAGCCGGCTGCGTAGCTGGCGGCCAGCCAGTTCCAGGCGCGCAGGCCGAAGCGCATGTTGAACGGGAAGGAAAGCTTGGTTTCCTCGACCTTGTTCGAGACAGGCTCAACCTCGTGCATGAAGTAGTCGTAGAGCGCCACGACATCTTCTTCCGACAGCTTGCGGTAGTTCTCGTACGGCATGGCCGGATAGAGATGCGTACCGTTGGGCGTCACGCCGTCGTAGAGTGCAGCGCGGAAATCGGCAAGCGTCCAGTTGCCGATGCCGGTGTCCTTGTCGGGCGTGATGTTGGTGGTCCAGATCGTGCCCATCGGGCTCTGGATGGCGCGGCCGCCGGCGAAGGGCTTGCCGCCCTCGCTGGTGTGGCAGGCCATGCAGTCGCCGGCGCGCATGACGTATTCACCTTGGCCCTTGGCCGGCTTGAAGTCGGCTGCGAGCTGAGCGGTCGGGCCGGTACGCTGCACCGGCACGAAGATGAAGGCGACAAGGGCGATGACACCGAGAACGACGAGTGTTCCGATGATGCGGAGAAAGGTTTTCATCTCTGTTCTCCTTATGCCAGCGGCCGCGGGTTGGGCAGGTAATCCTTGCGGATGTGATGCGCCGCCCAGTAGGCCAGACCGCCGACCATGCCGGTCGGGTTGTACTGCGTGTTCTGCGGGAAGACGTTGGCACCCATGACGAAGACGTTATGGCAATCCCAGGACTGCAGGTAACGGTTGAGAACCGAGGTCTTCGGGTCGTCGCCGGTGACGGTGCCACCGGTGTTGTGGGTGGTCTGGTAAGGACGGACGTCGAACATGGCGCCTTCCTTCTTGAAGCCTTCCTGCAGCGTCGTCGGGTTCATCGACTTGGCCAGCGGCTCCATCTTCGACTTCATGAACTGCGTCTGGCGGATTTCGTTATCGTGCCAGTTGTAGGTCATGCGCATCATCGGACGGCCGTGGCGGTCCTTGTAGGTCGGGTCGAGATCGAGATAGTGGCCGCGATAGGACATGACGGAGCCGTGGGCGCCGATGTTCATCGCGTGGCCGTACCATTCGCCGATGCCCTTCTTCCAGCCCGCACCCCAGCTTGGCGTGCCCGCAGGAAGCGGCATGGTGTGACCCGGCTGGCCGTTGGTCTGGCCGGCACGCCAGTAAGCGCCGCCGATAAAGCCTTCCTTGGCGAAGTCGATATTGTCGATGCCGAAATCGTCGATGCAGAAGCCGTTGGCGCCTGTGCCGATGAAGGGGTTGAAGTTCTCGTCCTTGAAGAACAGCGTGTAGCCACCGGTGATCTGGTAGGCATAGTTACGGCCGACGACACCTTCATTGGTGACCGGATCGTAAGGCTTGCCGATGCCGGAGACGAGCATCAGGTGAACGTTGTTCAGCGCAAAGGCGGTCAGGATCACCAGGTCGGCCGGCTGGAAGACTTCTTCGCCGGTCTTGTGGTCGAAATAGGTAACGCCGGTTGCGGTCTTGCCGTCTTCGGCCTTCTCGACGCGCAGCACTTCCGAGTTGACGCGGTATTCGAAGTTCTTCTTGCGCTTCAGGGCGTCGATGATCGCCGTCTGCGGCGAGGACTTCGAATAGTTGTAGCAGCCGTAGCGCTCGCAGAAACCGCAATGGTTACACGGGCCCATCTGCATGTTGTATTCGTTGACATAGTCCTTGGAGGCAATGCCGCCAGGGCTCGGGAACGGGTGATAGCCCGCCGCCTTCGCCGCATCGCGGAACTTCACGCCATCCCAGGTCGACGGCATGGCAGGCATCGGATAGTCGTTGGACCGCGGCGCCTCGAACGGGTTGCCGCCCTCGACGATCTTGCCGTTGACGTTGCCGGCCTGGCCGGAAATGCCCGCGACCTTCTCGAAGCGATCGAAATGCGGCTCGAGCTCTTCATAGGTCATCGGATAGTCCTGGATCGTCATGTCCTCGGTCATGACGCCTGCGCCGAACTTCTCGGTCACGTAGGACTTCAGGCGGTATTCCGACTGCATCGGACGCCAGTTGAGGCCGTTCCAGTGGGTGCCAGCGCCGCCGACGCCGGTGCCGAGCAGAAAGGTGCCGAGGCTGCGGTAAGGCAGCGCGGTCTCATCCAGCGAACGGCGGATAGTGACGGTCGTGTTCGCCGGCTTTTCCATCATGCCGTAACGGATGCCGTACTTCAGCTCGTCGATCATGTTCGGGTACTGGAAGTCGGGAACGGTCGCCTGATCGTGACCGCGCTCCAGCGCCAGAACCTCGAGGCCTTCATTGGCAAGCTCGATGCCCATGATCGCGCCGGTCCAGCCGAAGCCGACGAGAACGACGTCTTTTTTCTTTTCTGTACGTGCCATGATCGTTAGCCCCTTTCGCCGGAGATCGAGACGGGGCCAAGCGGATACTTGACGTTATGCTTGCCGACCCACTCCTTGTAGGAGCCGCGGGCGCCCGGAAAGCCGATATACTTCCAGGCAGCCATGCCATGGTTGCCGCCATACATCGGGTCGGAGAAGTAGCCTTCCTTGGTGTTGGCGAGCAGGATCGAGAAGAACTCGCGCAGCTCGGGCTTGATCTTCATCTCGTCCTTCTGGAGCGAGGTGAGCGCCTTGTCCTGGGTTTCGGCATCCAGCTCGGCAAAGATCTTGCCGTGGGTCTGCTTGCACCACTCGTCGAAAACCGGGATCGCCTGCTGATAGGTTTCCAGCGGGTTGAGCGGCGTCTGCCAGCCGCGCAGCGGGCTGCCGGCCGGCTCGTATGGACCGACCATGTACCAGTCGGAAGCCTTGCCGTAATCGCCGGCGAGCTGCTTGTCGATGAAAACGGGAACGCGCGTCTCAATCGCGCCGGGGCCGTCGCCCTCCGACGGAATCAGTCTCGCGACCGCAGCCATGACGAAGGCCCACTCCGTGGGCTTCAGACAGTCCGGCTTGTATTCGGTAAGCGCGGCGGGTTCGGGCTTGGTTTCGGCTTTCGCTGCGCCGGCAATGCCGGCAATGGCCGCGGTCGCCGCGGAAGCTTTCAGGAAGCTTCTGCGGGACGGCAGGCCCGGGAGGTCTCTCATGATTGGCTCCTTCACGACCGTGGGAGTCGGCCGCTCAAGTTTTGCTGAAGCGTCAATTCAGCGCAGGGCAATTTGACGCTTAGCGCCGTACGCCCGCTTGGCCCGGGTGACAAGCACCGGCCGGCGAAAACCGGTTCGATTTCCGCCACAATTGAGAATTATTTTGCACATGTGCAAAGTGAAGCGTTATATTTCTCTCACAAATCACCGTATTTCTGGAATATTTCACTCAGGTATAATGAGTTGACCAGATTGCGCGGTTCAACGCAAAACGCCCGCTCGAAACCGGGCGGGCGTTTTTCATGCGATACGGATGTCGTTCAGTTCGAACCGAAGGCCGCGACCAGTACCGGCTTTTCGCTGTAATCCCCAGGGAACAGCTGCTTCAAGGCTGCGACCTTCGGCAGGTCGTTGATGACGATGTAGGGGTAGGTTGGATTGTTCGTCAGGAAGTCCTGATGATACCCCTCCGCGGGATAGAAGCTCTTGCCCGGCTCGATCTTCGTCACGATGGCCGCGTCGAAAACCCGTGCCTGGTTCAGCTGGCTTATATAGCCCTTCGCCACCTTGGCCTGCTCATCGTTAGCGGGGAAGATCGCCGAGCGATATTGCGTGCCGGTATCGGGCCCCTGGCGGTTCAACTGCGTCGGATCGTGCGCAACGGAGAAGTAAATCTGCAGCAGCCGGCCGTAGCTGACCTTGCTCGGATCAAACACGACCTTGACGGACTCGGCATGGCCGGTATCGCCGCCGCTGACGGTTTCGTACTGCGCGGTATTCTTGGAGCCTCCGGCATAGCCCGACGTCGCGCTTTTCACCCCGTTCACGTGCTGGAACACGCCCTGCACGCCCCAGAAGCAACCGCCGGCAAAGGTCGCCGTCTCGCTGCCACCACCGGCCGGTTCGTCCAGAACAGGCGCCGGAATGACCCGCGCCTCTTCGGCGGATGACGGGGTGAAATACATAGCCAGGCCCGCGGCCAGCACGCCCGCCGCACCAAAGGCGACGATACGCATCGAGCGCCGTGTAGTCGAACCCTTATGATCAGTCATGATGGTCTCCTTTCAACCGAAGGTGAAGGCGTAGGCTTGTACGCCGGGATCAAGAAATCGGATTTCGAATGTGTGATCGCCAACGGCGCCCGGCTCGCGGATGAGCTGGTAGAGCCGTTGTGCGGTCACGGTGCCGTTGCCATCGGCATCGGTATCGGCTCCATGCCCGTCACCGGGCGGCTTGCCATCGACGGTCACCTGGAAGCGCACCGGCTTGCCATCAGCACCCGGACCGAGCACCAGATGCAGATCGCGGGCATGGAAGCGGTAGTAGATGCTGCCGTCCTTGTCGTTCAGCGCGGCCTGCTCGGAACCAACAGTCCAGTTGCCCGTCAGGCCCCATTCGTTGAGCCGCGGCGTCGCCGCGACATAGGTATGGGCGGCGTCGTTGACCGTGCCTTTCTGGTCGACGAAGTTTTCGGAGCGCTGCCAGCCGACATAGGTCTCCGGCGATTGCACATCCGCCTGGTTCGACGCGGCTTCCGCACCGGTCGCCTTGACGTCGACCATATCGGCGGCAACGTTGGCCTTGCCGGCCTCCGCCAGAAGCTGCTGGATCACCCGCTCGGAACCGTCGTAATCGCCCTCGCCGAAGTGATGATGGCGCACCCGGCCCTCGGCATCGATGAAGTAATGCGCCGGCCAATACTGGTTTTCGAAGGCGCGCCAGATGGCATAGTCGTTATCGATGGCGACAGGATAGGTGATCTTGAGGTCGCCGATCGCCTTCTTGACGTTGTCGATGTTCTTCTCGAATGCGAACTCCGGCGCATGCACGCCGATCACCACCAGCCCCTGATCCCTGTACTTTTCCGCCCAGGCGCGGACATAGGGAATGGCGCGCAGGCAGTTGATGCAGGAATAGGTCCAGAAATCGACGAGGACGACTTTGCCCTTGAGCGACTCCGCCGAGAGCGGCGGTGAATTGAGCCACTGTACGGCGCCATCCAGCGACGGCATCGTTCCTTCGACCGGAAGCGCTTCAGCGGCAGCCTTCTTCGGCCCGCCCTTCATCATCATCGCGTTCGAGCCGGCCATCATCGCATTGTTGCCGGACATCATGGCCGGAGCGTTGCCGGACATCATGGCCGGAGCGTTGCCGGACATCATCATCTGGTTGCTGCCACCAGTCATCGCGTCGCCCTTCATGACGACGGAGGCGGTGTTCTCCGCCGTCTGCTGCTGCGGATGCAGCTTGTCGATCAGGCTCTGCTCCAGCGTGCCCGTGCTGGCCAGCGAGGCCTGCGTGAGGAAACCGGTGTCGAGGCCGAGACCGATCGCCACCACAGCGGCCAGAACGGCAACGCCAAGCCCGCGGCGCACCCATTCACCGACGCCGAGCGACCGCTTCATCGCCTGGTACACCCGGCCACCGATCAGAAGCGCCAGCGCCAGCGACGTCGCCGCACCAAGCGCGTAGGCGAGCAGCAGCAACGTCGTGCCGACGCTCGCGCCCTGCAACGCCGCGCCCGTCAGGATCAGGCCGAGAACCGGGCCGGCGCAGGGTGCCCAGAGCAGCCCCGTGGCAACACCCAGCAAGGCCGACGCCGCGACGGTCGATCCGCCGCTTCGGGAACCGCGATCGGCCGATTGCGACAGTCGCGCCCCGAGCGATACCAGCGGCCGCGTCAGATAATCGGACAGAGCCGGGAAAAGCAGGATGACGCCGAAGACGGCGAGCAGGACAAGCGCCGCATAGCGGCCATACTCGTTGGCCTGCACCGCCCAGCCGCCGCCGAGCGCCGCCAGCGTCGCAACGGCCGCAAACGTCGCCGCCATGCCGACAAGCATCGGCAGCGTGCTGCGCAGAAACGGCTGGCCGGCGCGCGCGAAGACGAAAGGCAGCACCGGCAGGATGCAGGGGCTGACGATGGTCAGCACACCGCCAAGATAAGCGAGAATGAAGAGGATCATGACAGGTCCCGTTGATCAGGCCGAAGCCGGATGAAATGTCAAAGCGACACCGTTCAGGCAGTAGCGCAGGCCGGTCGGTTGCGGCCCGTCGTCGAACACATGCCCAAGATGCCCGCCGCAGCGGCCGCAATGAACCGCCTCGCGCACCATCCCGAACTGCGTGTCGCGCGTCGTGCCGACGACCTTGCTATCAAGCGGCGCCCAGAAGCTCGGCCATCCCGTGCCGCTGTCGAATTTGGTCGCGGATGCAAAACCGTCTTGCCCGCAGCCGGCGCAGGCGAAGTTGCCCTTGCGCTCTTCGTGAAGCAGGGCGCTGGTAAAGGGGCGCTCGGTCCCCTCCTCGCGCAGGACGGCATATTGATCCGCTGTCAGCATCTTCTTCCACTCGGCATCCGTATGCGTGACGGGAAAGGTCTCCGCGGCCGAAACCTTCGAACGACCCAGCACAAGCGGCAGGCCGATCGCGGCAAGGCCGGCACTGAAGAGCAGTCTGCGTCTATTCATCATCTCGTGGTCTCCTCGACGGTATGAAGTGTGTCTGACAGCAAGTACGGGCGGCGCAGCCATTTTGTTACGCGCCACACTCGAAATACAGCGCCCTCACCAAAGCGCCGGCTGCCGCATCAGCAGAGCAATATATTCAAGGGAATACAACGCCATACGAAAGCCAAACCCGCCTTCCGGACAAGCTGCGACTGCCAATTCACCAATATGTGATTGTCTAATGGACGCTTGTCTTGTCGGATCGAACGCTGCGTAGGCGAAATCCGAGGCGAGAAACGAGAAAGGCGCCAGCCTTGCAGCCAGCGCCTTTCGCAATAACGACGATGATGTTCCGGTCAGACCGGACAGTGCAGGAAGGCCGGCATGCGGGCGCTCTCAGACAGCGTCGAGAGATAGAGCCGCGCCGTGTCGAGCGCCTCGCGGATCGTCACGTCCATATCGAGATAGCGGTAAGTGCCAAGGCGGCCGACGAAGGTGACGCCCTCTTCCTTCTCCGCGCGCGTAACATATTGCGCCAGCTGCTCTTTCTCCTCGACCATCCGGATCGGATAGTAGGGAATGTCGTCGGGACCGCAGGCGCGCGAGAACTCGCGGTAGCAGACCGAACCCTGATGCTCCTCCCACGGCGAGAAATGCTTGTGCTCGGTGATGCGGGTAAAGGGAACCGAGGCGTCGCCGTAGTTCATGACCGCGCAGCCCTGGTAATCGCCATCATAGCTGAAGCGTTCGAAATCCAGCGTCCGATAACCCAGCCGCCCGGCTTCATAGTCGAAATAGCCGTCGAGCTGGCCGGAATAGAAGACGTGACTGGCATCCGCGTGCTCGGCGCGCTCGAACCGCGTGCTCAGCTTCACACTGATATTGGGATGGTCGAGAATGCGGCCGATCATGTCGGTGTAGCCATTCTCGGGCATGCCCTGGAATTTATGGAAGAAGTAGTTGTCGTCGTAGTTGAAGCGCACCGGCAGCCGCTTCAGGATCGAGGCCGGCAGCTCGGTCGGCGAGCAGCCCCACTGCTTCTCGGTGTAACCCTTGAAGAAGGCCTCGTAGAGATCCTTGCCGACGAAGCGCATGGCCTGCTCTTCGAAGGTCTGCGGATCGGTGATCGTCTTGTCGGCCTGATCCTCGATGAACGCCTTCGCCTCATCCGGGCGCAGCGTCTTGCCGAAGAACTGGTTGATCGTGTGCAGATTGACCGGCAGCGAATAGACGCGTTCCTTGCTCGTCGTCTTCACCCGGTTCTTGTAGGGCATGAAGGTCTGGAAACCGTTGACGTAGTCCCATACCTCGGCATCGTCGGTATGGAAGATGTGCGGTCCGTAGACATGCACCATCACGCCGGTATCGGCGTCGCGCTCGGTGTGGCAGTTGCCGGCGATATGGTCGCGGGCATCAAGGATCTCGACCTTGTGCCCCGCCAGCGCCAGCTCCCGCCCGATCACGGCGCCCGACAGTCCGGCGCCGACGATCACGATCTTTCCATTCCCCTGCATTCTCTAAAGCACCCGTTGCCTGTGGCCTTGCGGCAAGTTGAAACCCCTTGAGGATGGACCGGCGGCGTTAAGCCGTCGGCTCGGTCCACAGGCGCTTATCGATGGCGAGCGGCGCGTAGTCGTTCCACTGCGCGAGCTTCTCGCGGTAGTGGCGGCGATAGCTCGCATCATCCTCGAACTCGCTGAGGGTCTGCACGAGCTCGGCGCCGATCTCGTAATAGGCATCGAGGTTGCTGAGATCAGGCGTCGGCGTTTCGCCGCGCTCTGCCTCGCCCTGCATTTGCCAGAAGAGCTGTTCCAGACGGCGGGCGAGACCCGGGATGTCGCGCAGCGCACTTCCCTCGCGCTTGTCTTTCAGCGACTGGCGAATGGCGGCAAGGCTTGCACGATCCTTGAAGAAGCCGATGGCGCGCGCAACGTAATCGTCAGGTCCGCTGCAGGCGAGCTCCGGCACACCGGCGGCGGCCACGATGCTGTTGCAGAAGCGCGAGGCAAAGCTCTTGCCCGGAACCGTCAGGACAGGCAGCCCCATGGTGATCGCGTCGCCCGCGGTCGAATGCGCACCATAGGGGAAGGTATCGAGGAAGAGATCGGCAAGCGCGATGCGCGCCAGGTGATGCGCGTTCGGCGCCTTTGGCGCGAAGATGATCCGCTTGGCATCGATGCCGGCCTTGACGGCAGCCTGCACGAGGCGGTCATTGACGTCATCGTCGGCTGCGAGCAGCCACAGCACGCTGCCTGGCGTCGCAGCCAGAATCGTCATCCAGCGGGCAAAGCACGGCTCGCTGATCTTCTGCATGCCGTTGAAGCAGGCGAAGACGAAGGCATCTTCAGGCAGACCCGCCTGCGTGCGCGTTGGCTGCGCGGCGATCTGGCGCTTGCGATCGATCGGCTGGTTGCAGGCGATCCGCAGGACCTTCTCGGTATAGTAGATCTCGTTTTCAACAGGCACGATCGTCTCGTCGGCGATCATGTACTGGTGCACCGGGCTTCCCATCGAACCTGGATAGCCGCAGAAGTTGACGATCACAGGCGCCGGACGATAGGCGAACAGCTTCGTGCGGGCATGCTTGGTATAGCCATTGACGTCGATCAGGATGTCGATCTCGTCGTTGCGGATCAGGTTGGCGGCATCGGTATCGCTGAGCGCGCTGATATCGCGCCAGCCATCGACAGCCGCCTTGATCCGCTCCTGCGTCGCGTCATTGGTGCGCGGCTCGCCGCAATAGTAACCGAAGATCTCGACCGTCGTCTTGTCGTGCAGCTCCAGCACCTCGCTGAGAGCGAAGCCGACGGCGTGATCGCGCAGATCCGACGAGACATAGCCGACGCGCAGGCGCTGACCGGTGCCCGTCTTCACGCGAGCAGGCTTGCGCGGGAAGGCCGAAAGGTTCGGGCGACCCACGAGCGTCTTGTTGTAGCGATAGGCCTTGGCGAGCTGATAGAGCGGATCGTCGGCGTAGCAGGAGAGCGTCAGCGTCGACATCGCGTCGAGCAACTGGCGGGCGCTGACATGAATCGACGGCGTCAGGATCGGCCACTTGCACTGCCGCTGGCGCAGCGACGTCCAGTGCTGGCCGGCTTCCGGCCGGTTCGGCTGCAGCTCGATCGCCTGCCACAGCGTGGTTTCCGCCGCCTCCAGCACGCCACCGCCCTCAAGCACGCGGCCGATATGCTGAAGCGTCATCAGACGGTGCTCGATGCGCTCGCTGGTAATATCGCTGGTCATCTCGACATAGCTACGCCACTGCTCGACGGCCTGATGGCCAAGACCGCAATCCTCGAGCGCACGGCCGAGATTGATATGAGCAGGGCCGAAGCGCGGATCGATCTTCAGGCAGGCACGCAGCGCGCTGATCGCGCCGGCCATGTCGCCGGCATTGCGCGACACCACGGAATAATTGAAATAGGCGAGATGCAGCAGCGGATTGTTGTCGTTGAACGCGATCCACGTCTTGTAGAGCTCTGCCGCCTGCTGCCGCTGGTCGGCATTCGCAAGACCCTCGGCGATGGAAATCAGATCGCCAAGCGAAAGGCGCTGGTGACGTGCCTGCTCCAAAATGTTTGCGATTGGAGAGACTTGGCTCGATGCAATGGCGGTGTTCGCGTTCATGGACGTCCTACGGCAAGGCGGCCGGATGGCCTGAGGTCAACAGACGCCGGAAAGCGTCGGGCTTCTTGCTATCGGATAGAGCTTGCGTCGGGCTGGCTGATTGACCGGTGCGACAGCGTGAGAACGCCTGATATCAGGGCGGTTCAGCACAGCGCGCCGAAACGAAAAACGCCGCCCGATGTGATCGGGCGGCGTCCTGTTTTCTTATCGGGCAGTCAAGCCCGCCAAGCTGGCTTAGTTCGAGTAAGCAGCGATGATCGCATCGACCTGTACATCGCTCAGGCGCGATATCTGCGCCGAAGTCAACGCATGCGCCTGTGCACTGCTGAAGGCTGCGATGTCTTCGGTCGCAAGGGCCGACAGTGCCTTCGTGCTGATCGCGGCGATTTCATCCGTCGTGAACGTTGCGATGTCAGTCGGCGCCATGGCCCCCAGCTGCGCAGAGCTCAGCGCACCGATCTGATCACTCGTCAGGGCGGCGATCTGCGTCGAGGACATCGCATCGATCTGCGTGGTCGTCAGTCCCGCGACCTGCGACGACTTCAGACCGGCCACCTGCGTGGTTGTCAGTGCGACAATGTCAGCGGTGGTCAAGGCAGCGACCTGTTTGGAGTTCAGAGCACCGAGCTGCTCCGAGGTCAGCGCGCCGATCTTGTTCGTAGCCAGGCTTGCGATCTGGCCCGTGGTCAGCAGCGACACCTGCTTGGTGCTCAGGGCGGCGAACTGACCGGTGCTGAGCGCTGCCAGCGTATCGGTGCCCAGCAGCGACACGACCTTGGTGCTGATCGCGGCGATCTCGTCGGTCGAGAAGGTCGCAATATCGGCAGTCGACATCGCAGTGAACTCGTCGGCGGTCAACGAACCGATCTGTGCGCTTGTGAGAGCACCGATCTGAGCCGTGCTCATGACCCCGATCTGCGTGTTGTTCAGCGCTGCAACCTGGGTCGACGACAGAGCGGCGATGCTGGCCGTCGACAGAGCCGCTGCCGTGGCGGTGCCAAGGTTAGCGATCTGCTTCGAGGTCAGCGCGCCGACCTGATCGGTCGTCAGCGTCGCGACGTTCGCGGTGGTGATTGCGCCGATCTGGTCGTTGCTCAGAAGAGCGACCTGCTTCGACGAGAGGGCGCCGACCTGTGCGCTGGTCAATGCCTTCATGTCGTCGGTGGTCAGACCGCCCAGAGCCTTGGTGCTAATCGCGGCGATCTCGTCGGTCGTGAACGCTGCCACGCCCGCAGACGACATCGCACCCAGCTGAGACGAGTTCAGAGCACCAACCTGATCACTTGTCAGGGCGGCGATCTGGCCGGAGCTCATCACACCGATCTGCGCGGTGTTCAGTGCCGCGACCTGTGCCGACTTGAGGCCGGCGACCTGTGCGGTCGTCAGAGCCTTGGCGGCATCCGTGCTCAGGCCGGCGACCTGCTTGGAGTTCAGAGCACCCAGCTGGTCGGTCGTCATCGTCGCGATGTTCGCCGTGGTGATCGCACCGAGCTGATCGTTGCTCAGAAGAGCAACCTGGCTCGAAGACAGAGCGCCGATCTGGGCGCTGGTGAATGCCTTGAGATCGTCAGTTGTCAGGCCGGCGATAGCCTTGGTGTTCAGGGCGGCGATTTCGCCGGTCGTGAACGCTGCCACGCCGGAGGAGACCATCGCACCCAGCTGAGACGAGCTCAGTGAACCAACCTGATCGCTGGTGAAGGCCGCGACCTGTGCCGAGGACATGACCTCGATCTGCGCCGTCTTCAGCGCCGCAACCTGCGACGACGTCAGACCAGCCACCTGCGTGGTTGTCATGGCAGCAACGTCGGCCGTGGTCAGGGCAGCGACCTGCTGCGAGTTCAGAGCGCCCAGCTGCTCCGAGGTCAGGGCAACGATCTTGTTCGTTGCCAGGCTTGCGATCTGGCTCGTGGTCAGCAGCGACACCTGCTTGGTGCTCAGAGCGGCGAACTGGCCGGTGCTGAGTGCAGCCAGCGTATCGGTGCCGAGCTGCGACACTACCTTGGTGCTGATCGCGGCGATCTCGTCGGTCGAGAAGGTCGCGATATCGGCGGTCGACATCGCCGTGAAATCGTCGGCGCTCAAGGAGCCGATCTGTCCACTTGTCAGCGCACCGATCTGAGCCGTGCTCATGACCCCGATCTGCGTGTTGCTCAGCGCTGCAACCTGCGTCGACGACAGAGCGGCGATGCTGGCGGTCGACAGAGCCGCTGCCGTGGCGGTGCCAAGGCTGGCGATCTGCTTCGAGGTCAGGGCGCCGACCTGATCGGTCGTCAGCGTTGCGATGTTCGCGGTGGTGATCGCGCCGATCTGGTCGCTGCTCAGCAGCGACACCTGCTTCGACGAAAGGGCACCGACCTGGGCGCTGGTAAAGGCCTTCATGTCGTCGGTGGTGAGACCGGCAATAGCCTTCGTGTTCAGGGCTGCGATCTCGTCGGTCGTGAATGCTGCCACGCCGGAAGATGCCATCGCACCCAGCTGGGCAGAGCTCAGCGCACCGACCTGATCACTCGTCAGCGCAGCGATCTGGGCCGAAGACATGACGCCGATCTGGGTCGTGCTCAGGGATGCGACCTGCGTCGACTTGAGGGCGGCGACCTGTGCGGTCGTCAGAGCCTTGGCGGCATCCGTGCTGAGGCCAGCGACCTGCTTCGAGGTCAGGGCACCGATCTGATCGGTCGTCATCGTCGCGACGTTCGCGGTCGTGATTGCACCGATCTGGTCGTTGCTCAGAAGTGCGACCTGCTTCGAGGAGAGAGCGCCGACCTGTGCGCTGGTCAATGCCTTCATGTCGTCGGTGGTCAGACCGCCCAGAGCCTTGCTGCTGATCGCGGCGATCTCGTCGGTCGTGAAGGCTGCAACGCCCGCAGACGACATCGCGCCCAGCTGAGACGAGCTCAGTGCACCAACCTGATCACTCGTCAGGGCAGCGATCTGGCCGGAGCTCATCACACCGATCTGCGCCGTGTTCAGTGCCGCGACCTGTGCCGACTTGAGGCCGGCGACCTGTGCGGTCGTCAGAGCCTTGGCGGCATCCGTGCTCAGGCCGGAGACCTGCTTGGAGTTCAGGGCACCCAGCTGGTCGGTCGTCATCGTCGCGACGTTCGCGGTCGTGATTGCACCGAGCTGGTCGTTGCTCAGAAGAGAAACCTGCTTCGAGGAGAGCGCACCGACCTGGGCACTGGTGAAGGCCTTCATGTCGTCGGTGGTCAGACCGGCAATGGCCTTGGTGTTCAGGGCTGCGATCTCGTCGGTCGTGAACGCTGCCACGCCGGAGGAGACCATCGCACCCAGCTGAGACGAGCTCAGTGAACCAACCTGATCGCTGGTGAAGGCCGCGACCTGTGCCGAGGACATAGCGCCGATCTGCGCGGTGGTCAGTGCAGCAACCTGCGAGGAGTTGAGGCCAGCGACCTGCGTCGTCGTCAGGGCGACAACGTCGGCGGTGGTCAGGGCAGCGACCTGTCGCGAGTTCAGGGCACCGAACTGCTCCGAGGTCAGCGCGACGATCTTGTTGGTTGCCAGGCTTGCGATCTGGCTGGTGGTCAGCAGCGACACCTGCTTGGTGCTCAGGGCGGCGAACTGGCCGGTGCTGAGGGCTGCCAGCGTATCGGTGCCCAGCTGCGAGACAATCTTGGTGCTGATCGCAGCGATCTCGTCGGTCGAGAAGGTCGCGATATCGGCGGTCGACATCGCAGTGAACTCGTCGGCGGTCAAGGAGCCGATCTGTCCGCTTGTCAGCGCACCGATCTGAGCCGTGCTCATGACACCGATCTGCGTATTGTTCAGTGCTGCAACCTGCGTCGACGACAGAGCGGCGATGCTGGCGGTCGACAGAGCCGCTGCCGTGCCTGTGCTCAGGTTGGCGATCTGCTTCGAGGTCAGGGCGCCGACCTGATCGGTCGTCAGCGTTGCGATGTTCGCGGTGGTGATGGCGCCAAGCTGATCGTTGCTCAGCAACGACACCTGCTTCGACGAGAGAGCGCCGACCTGCGCACTGGTCAGTGCCTTCATGTCGTCGGTCGTCAGGCCGCTCAGGGCCTTGGTGCTGATTGCTGCGATCTCGTCGGTCGTGAACGTTGCGACATCACCGGTGGCCATGGCAAAGAGCTGTGCGGAGCTCAGCGCGCCGATCTGATCGCTCGTCAGGGAGGCGATCTGGCCGGAGCTCATCGCATCGATCTGCGCGGTGTTCAGCGCTGCAACCTGCGTCGACTTGAGGCCGGCGACCTGCGCCGTGGTCAGGGCTGCCGTAGCGGCGGTCGTCAGAGATGCGACCTGCTTCGACGACAGGGCGCCAAGCTGCTCGCTTGTCAGCACGGCGATGTTTGCGGTGGTGATCGCGCCAAGCTGATCGCTGCTCAGCGCTGCAATCTGGCTCGACTTCAGAGCAACGATCTGGCCGCTGCTGAGAGCCTTAAGGTCATCCGTCGTCAGGCCGGCAATGGCCTTGGCGCTGAATGCAGCGACTTCATCGGTCGAAAACGTCACGATGGCGCTTGTGGAGAGCGAGCCCAGCTGTGCAGAGCTGAATGCAGCCGCCTGCTCGGTCGTGAATGCGGTAACCTGTGCGGTCGAAAGAGCCTTGAGCTGGTCGCTGCTGAGCGCAGCAATCTGCGTCGTCTTCAGGCCTGCAATCTGACCCGTCGTGAAGGCTGCGATGTCAGCGGTATCCATCGCGTTGAGCTGCTTGACGGTCAGCGCGCTGACCTGATCGGAGCTCAGCGAGGCGATCTGCGCGGAAGAGAGGGAAGCAACGGCGGCGGTCGAAAGCGCTGCCATCTGGCTCGTAGAGAAGCCACCGAGCTGAGCCGACGTCAGAACGGCCAGCTGATCGACCTTCAGGCCAACCACGGCGCTCGTCGACACCGCACTGATCTGCTCGGACGTAAAGGCAAGAAGATCTGCCGTTTCAAACGCGGAAACCTGGGTCGAGCTCAGCGCCTTGATCTGATCGGTTCTCAGAGCCGCAACATCTTCGGTCGTGAGGTTCGCGATCGCGGAAGTGAAGAGTGCCCGGATCTGATTGACAGACAGAGAAGAAACAATGGAAGTCATGGACGAGCGCCCCTCGCGTTAGCTGATCAAAAGACATCATCCCGCTCCGTCGGTCAGACGCGCACAGCCGCACTTAAGCCGGCCACACGGCGTCGTCGGCATCGACGATCCGGGTTTCCTGTCGGAACAAAATTGGGTCAAACTAAACATGGCTCGGACGAGCCAGCGCAACGGGAGGACATCATGCGCCCAGAGCCAAAGCGACTCTGATCCCTACGCCAGTGAACGCGAACTTCTTAACCCCGGCACCGTTTACCAGCGTCCATCATGGACCCACCGGCCAACCGCACTCCTCGGTAGAGCTATCGCGAGCAGTAAAACTCTTATTCGGCAGTCTTTAATTTCGAGTTAACATCGACCGTAGCTGAACTGCACTTCTGTTACAGATTCGGTCGCCAAAAGTCTAAATCGCCACTTTTCATATCCAATTGGCACACCACGCATTTTTATAAACCGAAACAGAAGGGTCTACTGGCGATTGCAACAATGATTGCATGCACCAATGCGGACTCAGCGTATCAAATAGAAAAAATAGAAATGGACAGAGAAAAGCTCCTCAATGAACATGATTTGCTTCATTAAGAACAAGATGATCAATTAGAAATATTACAGAAATGACAGCGAATCATCATGAATTCGCAAGTCACCTGCCGATTGAAGCCGCCGGATAATAAATATCGGCACAGCGCTCCAGCAGCATCGCCCCGTCAGCGGACAATAATTTCCGACCATTTTTGGGGTCTTTCCGACAATCGAGAGCCCGATGGCGCCCTGGATGGTGCAGTGCACACCAGCTCACCCCCAAGGCAAGCCCGGCACAAGTAAAATGGCGTTCATGGACCTATAGGGTGATAGGGACGAATAGAATGCGACTGTCTATATTGATTAGAGGCCACAACTATCTTGAGAAGGATCGTTTCGGCCTGCCGATGGACGGGCGGGACAATGCCGCGTCCCTGCTTGAAAACGTGATCGCGCCGATCCGCGCGAAAAACCCCGACGCCACGGTCTATCTGGCGACATATGAAAGCCCGGCGCTGGCCGAACTGCAGGAAAAATTCGCGCCATGCGAATTGATCCTGCTCGATCCCAACGGAAGCTCGCAGGCCGAAACCTACAAGGAAGCGCTGAAGTACATCTTCGAGAAGACGGAATATGACGCGCTGGTCGTCGTCCGCTTCGATCTGGCTTTCAAAAAGCCGTTCGACGCATGGAACCTGAAGATCGACATCAACAGCATCCATTTCACCTGGAAGGAATACCGCGACTACTGGCGCGATCACCGCCGCGTCGGCGATGCGATCCACGTGATCGGCAAGGCCGCCATTCCCGCCTTCCACAACGCGCTGATCATGAACCAGCTGTCCAACCGAGGTCATCTGCACCTGATGTACTATTATCTGCGCACGATGCACGACAATATGAAGTTCATCGAGGACGGTTACTTCGACACCAACACGCTGTTCGCCAACCCCGAATGCGACAACCCGCTCTACACGGTTTTCAACCGGCCGCGCCTGACCAGCATGGCCGGCAGCACCGGCATGATCCTGCAGGAAATCCGCGCGGAATAACGCGCAAGCCTGGTAACAAGAACGCCCGCATCGAGATCATCGATGCGGGCGTTCTGCTTTATAGGACTATGTTGAAAGTATAGCGCTCGCGAAACCATCCGCGAACGCTCTCCCCCAGGTCAATCAGACCAGATACTTGTCGTTCTTGGCGCTCGGGATCTTCACGACGGTCACCGTCGCATCGGTGAGCGCCTCGAACTGGTTGACCTGGCCGGGCTCGATATCGATGATGCTTCCCGCTCCCCACACCTTATCTATCATCCGCACCGTGCCGGAGACGACGAGCGTGATCTCACGCGCGATCTTGTGATAATGCGCCGCATCCTTGTCGCCGGCGACGTAATGCTTCACGCCGACCTCGAACGCATCCGTCTTGACGACCGTGGGGTCGAAGTCGCCGATGAACCAGCCGCCGATCATGTCGTCGAGGGTGAGTGGCTTATCGCTCATTTGTCACCTTCCGTGACGGACAGCTCGATCAGCTGGCGATCCGACTTGATGGGATGGAAGTCCTTGGCGTTGATCGGGAAGATCCCGATCTTCTTCCCATCGAGCACCATCTCGTTATAGACGGGGCAGACATAGAACATGTTGTTGTGCCGCGCGTCCTTGCGGATCGCGTTCTTCGCCGCGCGCACGAAATCGCGCCCCTGCCGGAAATAGTAGAAGCCGGCCGTCGCGTTGTCGCTGATCGGATGCTTCTCGGCCGCCTCGACAACCATGTTCTGCTCGTCGAGCCGGACGAAGGAGTAGCGTGGATGCACGGACTTGAAGGTCATCGTGCCGCCATCGAGCTCGCGCTCCACGAAGTTCTGGATGACGCCATCGAAGGGGACGGTCAGGAATTCGTCGCCATTGAGGATCAACAGCGGCTGATCGTTGTCGATGTAGCCGGCGGCGAGCAGCGCCGTGCAGGCGGCCCCTTCCGTCTTGTCCTCGACCGAGACCACAGCGGCCGCCGGCGACAGCAGGCGCACGACCTCGTCGAGGTGGTAGCGTGCCAAGTCCTTCTTCTGCATCGCCACGATGATGCGGTGGCCGGGGATCTTGGCGCATTCGGCCAACTGTCGCTGCACCAGGGGTACGCCGTTGATTTCCACCAGCGCGGTCGGATAAGCCTCCATCGCCTGGATGCGAGGCTCGCCGGCTATCAGGATCAGAATATTCATCGCAAGCTCATCAACCGTGGATTTTTCGAATGGTCTCGGTGATCGCGGGATAGTTCACATCCGCGATATCGTTCACCACCATGACATGCGCGCCGGAACCCTTGGCCGCCTTGATACCGTTCTCGTTGTCCTCGACGATCAGGCATTCCTCGGGCGTCAGGCCCATCATGGTGATCGCCTTGGTGTAGATCTCCGGGCTCGGCTTGCCGTGCTTGACGTCCTCGTTGCTCAGCTGGAACTCGAGGTAACCATCGAGTGCGGCTCGCGACATCATCAGCGACACCGTGCTCTTGATCGAGTTCGACGCCACGGCGAGCCGGTATCCGTCTTCCCGCAGCCGCGCCAGCGCGTATTCCTGCTTGAAGGTCGGCTTGCACTTGGTGTGGATCATCTCGGTCGTGTAGAGCTGCTTCATCTCGTTGATGAAGCCATGCAGCGCCTCGGGAAGCCCGCGCGTCGTCGTCAGGATCTCCAGCTTGCGCCGCGTCGGCAGGCCGTCGAAGATCGTCAGGTGCTCGTGCAGCGGAATGGTGTATCCGAAGAGCTCGAGCGCCCGGTTGAGCGCCTCATAGTGCCATTCGCGTGCGTCGATCAGCACGCCGTCCATGTCGAAGATAATCGCCTTAAGCGTGGTCATGCTGCGTCCCGGCCAGTCAATATCAGTTGCGCGCGCTCCGGAAAGTCGGTGCAGACGGAAAGCCCATCCCGCTCGTTGAGCCCCGAAGACACCAGCCACTGGAGAAATGGTTCATATTCGTCGTGGCGACCGTGAAGATCCGGCGCCACCAGCGTCGCCTGCTTGCCGTCGGCGAGAATGCGCTCGATCAGCGCCGCGTCATACCAGCGCCCCGGCAGGAAGTTGTCGATCCACACGCCGGTCACACCGGGATCGTCGTAGAGCGACGCCTCGCGCTCATATTCGCTGAGACGCGTGAACGAGACCATCTTGCGCTTCACGCCCTGGATGAGATCCGGGACCGACGCATCGAAGAGGAAATAGTTGTTGTAGCCTTCGCTCGACAGAACCTCCGCCAGCATGTCGTGCAGACCATCGGCCTTGATGTTCAGCGCCAGCAGCGGCGAGCCGTGTTGTTTGGCAATCCGGAGGAACTCCGCAAAGGAGATTTCTCCTCCGCGCGGAATGTCGTGCGAGATGACGATCGAAGGCGCGCCGTCCGCCTGGCTGTCGCGCACGTCGGTCTCCGTGCCGAAGCCGAGCGAGAAGGAGCGAACGAAGGCCTCGACCGAGTTCTTCTCCTCAGGCGTCTTCCAATAGCCGCGATGGCTGAGAACCTCGATCATACCGCAGCCCCCAGCGACCGCGTCACATCGACGGACAAGGGCAGGCTCTGGAAATGCGTGAGATCCTCGGGCACGCCGAGACCATACATTCCCGCATCCACCGAGCCGATCGAATAGGCGCCGATCTTCGAGCCGTCCTCGATCATGAAATTATAGACCGGCGCCACGTAGAACTCGCCATTGACGCGGAAGTCGCGCTCGATCATCCGGTCCGCATAGGAAACGAAGTCCGAGCCCTTGCGGAAATTGTAGATCCCAACGGTCGCGTGATCGGAAATCACCTGCTTCTCGACGACGTTGTCGATATAGCCATCGGCGCCGAACGAAACGAAGCTCCACTTCGGATCATCCGCCGTCATGGTCATGATCATCCCGTCGAGATCGCCCATGGCCCGAAGATAATCGTCGATATCGACGTCGATATACTGGTCGCAATTGGCGATCATCATCGGCTGATCGTTGTCGATCTCGTCGCGGGCGAGCAGCACCGTGCAGGCGGCACCCTCGGTCACCTGCTCGACGAGGAAGATCTCGCAGCCCGGCGCCCAGGCCCGCAGGTTCTCGCCCAGCCCATGCTCCCTGACATGGGCTGCCTGGCAGATGAAGATGAAGCGATGCTCCACGGACGGGCGAAGGTTTTCGATCACCAGCCGGATCATCGGCACGCCGTGCACAGGCAGCAGTGGCTTGGGGAGAGTATAGCCGGCCTTGGCGAAGCGGCTTCCTTGCCCTGCCATTGGTACGACGATGTTCAACATTGCGTATATCCCGAATTGTATCAGCTTACACCGTGAGGCGACCCTTAGCGGTCGAAGCTGGCGTCACGCTGTCCCGGATGGGCCAGAAGCCCGGCTGAGCAAAGAAACTTGCCCGAAATGAAACGACCCGCGCGGATCGCTCCACGCGGGTCGTTTCATGTATTTTTATTCAGCGTCTGCCAGACGCCTGCTGGAAATATTTCACAGGCTCCCGGCTGACCTGAAGTCGATCTCAGGATTTCTTCGTGAAGACACCGAGATTGATCAGCTGTACGCGCCGATTGTTCGATCCTGTCGTATCCGTGCCCGGAATCGGCATGTATTCGCCGACGCCGACCGCATAAAGCCGCTGCGGATCGACCGCGAAAGTCGTGGACAGAGCCTCCTTGATGGCAGCCGCCCTCTGCTCGCTGAGATCGAGATTGTGCTTCTCATCGCCCGTCGAACTCGAGTGCCCGACCACCAGGAATTTATAGTCCCAGAGGTTCGGATGATGCAGCGCATCGGCAAGCAGGCCGAGCGTGCGGTAGGAACTCGGCTGGATCGCGACGGAATCATTCTCGAAATTGATCTCGACCACCATCTGCGGCAGCTTGGCGATACGCTTCCAGTTCGGCAACTCCGACATCTGCTTGCTACCGCCGCTGATCGCCTCCTGCCTCAGGATCTCGAGATCGATGGCTGGCGCAGCGGAGGTCAGCTTGCCAAGCCCCTTGACGATGCGCTCCTGCGACACTTCCTGCGCCGATGCCAGGGCGGGAACAAGGACCGCCGCCGCCGCGACAATGATTGCTTTCGAAAGAACCCGCTTCATCATCTTATCTCCATCCCGCATTGGTGATCGTCTGATTGCATTCGTCGCTGACGCGCGGCTGCTTCTTGATCAGGCAGGCAAGCACGAAGCCGTCTCCCTTGATGCCGTTGCAGCTCTTCGACATGTCGCGCTGGCAGACGCGTTCATAGGCCGTCTGCGCCTGTTCGCGCGTCGTGATCGACTGGAAGACGGTGCCAAGCGAAGCCTTGCAGCTCGGCGAAACCTTGGCCGCGTTCTGCTGCAGGCAGTCGGCGATGCGGCCGCTGCCGAGGTTCAGTCCCTTGCACAGTTTCTGGATGTCGGTGCCGCAATCGCTCGCGAGCTTCGTCACCGCATCCGCATAGCTCAAGGTCTGCGCCGACGCTCCCCAGGCAAGGCCCATGGAGACACACGCAACGGCCGTTATCAGAATCCCTCGTCTTGATCTTTTCATCCTATCCGTCCCTGACTGGTCACATCGACGGGCGGGACGATGGCATGATGTCGCGCGAATGAAGCGTATATTACCGTAACGCACATCGGCCTCGGCGGGCCGGAAATGGAGCCGTCACGTGATCGTAAGGAGGCCCGGATCGATCTCGACGGCCAGCATTTGAAGCCTTTTCCGGGCCATTCCGGGCCGCAGCCGTAACATACCGTATCTTACAGCCACCCCCGCGTATCATACTGCCTTCGCTTCTCCATCCGCCCTATCATCTTATGAGGATGAACTTGGAGGACGTAGAGATGACATCGACGCAGACATCCGCACCCCATTCCATGGCCAGCGCCGAAGAACTGCGCAAACGCGCCCTTGAGCTCCAGATCGCCGAGATGGAGCGCGACGAGAAGATCAAGGCACGCGAGGCTGAGAAGCATGCCGAGTTCGTCGAGGACTTCTTCCGCAAGCATATCGACGAGAAGGAACGCGCGATGATCAAGCGCCTCGTCATGAAGGCCGCCGCGGACGGCAAGTACGAAGCGATGATCTACAGCTTCCCCTCGAGCTTCTGCGACGACGGCGGCCGCGCCATCAACAACAGCCTTCCAGGATGGCAGAAGACGCTTCAGGGCAAGGCGAAGGAGCTTCTCGACCTGTTCGAACAGCTTGCCAAGCCGCAGGGCTATGGCCTGAAGGCCATGATCATCGACTTTCCAGGTGGCATGCCCGGCGATGTCGGCCTGTTCCTGACCTGGGAACCCCCGGTCAAATAAAGCCCCGGGAGGGGCTGCGAGCACTCATCGATTTGACGGGTGGCGGTTGTTTCTGACAACCGCCACCCGAATGCATTTCGGCCTATTCGGACACGACCGACCAGTTGTTGTCGGGATTGAAGGTCTTGATCGCTGCCGCCTTCTTCTCCGTCTCCGGCCCGAGATCGCGCTGGTAGATGACGCTCATGCCATTGGCGATGAATGTCTGCACACCCGTCACCCTGTACTTGACCGGCCAGGCGATCACCGCGAAGCCCGCCGTCATGTGACCGTTGACGATGTAGCTCTGCTTGCCGCCGAGCACGTTGTCGCCCTGCCCCGTCAATATCCGGTAGTGATATCCGAAGTAGCCCTCGCCGCGTTTGGCCTTGCCGAAGGCGGCGGTCTCGATCAGCGGACCTGCCGGGCTATCCTCGTCGCCGGGGCCTGCCTGCCAGTACAGACCGTCCCGCTTGCCGGGCGAACTGATCAGCTTCTGCGCATACTCGTAGATGCCAGAACCAGTCCGATCCTCCGAGGCATAGATGTGCTGGGCGATGACGAAGTTATGGATGGTCTCGATCGTCGCGAGCTCGTTTTCGCCGATGCGGCGGTTGACGATCTCCTCCAGTCCGGTGCGCGTGTCGAACGTCCACTTGTCGTCAGCCCCCTTCGTCAACGGAAACGGCAGCGGCCAGAGCCTGTCGCCGATCTCGACGATCTTGCGCCCATCGAGATCCTCGAGTTTCATCAGCCGCGACGCACCCTCGCGGATCAGCGCGTAGCTGACCATGGCCGCGTTGTTGTCCTTGAGCTTGTCGGCCTTCAGCCCGAGCAGCTCCGCAAGCCCATTCAGATCGTTCGCCGCCAGCACCGCCTTCAGCTTGTCGAGCGCCATGTCAGGCGTGTCGAAAGACGGTTGCGGCGCCTTGCCGATGAACTCCGAGAGGGCGGTCTGCGCCATAGACGAACTTGCGAACGTCAAGGGCAGGACCACGCCAACCAGCAAACGCATCAACTTCAGTCGCAATGCCATGGTTGCCTCCATTGGCTCTGGAAACCCGGTCAGATCCTATCGTCTTCCACCACCGCCACCGCCGCGCCGTGGCGGCGGACGCGAATGACCGCCACCGCCACGCCCGGCTCCACCGGCATAAGACCTGGGTGCCGGGCGGCTCTGCGCCCGCGGCGCACCGCGCTGACCGCCGCCCATGCTCTGGCCGCCACGTTGTGACGCAATGGCTTCGCGCCGGCCGGATGATTGCGGGTTGCCGAGCGCGTTGGGCTGCCGTGAACGGTTGTCCGGCCTCGCCGCCATCTTCGGCGCGCCGGAATTCTTCTTCACATTGCCCTTCGATGGACGATTGGCCCCGGCATTGCCGGGACGCGCATCCGGACGAGACGCATTCGCAGGACGGTTCCCGGCATTCGGCCGGTCCGCCGGTCTGTTGGCGATGCCCGGCTTGCCGTTGGCCTTCAGGCCGTTGACGGTTCCCTTGCGGATGTCGTCGGCGCGCGCGGCCGGGTTGCGCCCGCCTGCCCCCAAATCCGCCCGGCGGTCGCCGACCTGGTTTTTCAGCTGATTGCGCTTGTCGCCTTCGAGGCCGGATTTGATCGCCGTGCGATCCAGATTGGCGAACTGGCTCTTGTCGATGCTGAGCTTGCTGCGATCGACCTTCGTCCAGTCGACATCGTTCCACTTCACCTTGCCGTTGAAATTCCGGTCGTTGAAGCAATTGTTGCAGTCGATATCGACATCGCCGTTCCACCGGCCGCCCCAGACCCCCCAGTCGTCCCAGTTGACGATCGCCGCCCAGGCGACGCCGGTGACAGCACCCGCGAAGAACGCGGCGCCCGGATAATAGTAGTTGTCGTAAGAGCTTGGATAATAGGAGATCGGCTCGGCGGCGTAGCCGGGCTCGTAGAGCATCTGCGGCTCATATTGCGGGATGTAGACCTTCTTAGGATCGGTCGGGCGGATCACCACGTTGTTGTTTTCGGTGACGACGGTCACCTTGTCGTCCGTCTTGATGATATTCTTCGCCACCGCCTCGTCGCGCAGCTGCTGGATGGCAACGAGCACATCCTTCTGCTGGTTGGTCAGCGCATCGCCGAGCTTTTGCGTCCAGTCGAGATCGTCGCTCATCATCTTCACGATGTCGGGATAGTTCAGCAGCGAAATGACGCTGCCATCCCAATCATCCTTGGGCTTGAGATCGGCGTTCTTTTTCTTGGAGTCCAGGAAGCGTTGCGCCTCGATGATCTGCAGCGGGAAAAGCGACGCCGCCGAAATCGCGGCGACCAGCTCGTCCGGATAGAGCGCGATACGGGCGACCAGTACCTCCAGCTCATCTTCGGACAAGAGGTCGGCCGTGGCTGCAGGCGCGGCAGGCGCCGGCGCGGCAGCGGGAGCCGCCGCCGTTTGCGCGAACACGAAGGATGGCTCCTGCATGGAGATGAGCGCCAGCGCCGTCAAACCAGTTGTCAGGCCAGCGGTTAGTCTGAACGATCTTGATTTCATGACGCATCGACCTTTCCGTGCAAATGGCGATGAATGCTGCTCTCGGCGCGCTCCGGGGTCCGGGCCACGTCCGGGCGCTCAGGAGCGCTTGAGCGATACGACGTTCGATTGCGACAGCGCCTCGCCGATTTCGCTGAGAAGCGCTTTCTCCAGTTCCTTGTATTCCTGCCGACGCGCCTCCCGTTCCGTGCGCGGAAGGTCGTCGAGGTGGGCCAGCGTCTCCAGGATCACCGCGAGGTCCTCGCACATGCTGCGGAACGTTTCGCTCACCTGGTAGAGATGCCGAACCCTCTTGGCCTTCTCAGGGAAATGGACCTCGGCGACGGCGAGAGCGGACAGTCGCGGTACATTGCTTTCTCTCCAGCTCATCGCACGCCCCCACCGCCGATCTCCCCCCAGGAAGACCAGCCGATTATAGGGCGGTTGAGCGCGGACGCAGACGTAAGATACGCGAAGATACGCGGCATCCGCGATCCGTGCGGTTGACGATTGACGGACGCGGACCACGTCAAGTCGCGCGCCATGGTCGACGATCGGCGATGTCGCGCACGACAGCGAAGAGCCCCTCGCCCGTCCTCGATCCGATAGATGTTACGTGATGCTACGGGCATCGCCGTCCACGCAGGTCTATTGTTTTTGCGTATTCCCCGCACCCGCTGAGGTCGACCATTCGTTGTCGAAAGGCAAAAACCGTGTTCCTCGACTATTTCGCACTGGGCGTTCTGTTCTTCGTCGTGATCACGCTGTTCTACGCGGTGATCGCGATCCACGACATCCCGCACCTGATGGCAAAGGCCAGAAACCATCCGCATCAGGATGCGATCCATGTCGCGGGATGGGTGAGCCTGTTCACCCTCCATGCCATCTGGCCGTTCCTTTTCATCTGGGCAACGATCTACCGCGAGGATCGCGGCTGGGGCATCCGCAGCGATGGAAAATTGTCGCCGGCGCAGGAAGCCAACGCTGAAATCGCACGCCTGCATGCCCGCATCGCGGAACTCGAAGGCCAGTCGGAAGGCCAGACATCGGAGAAGGAGAACGCCTGATGGACCTGCTTCTCATACTGACCTACGCGGCGCTCTGCTACGCGATCTTCAAGATCTTCCGCATCCCGGTGAACCAGTGGACGCTGGCCACATCGGTTCTCGGCGGCATCTTCCTGATCGGGACGCTGTTGCTTTTGATGAGCTACAATCACCCCTACACCAGCGACGCCCGCATCTACTTCACTTCGGCGCCCGTCATCCCGACGGTCGGCGGCCAAGTAATCGAGGTGCCGGTAACGCCTAATGCACCGCTGAAAAAGGGCGACGTCCTCTTCCGCATCGATCCGCGCCCCTATCAGTTCACCGTCGACCAAAAGACGGCGGCGCTCGCCGAGGCAAAGCAGACGGTGCTGCAATTGAAAGCAGCACTCGACGCCGCCAACGCGGCCGTCACCGGCGCCGAAGCCTCCAGGGATCGTTCGCTGCAGGCCTTCGAGAAATTTCAGGCATCCAACGAAAACGCCAAGTCGAGCGGTCGTGGCGCCGTCTACTCCGAACTCGAAGTCGAAAACCGCAGGGGCCTCTACCTGACGGCCGAGGCCGCGGTCGATACCGCCCGCGCCCAGGCCACGCAGGCAAAACTGGCTTATGAATCGGAAATCAACGGCACCAACCCCACCGTTGCCCGCCTGCAGGCCGAACTTGCCAACGCTGAATACGAGCTCGATCAGACGACGGTCCGCGCCCCCAGCGACGGCTACGTCACCCAGGTCTTCCTGCGCCCTGGCATGATGGCAAACCCGCTGCCGCTGCGCCCGGTCATGGTCTTCATCGACAGCCAGGACCAGATGCTGGGCGCCGCCTTCATCCAGAACTCGCTGCAACGCGTCAATGTCGGCGACGATGCCGAGGTGGCCTTCAAGGCGGTCCCAGGCAAGATCTTCAAGGCCCGCGTGCAGGGGATCATCGACGTGATGGCGCAAGGTCAGTTGCAGCCCTCCGGCGCGCTGATCGATCCGCAATCGCCCGAACGCGCAGCCCCCGGCCAGACTATCGCCAGCATCGAGCTCCTTGAGAGCACCGAGGGCTACCAGCTACCCGGCGGTGTCGTCGCCGAGGTGGCCGTCTACACCCACCACTGGCACCACGTCGCGGTCCTGAGAAAGGTGCTGCTGCGGATGAGCAGCTGGATGAACTACGTCTTCCTTGAACACTGAGGGGAGAAGGCCGGTCCCGCTCTTGCGGGTGGGGCCGGCACGAACATGGGAATGCCGATGACGAAGTGATAAGGAGCCCACGGTGATAGGCAGTCTTCCGATGTTGCGAGGCCTGAGCGGTTTCAGCAGGGATTGGCTGAAGAGCGATATCCCGGCCGGGCTGTCGATTGCAGCCGTTGGCCTGCCGAGCGCCATCGCCTATCCGGCCATTGCCGGCCTGCCGCCGGAAACGGGCATCTACGCCAGCATCGTCGCGCCGATCGCCTATGCGATCTTCGGACCCTCGCGGCTCCTTGTCGTCGGCCCGGATGCGGCCACCATGACCGTGCTTGCCGCGGCCATGGGCACGATCGTCGCCGCCTACCCCGCCGGCACGCCGGTCGATCGGGTCGCCATTGCGGCGGCACTCGCGCTTGGCGTCGGCATCTGCTGCATCGCCGCCAAGCTGCTGCGCCTCGGCGTTCTCGCAAGCTTCCTCTCGCGACCTATTCTCGTCGGCTTCTTCGCCGGCGTGTCTCTGTCGATCCTCGTCGGCCAGATCGGCCGTTTCACCGGCGTGAAGATCGAATCCGACGGGCTCGTCCCGCCGCTGGTCGAGATCGCTGGCAAGAGCGGCCTGATCCACTGGCCCTCGCTGCTTCTCGGCCTTGCGATGTTCGCGCTGCTGTGGCTCGTGCGTGCCTTCCAGCTCAAGATTCCAGGGCCGGTGCTGGTCGTCGTCCTCTCGGTGGTGCTCTCGGCCATCTTCGATTTTCAGGGGCGCGGCATCGCCGTCGTCGGCGATATCCCGAGCGGCCTGCCAAGCTTCTCGCTGCCCGCGCTCCACCAGATGCCACTCGACAAGATCATACTCGGCTCCGCCGCGATCTTTCTGGTGAGCTTCGGCGCGGGCATCGTGGCGGCCCGCAGCTTCGGCTCGCGCACCGGCGAAGAGGTCGATGCGAACCAGGAGCTGATAGGCCTCGGCGCGGCCAACATCGCGCCGGGGCTGTTCGGCTCGTTTCCGATCAGCGTTTCGGATTCCCGCACCGCGATCAACCTGTCGACCGGCGGCGTCTCGCAGGCGGCCGGCCTCGTCTCGGCGGCAACGCTGATCGCGGCCCTCGTCTTCCTGCACAGCGCGCTGCGCATCCTGCCCATTCCGGCGCTGGCCGCGATCCTCGCCATGGCGGCGATCAGCCTCATAGACGTCCACGAACTGCGCAAGATCTGGCGCATCAGCCGCATGGAGTTCATCTTCGCGCTGATCGCCATGTGGGGCGCCATCAGCTTCGGCGTGCTCAACGGCGTCATTGTCGCGGTGGCCGCAACGCTGGTCTATCTGCTGCGCGAGACGATGTTTCCGCGCGACGGCCTGCTCGGCCGCATCGAAGGCCGGCACGGCTTCTTCGACCTTGCCCGCCACCCCGAAGCGCGCCCTGTCGACGGCGCCGCCGTCTTCGCGGTGCAGGGCAGCATCCTCTTCTACAACGCCGATTACATCAGGAACCGCCTGACGTCAGTGGCGCGAAACCTGCCCGCCGAGACCCGCTGCCTCGTGCTCGATGCCAGCGCGATCACCCATATCGACAGCACGGGCGCCACCGCGCTCGAGGCCGTGGCCGAGATCCTCGCCAAGCGCAACGTCACCTTCGCCGTCGCCGATCTCAGCGAGGAGAGCCGCGGCATTCTGAGCCGCGCCGGCGTCATCAGGACGATCGGCCCGGACAACATCTTCAACGGCAGGGAAGAAGCGCTGCGCGCGCTGATCGGGAATTACGACCAGACAGTCACGACATCGGCAGGCACGACATCGGCAGGCAGCACGGTTTAAGAGCACGGAGGGAGAACCATGGACGAGATACTGGAAACCAAGGGGCACGACCCGGAGCCATCGGCAAAGTCCAACGGCAAGGACAAGAAGAAAAAGAAGGCGTGGGATTACGACAAGCAGATCGCCCGCCTGCAGGTGGAGCTGGCGCATCTCCAGGCGTGGGTCAAGAAATCCGGCGCCCGGGTGGTCATCGTCTTCGAAGGCCGCGACGCCGCCGGCAAGGGCGGCATGATCAAGCGCATCACCGAGAAGGTCAGCCCGCGCGTCTTTCGCGTCATCGCGCTGCCCGCCCCCACCGAACGCGAGAAATCGCAGATCTACATGCAACGCTACATCAACTACCTGCCGGCCGCCGGCGAAGTCGTGATCTTCGATCGCAGCTGGTACAACCGCGCCGGTGTCGACCGCGTCATGGGGTTCTGCAGCGAGAAGAAGGTGCAGCGTTTCCTCGAGCTCGCGCCGCGTTTCGAGGCGGCGATCGTCGAGAGTGGCGTGACACTGCTCAAATACTTCCTGACCGTCAGCGAAGAGGAGCAGGAGCGCCGCTTCCGCCGCCGCATCGACGATCCGGTCCGGCAGTGGAAGCTGAGCCCGATGGACGTGGAGTCCTACCAGCGCTGGTGGGACTATACCCGCGCCTATGACGAGATGCTCCGGATGACCGACAGCAACCACGCCCCATGGTGGATCGTCCCCTCGGACGACAAGAAGCGCGCCCGGATCAACTGCATATCACACATTCTGCAGTCCATCCCCTACGAGCGCATCAAGTTCGAGGAGCCCGATCTCGGCAAGCGCCAGAAGCGGCCGTCGGACTTCATCGAGGACGGCAGCGTTCGCCACGTCGTGCCCGACACGACGCAGTAACCAGACGCGCAAGGGGGCTCGCGGCGCGGGTTATGACGATGGACCAGACGAACGACGTGGGCATGGCGGCAAAGGACGCCGGACAGATCTCGATCGAGGCAAGGGTCAGCGACCTTGTGCGCCTCGGGATCATCGGCCTTTTCGCCTATTGGACGGTGCTGCTCATCGCGCCGTTCGCGCTGATCGTCGTTTGGTCGGCCATCCTTGCCGTCGCGCTCTACCCGATGTTCAACGCGCTCTCGCGGCTGATCGGCAACCGGCCGGTGATTGCCGCAACAGTCATCGTCGTCGCCTGCCTCGTGCTGATCATCGCCCCCGTGGCGCTCGTGGCGGTCAATTTCGCCGACGCGGTGGAAGGGCTGGTCGGCAAGCTACAGGCGGAGAGCTTCGCGCTGCCGGCAGCACCCGAGAGCATTCGCGCATGGCCGGTCATCGGCGAACGCCTTTACGCCGGCTGGAACAAGGTGGCCGGCGATCTCGCCTCCAACATCATCGAATATCAAAAGCCGATCCTGCATGTGATGGGGATCGTGGTCGCCAAGCTCGCCTCGATCAGCGGCGGCGTATTGAGCTTCGTCGCCTCCGTTATCCTCTCCGGCTTCTTCCTCACCCAGTCGACGCGGCTCGCCGAAACCATTCAGGTTCTGGCAAGCCGCATCGCCGGTGACCGGGGCGTCGGCTTCGCCAAGCTCGCGGGAACGACAGTCAGGAATGTCTCGCGCGGCGTCATCGGCGTTGCTTTCCTGCAGACGCTGATGTGCGGCCTGTGCTTCGCCTTCTTCGACCTGCCCGCACGGGGCGCACTGACCTTCATCATCTTCATGCTCTGCGTGATGCAGCTGGGCCCGGGGCTTGTCCTCGTGCCGGCGATCATCTGGGGCTGGCTCTCATGGCCAACATCGGTCGCCTTGGCGCTCACCGTCGTGGCGGTACCGATCATGCTGGTCGACAACGTGCTGAAGCCGATCCTGATGGCGAAAGGCCTCTCTACGCCGATGCTGGTGATCCTGATCGGGGTTATCGGCGGCACGCTATCCTATGGGCTGCTGGGCCTGTTCCTCGGGCCGATAGTGCTCAGCGTGTTCTACGAGCTGCTGCGCGCCTGGGCCTGGCCGCCGCGAGACAGCACGGAAACAAAGCCAATTGCGCCGGTTGATTGAGCCGGGACGCATGACAGCTGAACGATCTCATCCCTGAGATCTGAGCCCGCCGGAGCAATAGAGGATAACCTCCTGCTCGATCTCATGACAAAGTTCGGAATACTCCGCGATCAGACTTTCCTGCATCGGCAGTTCGCTGCGAAACCGGTCGAGCGCGTCGGCGGCGAGTGCGTAGGACTCGAACATGTCACCGAGCGCTTCCGTGGGCACACCTGCCAGAACATGCCGGATATCCGGCAGTCTGAGCATCAGCCTCCTCCGTCCGCGCTCCCGGTTCATGGCTTACCTCCGCATTCACTACTCCTTGTACGAATCCTTGAGGGTGTCGGATTGTTCCGCGATGCAGCAAATATCGCTTTTTATCGACAAACAGCCATGATGAGGCGGGTGGGCGGCCGGATTACTCCGGCAGCGCGGTCTGCCGGAAGAAGGTGACGATGGCCTCGTCGGGCACGCCGAACCATGTCGTGAACAGCTCCACGAAATCGGCCGAGGCGTAAGTCTGGCTGAGCGCGCGATCGACGGCGAGACGGAAGTCTTCGTCACCGCGCGCCAGTTCCAGCCCCAGCGGCTCATAGGTGAAATGCCGCCTCAGCACCACGAGATTGCCGGCATTGTCGCTGCGGGCGGCCGCATCCATGAGAAGCGGCATGTCGCCGAACAGCGCGGCCGAACTGCCGTCGACGACACGTTCGATACCGATCGCGTAGCTTTCCACCGGCACCGATGTCGCCGCCAGCTGGAAGGTCTTGATCCGGTCAGCCAGCCAGCGCTCGCTGGTCGTCCCCGCGATCGACGAGAAGGTCTTGTGCTCGAGGATGGTGCGAGCCGGAGAGCCGCGCCAGATCGGCCGGCTGGTGGGCTGCCCATAGGCCAGAACCTCGGTCAACGCCAATGGCGCGCTCTTGCTCAAGACCACGCCCGTGCCGCTCGGAAAGATCGGCAGCGAGAAAGACACCTCGGCGCGACGCGTGAGCGTGATCGGCTCGGCACCGCAGACGAGATCCACCGTCCCGTCCTTTATCGCCGGCTCCCGCCCCTTGTCCGTCAGCGGCACCCATTCGACATTCAGCTGCGGCAGGTTCAGCGCCGTCTTCAGGCTGTCGGCGATCTTGCCGCAAAGCGCGACCGCGTAGCCGCCGGGTGCCGCCTGCTCGGTCTTGAACGAGAACGGCCGGGCATCCGGTTCATAGCCGAGCTTCAGCGAACTGCTCGTCTTGATGCGATCGAGTGTCTGCGCCTCGGCGGACGACAGCGCCATGGAGGCGGCCGCGCCGGCGAGGATCGACGCGGTCAGCAATGTCTTCAAACGCTTCTTCTGTTGCATGACGCATCCTCCCCGGAACTATTCTGCCGCCGCGACACGGTTCAGGCCGCTCGAAAAGCGCGGCGCGATCCGGCCATAAATGATGAAGCTGATACCCGTGACCAGCATGCCGCCAAGCACCGCGTCCTTGCCGGAGGCATAGATCGCGAACACGCTATAGAGCATGCCGAGCGTGGCGATGATGGAGTTCAGCCGGTACTTCGCCGGCGGCACGCCCGCCTTCTTCATCATCACGAAGAGAGCCGAAAGCGCCACGATGTAAGGCAGCACGTTGGTGACGACCGCGAGGTTGACGAGGGCCGAGAACTGCTCATTGAGCGTCGGCGAAATGGTCATCAGGGCAAGCCCCGTCTGCACGATGCCGAGGATGATCATGCCCTGCACCGGCGCCCCCATCTGGTTCACCCGAGAGAAGATCGCCGGGAACATCCGCTCCTGCGCCGCCGTGCGCGCCGTCTGCGCGATGGTGAACTGCCAGCCGAGCAGCGACCCGACGCAGGCAAGCACCGCGAGTGCCATGATGATCGAGCCGATCGTCGGATTGAACATGGTCGCATAGGCAAGCGCGAAGGGACCGGTCGAGGCCGCGAGATCGGCGTTCGGCACGATGCCCTGGATCACAGTCGTCGACAGGATGTAGATGACGGCAGCGCCGAGCGTGCCGAACATACAGGCAAGCGGCACGTCACGCTTAGGATTTTCGACGGCATCGGAGTTCTGCGCCGCGGACTCCATGCCGAGGAACGCCCAGAGCGTCAGCGAGATGCTGGATCCCATGCCCTGCGCCAGCGTCAGCCCCTTCGGATTCCAGGCGGCGCCAAACGTGCTCGAACTGAACCAGAACCATCCGATGATCGACAACAGACCGACCGGAATGATGACGCCCCACACGGTGATCGACCCGATCCGCCCGGTGATGCGCGGGCCACCGAAATTGGCGGCCGTAGTGAGCCAAAGGAGCGCGATCAGCGCGACGCAGGTCATGACGGGCGTCGAGGTCAGCACCGGAAAGAAGCCCGCGAGATAGCCCACCGCCGAGATGCCGATCGCGACATTGCCGATCGCCAGCGACAGGAAATAGAGGAAGAAGACGAGGAAGTAGCCATCCTTGCCGTAGGCATCCTCGGCATAGGCAGACATGCCGCCGGGCCGCTGGTTGAACAGCCCGGCCTGCGCGAAACCGTAGGCGATCGCCATCGAGCCGAGCGCGGTGACGATCCATGAGAGCAGCGAGATGGCGCCGACCTGCGCCATGTTCGCCGGCAGCATGATGATGCCCGACCCCATCATGTTGACGGCAACGATGAAGGTCAGCTGCATCAGGTTCATCTTCTTCTTGGCCGTGGTATCGGCCGCAGCATGCATTGTGTGATCGGTCATGATGACACTCTCCCCTCGCCCTACTCGCGCACGACATATGTGTGGAACTTGATGCGCCCATCGATCCGTTCCTGGAACACGCCCTGGACTTCGTAGTTGAAGCCCGGGAAGCGGTTGAAGGACTCCTCGAAGGCCAGGAAATAATCGCGCATCGGCCGCGCCCTGTTGTCCCAGCGCTCTCCGGGCACGATCACGCCGATGCCGGGCGGATAGATCAGCGCCAGCGTCGCCGAGATGCGCCCGGCGGCTTCCGACAGCGGCACGTAGTCGACATTGTTGGCGACCAGCGCCTCGTAAGCCTGCTTCGACGAGATCGCCGGCTCCGGAAAGCTCTCGGAGCGGAAGCACAGGCGCTGCAATTCCTTGACGCCGGCGGAGCGATAGAAGCTGTGCATCTCCTTGCAGACCTGCCGCACCGTGTAGCCCTGATAGCGCTCGTGATTGGCGGCGAAGACGGTCGGCAGCACATCCTGCAGCGGGGCATCGCGATCCCACAGGTTCTTGAATTTCACCAGCTTGGCGACGAGCGTGTTGAGCTTGCTTTCGTCTTCGGCCGGCGTCAGCAGGAAAAGCAGGCTGTTGAGATCGCACTTCTCCGGCACGACGCGCTGCTCGCGCAGATAGTTGGCAACGACGGTCGCCGGGATACCGAACTCGCGGTACTCGCCGGTCTTCCGGTCGATACCAGGCGTCAGAAGCGTCAGCTTGTTGGGATCGACCATGGTGTAGCCCGGCGCATAGCCGGCATAGCCATGCCACGTCGCCTCGGGATCGAACCGCCAGCACTGCTGCTCGCGCTTCAGCACATCGGTCGGCACATCCTCCCACCTTATGCCCGTGAGGTCGCCGGTGTGTTGGGACCCCGTGACGGAGATCTTGTCCGGCACGAAGGGATCGAAGAACCATTGCTCGTCGGCGCTCGTCGCCTTGCTCTCGTAGTGCTGGACGAAGCCGCGCAGCTTCTTGCGCACCTCGATCCCGAGACCGATGCAGCGATCCCAGAGCATCTCGCCGGCCTTGCCCTCATGCACCTTTGCATTGACGTCGAGCGAGGCGAACAGCGGGTAGAAGGGCGATGTCGAGACATGCATCAGCAGCGATTCATTGAAGCGCTTGTGCTCGATGAAGCGGCGCTGGTCGCTGATATGTTCGTCGCGCTTGTGGATCTGCGACGCCTGCGAGAAGCCCGCCCCCTGCTTGTGTACCGACTGCGTCGAAAACAGGCCGGGCATGTCGGGCTTGAGATCCTTGAGCCGCATCGGGCTATGGCCCTCGAACAGCGGATGGAAGGCGTTGTAGCCGATCCAGGCCTCGTCCCAGAGCACGTAGTCGCAGAGATGACCGATATTCTCCATGACCTGGCGGACATTGTAGATCGTGCCGTCATAGGTGGCGAGCTGGATGCAGGCGAGCCGGAAGGGGCGCTCGGCATTGGCCCGGCTCTTGTCCGCCAGAAGCGGATGGGCCGCGATCTGCTGTCGCAGCCAGCCCTCGTCCCACGCCGCCCAGTCGACGGCGCCGATCATGCCGAAGGAATTGCGCGCCGTCGGCAGATAGATCGGGATCGCCCCCGCCTGCACCAGCGCGCCCTGGTGCAGCGACTTGTGATTGTTGCGATCGAACAGCACGAGATCGCCGGCGCGCAGCACCGCGTTGGTCACCACCTTGTTGGAGGTGCTGGTCCCGTTCAGGATGAAATAGGTGCGATCCGCCCCGAAGATCCGCGCCGCCTGCTTCTGCGCCTCGACGGCGGGACCTTCGTGGATCAGGAGATCACCGAGATCGACGTCCGCATTGCAAAGGTCGTTGCGGAAGATGCTTTCGCCGAAATACTTGAAGAACAGCTGGCCGGCCGGAGACTTGCGATAGAACTGCCCGCCCTGGTGGCCGGGGCAATCGAAGGCGATATTGGCTTCGCCGTCATAGGCCATCATGCCCCCGAAAAACGGCGGCAGCAGCGATTTGCCGTAGTTGATCAGGCTGGAGACGATCTGCTTGGCATAGAAGGCCGGCGTCTGCTGGCCGAGATAGACGAAGCCATCCACCTCGCCCGCCATCTCGACGACGTCCATGTCCGCAATGCTGAGCGTATCCGCCATCGCCCAGACCGGCGTACGGAAACCCGCCTCGCGCAGCGAGCGGAGAAAGCCGCGCGCATAGGGAAGCAACCCGCCTTCCACGGAGCCGATATAGGCGCCCACCGACGCGTCTTCCGAAACGTCGGCCGTATAGTCATCGCGGAGCTCGACCTCGAAATTGTCTGCCGCGAGCTGCGCCAGCAGCTCCTGCACTTGGCGGTTGTCGCGATCGACGACCGCGACGATCTTCAGCATCTTGTTGAACGGTATCGCAACCGTCGGGGATTTCACGTCGCGCGGGATCATTGGACCGCCCCCTCCGCCACGCAATCGACGAGGTAGCGGCGGCCGTTGCTGCCGGCCTCGAAGCGCAGGCCGTGAATATCGGTCTCGAAGCCCGGGAATTTGCGGTCGAAGTCGCGCGCGTAAAGCAGGTAATCCTGGATGGATTTCGTCGTTTCGGTGATCCGCTCGCCCGGCATGATCAGCGGAATACCCGGCGGATAGGGAACGATCATCACCGCCAGGATGCGGTTCATCAGCTTGTCGATCTCGACGCTCTCGATCCGCCCCTTGACGAGGTGGTCATAGGCGTCGGCCGGCCGCAGCGCCATCTCGGGCAGCACCGTATACATCTCACGCTGCGCCTTCGGCACATCGTCCTTGCGGTAGATGGCGTGAACCTGCTCGCAGAGATCGCGCAGGCCCATGTTCCCATAGGCCTCGGGATGCGCGGCGGCCAGTGCCGGCAGCGCGCGCGTCAATGGCGCGTTGCTGTCGTAGAGATCCTTGAAATTGATGAGCTCGGTGACGAGCGTGCTCCACTTGCCGCGCGTGATCCCCATCGAGAACAGCACGAGGAAGGAGTAAAGCCCGGTCTTTTCGATCTCGATCCGGCGCGAGGAGAGGAACTTGGTGATGACGGCCGCCGGTATCCCGTGCTCCCGCATCGTCCCATCCGCCGAAAGCCCCGGCGACAGGATGGTGACCTTGATCGGATCGACCATCACGTGGTTTTCGGCAAGCCCGGTAAAGCCGTGCCAGGCGTCGCCCGGCTTCAGCACCCACTCCGCATGCGTATCGCTCGGCGTCTCCTCCGCGATCGTTGGTTCCCACACGTCGAACCACCAGCTCTGCCCCATCTGACCGCGCACCGCGTTCATCGCCCGGCGGAAGCTGATGGCCTCGTCGATCGTCTCCTGCACCAGCGCGCGGCCGGCCGGCTGCTCCATCATCGCCGCGGCCACATCGCACGACGCGATGATGCCGTATTGCGGCGAAGTCGAGGTGTGCATCATGAAGGCCTCGTTGAAGCGCGTGACGTCGAGCTTCTTGTTTTCGGCATGCTGGATGTGGATCATCGACGCCTGCGAGAAGGCCGCGAGAAGCTTGTGCGTCGAATGCGTGGCGAAGGTGATGGCGTTCTGCGAGCGCGCCGGCTGCGTCGAGGAAATGCCGTGGAAGCCATCGTAAAACTCGTGAAAGTTCGCATAGGCGTACCAGGCCTCGTCGAAGTGCAGCACCTCGACTGAATCCTTGAGCGACACCTTGATAGCGTCGACATTGTAGCAGAGGCCGTCATAGGTGGAGTTGGTGATCACCATCAGCCGCACCTTGCCGCTAGTCTCCCCCGCAAACGGGCTGACCGCGATCTTCTTTGCGATCGCCTCGGGCGTGAACTGATCCTTGGAGATCGGCCCGATGATGCCGAGCCCGTTGCGCGAAGGAATGAGATAGATCGGCGTCGCGCCGGTCATGATCAGCGAATGCAGGATCGACTTGTGGCAGTTGCGGTCGCAGAGCACGAGATCGCCGCGCCCGACCATGCCGTGCCAGATGATCTTGTTGGCGGTCGAGGTGCCGCCGACGACGAAGAGAGACTCATCCGTGCCGAAGATGCGCGCCGCGTTGCGCTCTCCCTCCGCGATCGGCCCGACGTGATCCAGAAGCGACCCGACACTGCCGACCGACACCGAGATATCCGACCGCAGCGTATTCTCGCCGAAGAAGGTGTAGAAGAGCTGCCCGACCGGGCTCTTGCGGAAGGCGACGCCGCCGCCGTGGCCCGGCGTATGCCAGGAATACGCCCCCTCCAACGTATAATCCATCAGCGCCTTGAACATCGGAGGCGGCAGCCGGTCGAGATAGTTGCGCGCCGCCTGCACGATGGCGCGGGCCATGAACTCGGCGGAATCCTCAAACAGCCGCAGGAAGGCATTGGCATGGCGCAGCACGCTGGCCGGCACGTCTTCGGCCGTCGTGTCGTCGCCGAACAGGAAGATCGGCAGCCTGTCGTTCTTGCGGCGCTTGGCGCTCAGGACCTCCTCCAGCACCTGCCAGCGCGACGCCTTGTCCTCCGTGCCATCGACGGAAACCAGCCAGGCCGACTCGGTGTTGAAGATATGCACCAGCCGCCGCGCATCCTCATAAGTGACGCCGGAGACGACACGAAAACCCTCCGCCTCGATGGCAGCAGCCAGATCGCGCATCCCGCGGCCGGCGGCACTCTTGCCGTCGAAATCCTCGTCGATGACTGCGATCGGAAATGACTTGTGGAATTCCATGCGCCCCTCCAGAACCCAAGTTTGGACAGCGGCTGTCATGCCGCTGTGTGCGTCTCAGATTGGGCGGATGGTACACGGCAGGTTGCGGACCGTCGTTGATTGCAGTCAACGTGAAGGCAAAAGCATACAGCTAAGAGAAACGGTGCCTATTCGGCCCATTCGGCATCGGCGGTAAAGGCGATCGTTAGCCAGCGATTGGCCCCCTCGCCGCCGATCCGGTCGCCGATATCGTCGCGCAGCGCGTCCCACTCCTCGATCGTCTTGGCGGGTAGTCCCTCCGGAACGATGAAATAGAGCTCGACCTCGGTCGCCCTGCCGACGCGCGCGACATAGGCGCGATAGGAGAGGAAGCCAAGGCGCTTGACGGTGTCCGACGCCACCTGGTCGACATGCTCCTGCAGATCGACGGGCGCGATCAGCAGCACCTCGCTCAGCGCTTTCAAGATCGTGCAGATAGGCAGCGGGATCATGACGAGGCACACGAGGCCGAGCACCACGGGGTCGACATATCGGGCGATCCAGGCCATCGGCGTCGGCAGCACCGCGAGACCGATCACGAAGGCGACAAGCAACGCAAACGCGATACCGCCGGACATGATCCAGGCCTTGATATCGAGCGCGATGAAATCGGACTTCAGGCTGCGGTTCAACGCAATGCCGATCGACGCCATGACCACGCAGACGACAAGCGTGGCGCCGGAATAGACGATCGCGGCGCCGAAATGCAGCTCATGCCCGCCATTGATGACGCTGATGACGGCATTGATCAGCGCGTAGACGGCCACCGTCATCAGCAGGCAACCGTTGAGCAAAAGCACGATGGGCTCCAGATGCCAGAAGCCCATGGTGAAGCGATTGCGGATGCGGCCGGACTTGGCATTGCTCTCCGCCGACCGCACGATCAGGCTCGACACCCAGAGCGCAAGCCCGGTCATCGCCGCATCGGCCAGCGAATAGACGCCGTCGAAGGCGATGGAAAATGAGCCCGATATGATGCCGAAGACGATGCCGAGAGCCGCCACCACGACGGTCGCTACGATCGATATGGTCAAAAAGCGCTGCTCGTTCCGCATCACTGTCTCCGCTTGTCTGCCCATCTCATTTTAGCGCGTTCACACGAATGGTGAAGGCTTCAGGCGTGGCGGCGTACTACGCATTGATCCGGATTGCGAGCCCTGCGGATTGGGAAGAGGATGCCCGTGGCCGCACAAGCCGGGACGCTATCCCGGACCATCCGACGGCTATCGTCCACAGCGGTGAACCGATCTTCGGGAGGGATTTCATGACGACCTCGCAGAACGGCAAAAGCCTCGGGCTCGCCGCCTGTACCGCCATCGTCGTCGGCAACATGGTCGGGTCTGGCTTCTATCTGTCGCCGGCCGCGGTCGCCCCTTATGGCAATCTGGCGATCCTGGTGTGGATGATCATGGGTTCAGGTGCGATCTGCCTTGGTCTCACCTTCGCGCGGCTTGCCGGCATGGTGCCGGCCGTTGGCGGTCCCTACGCCTATACGCGGCTTGCCTATGGCGATTTCGCCGGCTTTCTCATCGCCTGGGGTTACTGGATTTCGATCTGGTCGTCGCTTCCCGTCATCGCCATCGCCTTTACCGGCGTGATGATCGATCTCTTCCCCGCGCTCGGCAACCGGCTGACGGCAACGATCCTGACGCTCGGCGTCATCTGGACGATCGTGCTCGTCAACCTGCGCGGCGTCCACGCGGCCGGGCTCTTCGCGCAGGTGACGACCTATGCCAAGCTCATCCCCTTCGGCGCCGTCGCCATCATCGGTCTCCTCTATATCGACACCTCGCATTTCGCCGAATTCAACCCCAGCGGCCAGTCACTGCTGCAATCCTTCGCGGCCCTGGCGCCGCTGACCATGTTTGCCTATCTGGGTCTGGAATCGGCCACCGTTCCCGCTGGCGATGTCCGAGACGCGCGCCGAACAATCCCCCGTTCGACCGTGCTCGGTATCTCCATCGCCGCGGCTCTTTATGTGCTTGGCACCGTCGTCGTGATGGGCGTCGTGCCGCGCCCGCAACTCATCCACTCCGTCGCCCCCTTCTCGGAAGCGGCGGGGCTGATGTGGGGGCGTGGCGGCGAACTGGCAATCTCGATCGCGGTGGTGATCTCCTCGATCGGCGCGCTGAACGGCTGGACGCTGCTGATGGGCCAGGTGCCGATGGCCGCCGCCCGCGATGGATTGTTTCCGCCGCTCTTCGCCCGCCTCTCCAGCCGCGGCGTGCCTGCCATCGGCATGGTGGTCTCGGCCACCTTCGCGACCTTGCTCGTCCTCGTGCAGGCGGTCGGCTCCGATAGCTTTGCGGCGGTCTACCGGCTGATGGTGGGGCTGAGCACGATGACCGCAGTCGTCCCCTACGCCTTCTGCGCGCTCGCCGGCACCCTTGTCGCCTCGCGGCTGAGCAACGGGCAAAAGACGCCCCGCGTCACCGTCATCGAATTGATCGCCTTCCTCTTTGCCATGTTCACGCTCTATGGCTCGGGCGCCGAGCCGGTGCTCTATGGCATGGTCCTCCTGATGCTCGGCATTCCCGTCTATGTCTGGCAACGGCGAAACGGCGATGTCACGCGCACGCAAAGCGTCGAAACGCAAAACGGGGCGCCGATACGCCCCGCTGCCTCGCTATAATCCTCGTGCTACTTCGGGTCCGCCCATTCAACCGTGCCAGCTTAGCCCACCGAAGCGGCCATCGATGATCGTGCCCAGCTCGCCCCGCACCATGCCGGCAATATCCGCAAGCGCCCCGATCGCCGCCGCCTTGCCCGTCGTCTCGGCGAAATGGCAGGCGGCATCGACCTTCGGCCCCATGGAGCCCGCCGGAAAGTCGAACTGCTTCATGTCGCCGGGACGGGCCTTGTGGATCGCCTTTTGCGACGGCTTGCCCCAATCGAGGCAGACGGCCGGTGCGTCGGTCGCCATGATCAGCAGATCGGCGCCGATCTCGCGCGCCAGCAGCTCCGAGCAGAGGTCCTTGTCGATGACGGCTTCGACGCCAACCAGGTGGCGCTCCTTGCCCTTCTCGTACATGGTGGGAATCCCGCCGCCGCCGGCGCAGATGACGATAGTGCGCTGCTCGAGCAGCCAGCGCACCGGCCGGATCTCGAAGATACGCTTGGGAAGCGGTGAGGCAACGACCCGGCGCCACTTGTCGCCATCCTGCTTGAACACCCAGTTCTTTTCAGAGCGGATGCGATCGGCATCCGCCTTCTCGTAAACAGGGCCGACGAACTTCGTGGGGTTCGTAAAGCCCGGATCGTCGGCATCGACCTCGACCATGGTGAGCAGCGTCGCCAGCGGCTGCTCGAAAGGCAGCACATTGCCGAGTTCCTGCTCCAGCATGTAGCCGATCATCCCCTCCGTCTCGGCACCGAGCACGTCGAGCGGATAGGCCTCGTCCGGCTTGTAGGCGGCGCCCTGCAGCGCAAGCAAGCCGACCTGCGGACCATTGCCATGGGTGACGATGAGCTGATGCTCGGCGGCCAGCGGCGCAATCGCCTCGGCCGCCACCCGCGTGTTGCGTCTCTGAACATCCGCGGTCATCGCTTCCCCGCGCCGGAGAAGAGCGTTGCCGCCAAGCGCGATGACGATCCGCATCCTAGTCTCCCAATGTCGCGACAAGCAGCGCCTTGATCGTGTGCAGCCGGTTCTCCGCCTGCTCGAAGGCGACGTTGGCCTCGGATTCGAACACCTCGCCGGTCACCTCCAGGCCATTGCTCATGCCGTAATCCTCGGCAATTTGCTTGCCCAGTGTGGTCTCCGTGTCGTGGAAGGCCGGCAGGCAATGCATGAACTTGGTCTGCGGATTGCCGCTCGCCTTCATCAGCGCTTCGTTGACCTGATAGGGCGTCAACAGCTTGATGCGCTCGCGCCAGACATCCTTCGGCTCGCCCATCGACACCCAGACGTCGGTGTGAATGAAATCGACGCCCTTCACCGCCTCCATCGGATCGTCGGTGATCAGAAGCCGCGCGCCGGATCGCTCCTGCAATTCCCTCGCGATCTTGATGTATTCCTCGGCCGGCCACAGCGATTTCGGCCCGCAGATCCTGACATCCATGCCCATCAGGCAGCCCACGATCAGCAGCGAATGGCCCATGTTCGAGCGCGTGTCGCCGATATAGGCGTATTTGATGTCGGCGATCGGCTTGTCGGCATGTTCGCGCATGGTCATCACGTCGGCGATCATCTGCGTCGGATGGTATTCGTCCGTTAGGCCATTATAGACAGGCACGCCGGCATAGCGCGCCAGCGTCTCCACCCCCTGCTGCGCCGAACCCCGATATTCGATCGCATCATACATGCGGCCGAGCACGCGCGCCGTGTCCTTGAAGGATTCCTTGTGGCCGATCTGCGAGCCGGACGGATCGAGATAGGTCACGTTCGCCCCCTGGTCCGAGCAGGCGACTTCGAAGGCGCACCGGGTGCGCGTCGAGGTCTTTTCGAAAATCAGGCAGATCTCCTTGCCCTTCAGGTGCTGCTGCTCGGTGCGGGCATATTTGGCCCGCTTCAGATCGCGCGCGAGATCGAGAAGATAGCGGAATTCGCGTGGCGTATAATCCTGCACGGTCAGAAGCGAACGGTTGCGCAGATTGAAGCTCATGGTCTTGCTCCGTAGGGCTGTTTCAGGATGTCTGCTATCAATAGGCGGGGTCGCGCCAGATCGGGCATGTCATGCAGTGCCCGCCGCCACGACCGCGGCCGAGTTCGGAACCGCGAACGGTGATGACCTCGATGCCCGCCTTGCGAAGAAGCGTATTGGTGTAGGTGTTGCGGTCGTAGCCGACCACGACGCCGGGCTCGAGGGCGACGACGTTGTTGCCGTCGTCCCACTGCTCGCGTTCGGCCTGGTAGGCGTTGCCGCCTGTTTCCACGACCCTGAGCTTGCCGACTCCAAGCGCCTTGGCGACGATATCGAGCATCGGCTCCGTCTCCGGATGAATGTCGAAATTGCCGTCGTCATCGGTCTGCACCATGCTGTAGCAGCGGATCTGATCGACGACCTCTGCAAAGAGCGTCACCACATCGCGGTCGCAGAAGCTGAAGACCGTGTCGAGATGCATGGCCGCCCGGCTCTTCGGCATCAGGCAGCCGATGACCCTGGTAACCGCCTTGTTCTTGAACAGAGCGCGCGCCACCTGGCCAACCGCCTGATAGGTGGTGCGCTCGCCCATGCCGATCAGAACGGTGCCGTTTCCGATCGGCATGACGTCGCCGCCCTCGATCGAGGCGTTGGCGAAATCCTCGTCGCTGTCGCCCCACCAGATCTTGAAATCGCCGTCGCGGAACGTCGGATGAAACTTGTAGACCGCGCGCTGGATCAGCGTCTCGGGCTGCCGCGCCGGCCAGAACATCGGATTGCAGGTCACGCCATTATAGATCCAGCAGGAGGGATCGCGCTGGAACAGCGTGTTCGGGATAGGCGGAATGACGAACTCGGTCTCCGACAGCGCGCTCAGCATCAGCGTCTTCGCCTTGACGTCGGGAAGGTCGGAGATCGCGATGCCGCCGATCATGAAGGCCGCGAGCTGTGTCGCCGGCATCTCGTCGAGCCAGGGCCGCACCGCCTCGGCGATCTGCGAGCCGAGAACATTCGGCGTGATGCGGCGATCGAGCACGAAGTCGCGCGCCGGCTTGTCCACCAGGGTCTGCGCCAGCATGTCGTGCAGCTCGAGAACCTCGACGCCACGCTCCTGCATCTTCAGCACAAAGTCGTAATGATCCTTCTGCGCCTCGTGAACCCAGAGCACGTCGTCGAAGAGAAGATCATGGCAATTGCCCGGCGTCAGCCGCTGATGGGCGAGCGACGGTCGGCAGACCATCACCGTTCTGAGCTTCCCGACTTCCGAATGAACCCCAAAACCGCGCATCGCGCTCTCCTCCAAGCTGCCTGGGATAGCGATCGCCCTGCTACCCATGGATGGGATGAGCCTAACGGGACGGGTTCGGCCGTGTCATTGATCGCAAACAATGCGCTAAGCGGTATTGCTGGTCAGGAGGCCATCGCGAAGGCCGCGGTCATTCCACGTAGAAGACGAGGTTGCCGTTGCGCGCCCGCGTGACCCACTCGATATCATCAGGCGTCAGCTTCTTCGCCTTCAGCTGTTCGACCAGCCACTTGTTGGATCGCGCAGCCGCCCGAACGGCTTTCACCTCATCCGGCTTGCCCGGCTGATGCAGCGCGCCGGTTTCGATCGCCGTGCGATAGCTGACGACCGAGAACCGCTTGCCGTGATAGATCTTCACCGCATCGGGCAAGTTTTCGGCCCAGTTCATGCGCCGATATTCCTTGCGATCCTGTTGCGCACCGACAGGTGCCGCCATCACGGCGGCGATCGCAATACCTGTCGCAAGAACCAGCTTTCTCATCGTAGGGGCTCCATCGAGAATTGGGGGCGCGAATTGGGGAAAGTCCCGCGATGATAGGCCGTCCGGGGATAACCGGCATTGAGCCGGATCAACGCATCCAGACGCTTGAGACGTCCGACATCAATGTTTTCAACGTGTCGGCTACCACAGATGTTACGCGATGCTACGCCTGAAGAGCGCAGTGTAGTGGTAATATACAGTCAGTGAGAGAGTGGACAGGGGAACCGCGCTCTCGCGCTTTCGTTGCATTTGAGGGAGAGTTTACTCGATGGCGAATGACCTGACCGTGCACCTCGTCGACGACCAAGAGATACCGCGGCGATCCCTGACGTTCCTGCTGATATCCTCGGGCTTCGCGGTTCGCGCCTATGAGAGCGCGTCGGCGTTTCTGGATCAGTTGCCCGTCTCCGGCAGGGCATGCCTCGTCAAGGTCACGCGGATGTCCTGCACGGACGGGCTGCAACTGCTGGAGCGACTGAATGCGCTCAACGCAAACATCCCCACGATCCTCGTCGGCGGCGACGGAGACGTGGAGACGGCCGTGCAGGCGATGAAGGCGGGTGCGGCCGACTTCATCAAGAAGCCGTTCGAGGACCAGGCGCTGATCGCCGCGATCAACCAGGCCACATCGCGTCGTACGCCCCCCTCGCCCACACCAGTCGACACCGAAATGGTCGCCAATCGACTGCGGCAGCTGACCGAGCGCGAGCACCAGGTTCTGGCCGCTGTTCTTGATGGTCTGCAGAACAAGATGATTGCCTTCAACCTCGGCATTAGCGCGCGAACGGTCGAGGTTCATCGCGCCAACGTCATGGCGAAAATGGAGGCGCGCAACCTCGCCGAACTGCTGCGCATGGTCTTGACGTCAGGCGGCATGCCGCAACCCGCAGCACCTCGCAGCCCGGCTCTACCAGCGGTACCGGTCAGGCTACTTTAAGCTGCGTTCGACAAAGTCATTGAAACCACACATGGTTATGGGATATGCTCCATTAGTAGAGACTAAAGATGATTGCGTGATCGTGTCGGAGGGGCATCATGAGTAGCGCAAAGGTCGAGTTTTCGGGCGAACCAGGACCTAAACCGGACGATATCCTCCAGCAACTCGAGCGTGTTCTCGCCAGCGACGAGTTTCATTCCCCCGAGCGTGGCCGGAAGTTCCTGCGCTTCGTGGTCACCGAGACCCTGGAGGGACGCGCCCAGTTCCTCAAGGCCTTCACCATCGCCAATGAAATCTTCGGCAGGCAGAGTTCGTTCGACGCACAGAACGACCCCGTCGTCAGAATAGAAGCCGGTCGCATTCGCCGTGGCCTCGAGCGCTATTATCTCGTCGCCGGGCAGTCCGATCCGATCGTGATCACCATTCCCAAGGGCGGCTACGTCCCGCATTTCGACTATGCCGAGCCATCGCATCCATCCGCCGCTCCGGCCCCTCGTTCCGAGCCCGCGACGGCACGCGCACCGGCCGATCGCAAGACGAGAGATACCAGATCATTCGCCGCTTTTGCCTTTGGCGCCACACTCCTGATCGCCGCGACAGCCGGTTACCTCCTTTGGCCGGCGGGCTTGCTAACCGGCCGGGCCGGAACGCAGCAATCCCCGGTCGCGGATACCTCCAACCCGATGATCGTCGTCGAAAACTTCCAATCGGATGGAGAAGAAGGCGCCACCGCCGATATCGCCCAGGGGTTGAGGGACGAGATCATCGGTCAGCTCGCAACCTTCGACGACATCATCGTCGTCGCCGACCCATCGAGGGCCAAGGACGGCAACCTGCACGGCTTTGCCTTGCAGGGCAGCGTGCAGCGCGATGGCAACAGGCTGCGCTCCATATCGAGGCTGATCCGGCGCTCCGATGCTGCTGTCATCTGGGCGAACAATTACGACGCCGATCTTGGCGCCAAGAGCATCCTGCAGATCCAGGCCGATATCGGACAGGATATCGCGGTGTCGGTGGCCCAGCCCTATGGCGCGATCTTCGTCACCGATACCGACAAGATCGCCGAACCGTCCTTGAGCGAAATGGGCGGCGCCTACGACTGCACGCTCGCCTATTACAGCTATCGCCGGGGAATGGACGCAAAAAGCCATGCCGCCGCCCGCGATTGCCTTCTTCGCGCAACCGCGCGCTTCCCAAACAACGCGACATCCTGGGCACTGCTATCGCTTGTCTATCTCGGTGAAATCCGGTTCCGCTACAAGCTCGGCGCGCGGCCAACACCCGACACCATGACGCTGGCGACGAAGGCAGCGGAGCGCGCCACGGCAATCGCTCCAAACAATACCCGCGCGCTGCAGGCGGCGATGCTGGTCAGCTTCTTCACCAACGATATCGACAAGGCGCTGAAACTCGGCGCCGCCGCCTATGCCGCCAACGCCAACGACACCGAGGTCGCCGGCGAATACGGCCTACGGCTGGCCATGTCCGGAAAGTGGCAATCCGGCTGCGAACTCGTCTCCCGCGCCGTCAACAAGGATGCCGGCCCCAAGGGATATTACGAAGTCGGCATGGCGCTTTGCGCCTTCATGCGTGGTGACCTGCAGGCGGCCGAGCTTTGGTCGCGTATGTCTGACCTGGAGTACAACCCGATGCACCGCCTGGTTCTGCTCTCCATCCTTGGAGCGGAAGGCAAGACCGAAGAAGCCGCGCAACTGAGAGACTGGCTGAACGCCCACGCGCCCGAGATGATGAAGAACGTCCGGGATGAGCTGTCTCGACGCATGCAGCGCCCGGAAGATCTGGAGCGGATGCTGACCGGCCTGCGCGCGGTGGGCGTCGGCAACGAGATGGCCGGCCTCAGCCCCGAGCGCCCGAACGTAAACGGCCCAAAGTGAACCGACAGAGCGTGATCGGCCAAGCGGACATTGCTAACGCCGCTGCGATGCATCCTTGATTTCACTGATCGTGGCAATGTCCTTGACCACACGCGTCCCGATCGCGTCCTGCAGATCGAAGACGTTCTGGCCGGTCGTATCGTGATCGAACCGCTTGGCCCATATCACCCGTCCGTCGGCGCTGCGGATCAACCGCAGCTGCACATGCAGCGCATCGTCCTCGAAGGTAACATTGCCCTGTAAGGCAAACACCGCATTCCCCGCCTCGTCCGCGGGAGAAGAACCGGCGGGCGTCATGACCATGACGCCATCGAGCTTCGTCAGCTGCGAGATGATCTGGTCGTTCAATCCCCTGGCGATCTCCGCGCCGCCTGAGGGGGCGCCGAGGACAGCCAGCGGCTCGACGATCACACGCGCAGCGCCTGCCTGATCCCGCGCCGCCGCCGGTCGGTTGGGCGCCGGCGCAAGATACTCCTCAAGCGGACGAATGAGCGCCAGCATGGCAAGCGCCGCGAAGACGGCGGGAACACCGACCGGCACCAGAAGATCGCGATAGCCAAGCTTGCGCGCGTTCCGCCCCGGCCGCGCCGGGCCGCTCGCCTCGCCGGAACTGGTGCCCGGCCCGTTCTCCGCCCCCTCAGCCACCGCTCGCCGCTCGAAACGCGGCGCGTAGTGCCCCTTCGGAATGGTGATATGCACGGGGTCGCCGCTTCCGCAGACGAGGTAATAGCGCTCCAGCGCACGCCGGATGCGCCCTGCCTCGATCCTGACAACAGGATCGCTCTGCGCATCGAAATCCGCGCCGCGACCGAACACCGCCTGCGCGATATTATAGGCGGTCAGCCGTTCGGCTCGACCATCGACCGCCTCTTCGACGATATAGCGCAGAAAACGACGGCCGCGATCCGGCGCCTGGAACTCGCGACTTCTCAATATCCGCTCGAGCTGCTCGATGATCTCGGCACGGTTCTGTTCGGCGTCGCGATTCTCGCCGTCGCTCGCTGCCATCGATCCCTCCTGCGGAAAGACCCGGTCGTTTTGTGGGGCTTGGCGGTTATACACCCCGAGCGCGAGGAGAGCTTCCGTAGCACTACGTAAGGGGAATTTCGAATGTGCTGCACCGCCTGATTTGCTTATTCTGTGGGGAATGGAGGGAGATACGATGTTGCATGTTCACGATCTGCGACAGGAGCCTATCCAAGTCCCCACGCGCCCGCCCGCCTTCGAGCCTGCCGCCCATGCCGACCAGACGATCAGGCTGAAACAGGACCAGATCGTCTATAGCGAGGGCCAGAAAGTGCTCGCCTTCTACCAGGTGGAGGCCGGCGCGATCAGGATCTACCGGCTCATGCCGGACGGGCACCGGCACATCTTGTCCTTCTGCGCCAAGGGCGATTGGTTCGGCCTCGAACAGGGCGACTGCCGTGCCGACTTCGCCGAGGCCGTCTGCGAGGCAAGGATCCGCCCTTTCGCCACGGCAGCAAACAGCACACCCACGGGCAGCCTGCTCAACATCGCGCTCGCCAATCTGGCAAAGGCGCAGTCGCGGCAGCTGGCGATGATCGAGCAGAGCGCCTTGAAGCGCGTCGCCGTCTTCATCGAGGAGATGGCCGAACGCCACCCCGGCGAGAGCGAATTCGACCTGATGATGTGCCGCAGCGACGTCGCCGATTATCTCGGCCTGACCATCGAAACCGTGGCCCGCTCCTTCACCAAGCTGCGCGAGAGGCACATCATCCGGCTCAAGGGCAAGCTGCAGCGGCGCGTGCAACTGATGGACAGGGACGCGCTCGCCGCCCTCGCGCTCTAGGCCAGATCGCAAACGATATCGCACCAGAAAAAAGGAGGTCTCGATGACAGATGTTGCGCTTCGACGTTCCGCCAAACGCCTCGTGTCGGCATTGCCGCTAGCGGCCACCACAATCGCCCTGCCCTACCTTGTCGGCACAGCCGCCGCTTACGCCGCCGATGATCCCTTGAAGAGCTTCCCCATCGTCATCCACTGCCAGCAGAAGGATACGACCCACATCTTCTACCTCTCCAGGGTCACCGACGCAGGCCTCGCAACCTACGTCGCCTCCGATCGCATCGCCGGCACCATCTCGCTTGACGGCCAAGCCAAGGCAGTCGTCGGCGGCGAAGGCGGCGGCAATTGCGTCGGCAAGACACTCGCGGATTTGAGAGCCTCCCATCAGGCTTATGATTTGAAGCCGCAGTGACATCGACTACAAGACTGCATCCGCCCTCGCTGCCGGCGACTGGCGACCGGCCGCCGGCTTCCGGCTTGCCCTTTCGGGGTCGTCAGCGTTAGTCTCAGCCGACCATCGCAGCGATCCTTGCGCTAGGACATGCTCCTGACGAGTATCGCGCCGATGCGCACGTGGCTTGCGAGGAGACGCCGATGGACGCCCCGACAATCGTCATCGACTATGCCGGGATCATCCAGACCTCGCTGGCGCCAGTGTTTCTGCTGGCGGGCACGGCAGCCTTCGTCGGCATCTACGCCACCCGGCTCGGGCGCGTCTCCGACCGGCTGAACGAGGTTGTCGCGAAGAATGAGCCCGACGACAAGCGAGAGCGGCAACTGATATACTTGCGGCGGCGCACGCTGGTGCTCGAAATCGCCGTTATCCTCGGTGTCATCGCCGGCATCTGCACCTGCTGCGCGATCCTCAATCTGCTGTCCGGCGCACTTGCCATCCGCATTCGACCGCTGAACCTCGTCTGGTTCTTCGGCAGCGCCATCGTCGCCCTAATGCTCTCGCTACTCGCCTTCCTGATGGAATTGCTGTCAGCCGGTCGCAGCATCCTGCTGCAGATCCGCGACAATCGGCGCCCTAAGGCGGGTCGGTAAGTCTGTCGTGTTTGTTCTGGAAAGAATGTTGGTTGCGGAGGCAGGATTTGACCCTGCGGCCTTCAGGTT
>UBJO01000002.1 GCA_900465665.1 Hyphomicrobiales bacterium
AGGGCAGAGGGGGGTAACACGCCGACTGGCCTCTCAATCAGCATCCCTCTGCACCTGTCGAGAACTCGCGATCGCCCCTCACCGAAGCGACACATGACCAACGCGATAGATCCGCGTCGACGGCGACACAGCAGGCGCATCCGCGTGCAGCGCAAAGCGCACCATCGTCCAACCCGAGGGATCGAACGCCGCGACGGAGGCGAGCACGCCGGGTTGATCCAACCGCTCACGGGCGTAGGCGGTTTCGCTCTCCCGAACCGATGCGAGCGAAACGTCCGTACCCAGCGGCAATATCTCGCGCGTCGCGAAGCGCGCCTTCGTCACATCCGGCGCCACATCGCCATGCCAGACAATCCACGTCGCCACCTGTGGCCGGCCGAAGGATTGGCTGACGGCCTCAAAGCCGGGGCCGCAGAGGAAGTCGCTCGCGCCTTCAGCATGCCGCCACAGATAGAAGGGCGCGTAGAGATTGTCGGTTGCGCCGAGTTCGCCCTTGCGTGCCGTGAGATAGGCCTTGAAGCCGAGCTTGGGGAAGCCGTCTGTCATCGGGCCCTTGTCGCGGATGCGGCGGTCGATGATCGCCATGTCGTAATCGGCGGGCAGGGTGAAAGCGTATTGCATGGCAATCATGGCGCGGTCTCCATCGCGCGGATTTCCCAGCCGGGCTCCAGCATCTGCTGGCCACCATTGCCGAAGGACCATTCGTCCGGCGCCGTGGTGTTGATGACGATCATCACATCCTCAGGCCGCAGGCCCGGCGACTGACCGAGCAGTTCGACCGCGCGTTTGAAAAAGGCGGTGCGCGCCGCCGCTGTGCGCGGCTTGCCGGCGGTGATGGCGATCAGCACGAAATCGTCGGAGCGTGGGCCGGCGAGATAGTTGCGGTCGAAGATCAGTTCGCCCCGTTCATGCTGGTGAATGATGTGAAAGCGATCGGCCGGCGGGACGTTGAAGGTTTCCACCATGGCGCGGTGGAGGCTCTCGGAAAGCGCCGCGATATAATCAGGCGACTTGCCTTTCAGAAGCGAGATACGAGTGAAGGGCATGTTTGCCTCCTTTTCCCAGATGTTGACAAGGAGAGGATCGCACGGCACGATAATGCAGAAAATCAGAATATAATGGATCATTGATCCCGAAAATACGGACTATTTAATGCGGCGGACGATCTTCGACCTCGACGTTCTCAGAACCTTCGTCACCGGCATGGAGCTCGGCAATTTCGCGCGCGCCGCCGACCGGCTGGGGCGTTCGACGTCGGCGGTGAGCGCGCAGCTGAAGAAGCTGGAGGAGCAGGCGGGCACGCCGATCTTCCGCAAGTCCGGTCGCGGGCTGGCGTTGACCGATGCCGGCGAAACCATGCTCGGCTATGCGCGGCGCCTGCTTGAGCTGAACGACGAGGCGGCGGCGGCCGTGCACAGCGTGGAGCTGGAGGGCTGGGTGCGGCTTGGCTTGCAGGAGGATTTCGGGGAGACGCTGCTGCCCGATGTGCTCGGGCGTTTCGCGCGGGCGCATCCGAAGGTCAGGATCGAGGCGCGCGTGGTGCGCAACGTCGAGCTGATCGAGCGGGTAACGTCGGGCAAGCTCGACCTCGCGCTCGCATGGAGCGACGGGACGCTGACACCGCATTGCGACCGGATCGGCGAGGTGCCGATGCGCTGGATCGGCTCGGCCTCGGTGTCATCGGGGTGGGACCGGACGAGCGGAGAGCCGCTGCCGCTTGCGGCACTCGAGGCGCCCTGCCTGATGCGCAGCGCTGCGACCAAGGCGCTGGATGCGGCGGGGATTTCCTGGCGGCTCGCCTTTGTGAGCCCCAGCCTCGGCGGCTTGTGGGCGGCGACGGCGGCGGGGCTCGGCATCACGCTGCGCACGCCGGTCGGCCTGCCCGCGAAGGTGCGGCCGCTAATCGTTGAGGGACTGGCGCTGCCTGAATTGCCGGGGCTCGGACTGGTGCTGCATCGCGCCGAGGCCGAGAGCGCGCCGGCGGTGGCGAGGCTGGCCGGGCTGGTGCGGCAGTCGGTTTTTGATGTGCTTGGCGAGGTTGCAAGGCCCGTTGGTGGGGTGGTGCGGGTGGTGCGGTAAGGGCGCGGTTGACCCGTTCGCCGGCCGCTGTTAGCCTTCACCCATCATGATGACGCTCACGCTCAACATCGCTTCGGTCTTCTTCTTGAGCCGCTGAAGGCTCGGCCACCACTGTGGCCCTGAAGACGCGACCGCAACCCGGCCCTTCGGCCGGCAGCGGCGCTTGACCGAAATCCGCCTCCTGTCAGACGAGCGACGCTCTGGGGAGGCGCAGATGGAGCAATTTCCATGACCGACAAAACCTATCCGCCTGTGCTCAGCGCGGCCGAGATCGAGCTGTTCATCGAGCGCGGCTTCATCCGCATCGACAACGCCTTTCCGCGTGAACTGGCCGAGGAGGCGCGCGACTTCATGTGGCGCGATATTCCCTGCGATCGCGACGATCCCTCAACCTGGACCCATCCCGTCATCAGGCTTCCGGGCTATGGCGGCGGGCCTTTCGCAGCGGCTGCCAACACGCCGGTGCTGCATCAGGCGTTCGACCAGCTGGTGGGCAAGGGGCGGTGGCTGCCGCGCGATGGGCTCGGCAGCTTTCCGGTACGGTTTCCGCATCCGGATGATCCCGGGGATGCCGGCTGGCATGTGGATCTGAGCTTCGCCGGGGAGACGGGCGACCCGAACGAGCGCAGCGATTTCTCGGCGTGGCGGGTGAATGTCACTTCGCGCGACCGGGCGTTGCTGATGCTCTTTCTGTTTTCCGATGTCGGCGAGGAGGATGCGCCGACGCGTATCCGGGTGGGCTCGCACAAGGATATGGCGCGCTATCTGGCGCCGGCGGGCGAGGCGGGGCGGTCGCATATGTATCTAGAGCAGATGGGGGCGGAGCGGCCGCAGGCGCTGGCGACGGGGGCGGCGGGCACGGTCTATCTGTGCCATCCGTTCGTGGTGCATGCGGCGCAGATGCATCGCGGCAAGACCCCGCGCTTCATGGCGCAGCCGCCGCTCGGGCTGCGGCAGCCGTTCTCGCTCGAGCGGGCGGATGGGGATTATTGCCCGGTGGAGATGGCGATCCGGCGGGGGCTTGCGGAGGGGTAGGGAGCCGGTTGGTGCGGGTGTAATTGCGGGCTTGGTGGGGCCGTGCGGTAAGTGAGTTCGCCGCAGGTTCAGTGCGTGTGATACCCCCCTCTGCCCTGCCGGGCATCTCCCCCACAGGTGGGGAGATTGGCTGGGGGCGGTCGCTCGCTCCTACCTTGATGTTTGGCTGAAAGCGGGCCACGGGTCGATCTCCCCCCTTGTGGGGGAGATGCCCGGCAGGGCAGAGGGGGGTAACACGCCCGCCAAGACCTCGGTCATGGAGCCGGCTATAGCACCCGCCGATCTTCCGGTCTCGCAGCTACCTCCCGCAACACCAACCTCGCGATCCTACCCCTGCAACGTCAGCGCCCGGCCAAACATCTCGTCATCGACATTGCCACCCGAGGTCACCACGATCGCGGCATCCTCCTGCAACTGCTCGCCATGAAACAGCGCGGCGGCCAGTGCGACCGCGCCGCCGGGTTCGACGACGATCTTCAGGCGGGTGAAGGCGAGTGCCATGGCGCGCAGCGCCTCTTCGTCGGTGACGACGAGGCCGGGGCCGGCGAGGCGTTTGAGGATGGGGAAGGTGATGTTGCCGGGCTGCGGGGTGATGATGGCGTCGCAGATCGAGCCTGATAGCGTGGCGTTGCGCTCGATCTTGCCTGAGGCCAGCGAGCGGGTGGTGTCGTCGAAGCCTTCGGGCTCGCAGGGGCGGACGCGGAAGCTTGGCGTGCGGGCTTCGAGTGCCAGCGCGATGCCCGAGGTCAGGCCGCCGCCGCCGCAGGGGACCAGCACTTCGGCCGCGGTCACGCCTTCCTCTTCCGCCTGTTCGGCGATCTCCAGCCCGGTCGTGCCCTGGCCGGCGATGACCTGCGGTTCGTCGAAGGGCTTGATCAGGGTCAGGCGGCGTTCTTCCGAGAGACGCGCGCCGATCGCGTCGCGGTCTTCGGTGGCGCGGTCGTAGAGCACGACCTCGGCGCCGAGCGCGCGGGTATTGGCGATCTTCAGCTTGGGGGCGTCGGAGGGCATGATGATGACGGAGGGGACGCCGTGCAGCTTGGCGGCAAGGGCGACGCCCTGCGCGTGGTTTCCGGAAGAAAACGCGATGACGCCGCGGGCGCGCACCTCTGGCTCAAGTGCCGAGACGGCCGACCAGCCGCCGCGGAACTTGAAGGAGCCGGTGTGCTGCAGGCATTCGGCCTTGATGAACAGCCGGCGCCCGGCGATCTCGTCGAGAAACGGAGAGGAAAGAAGCGGGGTGCGGCGGGCATGTCCACGCAGGCGGGCGCGGGCGGCGACGATCATTTCAATGCTGACCATGGAAAGCTCTTTCGGATGATGATGCCGTCATGCATAGGACGGCGCTTTCACGTTGTGAACGGCTGCTTTGTCACGGTGACATGAAAAGCGTCTTTTGCGGCGCGGGCAGGAATTCCGGCTCCGGCGCAGGCTTTGGGTTGACCGGCCGGGTCTGGTGGCGCCTGCGGTAATCGGTGGGGTTGGTGGCGGTGACGCGCAGGAATTCGCGGTTGAAATTCGACTTGCTGATGAAGCCGCAGTCGAACATCAGCCGGGTCACAGGCTCATCGGTCGTTTCGAGCATCTGGCAGGCGGCACGGATGCGGAAGTCGTTGACATATTGCGAGACGCTCGCCCCGTGCACCCGGTTGACCGCGATCGATACGCGCCGGGCGGGGAGGTTCATCCTGCGCGCGATGCGGCCGAGATTGAGCTCGGGGTCGCGGTAGAGTTGGCGTGATTGCATGAGTTCGTCCAGCGAGCGGGCGATGGCGCCGTCTTCCTCTGTCGGGCCGGATGCGGGTGCCGGTGGTTGTGGCTGCGGCGAAGGCGTGGGTTCGGTGGTCTGGCTGCCGCTGGCGATGGCGGCGGCGGTGCCGAGTGCGAGCAGCGAGATGACATTGCCGATCGCGACCACAGCGCCAGCGTGAGCGCCGCCGGTTCTATAGAAATCGAAGCTGATGACAATATCGGCGGTGGCGGAGGCAAGGAGAGCTGCTGCGGTGATCAGCAGCGAGCGGTAGGAGAGGAGCGCGCCGTCGAGCCGCGAGGAAATAAGGCCATCGGGGCCATGACGGGCGAGCCAGAAGAGGGCGGCGCCATAGGTCGTGAAGGTGGCGGTGATGAAAATACCGACGGGGCCACGCCAGAAGATCATCAGCACGAGGACGATGGCGGCCGGTAGGAGATGCGGCGCAAGACGCAGCCAGGAGAGGGTATTGTCGCGGGCGAGGTTGCTGAAGCTGATCCAGGCAAAGGCGGCGATCAGGGCGGCGAGCACCGCCTGGCCGGGCATCAGGGCGATGATGTCATAGCCCCAGCGCAGGCCGAGCAGCACCGATTGCAGCGCGTAGAGCCCGATCAGGATCAGGAAGGGCCGCCGTTCAGGGGCCAGCCCATCGCTTTGCCTCACCATCCGGACAAGCAGGATGGCGAGCAGCAATGTGACGACGAAGGGCAGCGGCACGAAGATCATGGGTGCGGATCCAGCAACAGAAGAGCGATATGAGCACGACAATGACCTCGATCGCAATCGCGGGCGACCCGGATCGCGATCGAGGTCTCGATTTCCTGTGTTCTCAGCGACCTTGGGTCCGCCGCTCGATGGGAGCGGTGTCACGCAAGGAGACTGCCATGATGATCATCCTAACCATACCCCTGCTCCTGTTCACGCTGGTTTCAAGCTATGCCGATGGCTGGCGGACGGGAGAGACGATCGACGTCTCGGCGATCCGCTCGATCGTGATAACAGGCGACGCCAGCTCGATCCGGATCAGCGCCAATTCAGACGAGCCCTATCGGGCCGAGACGCGCGGGCGGCGCGACGGCTGGTTCAGCCGCTGGTATTCGAGCTGGTTCTTCAGCGGTTGCGAGGACCAGAGCAGGATGACGATCGATGGCACGACGCTGTCGATCGTGGTCGCCTCGACGAAGTGGTTCGATCTCTCCGATTGCTCGCCCGAGGTCGTCGCCAACATCCCGCCGGGCGGGTCGATCGAGGTCAACCAACAGGCCGTGATGGCGCGGTTCGACGGGGAGTTTGCGACGCTCGGCCTGTCGAGCAAGGCCGCTGACGTGACCTTGCTAGGGCATGCCTCGAACGTCGCCATCGATAGTGCCGCGCTCAGGGCGCATCTGACCTATGACAAGCTCAACGCCGACGAGACGATCGACGTCAAGGCGCATTCGGTCGACAGCTATCTCGACTTCGGCAAGGACGTGCCTGTCGATTACACCGTCACCGCGAAGGCGTCGCTGATCGACAGCCCCCGGCCGAGTGTGGTCGGCGCCAAGCCTCTCGTCACCATCAAGGCCGAGTATGCGCATACGACGATCCGCTGACCGGCTTGGAGCCTTCCTGCCTCGATTGCCTAATAGCCGCCGGCCGAGCCCTCGGTCGAGCGGCTGTCCATGGCGCCGTAATAGCGGGCGCCGCCGCCTTTCTCGATATCTTTCAGGCTCTTGCCGCCGACGAGGATGCCGGCGGCCTGGCCCCAGACGGGCGGGCCGCTGCCGTCGTCCATGGTGTGGCCCATGGCGATCAGCGCGCGGATCGTGTCGGGTGAGAGCGAGTAAGGCTCGAAATAGATCTTGTCGGGCTGCCACTGGTGGTGGATGCGCGGGGCGTTGACGGCCTGGCTGATGTCCATGCCGAAATCGACGACATTCAGAATGGCTTCCAGCGTAATCGTGATGATGCGCGAGCCGCCGGGGCTGCCGATCACCATGAAGGGCTTGCCGTCCTTGGTCACGATGGTGGGGCTCATCGACGAGAGCGGGGTCTTCTTGGGCGCGATGGCGTTGGCTTCGCCCTGGACGAGGCCGTAGAGATTGGGGACGCCGGGCTTTGAGGTGAAGTCGTCCATCTCGTTGTTCAGCAATATGCCGGTGCCGGGCGCCACGACGCCGGCACCGAAATTGCCGTTCAGCGTATAGGTGACGGCGACCGCGTTGCCCTCGTCGTCGATGATCGAATAATGCGTGGTCTCGGTGCTCTCCTTGGCGCCGAGCGGCTTCAGGTTGGCGGAGGTGCCTGATTTGTTGATGTCGATCTTGGCGCGGATAGCCTTGGCGTAGCTCTTGTCGAGAAGAGTGGTGACCGGGTTGTCGACGAAATCCGGGTCGCCGAGGGCGGCGTTGCGGTCGACATAGGCGTAGCGCATGGCCTCGGTCATGAGGTGCACGGTCTCGGCCGAGCCGTAGCCGAGGAAGGAGAGCGGATAGCCTTCCAGGATGTTCAGGATCTCGCAGATGATGACGCCGCCGGAGGAGGGCGGGGGCGAGGAAATGATGTCATAGCCGCGATAGCTGCATTCCACCGGCTTCAGTTCGCGCACCTGATATCGCTCGAAATCCTCCTTGGCCAAAATGCCGCCCTTGGCCTGGCTGGCCTTCACGATCGCATCCGCCGGCATGCCCTTGTAGAAGGCGTCGGTGCCCTTGTCGGATATGCTCGACAGCACTGAGGCGAGTTCCGGCTGCACCAGCTTTTCCCCTGACGTGAAGAGCTTGCCGTCGGGCTTGAGGAAGATCTTGGCGGCGGCCTCGTCCTTGGCCAGCCGCTTGGCGCTGTTTTCGATCGAGGCGACGTCGCCCTGTTCGAGGGTGAAGCCATCTTTGGCGTAGCGGATGGCGGGGGCAAGGAGATCCTGGCGCGACTTGGTGCCGTATTTCTCGCGCGCGGTCTCGAAGCCCATGACGGAGCCGGGCACGCCGACGGCCAGATAGCCGTCGAGGCTGGCGCGGGACACGATATCGCCCTTGGCGTCGAGATACATGGTCTTGGTGGCGGCAAGCGGCGCGCGTTCGCGGAAATCGAGGAAACTGGTCTTGCCGTCCTTCATGCGGATGGTCATGAAGCCGCCGCCGCCGATATTGCCGGCGGTCGGATAGACCACGGCCAGCGCATAGCCGACGGCAACCGCCGCATCCACGGCATTGCCGCCGTTCTTCAGCACCTCGACGCCGACATCGGTCGCCAGATGCTGGGCGGTGACGACCATGCCATGCTCAGCCTCGACCGGCGCGGGCGAGGCGGCAAGCGCCGGTGCGATTGGCGCCAGCGTCAGCGACAGGGCAGCGATGAGGGCTGCGGATTTCGTGGGAAGGCGGTCCATGATGTTCCCCTCGTTGGACTGACATGGGGAACATATGGGGTTGCAGGCGTGGCAGGCAATGCGCGGTGGGCGCTAAGTGGTGCCTTGCAGGTCCGGCGTTGCGACGGGCTTTGGCGCCGAGGTCGGCTGCGGGATAGACGGCAATTTGGCTTCCGGCGCTGGAGGTGCGGTCGCGGCAAGCCTTGCCTCGGCGATCCGTGCGGCGGCCTGCAGGTCGCGGTCGTGGCCTGACATCTTCTCCATTGCCGCGATGGCGACGTCGGTGGCGAGGTAATCGGGCTTGTGGCCGACGCCCTTGATCTTGACCAGTTCTGAGCCGGCGATGTCGCGGGCCAAACCTTGCGAGTGCAGGTGCTCCCAGACGATGTCGTCGCTATCACCGGTGATGATGACCGTGGGTGCCGAGATCTGCACATAGAGATGCGACTGGGTCTTGAAGTAATCGAGCAGGCGCACGAAGTCGGCGGCGTTGTTGTGGAAGGTGGCGGGGCGCAGCACCAGCGAGGGGCCGGTTTTCATGATGTAATCGTCCGGCCGTGGATTGGGGCGGAAGACGTTGAGGGTGCCGCGTTCGAGGCGTCGGAGGCCGAGCGGCACGACGAGCGCGTGGTTGAAGAGCCAGCCGATCACCGGTGCTGTCGAGACGTGATAGTACCAATCGATGCCGCCGGGCCATGGGTGCGTCGCGGGCGCCAGGAAGAGCAGGCCGGCCGTCTTTTCCGGATGGCGGACGCCGAATGCGGCGGCGATGGCGCCGCCGAAGGAATGGCCGACGATGATCGCCTTGTCGATACCGCGCTTTTCCATCAATGCGGCGATGGCGTCCGCCTGGCCTGAGGGGAGGGCGTTATCCGGTCCGCCGCGTTCGGAATAGCCGTGGCCGGGGCGGTCGATGAAGAGCATTTCGGCGCGGCCACGCAAGGGCTCAAGGAAAGCGCCGATCTGGTCGAGCAGGTTGCCGCTGGCGCCGTGGATGAAGACGAGCGCCGGCAGGTCGGCGGTTTCGGGGCGCTCGATGTGGACGGCGTTCATGCGGTAGCCGCCGATATCGGTCAGCTCGCCAATGTTCGGATAGGCCTGCTCGAACTGGCGGGCCTTATAGGACGAGTAGCCGATTGCTGCGGCTAGGGGGGCGAGAAGGGCGGAGACGAGGGTAAGCATGGTGCGACCTGCGGCAGGGACTAACGGACCATACGTTAGATTGGCTCGCGCGGTTCACCTTCAAGAGGGGCCGGGCAAGAGGGGAACCTGTCACACAGTAATATGTCAGGTGCGGCTGCCGGCGAGCTTTTCGGAGAGCGTGTTCAGCTGTTCCTGCGCATTGCGGTTTGCGGGGTAGATTTCGAGAAAGCGCTCCCATGCCTTCAGCGCCAGCTGGTCGTTGCCGCTGTCACCAAGAATGGAGGCCATGCCGGCAAGCGCGCCGAAATGGCGCGGCTCGATGTCCAGCACATGTTCGATATCGGACATGGATTTGCGCATCGCGCCGTTGGTGTAGTTCAGCGTGGCGCGACGGTTCCAGCTCTCGGAGTAGCCGGGCTTCAGCGCGATCGCCTGGTCGAGGAAATCGAGTGCGGCGCTGTTGCGCTTCTCTTCGATCGCCTTGTCGGCCCATTGCATCAGCAGGTTGACGGTGGCGCTGCCCGAATCGTTCCATTCTGCGCGGATCTCGTTGGCGATGTCGTCGGCCTTGTCGGCGTCGCGCTCGCGCTTCAGTGCTGCGAAAAGCTGATCGAGATGTTCTTTGGGCGAGAGGTTCGCGGCCTGCTGCTCGACGATCTTTTCCTTGTCCCGCGCGGGTGCGGGTTCCTGCGCATGGGCAGGCAAGGCAACTGAGAGCAGGGCGAGGGAGAGCGGCAGTGCCGCGCAGGTCATGGCCAAAAAACGCATGGCGGGCATAATAGCCCGCCAACGCGAAAGATCAAAACACTTTAACGGGATCACAAAAGGACCCTTCCAGACAGGCTCAGGCGCGCAAGCGCTGCCGAGCCATCCGGCCAGCCAAATCAGCCCTGGCGAGCCTTGAAGCGTGGGTTCAGCTTGTTGATGATGTAGATGCGGCCCTTGCGGCGAACCAGGCGGTTGTCACGGTGACGAGCCTTGAGCGACTTGAGCGAATTCTTGATCTTCATTGTTTTGATCCGCGATGTTGGGGGGAATTCACATTCGCCCGTATCTATTACATTCAAAAGCGCGCTCAGGGCGCGCTCTTCAGGTTGGGCGTGCAGATAACCCGGCCTCTTGTCTGTGTCAACCACGTGAAGGTGTTTTTCCCGTGGCAGTGGCCGGTTTTGTCAGGGGAAAACCCTTATTTCCCCGCCCGTGCGCTGGCAAGTGTGGTGACGTGACCCATCTTGCGACCGGGTCTCGATTCCGTCTTTCCATAGAGGTGAACCAGCGTGTCACGCCGCTTCAGCCAGTCCGGAAGAGCAAGGATATCGTCGCCGATCAGGTTCTGCATCACGCAGTCGGAGTGGCGATCGGCGTTGCCGAGCGGCAGGCCGGCGACGGCGCGGATATGCTGCTCGAACTGCGAGATCACGCAGGCCGCTTCCGTCCAGTGGCCGGAATTGTGCACGCGCGGCGCCATCTCGTTGGCGATCAGGCTGCCGTCGGCGAGCGCGAAGAACTCGATGCCGATGACGCCGACATAGCCGAGCGTCGTCAGGATCTTCTCGGCGGCTTCGCGGGCTGCGGCGGCCGTGGCGTCGGTGATCGATGCCGGGACCGTCGAGGTGTGCAGGATGCCGTTGCGGTGGACGTTTTCGGCCGGGTCGTAGCAGGCGACGCTGCCATCGGTGGCGCGGGCGGCGATGACCGAGATCTCGCGCTCAAAGGCAACGAAGCTCTCGAGGATCAGCGGCACGCTGCCGAGCTCGGCAAAGGCGCCATCGGCGCTATCGGCGGCTGAACGGAAGACTTTCTGTCCCTTGCCGTCGTAGCCGAGGCGGCGCGTCTTCAAGACACCCTGGCCGCCGAAATCGGCGAGGGCTGCTTCGAGATCGGCCTGGCTGTCGATAGCGTGGAATTTCGCGGTCGGAATGCCGCAATCATTGATGAAGCGCTTTTCGACGAGGCGGTCCTGGGCGGCTTCCAGCGCTTTCGGCGGCGGATAGACCGGCACGGTCTGCGCTAAGGCCTCGGCTGCGGAGACGGGGACGTTTTCGAATTCGTAGGTGACGACGTCGCAGACGGTCGCCAGTTCCTCGAGTGCCGCAGGATCATCATAGGCGGCGACGATCTGCCGGTTGGCGACCTGCGCTGCCGGGCAATCGGCCTGCGGCTCGAGAATGATGGTGCGGAAGTTCAGGCGGGCGGCAGCCATGGCCAGCATGCGGCCAAGCTGGCCGCCGCCGATGATGCCGATCGTTGTCATGCTCATAGGTCGTCCATCGGGTATTCGGCGATCGCCGCACTTTGGCTCTCGCGCCATTCGTCAAGCCGGTCTGCAAGGTCTTCGTCCGACAGCGCCAGAACCGCTGCGGCAAGAAGTGCCGCGTTGATGGCGCCGGCCTTGCCGATCGCCAGCGTTCCTACCGGGATGCCGCCGGGCATCTGCACGATCGACAGCAGGCTGTCCTGTCCGGACATCGTCTTCGACTGCACGGGAACGCCGAACACAGGAAGCGGGGTCATCGCCGCGGTCATGCCGGGAAGATGGGCTGCGCCGCCGGCGCCGGCGATGATGACCTTGAAGCCTTCCGACTTGGCGCCCTTGGCGAACTCGACCATGCGATCGGGCGTACGATGTGCCGATATGATCCTGGCGTCATAGGGAATCTCGAGCGCCTCCAGCGTATCGGCGGCGTTCTTCATGGTCTCCCAATCGGACTGGCTTCCCATGATGATGGCAACGGTCGGTCTGTCTGTCATCGTCACGACACTTCCTTCAAGCGATGATACCGGGGCTTCAGGCGATGATATCCGGGATGATCTGGTCTTCGAGCTTCGACAGCTTGTCCTTGATAACAAGCTTCTTTTTCTTCATGCGCTGAACGCGCAGCGCATCGCAGCCAGTCGCGATCATGGCGTTGATGGCGACATCGTAGTCCTCATGCTCCTGGCGCAGGCGCGCCACTATGAGCCTGACTTCCGCCTGTTCCTGATCCGGCATACGCATTCCCCATGATCGTCTTCAGACCTTCTCCGGTCTGTCGCTAATTTTTGCAAGCTCCTATCACCAAATAGCGGTAACGGCTAGTTAGTCTCGATCATGAATTTGCCACGCTCTCTCCTTGTTTTCGCCTTCGACAAGCCTTCAAAAATGTGTCACAGTTTGAGGGTTGACGCCTTGGATCTCCGGCGGTGTTGGCTGGAGAAAGGCTAGAGGAAGGAAGGGTCATATGACTGTTCAAGCTCATCTTGAATCACTCCAGAAGAAGCATGGCGCTCTCGAAGACGAGCTCCATTCACTGATGGCATCCCCCTCCAGAGACGACCGTGAGGTTGCCGAGTGCAAGCGCAGGAAGCTGCGTATCAAAGACGAGATTGAGCGTCTCAAATCATCCGTACACTAAGCAGGATAGAACGTTACAGGGCGTGGTCGACGCGATTCAAAGGGTAAATATCGCAATATAACCAGTTGTTTAGTAGTCTTTCGCGTCCGTTGGAATGTTCCTGCGCGTCGGTTGCCGAAAAGGTCGCAGCCGGCGCGTTTTCATGTCTGGATGGCGTTATGCCCAGAACTGATCCAGCCAGAGATTGAGCCTGTCGAAGCCGCGATTGTTGACCGCGTAGATGCGCTTCGTGCCATCGGCGGTGACCGAGACGAGGTCGCAATCGAGCAGGGCCTTGAGGTGCTGGGAGACGGCCGGACGGCTGATCGGAAGGCCTTCGGCGAGCTCGTTGACGGTGCGCGGCGAGCGCCGCAACTCCTCCAGCAGGAAGCGCCGGTGAGGGTCGGCAATCGCAGTGAAAGGGTCCACGTTCGACATGGCGAAAAGCTACGTCAATCGGAGAATTAGGGCAAGCGAATTGTGCGCCGCAACAAGGCCCTTAAGGCCTAAAATCCAAGGCCTTCGCGGGCAATCAGGACGGCTGCGATCAGCGCCATCGCATACATGAAGGGATAGAATATTTTCGGCTGCATGCGCTTCACGCACCAGGCGCCGGCGATGGTGGCGAGCGGCGCGAAGGGGAGCAGCGTGGCGGAGGCGGCTAGGTTCTGGGTGTCGAGCTGGCCGAGCGCGAAATAGGGGATCAGCTTGACGGCGTTGAGGATCGCGAAGAAGCGGGCGCTGGTGCCGGTATATTCGCGCGGCGGCATCTGCAGCGGCAGCACGTAGATCTGGAACGGCGCGCCGCCGGCGTGCGCGACGAAGCTGCCGTAACCGGAAAAGGTGCCCCAGAGCGTGGCGCGGACCGGCCGCTGGCCGTGTGGCGGCACGATTTTTCCTCTGCCGGGGCCGAAGTTGTTCCAGAAATAGCGCAGGCAAAAGAGGATGGTGACGATGCCGATGACGACGCGCAAGACGCTGCCGGGAACCAGTGCTGAGGTGGCCCAGCCGAGCGCGATGCCGGCCAGCGCGCCCGGGAGCATGATCTTCAGCGTCGTCCAATCGCCATGCTTGCGCCAGATGACCAGCGATATCATGTCCATGAAGATCAGGATCGGCAGCAGGATGGCCGCGGCCTGCACGGGGGAGACGACGAGAGCCAGAAAAGGCAATCCAATCAGCGACAAGGCGTCGCCCATACCGCCCTTCGCGAGACCGACCAGAATGACGGCGGGAATGGCGGCGTAGTAAAATGACACGTCCATCGGCATGCTTTTGAAGTCCTCCCCTTGCCAGCCCGGTCTAACGGAATTACTCACACAAAACGAGTGCGGAGCTGCCGGCAAACGGCGAAATCCGCTGGAAATGGAAAGAGTTCATGAGCGAACCTGAAAACCGCTGCCGCCTGGTGCTGATCGTGCCCGATATCGCCGATGCAGATGAGCAGGCGAAAATCGTCGGTGATGCGCTGAAGGGGGGCGATGTCGCCTCGATCATCCTGCCGCAATACGGGCTTGGTGACGGCGAGTTTCAGAAACATGCTGAAAAGATCGTGCCGCTGGCGCAGAACGCGGGTGCCGCGGCGCTGCTTGCCGGCGACAGCCGGGTCGTCGGTCGCACCAAGGCGGATGGCCTGCATATTACCGGCGGTGCCGCGGAGATTTCCGAGGCGGTCGAGAAATATGCAGACAAGCTGATCGTCGGCGGCGGCAATGCGGCCGACCGGCATCATGCACTTGAGATCGGCGAGGAGCGGCCCGAGTATGTCTTCTTCGGCAAGCTCGAAGGCGACATCAAGCCGGAGGCGCATCCGAAGAACCTGGCGCTTGCCGAATGGTGGGCCTCGATGATCGAGATCCCGTGCATCGTCATGGGCGGCACCGATCCGGCGTCGGCGCTTGCCGTTGCCGAAAGCGGGGCGGAATTCGTGGCCATGCGTCTTGCCGTTTTCGGCGAGCCGGCGCGCGCGGCCCTGGTGGTTGCCGAAATCAACGCACTTCTTGACGAAAAAGCGCCACGGTTTGAGGGTTGATATCGCCCTCATGCCCATGCTGACACGCCATTTGCGCCTTTCTCTTCTTGCCGCCGCCACATGTGTGGCGGTTTTCGCGCATGGCGCATCGGCCCAGCAGGTCGACAATATGGTGACGCGACCGCTTACCGGCGCGCCCGAGACATTGAAATCAGGCCGAGCCCAACCGGACGGGGTAACGCCATCCACCGGTGTCGGCGTCTTCGATCGCATGGGCGCGAAGCTGCCCGATTTGCCGGCCGAGAAGGACTATCACGGCAAGGTCGACGATGCCTACGGCGCCTATCAGCGCGGCTATTATCTGACGGCGATGGGGATTGCGCTGCCTCGCGCGCAGCTTGGCGATGCGGCGGCGCAGACGCTTATGGGTGAACTGTTGGCGGATGGCCTCGGCGTCAAGCGCGACGCGAAGGCGGCTGCCTTCTGGTACGGGAAGGCCGCCGAGGGCGGTGATCCGGCGGCGATGTTCAAATACGCGCTCATCCTGATGGAAGGCCGCATCGTCAAGCGCGACAAGACGCTTGCAGACACCTACATGCGCAAGGCGGCCGAGGCCGGCAATGCGTCGGCCGAGTTCAACTGGGGGCAGATCCTGGTGGCCGACAATCCCGGCGACAAGGGGTTGAAGCTGGCACTGCCGTTCTACGAGAAATCGGCGGAAAAGGGCGTCGCCGACGCGCAATACGCGGTGGCTGAGATTTACTCGTCGTTGCCCGATCTGCCGCCCGAGAAGAAGCAGCTTGCCCGCGAATGGATGGCGCGCGCCGCGCATGCCGGGTTCGATACCGCACAGCTCGATCTCGGCGTCTGGTTCGTCAACGGAACCAATGGCCCGCGCGATTTCGAAAAGGGCTTCCAGTGGCTGAGAATCGCGGCCAATGACGGCAACGTCGTGGCGCAGAACAAGCTGGCGCATCTCTATATCAACGCGCTCGGCACGAAGCCGGATCCTGTCGAGGCTGCCAAGTGGTATGTGCTCTCGCGCCGTGCCGGTCTGCCCGACCCGGCGCTTGAGGATTTCTACCTCGGTATCGAGGAAGAGCAGCAGAAGGCGGGGATCGAAGCCGCCAACAAATTCCGCCGCCTGCGCTGACCGCGCTCGATCTGTTTAGAAGAGCGCGTCCTCGAAAAGGTCTTCGTCGCTGGTCGCAGCACTTGCCGGCTCTGGCTCTACTGCTGCCGTCTCTTCGACCGCTGCGATGATGTCGCGGTGGACGTTGCGCTCCTGCACCATCGTGTAGAGCTTGAAGATCTTGCGATCGAGCGGGGCGATGGCCTCGGCGAGATCCGAGATGTCGGCGATCTCGGCGCCAGCGGCATCTTCCAGCGTATCGGCGCAGCCCGCCAACACATCGCCGAGGTCCTTCTGGAAATCCAGCGTGCCGATCAACAGGTTGATCTTGCCGGCGACCTCGCGGCCGTGTTCCGACAGCGTCTTCAGTTCGGCTTCCATCGTATCGGCGGCGGTGCGGATATCGGCGACGGCGGTCGTCAGGTTTTCAGCAAGGCCGCCTGATGCCGTCTCGCTTGATGGGGCCACGCGACCGGCAGCTTCCTCCAGCGCCGGCAGGCCGTTGACGATGGCGTCGGCGCTGTCATCCAGCTTGCCGGCAAAGATGCGCAGCTCGGCCGTGACGACGTTGATCGACTTGCCGGCTTCGCCAAGACGGCTGCAGCGCAGATTGGTGTTCAGCGCCATGTAATGGATGTCGGTCTTCACCGCCTTGATGTTGCCGATCGCTTCCAGAAGCTTGACGGTGGTGTCGCGGGTCGACTGGCTGACCTGATCGGCCTTGAGGGTGACGGCATCGACCTGCTTGACGATCTCGTGGGCGGCCGAGACGCTGGATTCGAGCGCGCGGATGAAGTTGCCCTGGCCGCCGCCGCTCATCTGGTCGCGCAGCCGCAAGATCTCCTGCGTGTCGTGGCCGAAGCTGGCGATCGTCTTCACGACATTCTGGGAATCGCGATGAAAATCGCGGCACATCTCGTTCATCTGCGCGGCCGTCAGGTGTTGGATGACGTTTTGCAGGCGCGCGCGGGCGTCGGCGTTCAGACCGCGGCCGTCCTCGCTGTCGAGGAACTCGTCGAGCAGCGTGAAGGTGCTCTGCACATGCTCAATGCGCTGGCGGGTGATGTCGCCGATCTGCAGCGCCGACAGGGTCGAGGCGACCTTGCTCTGCACGCCTCTGGCGACCGCGCCAACGTCGCGGGCGATGGCGCTCAGGTTCTGACGGTGTTCGGCGATCTTGCGGGCGTCGCCGTCAAGGGCGCTTGCCACGGCGGGAACGGTGTCGGCGTAGCTCTTGGAGACGTCGGTGCCGAAGGTCAGCGCGAGCTTCACTTCCTTTTCCAGTTCCTCGATCCGGCCGGCGAAACGGTTGACCTCATCGGTGCCGGAATAGATGCGCTCGAGAATTTCCTGGGCGAAGCCGGCGAACTCGGCAAGGCCGGCGCCGGTGATCTTCACGGTGACGGCGAAGGTGCGCAGGTAGCGCATGGTTTCCTGCATGTCCGAGACGTGCCGGCGCAGCGAATATCCTGTCTCGGCGAGCGACGAAAGCGCGTCGCGGCGGGACTTTTCGGCAGTCGGGAGATCGCTGAGGCTCTTCACCGTTGCGCGCAGTTCGGCGCCGGCATCACCATTCTCGCCGGCGTCCAGCGCCTTGGTGATGTTGTCGAGCGAGCTCAACAATCGGTTGAGGACGTCCATGACCGAAAGCAGGACGGTGCCGCCTTCGAGAAAGCGCTCCTCGACCTTGCTGCGCGCCGCTTCCAGTGTTTGGCTGATGGCTGATCCAGATGCCTGGAATGCAGTCACTGCCGATGTCGTCCCGTTCGTCATTTTATTGTCCTTTACTTAAAACCTCAGCAAGGTTCGGGACTATTTTTACGGGCATCATGGAAACGGCGAGTAAACACGCCAGACTCGTCAACGTTGTGCTTAACATAGCGTGAATTGCATGGCCGGAATTGCGTTCGGTTCCGCTAAATTTCGATAACTGCATGATATTCATGCAATTATAGGATATGATAGAATGCTAATTATTATTTCTGCCGGGTGATATTTCAGGGAGTCGGGACTCGTCTCAATTGCATTTCGCTGCAACCTACTTTTACGTGTTGTTAAGCGTGCCGTGAGATTCCTCAACGGGTTGAAAAAGTATTTCTCCGCCCTAGGAGGCCGAAGTGAGTGTGCGTGAACAGTATTCCGAGTCTATATCCCTGCCGGAAGTTCTAACCATCAGGAATATCTCGGATATATTCTCAAAAATTGCGTCTTTATTTAAGAATAACAGTTCCGTTGTTCTCGATATTCCCGAAAAAGCTGAGGCCGACTTGAGTTTTGTGCAGCTGATAGAAGCTGTCCGCCGGCACGCTGAAACAAACGACAAAGCGCTCGCACTCGCGGCTCCCGCCCGCGGCCAAGTCCTGAAGGTGCTGGAGCGCGCCGGCTTCGTGGAAGCCTTCAACAGCGAAGATACAAAATTCTGGTTGCATGAAGAGGTAAAGCCATGAGCGCCAACATTCTCACCGTCGACGATTCCGCAAGCATTCGACTGACGACCAAGGTCACGCTGACCAATGCGGGCTACACCGTCAGCGAGGCGGCCGATGGCGCGCAGGGCCTGGCGGCTGCCAAGGCCGGCAATTACGACCTGATCATCACCGATCTCAACATGCCCGTCATGGACGGCCTGACGATGATCGAGGAGCTGCGCAAGCTGCCGGAGCATACCGGCGTGCCGATCATCTTCCTGACGACCGAATCCGACGCCGACCTCAAGGCCCGCGCCAAGGCCGCCGGCGCCACCGGCTGGCTGACCAAGCCGTTCGACCCGGAAAACCTCGTCAAGATAGCCAGGAAGGTGCTCGGCAGATGAGCTCTCTCGATCCTGTAGCGGTCTTTCGCACAGAGGCGGCCGAATGCCTCGAAGCCATCGAGACGGGTCTTCTCGATCTGACGCACAAGCTCGACGACAAGGACGTCGTCGATGCCGTCTTCCGCGGCCTTCACACGCTGAAGGGCTCGGGCTCGATGTTCGGCTTCGATGCGCTGGCCGCCTTCACGCATCATTGCGAAACGGCATTCGACCGGGTTCGCAAGGGCGAGGTGCCGGCGACGGCCGAACTCGTCGCCGCCGTGCTTGCCGCTCAGGATCACATGCGTGCGCTGGTCGATCGGCCGGATGCCGATCACGGTGACACCGGCCAGCGGCTGCTGGCTCAGCTTCAGGCCGCCGTCGGCGAGACCTCGGCTGGTGCCGCCGCTCCCGCTGCTCAACCGGCCCCGGTTGCCGCTCCCGCCGCTGCCGCCGCCAAGACCACCACCTGGCGCATCCGCTTCAGCCTGCCCTCGAACTCTATGGCGAACGGCACCAATCCGCTCGGCCTGCTCGATGAGCTGCGCGATCTCGGTGAATGCAGCGTCAAGGCCAACCTCTCCGCCATTCCTGTCCTCGACGAGATGGTGCCGACGGATCTCTACGTCACCTGGGACGTCACCCTCACCAGCACGCAGGACCGCTCGGCGATCGACGACGTGTTCATCTTCGTCATGGACGACATGGAGCTTGAGGTCGAGGAGATCGCCGGTCCTGTGGCTCCGGAAGCCAAGGCTGAACCCGTCGCTGTTGTGGCAGAGGTCAAGGCTGAACCTGTCGTCGCTGCTGCGCCTGCAATCCCCGCCACACCCGAATTCAAGCCTGTCGAGGCGGTTCCCGCCAAGCGCGAGAGCGCAGCACAGGCCGACCAGCGCCAGGCGAAAGCGGCCGAAAACGTTCGCGTTCCGGCCGAGCGTCTCGACGAACTGATGGACCGCGTCGGCGAGCTCGTCATTGCCCAGTCGCGTCTCAGCCAGCTGGCGAGCGCCAGCGCCGATATCGCGCTGCGCTCGGTGTCGGAAGAAATCGAGCGCCTGTCGGGCGAACTGCGCGACACGATGATGGTGCTTCGCATGGTGCCGGTCGCGACGCTGTTCTCACGCTTCCGCCGCCTCGTTCACGATCTTGCCCGCGAAACGGGCAAGGTGATCGAGCTGGTCACCGAAGGCGAAAGCACCGAGGTCGACAAGACCGTGATCGAGCGTCTCGCCGATCCGCTCGTGCATCTGGTGCGCAATTCGATCGACCACGGTCTTGAGACACCGGCCGAGCGTCTGGCCGCGGGCAAGAGCGAAGCCGGCACGGTGACGCTGTCGGCACGCCAGGCGGGCGGCGAGGTGATCATCTCGATCAAGGACGACGGCCGCGGCATCAACCGCGATCGGGTCCGCGCCAAGGCGGAATCCTCCGGCCTCATCGCGCCGGGTCAGCCGCTCACCGATTCCGAACTGCTGCAGCTGATCTTCGCGCCGGGCTTCTCGACGGCTGCCGCGATCACCAATCTCTCCGGCCGTGGCGTCGGCATGGATGTGGTCAAGAAGACCGTCGAGGCGCTGCGTGGCGCGATCGATATCACCAGCCTGAATGGTCAGGGTTCGGAAGTGTCGCTGCGCATCCCGCTGACGCTTGCGATCATCGACGGCCTGCTCGTGCGCGTCGGCAACGGCAGCTACGTCATTCCGCTGTCGGCTGTTGAGGAGTGCTTGGAGCTGTCGCTCGAAGAGGACCTGCGTTCGCGCGGCCGTAGCTTTATCTCGCTGCGTGACAGCCTCGTGCCGTTCCTGAGGCTCCGCGATCTCTTCCGCACCGGCACCAAGCCCGACGTGCACCAGAAGGTCGTGGTCATCTCCACCGGCACGGAGCGCGTCGGTCTGGTCGTCGACCAGATCATCGGCGATCACCAGACGGTCATCAAGTCGATGTCGAAGCTGCACAACGACGTGTCCACCTTCTCGGGCGCGACCATTCTCGGTGACGGCAGCGTCGCCCTCATTCTCGACGTCGGCCATCTCGTGGCCGCCGGTCAGCAACAGGAAACACAGATGCGGGTGGCAGGATGAGCGCGGCAGCCGAGAAGATCGACCATCATTGGAACTATGCCGACGAAGTCGAGGTCCTGACTTTCGACATGAACGGCGAGACCTTCGCGCTCGAGGCGGTGATCGTTCAGGAAATCCTGGACCTGCTGCCTGAGACGGCGGTGCCGGGCGCGCAGCCATTCGTCGCCAGCGTCATCAACTTCCGCGGCAAGGTCATTCCGCTGGCTGACCTGCGCCTCGCGTTCGGGATGGACGGCACGGAAGCGACGATCGACAGCCGCATCATCGTCATCGAGCTCGATCTCGATGGCGAGGCGACGCTGGTCGGCCTGCGCACCGACAAGGTCAACGAGGTGACGACGCTGGCACGGGCAGCCAGCGAACCGCCACCGAGCGTCGGCATGCGCTGGCGCGCCGACTATATCAACTGCCTGGTGAAACGCGGGGGCGAGTTCATCATCCTGCCCAATCTGCAAGCACTGTTTTCTTCGAGACACGAGACATCGACCGCCGTTTAGGCAGCGTCATCTAGGGGTAAGGGGTTAGAGATGCGATTGACGATCAAGACGAAACTGGTGTCGGCGTTTGCCTTCATCATCCTCATGTTGCTGGGCACATCGACCTATTCGATCATCAGCCTCAGCGGCCTGAATGATTCCATCGGCGCCGTATTGGCAGGTCCGGCCGCACGGCTGGAGCTGGCGCAGACCATCAATATCGGCCAGCTGGAAGCGATCCGCCAGCAGAAGAACCTGCTGATGGCCAAGGATCAAGCCGAAGTGAACAATTCCATCGCCAAGGGCGATGTCGGGCGCAAGGAATTCACGCAGGCGCTGGCATCGGTGCTCAAGATCGCCACCGAACAGGGCCGCCCGCGCTGGGAACAGGTTTCCGAACTCTCGAAGCAGTTCTTCCAGGCTGACGACCAGATCCGCGAATTCGTGAAGGCAGGCAATGCCGAAGCGGCCAACAATATCTCGGTCACCACGGCACGCGCTGCGGCCAACCAGATCGATACGGCGCTCGCAGAAATTCTCAAGCTCGAGAAGGAGCGCATGAGCGTTGCCGATGACGACGCGGAAGCAAGCTACCAGGCGACCCGCCTGACAATGATCATTGCCGTCGCTGCTGCCTTCCTCTTCGCCGCCATCACCGCCTTCTGGATTGCCAGCACCATCTCCAAGGGCCTGAACCGCGCCAACACCGTGGTGCGCGAAGTCGCCGAGGGCGACCTCACGAAGATGGCCGAAATCACCAATCGCGACGAGATCGGCGAGATGCTCGGGAACGTCAACCTGATGATCGAGCGTCTTCGCGGTGTGGTCGGCGATGCACTCTCTGCTTCGGAAAATGTCTCGGCCGGCAGCCAGGAGCTCTCCGCAAGCTCCGAGCAGGTGTCGCAGGGCGCGACCGAGCAGGCGGCGTCGGCTGAAGAAGCTTCGGCTTCGATGGAAGAAATGGCCGCCAACATCAAGCAGAACGCTGATAACGCCGCGCAGACCGAGAAGATTGCTCGCCAGTCGGCCAAGGACGCGGAAGAGAGCGGCGCTGCCGTGAGCCGTGCCGTCGAAGCCATGCGCACCATCGCCGACAAGATCGTCATCGTGCAGGAAATCGCACGCCAGACCGATCTGCTTGCGCTCAATGCCGCCGTCGAGGCAGCGCGTGCCGGTGAACATGGCAAGGGCTTCGCGGTCGTGGCTTCCGAAGTGCGTAAGCTTGCCGAACGCAGCCAGTCGGCAGCCGCCGAGATCAGCGCCATGTCTGGCGATACGGTCAAGGCCGCCAGCAATGCCGGCGACATGCTCGGCCGCCTGGTTCCTGACATTCGCAAGACGGCCGAACTCGTCTCCGAGATCAGCGCCGCTTGCCGCGAGCAGGATATCGGTGCTGCCCAGATCAACGAAGCGATCCAGCAGCTCGACAAGGTGACCCAGCAAAATGCCGGCGCCTCCGAGCAGATGTCGGCAACTTCGGAAGAACTCGCGGCGCAGGCTGAAGAACTTCAGGCCTCGATCGCCTTCTTCAAGGTCGACGGCGCGGGCAGCAAGGCCGGCTTCAAGAAACCCGCAGCCAAGTCGGCCGCCAAGGCTCCCGCTTCCCGGCCTGCTGCGGTCGTCAGCAACAAGAACGTCGCCACCCGCTCGGTCGCCGCACAGCAGGCACGCGCCAAGGGCTTTGCTCTCGACATGTCGATGGGCGGTCCTGACGCCAGCGACGACGATTTCCGCGAAAGCGCGTGATCAGTGACCCCGTCGTGGCCGCATGACCGGCCACGACATCAAGACTGCCAACGAATGGATCGTTGGAGGCGGGGCGTGCGAAAGCCGCCGGCCATGAGCGAATGAAAGCTCCCATCTCATTTCCGAAATCGCGTGGTCCGAAATCGCCTGGATGATCGGAAACCCAGGATCGCCATCGCGGTTTCACCCAGCGATTTTCAAAGGCCGGAGTTTTCACATGCGCATTACGCTCAAGCTCAAATTATCATTCGCTTTCTCTCTGCTGATCCTGCTCATCATCGGTTCCGTCGGCCTTGGCATCCACGGGTTGCAATCGATGAACACGCTGCGCAACGAGCTTCTGGAAGGTCCGGTGGAGCAAGATCATTACGCCGGCAGGCTGACTGCCGCCTTTGATGGTCTCGGTCTGGCGGTGGGCGACCTGCTCGTCGCCAACAGCCCTGAATTCACGGCACGGGCAAACGCGGCCATCGATGCCGAACGCAAGGGTTTCGAAAAGGCGCTCGACGAGGGCGAGCACGACGCGCCGCCGGAATTCAAGGATGAGTGGAACCAGATCCGCGAGTTCTGGACCGGTTATGTCGTCCTCAACGACCGCATTCGTGGCCTCATCACCTCCGGCCAGAAAGAGATGGGCCTGCAGCTGAACGAGACCGACGGTGTCGTCGCGCGCCAGAAGCTCGATGGCATGACCGCTGCGCTGACGGCCCTGACCGCACAGGCTGTGACCGAGGCCGATGCTCTGGGCGACAAGGCCTATGACATGACTTTCATGATGCTGCTGATCGTGGCGGGCGTCGCGCTCGTCATCGCCATCGGCGCAACCATCTGGATCGCAACGACGATCAGCTCGGGTCTGCGCAAGGTGAAGGCGGTGGCCGACGCGGTGGCGATCGGCGATCTCAACCAGAACATTGAGATCAAGAGCAATGACGAGATCAAGGACCTTGTCGACACGATCAACGTCATGACCGCCAATCTTCGCCAGACGGCCGGGATTGCCGACCAGGTCGCGCAGGGCGATCTCTCCATCGATCCGCGCCCGCTTTCGGAGAAGGACGTGCTCGGCATCGCCATGAAGGACATGGTCACTAATCTGCGAGCCACGTCTGCCATCGCCGACCGCATCGCCAATGGCGACCTGACCGTTTCGCCGAAGCCGCTGTCGGACAAGGACACGCTCGGCATCGCGCTGGAGCAGATGGTCGAGCGGCTGCGCGGTGTCGTCGCCGATGCGCTTTCGGCGTCCGAGAATGTTTCCGCCGGCAGCCAGGAACTGTCGGCCAGCTCCGAGCAGGTGTCGCAGGGTGCGACCGAGCAGGCCGCGTCCGCCGAGGAAGCTTCGGCTTCGATGGAAGAGATGGCCGCCAACATCAAGCAGAACGCCGACAACGCCGCGCAGACCGAGAAGATTGCTCGCCAGTCGGCCAAGGATGCCGAGGAGAGCGGTGCTGCTGTCACCCGCGCCGTGATCGCCATGCGCACGATCGCCGACAAGATCGTCATCGTGCAGGAAATCGCCCGCCAGACCGATCTGCTTGCCCTCAACGCAGCCGTTGAGGCCGCCCGTGCCGGCGAGCACGGCAAGGGTTTTGCGGTCGTGGCTTCCGAAGTCCGCAAGCTTGCAGAGCGCAGCCAGTCCGCCGCCGCCGAGATCAGCGCCATGTCGGGTGACACGGTGAAGGTGGCCAGCGAAGCGGGCGACATGCTCGGCCGCCTGGTGCCCGATATCCGCAAGACGGCCGAACTCGTTTCCGAGATCAGCGCTGCCTGCCGTGAACAGGATATCGGCGCATCGCAGATCAACGAAGCGATCCAGCAGCTCGACAAGGTGACCCAGCAGAACGCTGGAGCCTCCGAGCAGATGTCGGCGACCTCGGAAGAGCTTGCGGCACAGGCCGAAGAGCTTCAGGCCTCGATCGCCTTCTTCAAGGTCGAGGTGTCAGGCATGCGGGCAGGTGTCCGGACCGTTGCAGCCAAGCCTGCCGCGACACGGCCCGCTCAAGCCGGCGCCACCCGCCCGGCGGCGGCCGGCAACAAGAATTTCAGTGCCCGCTCGGTCTCGGCCCAGCAGGCGCGCGCCAAGGGGTTTGCTCTCGACATGTCGATGGGTGGCCCTGACGCCGGCGACGACGATTTTCTCGAAAGCGCTTGATCAGCGCTCTCGCTTAATGCCTGGAGCCGGTGGCTCCAGGCGACGGCCAACGAATGACGCGTTGGATGCGGCCACGGCGGCAGAATCCGTGGTGCAAGGGTAAATGCTCGCTCTTCCCCTCATGATGCAAAATCCTTCCCTCAGCGGCGCGAATTAAGGCTCGCGGTTCCGAGGGAATTACTCAAATCCAATGCCCTGGAGCATACCCATGCGCTTTACGATCAAGTTGAAACTTGGCCTTGCCTTTGGCCTCATCATTCTCATGACATGCGGAATGGCAGGACTTGCCATTTCCAGCCTTTCCGGCCTGAACGTCGCCATTACCGACATCGTTCAGGGACCTGCCGCCAACCTCAAGAACTCCAGCGACCTCTCGGATTCGGTCTACAAGTCTGTGCGTGCCGAGAAGAACGTGATCCTCAACGAGGATGCGTCGCAGATTCAGAGCTACGTCCAGGAAGTACAGTCCGCCCGCACGGACATTCAGGCACTGCTGACGCAGCTGGACCACGAAACGAACTCCGCCGTGGTCGCCAAGATTGCCGAATTCCGCCAGGCCTATCCTCAGTGGCTGCAGATGCAGGACAAGATCCTCGATTTCGGTCGCCAGAACACCGCCGAATCCAACAAGCAGGCGGCCTCGCTTTCGATGGGTGAGGGTGCGAAGGTCACAGGCGTCCTGCTGACGGCGCTTGGCGGTCTGAATGACGCGATTGCCGCCGATCTCTCCAACACCGACCAGCTAACCAACACCCAGTACACCGACTCCAAGATGCTGCTCATCGCGATCGTCGTCGGCGTTCTGGTTTTCTCGGCTGCCGTTGCCCTGTGGATCTCGCTCAGCATTTCGCGTGGCCTGAAGCGCGCCGTCAACCTTGCCGACGCTGTCAGCATTGGTGACCTCAATCAGGAGATCGACCACAAGAGCAACGACGAAATTCGCGATCTCGTGAATTCGATGTCGGTCATGACCGCAAACCTGCGCAACACCGCGAACATCGCCACGCAGATTTCGAATGGCGACCTGACCGTCGCGCCGAAGCCACTGTCGGACAAGGATACGCTCGGTCTCGCGCTGGAGCAGATGGTCGAGCGCCTGCGCGGCGTCGTTGCTGATGCGATCGCAGCCGCCGAAAACGTCTCGGCTGGCAGCCAGGAACTGTCGGCTAGCTCCGAGCAGGTGTCGCAGGGCGCCACCGAGCAGGCAGCATCCGCTGAAGAAGCCTCGGCTTCGATGGAAGAGATGGCCGCCAACATCAAGCAGAATGCCGATAACGCAGCCCAGACCGAGAAGATCGCTCGCCAGTCCGCCAAGGATGCCGAAGCTTCCGGAGACGCTGTAACCCGCGCCGTCGAAGCCATGCGCACGATCGCCGAGAAGATCGGCATCGTCCAGGAAATCGCTCGCCAGACCGACCTGCTTGCGCTGAACGCCGCCGTCGAGGCAGCGCGTGCCGGCGAGCATGGCAAGGGTTTCGCAGTTGTTGCTTCCGAAGTGCGCAAGCTTGCAGAACGCAGCCAGTCGGCCGCTGCAGAAATCAGCGCCATGTCTGGCGATACCGTCAAGGCCGCCAGCGAGGCGGGCGACATGCTTGGTCGCCTGGTTCCCGACATCCGCAAGACCGCGGAACTGGTCTCCGAGATCAGCGCCGCTTGCCGCGAGCAGGATATCGGTGCCTCGCAGATCAACGAAGCGATCCAGCAGCTCGACAAGGTGACCCAGCAGAACGCCGGCGCATCGGAAGAGATGTCGGCGACCTCGGAAGAACTGGCGAGCCAGGCGGAAGAACTGCAGACCTCGATCGCCTTCTTCAAGGTGGACATGGCCGGCAGCCGCGAGAGCCGCAAGCCTGCTGCCCGCATCAGCGTTCGCAGCCCGGCACCCGCAGCTACCCGCAAGCCTGCATCCAAGCCGGTTGCCAACTCGGTCTCGGCGCAGCAGGCGCGCGCCAAGGGCTTCGCACTCGACATGGCCATGGGCGGACCCGATGACGGTGACGCCGATTTCAAGGAAAGCGCATAATATGCCAACCACCTCCCAGGAAGCGCAGTTCGTCACCTTCAGCCTCGGCGAGGAAATCTTCGCCGTGCCTGTGGAGGTGGTCCGCGAAATCCTCGACTATGCCGAGGCCTTCAAGATCCCGAATGGTCCCGACTATCTCCTTGGCCTGCGCGACGTGCGCGGCCAGGGCGTCCCGACCATCGATCTCAGGCTGAAGCTTGGCATGTCGAAGACGGTGCCCACGTCGCATACGCGGGTGCTTGTCCTCGATATCCCGATGGAGAGCCGGCTTCTTACGCTCGGCCTCGTCGCCGACCGGGTCTTCGAGGTCACGCCATTCAGGCGCGACCAGATCGAGGCGGCGCCTGACATCGGCGTGCGCTGGCGCTCGGATTACATTTCCGGCGTCGTGCGCCGGGAAACCGGCTTCGTCGTGATCGTCGATCTCGCGCGGCTTTTGTCGCGCGAGGATGCCTCCGCCCTGCAATCGGCCGCCTGAGCGGACACGCTGGAGTATTTTGATTTATGAGCATGGCTGCCGTTGAGACCCAGATGGTGGGCGACAGGATCAGCAAGCGGAATTTCGAGAAGCTTGCACAGTTCATCTATGACTATAGCGGCATCAAGATGCCGCCGACCAAGCTGACGATGCTCGAAGGCCGGCTTCGCCGCCGGCTGCGGGCAACGCAGCACGCGACCTTCGACGACTATTGCGACTTCCTGTTTCATGATAACGGGCTGGAGCAGGAGACGGTCTATCTGATCGACGCGGTGACGACGAACAAGACCGACTTCTTCCGCGAGGCGCGCCACTTCGAATACATGCAGCAGGTGGCGCTTCCCGCACTCGTCTCGAGCGGCGTCCGCACCATCCGCACCTGGAGTTCGGCCTGCTCCACGGGGGCCGAACCCTATACGATGGCCATGGTGCTCGAAGAGTTCGTCGCCGACCGGCGCGACCTCAACTACAGCATCCTCGCGACCGACCTCAGCACCGACGTGCTGGCGACGGCGCGGCGGGGCATCTATTCCGAGGATCTGGTGCATCCGGTGCCGCGCGAGCTGCAGCGGAAATACGTGATGGTCGCCAAGCAGAAGGATCGCCGCGAGGTCCGGATATCGGCCGATCTGCGCAGCCGCGTCGGCTTCGCGCGCATGAACCTGATGGACGAGAACTATCCCGTCGGCGAGGGGATGCACATGATCTTCTGCCGCAATGTGCTGATCTACTTCGACAAGCCGACGCAATCGGGCGTGTTGAAGCGTCTGTGCGCGCGGCTCCTGCCGGGTGGCTACATGTTCATCGGCCACTCCGAATCCATTACCGGTATCGACCTGCCCTTGAAGCAGGTCTCCAACACCGTGTTTCAGCGCATCTAGGTCAAAGAGCATATGGGCAAGAAGATCCGTGTTCTCGTCATCGACGATTCCGCAAGCGTTCGCCAGACGCTCGTTCGAGTGCTGCAGGAGGATCCCGATATCGAGATCATGGGGGTCGCGACCGATCCCTTCATGGCGGCGAAGAAGATCCAGGAAGAAATCCCTGACGTCATCACGCTCGATGTCGAGATGCCGCGCATGGATGGCATCACCTTCCTGCGCAAGCTGATGTCGCAGCGGCCGATCCCCGTCGTCATGTGCTCGTCGCTGACGGAGGCGGGGTCGGAAACGCTGATGCAGGCGCTGGAGGCCGGCGCCGTCGACGTGATCCTGAAGTCGAAGATCGGGGCAGCAGACGGTCTGGCCGACGATGCGGTCCGCATCCGCGAGGCGGTAAAAAGCGCTTCGCATGCGCGTCTCGGCAATGTCAGACGCAACGTAAACAGCCTGCGGCCCGGCGCGCCGATGCCGGCGCAGAAGCTGACGGCGGATGCGATGCTGCCGCCGCCATCAGGGAAAGCCATGGCGAAGACGACCGAGATGGTGGTCTGCGTCGGCGCATCGACCGGTGGAACGGAGGCGCTGCGCGAGTTTCTGGAGGCGCTGCCGGCTAACGCGCCCGGGATCGTCATCGTCCAGCACATGCCGGAGAAGTTCACTGCGGCCTTCGCCAAGCGGCTGAACAGCCTGTGCGAGGTCGAGGTCAAGGAAGCCGTCGATGGCGATCCCGTGCTGCGCGGCCATGTGCTGATCGCGCCCGGCGACAGCCACATGCTGCTCGAACGGCGCGGCGCGCGCTATCACGTTGCGGTCAAGAGCGGGCCGCTGGTCTCGCGCCACAGGCCGTCGGTCGATGTGTTGTTCCGTTCGGCGGCGCGTTCGGCGGGCTCCAACGCCATGGGCATCATCATGACCGGGATGGGCGATGATGGCGCCAAGGGCATGCTCGAGATGCACCAGGCCGGCGCCTATACGGTGGCGCAGGACGAGGCGACCTCCGTCGTCTTCGGCATGCCGAAGGAGGCGATCGCCAAGGGCGGGGTGGATCGCATCCTGCCGCTGGAGCAGATCGCCCGCGAGGTTCTGATCACGCAGCAGAAGTTCTGAGGTGCTGCAATAAACAGATAAGAGCCGGCGGTGTACGAGCACCGCCGGCTTTTTGCGTTCCAGTGTCTTCCATCAGGCGAGGTAGCCGCCGTCGATGGTGAGCGCGGAGCCGGTGACGAAGGATGCCTCGGGGCTGGCGAGATAGGATGCGAGGCTGGCGATTTCGCTGTCTTCGCCCATGCGGCCCAGCGCCATCAGCGGCGCTAGGTGCTCCTCCGTGCCCGGCGCGCCGTTCATGTCGGTGGCCGTCGGGCCCGGCTGGATGGTGTTGACGGTAATCCCGCGCGGGCCGAGATCGCGCGCCAGGCCGCGGGTCATCGAGGCGATGGCGCCCTTGGTCATGCTGTAGACCGAGGATGTTGGAAAGCCGCTGCGGTCGGCAACGACGCTGCCGATATTGATGATGCGGCCACCTGCCTGCATGTGCCTTGCCGCTGCCTGGGTGCCGACGAAGACGGCGCGGACGTTGACCGCGAACATGCGGTCGAAATCTTCCAGCGCGAATTCATCGAGTGGGGCGAGCATCAGGATGCCGGCATTGTTGACCAGAATGTCGAGAGCGCCGAAGCGGCTGATGGTCGTGGCGACGGCATTGCGCACGGCTTCGGGATCCGCGCTATCGGCCTTGATCGCCAGCGCCTTGCCGCCCTTGGCTTCGATCTCGGCGGTCAGCGCCTTCGCCCGGTCATCGCTGCTGGCATAGGTGAAGGCCACGGCTGCGCCGTCTTGCGCCAGCCTGCGGACGATCGCCGCGCCGATGCCGCGCGAGCCGCCGGTTACGAGGGCCACCTTGTCGGTGAGAGAGTGAGACATTTCGTATTTCCTTTCTGGTTTCTGGATCATTCAGTCTATAATTGGGCGCGAAAACGCGGCGCGACCTTATGGTGCGCTTAGCGGAGGCCGCGGATGGCCATGCGGGCGATGCCGCGAAGGGTTTCGGGGGAGGCGCCGTTGCGGGCGCTGACTTTCATGCCTGACAGGGTCGCGCCGAGGAAGTGGACGGCCTCGTCGGGATTGATGTCGGATGCGATGCTGCCACTCTTGCGGCCGTCTTCGATGATCGTCTTCAGCGCCGTGGACAGGGCGCGAGACGCTGTGTCAGTCAGCGTGGCGATCTCAAGGTCGGTGCGGCCGAACTCGCAGACGGCGCTGACGCCGAGGCAGCCGCGGCTGGCTTCCGACGCCGGCCGCGAGGCGAAGGCGACGAGCGCACCCTCCAGCGCTTCGACGGGCGATGCCTGGCGCTTCAGGTCGTCGATCAACCTCGCTGTGCTGTCGGCGTTGTAGCGCTGCAAGGCTTCCAGATAGAGGCCTCGCTTGTCGCCGAAGGTATCGTACATGCTCTGGCGGCTGATCTTCATCGCCGTCAGCAACTGATCCGTCGAGGTGCCTTCATAGCCGTGCTCGGAGAACACGTTGATGGCGGCGCCAAGCGCCAGGTCGCGATCGAATTCCTTGTGTCTTGCCATGGGGGAGATATAGGAATTTCAGACTGATCTGTCCAGAATTAATTTACGGGCTTTCTGCGATTCAATGCAGCCATGCGGCGCCGCTCTTGAAATTTCCCTGATTTTGTGGTCTTGAAGCCGCCAATCTTATAAAGCGCAGCTTCTACCGGCGATCAGGGACCATCCCCGCCCTGACAACGCGCACCTATTTAGCCCAAGGAAAACCGCCCACATGGCCCGTTCAGCTCTTCTCAATGTCATGGTTCAGGCTGCCCTCAAGGCAGGAAAATCGCTGGGGCGTGATTTCGGCGAAGTGCAGAACCTGCAGGTCTCGGTCAAGGGGCCGGGCGATTTCGTCTCGTCCGCCGACCGCAAGGCCGAGAAGATCGTGCGCGAAGAGCTTCTGAAGGCACGTCCGACCTATGGTTTCCTCGGCGAGGAAGGCGAAGAGATCAAGGGCACCGACGGCGCGCATCGCTGGATCGTCGATCCGCTCGACGGCACCACGAACTTCCTGCACGGCATTCCGATGTTCGCGGTCTCGATCGCGCTCGAGCGCAACAACGAGATCGTCGCCGGCGTCATCTTCAACCCGGCGACCGACGAGCTCTACACCACCGAGCGTGGCGGCGGCGCCTTCCTCAACGATCGCCGGCTGCGCGTCGGCGCGCGCCGCGTGCTTTCGGATTCGGTCGTCGCCTGTGGCGTTCCGCATCTCGGCCGTGGCAACCACGGCAAATTCCTCGTCGAACTCCGACACGTCATGGGCGAAGTCGCCGGTGTGCGCCGCATGGGTTCGGCCTCGCTCGATCTCGCTTACGTCGCGGCCGGCCGTTTCGACGGCTTCTGGGAAACCGGCCTTTCGGCCTGGGATATCGCGGCCGGCATCCTGCTCATCCGCGAAGCCGGCGGCTATGTCAGCGATTGGGATGGCGGCAACTCTATTCTGGAGACCGGCAGCGTCGTGGCCGGCAACGAATACATTCAGAAGGCGCTGATGGAAGTTGCCAAGCGCCCGGTGCCCAGCCGGTAAGTCTTTGTTATAAAGACAGGCTTTTTCGTTCCGCATACTTCAATTCGGCACAATGATGATCTAGTCTCCGGCTGTGATGAGGCCGGAGGCTGCGGAATCTATGGAAAATGTGAATGTGGCGGAGTTCGGCTCGACCGAAAAAACCACGGGAAATTACAGCTATAAGCTATCCAGCCCGATGCCCTTTCTGTGGACGATGGTGCTGTTCCTCGTCATCGTCGGGTTCATAGCATCCATCCTGTTCCGCCAGGCGCAGACGGCCTTCATGCACAATCCGGGGCTGAACGGCCTCATTCTCGGCGTTCTCGGCATCGGTATCATCCTTGTCTTCAGCCATGTGCTGTCGCTTCGGCCCGAGGTGCGCTGGTTCAATTCGTTCCGCGCCGCCGGGAGCGCCGACAAGGTGAACCGTAACCCGAAGCTCTTGGCGCCGATGCGCACGCTGATCGGCAGCCGTACCTCTTCGGCTGCGGGCATCTCGACCACGGCCTTCCGCTCCATTCTCGATTCGATCGCCAACCGGCTGGACGAATCCCGCGACGTCTCGCGCTATCTCATCGGTCTCCTCGTCTTCCTCGGTCTGCTAGGCACCTTCTGGGGCCTGATCGGCACGATCGGCTCGATCAGCAACGTGATCCAGTCGCTCGACGCCGGAACCAACGGCTCATCTGATGTGCTGTCGGCGCTGAAAGAAGGGCTGTCGCAGCCGCTGTCTGGCATGGGGCAGGCGTTCTCCTCGTCGCTGCTCGGTCTCTCGGGCTCGCTCATCCTCGGCTTCCTCGACCTGCAGGCAGGCCGCGCGCAGAACCGCTTCTATACCGAACTGGAAAACTGGCTGTCGTCGGTGACCGATGTTGGTTCCGACCTTGCGGCTCCCGTGATCGACACCAAGGGCGGCGTTTCGCCGGACGAGATCCGCGCGCTGTCGGAATACATGCAGAAGGTCTCGGAAGAGGGCGGAGGCAGTCAGCGTTCGGTCGCGGCCATGGCCAATCTCGCCGAGGGTATCCAGGGGCTGGTCAAGAACATGCGCAATGAGCAGCAGATGCTGCGCGACTGGATCGAGGCGCAGCAGGACGAGGCGAAGGCCATGCGCCGCACGCTCGACCGGCTGGCTGAGCGGATCGGCGCGCAGGAAAAGCATGCATCCTCCGAGCGCCCCCGCATGCCGCAGACCGAAAAGAGCGAGGGCAAGTAAGCCATGGCTCTTGCCCGCAACCGTCGCCGCGAACGCACGGTCGACTACTGGCCTGGCTTCGTCGATGCGCTGTCGACGCTTCTGATCGCGGTGATGTTCTTGCTCACGGTGTTCGTCGTCGGGCAGTTCATCCTCAGCCGCGAAATATCCGGCCGCGACGAGGTGATGAACCGGCTGAACAGCCAGATCAACGAGCTGACGCAGCTCTTGGCGCTCGAAAAAGGCAGCAAGCAGGATCTCGAGGATAGCGTCGCCAACCTGCAGGCTTCGCTTGCGACCGCCGAAGGCGAGCGCTCGCGGCTGCAGTCGCTGCTCTCGGCCGGCTCCGGCGGCCAGGACGCGGCGCAGCAGCGGATCGGCTCGCTCACCAAGGAGCTCGACGAGCAGAAGCAGATGAGCGACCGGGCGATGAGCCAGGTCGAGCTGCTCAACCAGCAGATTGCGGCGCTGCGCAACCAGATCGCCGCCGTCGAAGTGGCGCTGCAGGCCTCCGAGCAGAAGGACCAGCAGTCGCAGACGAAGATCGCCGATCTCGGCCGCCGCCTCAACGTGGCGCTGGCCGCGCGTGTGCAGGAGCTCAACCGTTACCGCTCGGACTTCTTCGGGCGTCTGCGCGAGATCCTGTCGGATCGCGAGAACATCCGCATCGTCGGCGACCGTTTCGTGTTCCAGTCGGAAGTGCTCTTCCCCTCCGGCGGCGCCGATCTCAATCCCGACGGGCAGACGGAGATGGCCAAGCTCGCGGCAGCGCTGCTCGACGTCGCCAAGGAGATTCCGCCGGAGATCAACTGGGTGCTGCGCGTCGATGGCCACACCGACAACGTGCCGCTCGCCGGCACCGGACGCTTCGCTGACAACTGGCAGCTGTCTTCGGCGCGCGCGATCTCGGTCGTCAAGTTCCTGATCGCGCAGGGCGTGCCGGCTGACCGGCTGGTTGCGGCCGGTTTCGGCGAGTATCAGCCGATCGCGCCTGGCGATACGCCCGAGGCGCGGGCGACCAACCGACGGATCGAGTTGAAGCTGACGGAGAAGTGACGGGTGAGTTGCGCTTGCGCAAGTAACGGCGCGACATTGCACAACCGTTCACGGCCCAGCAGCACAAAAGAAAAAGGCGGCGCCCTGAGGTGCCGCCTTTGATGTGTCAGGCGTCAGCCGCCTTGGTGGTGTCGTCGATGACGGCGCCGGGAGAGTTTTTCTTGATGGATTCGATGGCGTTCAGCGCCGACGCCTTGGCCTTGTAGCCTTCGGAGCCGAACATGGTCTCGCCGTTCGATGCCTTGAAACGGAAACGGAATTCGCCTGCCTTGTCCTTATAAACTTCGAACTTATACATCGATTGTCTCCCGGAATCAGGATGTTGTTTAAATCTGCAAGCGCAGCCTAAAACAAAAAATCCAATTATTCCATCGGGATGTTTGGGTGGGTGTTGGCCGCTTGGCTTTGGCGTCACGGCTTGAAGAATGAAAATGCCGACGAGAATTTGTTGACGATGTATGGCGCGAAGAGGACGACGCCGGAATAGAAGAAGTTCGCCCCCTTGGACATGTCGGGAATCTCCTGGCCATTGGCGAAGCGGTGGAGACAGGCAAGGCCGAAGCCGACGTAAAGCACAAGGATCGCCACCGTTCCAATCATCGCGATGAAGCGGCTGGAACTCGCCTTCATCAGCGTCACGGTGATGGGCGTCTGGCCTGACGGCAACGGATTGCCGGCGGCGTCGACGGGGTTACCTGCCGCGTCGGTCTTCGTCAGGGCAACGTCTTCGGAAAGCGCGTCGGTCAGCGACCAGTTGCTCGCTTCATGCAGCGAGCGATAGAACAGCATCATCGATATGACGACGCCGAGAGCGACGACGGCCACCAGTATTTCGGAAAAACTGATCGAACTCATCTGACGACATCCCACCATGAGAATGGACGGTTTCAACGAGATCCGAATGTAATCTATTGGTGTGTATTGTCAATATAATCGCGATGGTCGCAATTGCGGTTGTATTGGTTGTGGGGCGGGGCGGCGCATCGCCACCCGCAGCCCCGCCATCACTTCACCGCCGCAAGCAGCTCCTCGGCACCCGCATCGAACTGCAGCCGGGCCAGCTTGGCGTAGATGCCGCCGTGGCGCACCAGACTCTGGTGGGTGCCTTCCTCGACGACGCGGCCCTGGTCGAGGACCAGGATGCGGTCGGCCTTCAAAACGGTTGCGAGACGGTGGGCGATGATCAGCGTGGTGCGGCCTTCCATGAGGCCGTCAAGGGCGCGCTGGACGAGGGTTTCGCTTTCGGCATCGAGCGCCGAGGTGGCTTCGTCGAGGAGCAGGATCGGGGCGTTCTTCAAGATGGCGCGGGCGATGGCGATGCGCTGGCGCTGGCCGCCCGACAGCATGATGCCGCGTTCGCCGACCGTGGTGTCGTAGCCCTGCTCCAATCTCGCGATGAACTCGTCGGCCTGGGCGGCGATGGCGGCGGCGCGGACTTCCTCGCGCGTGGCGCTCGGGCGGCCGAAGGCGATGTTTTCATGGATGGAGGCGGCGAAGATGGTGACGTCCTGGGGGACGATGGCGATGCGCTTGCGCAGGCCGTCGGTATCGGTCTGGCGCGCATCGATGCCATCAATCATGACGGCGCCCTGCTGCGGGTCGTAGAAGCGCAGCAGCAGCGAGAAGATGGTGGTCTTGCCGGCGCCGGACGGGCCGACAATGGCGACGGTCTCGCCCGGCTTCACCGCGAAGCTCAGGCCATGCAGCGCCGATGTATCGGGGCGCGAGGGGTAGGCGAAGTGCACGTCTGCAAACTCCACGCGGCCGAGGCTCGGGTCGGGCAGGGAGGTCGGGTTGGCCGGCGTTACGATCGGGGAGACTTCGTCAAGCAGTTCGGTCAGGCGGTCGGCCGCACCGGCTGCCTGCGAGAGCTCGCCCCAGACTTCCGAGAGCGCGCCGAGCGAGCCGGCGGCGATGACGGAATAGAGCAGGAACTGGCCAAGCGTGCCGGCCGACAGCGTGCCCTCAAGCACATTGTGCGCGCCGACCCAGAGGACGGCGACGACGCTGCCGAAGATCAGCGTGATGGCGATACCCGTGAGAAGCGAGCGCGAGCGGATGGCAGCGCGGGCGGCGGTGAAGGCGGCTTCGACGGCTGCTCCATAGCGGTTTGCCGCTGCCATCTCGCCGCCGAAGGCCTGGACGGTGCGGGTGGCGGCGATGGTTTCGTTGGCGAAGGCGGAGGCCTCGGCCAGCGTATCCTGTGCCGCGCGCGAACGCTTGCGCACCGAGCGGCCGAAAGCGACCAGCGGGAAGACGATGAGGGGTATGGCCAAGAGCACGAGGCTGGCGAGCTTGGGCGAGGTGACGACCATCATGACGATGGCGCCGAGACACAGGATCATGTTGCGCAGCGCGACCGAGGCGGTGGCGCCGACGGCGGACTTGATCTGCGTGGTATCGGCTGTCAGCCGCGAGACGATCTCGCCGGACTGGTTGACGTCGAAGAAGGAGGCGGAGAGCCGCGTCACATGCGCGAAGACATCGCGGCGGAGATCCGAGACGATGCGTTCGCCGAGCGTGATGACAAAGAAGTAGCGCAGCGCGCTCGATATGGCGAGAACGACCGCCATGACCATGAGCATGATGAAGTAGCTGTTGATGAAGCGGCCGTCGGAGTGGCTGAAGCCATGGTCGATCATGCGGCGCACGGCAAGGGGAAGCGCCAGCGAGGTCACGGCGGCGAGCGCCAGCGAGAAGAGGGCGCCGGTGACGAGGCCGCGATAACGCATGACGTAAGGCGTCAGCCTGCCGAGAGGTTTCAGCGAGCGGGACTTTTTCTTCTCGGTCTGCATTGCGTCTGTCAATTCAATCTCCAGCAGCCTTCAACACCGTGCAACACGGTCGATGGCTCTTGTTATCCTAATGGCCTTCATGTATAGGCACCGCATCCTAATGGGAAGCCGTAGCCAGTAGCGACTGCGGCTTCATTTATTCAATCGGTCCTCTTGTCGCAACGTGGTGCGTCAAATGGACGTGACATCGCAGGAAGATTGTTATGAAGGCTGAAATCCATCCCGACTACCACACCATCAAGGTAGTCATGACCGACGGCACCGAATACGAAACCCGCTCGACCTGGGGTTCTGAAGGCGCCGTGATGAACCTCGAAATCGATTCCAAGTCGCACCCGGCCTGGACGGGCGGCAACCAGCAGCTCATGGACCGCGGTGGCCGCGTTTCCAAGTTCAACAAGCGTTTCGGCGGCCTCGGCCTCTAATCGCTGCTGTTGCACTGATTTCGAAGGAGCCCTGCGAAAGCGGGGCTTTTTTGCGTTTGGGAGGCGGCTATCGGATTTCCGGAAAATGGTCCTCAGGTCTGGTGCCGATTAGGTCTCCCGCCAATACGACGAACCGGACGTTGGGAGGTGCAAACTACCTGTAGTTACCGGTCTCTGTTCTCTCCATGATCCTTATCCGATGGCTGAGAGTTGCTACGGAGACTAAAGGCAGGTGATAAGCAAAGGCCCAATCATAGAAGCCATAGACGGACTCGCCAACCTTTAGATCGGGTAGGTTTGCTTGGATCTTTCGATTTAGAGCATTTACTCGTCCCAACAGGCATTCAATCGCGTCGGTTGTCGCGCCATCTTCCCATCTAGCCTCGATGCCATGTGAGATGAACCTGAATAAGCCGTGCTTAAACTCCCAGGCGCCGAAGCTCTCGAGTGTCACCTGTCGGCCCCGCGATCTTATATGCTTTATAGAGTTTGCTATATCTTCGAGTTTTTGGTTGTTTTTAACTGGAACCTTGTTTCGTTCTTCAAAGTGATGTGCGTGGAGACAAAGTCCCTCAAATCTGTGAAGCAAACTGTTGGAATCGGGGTCCATAACCAATGGATGGGCTATAAGCTCATTGAGCAGCCCAAGCGTTGGCGCGTAAATTTGGTTTTGAAACTTGATCGCAATTTCCACCGTCACGCACCATCTCCGTTGCTCTAACAACAAAAAACCGGCCGCGCAGGGAACGCAGCCGGTCTATGCAGTCTACTTTGAATGGATCAGTTGTTGCCGAAGGCCGTCTGCAGCAGGCTGAGTTGGGCCTGGACGCTGTTCTGGTTGTCAGGCACGATCGCTGCCTCGTTCGGGCGATAGATCTCGCGGTCGAGCAGGGCGACGCGGTTCTGCAGGCGCAGCGAGCGTTCGATCAGGTCGCGGAAGGCTTCCGGCAGGTCGCCCCAGCCCGGTGCGTTGCGGTCGACGTTGAAGCCGTCGAGGCGAACCTTGTTCTTTTCAGCCAGAACCTGATCGCGCGACATTTCGCCATTGTTGACGGCGCGCTGCAGGAGGAGCCAGGAGGCCATCTGCATCAGGCGGGTGGTGAGGCGCATGGATTCCGCTGCGTAGAGAACCGATGCCATGCGCGGCAGAACCTTGGATGCGGTGCGGCCATTGCCATCCAGATAGGCGGCGGTCTCTTCGACCAGCGACATGCCCTCGGAGTACAATGTCTTAAACTGCGACGATGCGGCAGCGCGTCCTGCAAAACTGATCGTGTTCAATCCAAGCTCTGACATTTAAAGGGTCCCTGTTGCACGCATCTACTTATTGATCAGGTAACGCAGGCCGGTCCCAAAAGGTTTCACCGGTCGGCCTTAATGACTTTAAAGATGGTAGTTTTAGCCTAATAGCGCAAGGCGTTTCTTAATAAAGGGTTAACTTCCACAGTTTCGTGGTTTTCGTCCCCAGCCAATGCGAAAAAGGAGAGCCGCAAAAGCGGCTCTCAAGGTAAAACAGGGAGAAAAATCAGACCAATTCACCGCATGGGAAACTGTCTGAGATCCAGAGCAAGTCCGGATGAGCACATCAATACATTAGAAAGCTTAACGCCTCATTAAGTGTGTGCCGAATTAACACTTGCGCGGCGGCTATAAATCAAATCCGGGGTTTTGCCGGCTCACGATTTGAAGAGGTTTTCTGCGGCCAATCTTCCCGATGCCTTGCGCGCCGCTTCCTGCTCGATGCGCGAAATCTCGGCCTTGAGCATGTCGATACGCGCGTTCAGCTCGTCCACCGACATCATCGAGAGGTCCATGCCGATCTCGTGATTCGGCTTCTTCTGCGGCCGGTCGTCATCCATGAAGGTCATGTTCGGTCCTCCGTCCTCGTGTCGGCGGGCAAGCGCCCGGCCGTCTCCGCATTCCAAGTCTATCGGGTCGCCGGCTCCATCGGCGGTTCGGGCGTCTTGTTCTGCCCGCGATCGGCAAGCGTCATGCCCTCCGGCGTCATCATCTGCGAGGTGGCCGTCGGGATGGTGGTGAAGGCGTCGCGGTCGCTTGCCGGGATGGCGGCGCGCGCGCGGCTGCGGATGATCGCGTAGGCTGTGATCAGCACGTGGGCCAGCGCGGTCACCAGGAACAGCGCGTGCGGGCTTGCCATCGACATGACGGGGCCGCCGATCGTCGGGCCGATGATGGTGCCGATGCCATAGAGCAGCAGCAGGCCACCGGAGACCTTCACGAAGTCTTCCGAGGAGGCATAGTCGTTCGCGTGGGCAACGGCGATCGGATAGAGCGTGTTGGCAACCGCGCCATAGAGCACCACGAGCGTGATGATGAAGGCGGGCGAGGAGGGGTGGAGGACGACGAGCATCAGACCGGCGAGGGCTGCGATTGCCGACATGGCGGCGAGCACATAGCGGCGGTCGATGCGGTCGGAGAGGCGGCCGGCCGGAAGCTGCATGACCGCGCCGGCAAAGATGGTCGAGCTCATCATGATGGCGATCGAGGTATCCGAGAGACCGGCGCCGGCGCCGAAGACGGCGCCCAGCGTGCCATAGGCGCCATTGGCGATGCCGACCAAGAGAATGCCGAGGCAGGAGACCGGCGAGTTGCGATAGAGCGCCTTGAGATCGAGCTTCACAGCCTTCAGCGGCTGCGGCGAGGCGGCGGTCGACAGCAGCGTCGGCAGCATGGCGATGCAATAGAAGATGCCGCAGATCATGAAGAGGATTGGTGTGCGGACATCCTCGAGCGGGATCATCATCTGGCCGGCAACAACGCCGAAGAGGGTGATGGCGATATAGAGCGAGAAGATCGCGCCGCGGCTTTCATTGGTGGCGCGCTCGTTCAGCCAGCTCTCGATGATCATCGAGGTGCCGGCCGTGGCAAAGCCGGTGACGGCGCGCAAGAGCACCCACCAGACCGGATGAACGGCGATGCCGCTCACCAGCGCGATGATGGCGATGATCGAGATGAAGCCGGAGAAGGCGCGCACATGGCCGACGCGGCTGACCATCTTCGGCGCAACCAGGCAACCGATGACGAAGCCTGCTGCCCAAGAGGTGCCGAGCAGGCCGAGCGTGGTGGTCGCATAACCTTCGAGATTGCCGCGGACGGGGAGGAGGATGCCCTGCAGGCCATTGCCCATGAACAGAAAGAGCGTGCCGAACAGAAGTGCGGCGACGGATAGAAGATTTCGTTTCATTGGCCCCCCATGCAACTCAGCTTACATGCACAAAGACATATGGCAGCACACGATGCTGCCCAGTCTTTGCAATGTTGATTGTGTCCCCGAATGCCTTTACGGCATGTTTAGAAGCAGTGGTTGCGCGAAATAATGTCCGTCCTGTGACATCAAGAACATATGGAAAAATAAAGACATGACGAAGCTGATCGCGCTTCTCCTGATGCTTGCGATGGTGGTGCACCTGATCAAGCCGCTCGGTCTGCCGGGCCTCAGGAAGCGCGCGGATTTCTGGAAGATCGCGCTGTTTGCCTTCGCCATCTGGGCGGTTGCGCTGCTTGGGCGGGATCTGTTTGTTTAAGCGCAACTGGTTGTAGAGACGCCGGTAGCGGGAAGGGGTGACCCCTCAGATGGTGTCAGGCTGCTGTTTCGGCTATTGTGATGGTTGCTTGGACGCTTCTTGGGGGGAGAGGACATGCTTGCCCTGCATCACGTGTCGATCATCACTAATGACCTGGAGACATCTCTTCCGTTTTACCGCGATGTCTTTGGTCTTTCCGAAATTCCTCGGCCTGACTTTCCGGTCGGCGGGGCATGGCTCGCCTGCGGCAGCCTGCAGGTCCACCTCGTCGTGCATCCCGAGGGCACCTTTCGGCAACGGCAGGTCATCGATCGCAACGACTGGCACTTCGCGTTTCGGACCGATGACTTCGAGGCCGTTCTCGAACGCCTCGCCGCCCTCGGCTTCAGCGGGGATCTGCCTGAAGGCGATCCCAAACACATGCTAATCTTCCGCACCGGGCTGGCCGGCTTCCCGCAGCTTTATCTTCGCGACCCTGATCTCAATATCGTCGAGATCAATGGGGCGCCCTGAGGGGCTGTCTGCAGCTCGACGTCTTATGCCGACCACGGATCATCCGGCAAAGGCGTTTCCTCCTGGATACTCTGCAGGATGCCGATCAGGCGGGGTGCCATTTCGCGGATTTCCTTGAGGTGGATGGTCGTCAGCTGTTTGAGGACGGCTTCGGCCTGGTCCGTCAGGAGGAGCGTCTGGCGGCGGCGGTCGTTGGGGT
>UBJO01000038.1 GCA_900465665.1 Hyphomicrobiales bacterium
TACCGGCAGACTGGCGTGTATGAAACCCGCCAGCCTCGCCGACTAGCGCAGCCCATCATTCGCCGAGCCGTTGCTCGGCCAGACGCACCCAGTAGGAGATGCCGTGGCTGATGACGTCGTCGTTGAAGTCGTAGGCCGGATTGTGCAGGCCGGCGGTATCGCCATTGCCGATGAAGATGAAGGCGCCGGGGCGGGCGTTCAGCATGTAGGAAAAATCCTCGCCGCCCATCATCGGATCGATATCGACATCGACATTGCCGGCGCCCGCGATGTCGGTCGCCACCGCCGTCGCATGCTCCGTCTCGTTCGCATGATTGGATGTGACGGGATAATTGCGCTGAAAATGGATATCCGCCTCGGCGTCATGCGCCTCGGCCACGCCGGCGACGATCTGCCGGAAACGCTTCTCCGCGAGATCGCGCACGGCCTCGTCGAGCGTGCGCACGGTTCCGGCAAACGTCGCCTCGTTGGGAATGACGTTATGCGCGAAGCCGGCATTGAACTTGGTGACAGACACCACGACCGAGCGCAGCGGATCGACATTGCGGGATGCGATCATCTGCAGGTTGGTGATGATCTGCGTGCCGATCGCGATCGGATCGATCGTGCGGTTCGGCTGCGCCGCATGCCCGCCGCGCCCCTTGACCGTGACGGTAAACTCGTCGGTCGCGGCCATGATCGGCCCCTTGCGGATGGCGAAATGGCCGACGGGAAGGCCGGGCATGTTGTGCATGCCGTAGACCTCCTGGATGCCGAAACGCTCCATCATGCCGTCCTTGACCATCAGGTCGCCGCCGGCGCCACCCTCTTCGGCCGGCTGGAAGATAACCGCGACATTGCCGTTGAAATTGCGGGTCTCGGCAAGATACTTCGCGGCCCCGAGCAGCATCGCCGTGTGGCCGTCATGGCCGCAGGCGTGCATCTTGCCCGCAATCTTCGATGCCCATGGCTTGCCCGAAATCTCGGTCAGCGGCAACGCGTCCATGTCGGCGCGCAGGCCGATCGTGCGCGATCCCGCCCCATTGCCCTTGATCAGCCCGACCACGCCGGTGCGGCCGATGCCGGTGACGATCTCGTCGACGCCGAATTCCTTGAGCTTCTCGGCCACGAAGGCGGCCGTCTCTTCCACCGCGTAGAGCAGGCCCGGCCGCTCATGAATGTGCCGGCGCCACTCGGTCACTTCGTCCTGAAGTTCGGCGGCTCTGTTCAAAATCGGCATGCTTGCTTCCCTGCTGAAAATCGAAAACGGCGGCAATAACGGGATTGATACCACGGCTCGCAAATAAGTTAGACAATGACCTTTGCCATGTCATGGCCATATACGTTAAATAGGGGAAACTTTCGAGACATCAGGACATCTTTAAGGACAAACCGTGTCGACGCGCCAGAAACGCCTGCTTGCCGCCTTGCGGCCGATCACCATCGCCGCTTCCGCAGCCGCCATCGCTTTTTCCGCGACGACGCAGGCCTATGCCAATCCGCACATCCTGGTCGATGTGCAGAGCGGCCGCGTGCTCGAGCATGAGGATGCCTTCCGCAAGTGGTATCCGGCCTCGCTCACCAAGCTGATGACCATCTACACCACCTTCGACGCGATCCGCTCCGGCCAGATCAGCGTCGATACGCCGATCGTCATGAGCAAGACCGCCGCCGCCCAGCCGCCGGCGAAGATGTATTTCAAGCCGGGCCAGAAGCTGACGCTCGACAGCGCGCTGAAGATCCTGATCGTCAAGTCCGCCAATGATATCGCGGTCGCCGTCGCCGAAGCAGTCGGCGGCACGCAGGACGCCTTCGTTCTCCGCATGAACGCCGAAGCCGCCAAGCTCGGCATGAGCGACACCCACTTCGTCAATCCGAACGGCCTGCCCGGCAAGGGCCAGTACACGACGGCGCGCGACCTCGCGATCCTGTCGGTCGCGCTGCGCCGCGATTTCCCGCAATATGCCAGCTACTTCTCGCTGGAGGGGATCACCACGGGCAAGCAGAACATCCCCGCCATCAATATGCTGATCGGCCGCTTCGCCGGTGCCGATGGCATGAAGACCGGCTTCATCTGCGCATCGGGCTTCAACCAGATCAGCTCGGCGACGCGCAACGGCCGTACGCTGGTTTCCGTCGTGCTCGGCACCGACAGCCTTGCCGCCCGTGCGGACGCGTCGGCCGACATGCTGCAGCGCGGTTTCACCACGCAGCCGACAGGCAACGATACGCTGGGCTCGCTGAAGCCCTACGGCGAAACGCAGGAAGTCGCCGACCTCACGGCCGAAATCTGCAGCGCCAAGGGCGCCAAGATCCGCAGCGAAACGCGCGACGAGGTGGGCCGCATGAAGATCCATTCGCCCTATATCCAGGAAATGGATCACGAGCCGAACTTTGTCTATGCCGGCCTGATCCCCGGCCAGAACGAGCCGCAGCCCGACAAGCTGGCCACGGCGGCCGGCGTCGGCGACATCGCCAATGTGCCGATCCCGACCCCGCGCCCTACCTCTGGCTTCTAAGGCTTACAGACCTCTAAGGCATAAAAAAATCCAAGGCATACAGGCATGAGCGCAGTTGCGGATCGCATTCCGGTCACCATCCTCACCGGCTTTCTCGGCGCGGGCAAATCGACCCTTCTGAACCGTATCCTCAAGGATCCGGCCATGAAGGACGCCGCCGTCATCATCAACGAATTCGGCGATGTCGGCATCGATCATCTCCTGGTCGAAAGCTCCGGCGACGCGATCATCGAGCTGTCGGATGGCTGCCTGTGCTGCACGGTGCGCGGTGAACTGGTCGATACGCTCGCCAACCTGATGGACGCGATCCAGACCGGCCGCGTCAAGCCGGTGAAGCGCGTCGTCGTCGAGACCACGGGCCTTGCCGATCCGGCGCCGGTCATGCAGGCGATCATGGGCAATCCGATCATTGCCGAGAGCTTCTCGCTCGATGGCGTCGTCACCGTCGTCGACGCCGCCAACGGGCTGCAGACGCTCGACAACCACATGGAAGCCGTCAAGCAGGCCGCCGTCGCCGATCGCCTGATCATCTCGAAGAAGACGCTGGCTTCCCCCGCCATCCTGGAAAAGCTTGAAGCCCGCCTGCGCGCGCTCAACCCGCGCGCAGCCTTGATGGACGCCGACGAGACCGAAACCGGCACCGCCGCCACCCTCGTCAACGGTATTTATGATCCCGCCACCAAGAGCGCCGATGTCGGCCGCTGGCTGCGTGACGAAGACGCCCACGATCACGGGCATCATCATGACCACCATGGGCACGATCACGGCCATCATCATCACGGTCACCACGACCACGATCATGGGCATCACCACCATGATCATGATCATGACCACCACCATCACCACGACCACCAGCACGCGCACGACGTGAACCGTCACGACGCCTCGATCCGTTCCTTCTCGATCGTCGAGGACAAGCCGATCGACCCGATGGCGCTCGACATGTTCGTCGATCTCCTGCGCTCGGCCCATGGCGAAAAACTGCTGCGAATGAAGGCGATCGTTGCGATGTCGGATCGTCCCGACCGGCCGCTGGTGCTGCATGGCGTGCAGAGCATTTTCCACCCGCCGATCCGCCTGCCGGCATGGCCGGATCCTCAGGACCGGCGCACCCGCATGGTGCTGATCACCAAGGATCTGCCGGAAGCCTTCGTCAAGGACCTGTTCGACGCCTTCCTCGGCAAGCCACGCATCGACACCGCCGACCGCACGGCCCTCAACGACAACCCGCTGGCTATCCCCGGAATGCGTTTCTAGCACTCCGGGAATGCGTTTTTAGAGCTATCGCTTGCGGATCAGGAAACGGTGACCGCTCTCGGTCTTCTCGGTCTCGATCAACTCGTGACCATCCTCATGGCAGAAATGCGGAATATCGATCCCCGCCAGGGGATCGGTCGTCTCGACACGGATCGTCGCGCCTGAAGACAGCGACGACATCTTCTTGCGTGTCTTGATGACGGGCAGCGGGCATTTCAGCCCGCGCAGATCATAGGAAATGGCGCTCACGCGCGATCAGTCCCGGCCCCAGAACTTCCAGAACGGCTTCTTGGAGGCGACCTCGACCGATTCTGGCTGCTCGACAGGCGCGAACGCCGTCGCGGTGGTCGGAGCCGATTCCATCGGGTTCGGCGTCGGCACCGGCACGGATGCCGGGTTGACGATCGCGGCATCGGCCGTCTTCACACCAGCGGTCGCATCGGCAGGTGTCGAGCCGGTCACCGTGTTGGCGGCAACCGTGGTCGCGGTCTTGGCGGCAGCCATCCCTTCGAGATCGGCGACCTTCATCATCTTGCCGGCTTCCAGCGAGGTGCCGGTCGGCGCATAGGCGAGTTCGCGGCCCTTGCGCTGCTTGGCAACGACGGCCTTGCGCTCGGCTTCCGACGGGTCGTACCACGCCATGCCGTCGAATTCCTTCGACGCCTTGGTGTAGGCCAGCTCATAGGTCTTGTCGTAGGAGGCGAGCGCTGCCGTCAACGCCGGCGGCGTCGACATCTCGGGGCACTTGCCGCCGGGATTGAACGCGCCCGAAGACTGCTGGTTGAAGACGTATTTCTTCTCGCAGAAATTCACTTCCGGCGGACGCTTGGTGACTTCGAAATTGTCGTAGCCGACCTTCAGCATCTTCCAGAAGTCGAAGTTCTCGTTCATCCGGTGCTTGAACATGTTCTCGGCCGTCATCCGGAACGGGAAGGCCTGCAGCTGCACGCCCGTCTGGCCGCCCTTGAAGGCGTCGCGCGCGAAAGCGTAGATCTCGAGCACCTGCTCGTCCGTCATCGAATAGCAGCCCGACGACGAGCATGCGCCGTGGATCATCAGATCCGTACCGGTGCGGCCATTGACGGCGTCATAGCGGTTCGGAAAGCCGGTATTGATGGCGAGATAATATTTCGAGTTCGGGTTCAGGTTCGCCTTGGTCAGGTTGTAGAAACCTTCCGGCGCCTGCCGGTCACCCTGTTTCACCTTGGGACCGAGACGGCCCGACCAGGCGCAGATCTTGTAGCTGGCGATCTTGTCGTAACGGTTGTCCGTCTTCGCCTTCCAGATCTCGAGCTGGCCTTCTTCCTTGAAGATGCGGATCAGGATCGGCGAATTGCGATCCATGCTCTTCGCGGCCATTTCGTTGAGGATGCGCGGCGGAAGCGGCTGTTCGACCTTGTTCTTGACCTTGGAGAGGTCGATCTGCGTGGTTTCCAACGCGTCGTTGCAGCCGGCCAAGGCCAGCGCCATCAGGGAAACATAGGCAAAATGACGAAAGCGCATTCAATCTAGCCCAATTACGAGATGCGACCCAATCCGTTGAACGGGTTCGAAGTGAAGCGAATCATTGGCCCAATCTGGTTTATAAAACCTTAACGACCATGCCGCGCACCCACGACCCCCGCAAGCACAAAAGCTATTGATAACACTAATGTGGCCAAGGTTTGGCCGCAATCCGCGGCCTCACCCAAGCCTGCTTCGCAGCCCTGTTACAGGTTGCGACCCATGTTCAGGAACTTCTGGCGGCGATCGTTGCGGATCTGCTCGCCGGTGCGGCTGGCCATTTCGCCGAGCGCATTGGCAATCACATCGCCTGTCGACGCGATCACGCTGTCAGGATCGCGATGCGCGCCGCCGAGTGGCTCACCGATGATGCCGTCAATGATGCCGAGCGCCTTCAGATCATCCGAGGTGATCTTCATGTTGGTGGCCGCTTCCTTGGCGCGCGCGGAATCGCGCCACAGGATGGAGGCCGCACCTTCAGGCGAGATCACGCTGTAGATCGCATGCTCGAGCATGTAGACCCGGTTGCCGGTGGCGATCGCGATCGCGCCGCCCGAACCGCCTTCGCCGATGACGACGGAGATGATCGGAACCTTGAGGCCGAGGCACATTTCCGTCGAGCGGGCGATGGCTTCCGCCTGGCCGCGCTCTTCGGCGCCGACGCCGGGATAGGCACCAGCCGTATCGACCAGCGTGATGACGGGCAGACCGAAGCGGTCGGCCATCTCGAGCACACGGATCGCCTTGCGGTAGCCCTCGGGGCGCGCGCTGCCGAAATTGTGCTTCAGGCGGCTCTTCGTGTCGTTGCCCTTTTCCTGGCCGATGACGGCAACAGGCTGGCCGCGGAAGCGCGCGAGACCCGCCTGGATCGCGGCATCCTCGGAAAACTTGCGGTCGCCGGCCAGCGGCGTGAATTCCTGAAACAGCGTCTTGGCGTAATCGACGAAGTGTGGCCGCTGCGGATGACGCGCGACCTGGGTCTTCTGCCAGGCATTGAGCTTCGAATAGATTTCGACCGTCGCTTCGCGAACACGAACTTCGAGCCTGCCGATTTCATCGGATGTGTCGATGCTCTCGTCTTCCGAGGCAATCTTCTTCAATTCGATGATCTTGCCTTCGAGGTCGGAGATCGGCTTTTCGAAGTCGAGATAATTGTGCATGAGGTGCGTTTCCGTTCCTTGTGCCCGGGGCATTTGTCTTTTGGCTGCCCTTGTCGCCGGTCCTAATCCTGCTTTTTCGCCTGTTTGGCAAGGGGGTGATGCGTTTGGACCAGTTGCTGGAGCCTTTCTTCCAGCACATGCGTGTAGATTTGCGTGGTGGAAATGTCCGAATGGCCAAGCAGTTCCTGCACCACGCGCAGATCGGCGCCGTTGGCCAGCAGATGGCTGGCAAAGGCGTGCCGCATCACGTGCGGCGAGATCATCGATGGGGTCAGCCCCGCCCGGATCGCCAGGTTCTTGAGATCGCGGGCAAAGACCTGCCGGGCGAGATACCCCTCTTTCGACGCCGCCGGAAACAGCCACGGGCTTTCCTGTGGATTTTCGGCTTTTGCCACTTCGGCGGCCAGCATCCGACCATAAAGCTTCAGCGCCGCGATCGCCGATTGCGACAGCGGCACCAGCCGCTCCTTGTTGCCCTTGCCGCGAATGATCAGGAAGCGCCCTTCCTGATCGAGCACGCGGGCGGGAAGCGATACCAGCTCGCTGACGCGCATGCCGGTGGCGTAAAGCAGCTCCAGCAACGCCAGCATGCGCAATCGCTGCAGTTGCCCGGGCGCCTCGTCCTGCGCCTCCTCCTCGGCCTTTTCCAAAAGCCGTCCGACTTCGTCGACGCCCATCGTCTTCGGCAGCGCCCGCCCCTTCTTCGGCGCGTCGAGAATGCCGGTCGGATCGTCGGTGCGCAGCCCCTCGGCATAGAGGAACTTGTAGAACTGCCGCATCGCCGCCAGCCGCCTCGCCTGCGACGAGGGCTTGAAGCCCTGCGCGGCAAGAGACGCCAGATAGGCGGAGAGATCGGCGGACGCCGCCTCGGTCAGCCGCACGCTTCTGCCGTTCAGGAAGGAATGCAGGTCGTCGAGATCGCGCTCGTAGGAGGAAAGCGTATTGGCCGCGGCACCCCGCTCGGCGCTCATCATTTCGAGAAAGGACTCGACCTGAACGCGGCTGAGATCCCTCATCGCGTTACTTCTTCGCCGGGCTGATCGCGCCGGTGGCGGGCGGATTGATCCGCTCGGATGGAATGCGGATCGTCACGTCGCGCTCCTTCGGCTCGACGAAAGTCACGAGCGCCCACATCGTTCCGTATATCGCTCCGGCGATGACCGCCAATATGGCGAGAAATCGGAACAGGCTCGGCATTCAACAACTCCATGGCTTTGCTTCTTTATGAAGAAGCGCGTTTGCAAGTGCAAGAAGCAGCTTTTGAACCATGATTCCCTTACCTCTGACTTGACGCTACACCTGCATTTGTTGATACCGTTCGCAAACAAAGTGTGAATGGACCAATGAACGACCCAGTTCTGATCGTTGCCGATAGCCTGAGGGACAGAGCTCGTGCTGCGCTCGGTTCGCGCAATCTGATCCTCGTTGGTCTGATGGGCGCCGGCAAGTCGTCGGTGGGCCGCATCGTCGCCACCCAGCTGGGCATCCCCTTCATCGACAGCGATGCCGAGATCGAGCGCGTGTCGCGCATGTCGATCAGCGAGCTTTTCGCAGCCTATGGCGAGGACGAGTTCCGTGCGCTCGAGGGACGGGTGATGAAGCGGCTGCTGAAGGGCGGCCCGCGCCTCGTCTCCACCGGCGGCGGCGCCTTCATCAACGACCGCACCCGCAAACATATCAAGAGAGGCGGACTGTCGGTCTGGCTGAAGGCCGATCTCGACGTGCTCTGGGAACGCGTCAACAAGCGCGACACCCGCCCGCTGCTGAAGACCGAAAATCCCAAGCAGACGCTCGAAAACCTGATGAACGCAAGATACCCGATCTACGAGCAGGCCGACCTCACCGTCCTCTCGCGCGATGTGCGCAAGGAAGTGATGGCCGACGAAGTGCTGAAAGCCGTGATCGACAGCAGAACCGAAAGTGCAGCCTGATGAATGCGATTGCCGCCTCTGCCGAATGCAAGGTTCACGTGCCGCTGGGCGACCGCGCCTACGACATCCTGATCGGCCCCGGCCTGATCGCGCGCGCCGGCGCCGAGATCGCCGCCCGCCTCAAGGGCCGCAAGGCCGCCATTATCACCGACGAGAACGTCGCGCCGCTCTATCTCAACGCCCTGGTCGAGAGCCTGACGGCCTCGGGCATCGCCTCGTCTTCGCTGGTCTTGCCGGCTGGCGAAAAGACCAAGAGCTTCGAGCATCTGATCACCGCCTGCGACAAGGTTCTGGAAGCCCGCGTCGAGCGTAACGATTACGTGATCGCGCTTGGCGGCGGCGTCATCGGCGACCTCTCCGGCTTCGTTGCCGGCATTATCAGACGTGGTGTCCGCTTCGTGCAGATCCCGACATCGCTACTGTCGCAGGTCGACAGTTCCGTCGGCGGCAAGACCGGCATCAACAGCCGCCACGGCAAGAACCTGATCGGCGTCTTCCACCAGCCGGACCTCGTGCTGGCCGATAGCGATGTTCTGAACACTCTCTCCGAACGCGAATTCCGCGCCGGTTACGCCGAAGTCGCCAAATACGGCCTGATCGACAAGCCCGATTTCTTCGCCTGGCTGGAAAACAACTGGCAGTCCGTTTTCTCCGGCGGTTCAGCCCGCATCGAGGCGATCGCCGCAAGCTGCCAGGCCAAATCGGACGTCGTCGTCGCCGACGAGCATGAAAACGGCCAGCGCGCCTTGCTCAATCTCGGCCACACCTTCGGCCACGCGCTGGAAGCCGCGACCGCCTATGACAGCGGCCGTCTCGTTCATGGCGAAGGCGTTGCGATCGGCATGGTGCTCGCCCACGAATTCTCGGCCCGCATAAACCTCGCAAGCCCTGACGATGCAAAGCGCGTCGAGCATCACCTGAAGGAAGTCGGCCTCCCGACCCGCATGTCGCAAATCCCGGGCACGCTGCCGCCGGCCGAAGTGCTGATGGATGCGATCGCGCAGGACAAGAAGGTCAAGGGTGGCAAGCTCACCTTCATCCTCACCCGCGGCATCGGCCAGTCCTTCGTCGCCAACGACGTCCCGGCATCCGAAGTATTGAGCTTCCTCAAGGAAAAACACCCGCAATGACCCTCGAAGGCACGCTGGCATTTCTTTCCGCATATTGGCCGGAAATCCTTTCCATCGTGGCCCTCGTCCTCATGTCCGCCTTCTTCTCCGGCTCCGAGACGGCGCTGACCGCCGTTTCGCGCAGCCGCATCCATACGCTTGAGGCCAACGGCGAGGAACGCGCCGGCATCGTCCGCGAACTGATCGAACGCCGCGACCGGCTGATCGGCGCGCTGCTGATCGGCAACAACCTCGCCAACATCCTCTCGTCCTCGATCGCCACCAGCGTCTTCCTCGGCCTGTTCGGCAATTCCGGCGTGGCGCTCGCGACGCTCGCCATGACGGTCATTCTCGTCATCTTCGCGGAAGTTCTGCCGAAGAGCTGGGCGATCTCGATCCCCGAGCGTTTCGCGCTCGCCGTCGCCTTCGCCGTCAAGGCCTTCGTCACCGTCGTCGGCCCGGTCTCCTCATTCGTCAATCTCATCGTCCGCTGGATTCTCGCCCGCTTCGGCATCAACCTGTCGCGCGAGGTGTCGATGCTGTCCGCCCACGAGGAGCTACGCGGCGCCGTCGATCTCTTGCATCGCGAGGGATCGGTCGTGAAGGCCGACCGCGACCGTCTCGGCGGCGTGCTCGATCTCGGCGAACTCGAGCTCTCCGATATCATGGTCCACCGCATGGCCATGCGCTGCATCAACGCCGACGATCCGCCGGAGGTGGTCGTGCGCACCATTCTCGACAGCCCGTTTACCCGCATGCCGCTCTGGCGCGGCACGACCGACAACATCATCGGCGTCGTGCATTCGAAGGACCTGCTCAGGGCGCTCGCCGAGCGCAACGCCGAGCCCGAACAGCTCGACATCATCAAGATCGCCCAGAAGCCGTGGTTCGTGCCTGACAGCACCAATCTCGAAGCGCAGCTCAACGCCTTCCTGCGCCGCAAGCAGCATTTCGCCGTCGTGGTCGACGAATATGGCGAGGTGCAGGGCATCGTCACGCTTGAAGACATCCTCGAGGAGATCGTCGGCGATATCTCCGACGAGCACGACATCGAAATGCAGGGCGTGCGCCAGGAGGCGGACGGCTCCGTGGTGGTCGATGGCAACGTGCCGATCCGCGATCTCAACCGCGCGCTCGACTGGCAGCTGCCCGACGAGGAAGCGACGACGATCGCCGGCCTCGTCATCCACGAATCCATGACCATTCCCGAAGAGCGCCAGGCCTTCACCTTCTACGGCAAGCGCTTCATCGTCATGAAACGCGACAAGAACCGCATCACCAGACTGCGTATCCGCCCGGCGGAGGAGAACGAAAACAACCCCGCCTGATCTCCCGTCATCACCTTGTCACCCATTGCGCGCTGCGGGAGGAGCCCGGCGAGCAGCATCATTATGGATTTGATATGTTTGATCTTCTCTGGCGCTCGATCGCCATCGGCATCGGCGCCACCATTCTCATGGACATCTGGTCGATCGCGCTTGCCAAGGGCGCAATACCGAATTGGGGACCGCCCGGCCGCTGGCTCTGGCATCTCTTCGCCAAGGGCACCGTCTTTCACGACGATATCGGCAAGGCCGAACCCTATAAGCATGAAGTGGCGCTCGGCTGGGTCTTCCATTACGCCGTCGGCATCATCTACGGCATCATGCTGGTGATCCTGACCGGCCCTTACTGGCTGATTGCGCCGACCTTCCTGCCCGCATGGATCTGGGGCATCGTCACCATCGCCGGCGGCTGGTTCCTGCTGCAGCCGGGCCTCGGCATCGGCTGGGCGGCATCGAAGACGCCGAACCCCAACAAGGTCCGCTTCCTCGGCCTCGTCGCCCACACCGTCTTCGGCTTCGGCCTCTATGCGACGGCACTTCTGATTCGTTAGAGGCGCCCGCCATCCTTGCGAAACCGCCGCACCGCGCCCATATGACGCGGTGTCGGTTTACCAGCGCACCGGCTCTCCGGGCGCCGCCGGCTCCACCGCCAGCGCATGCAACCCCGCATCCAGTTCAGGTTTCAAAAGCTCCGTGATCGCCCGGTGACGCGCCAGCCGTGTCATGCCGGCAAACGACGCGGAGATGATCCTGACCCGCATATGGGTCTCGCCTTCCCCTGTAACGTCAGGGTGATGGCCGGCATGCAGGTGGCTTTCGTTGATGACATCAAGCCGCTCCGGCGCGAATGCCGCGGTGAGCTTTTCTTCGATGGAGGATTGAACTGTCATGAGCCGATCTTGCTGCCTTGAGAAAAAGGTTCCCACCAAGCCAGCAACATTCCCGTTTGTCAATTCTTGTCCTCACCCATTCTGAGCCCCATAATTAGCGCCGTCATGAGACTTGATTCCAAATATTTCGATCGCATCCGCACCCGCCGCAAACGCGAGCAGGAACCCGAACAGGCTCCCCCGTCCTGTCAGTGGGACGGCTGCGACAAGAAAGGCGTGCATCGCGCTCCCGTCGGACGCAATGCCGAGGGGCAGTTCTTTCTCTTCTGCTTCGAGCACGTCAAAGAGTACAACAAGGGCTATAACTATTTCTCCGGCCTCTCGGACGGAGAGATCGCGCGCTACCAGAAGGAAGCGATCACGGGCCACCGCCCGACCTGGACCGTCGGCGTCAACAAGTCGGCCAAGGATAGCCCGATCCAGTCGGATATCCGCTCCGGCGCCTATACGCGGGTTCGCGATCCCTTCGGCTTCGTCAAGGAAAACAAGAGCAGCGGCCCGCGCTTTCCCGAGCAACGCAAGCTGAAAAGCCTGGAAGCCAAGGCATTCGACACGATGAATCTCGCGGCCAACGCCACATCGTCCGAGATCAAGAGCCGATACAAGGAACTGGTGAAGAAACACCATCCGGATGCAAACGGCGGCGACCGCGGTTCCGAGGAGCGCTTCCGCGCCGTGATCCAGGCCTATCAATTATTGAAGCAGAACGGTTTTTGTTAATTCCCGTCCTTGCTCTTGGTCTTCAATCGGGTATGGTCCAAATCGGCTGAGGCCGCAGGCAACCGCGGCACCTTTTTCCGCGTTTGTCTCACAGGCGCCTCGGCCACTTCCGGACGCGGCGTTTCTTGTCCGGGACTATCGTCAAGAATGCTCGCAGGCGGTGATTTGATCGCCCCCGAGGTTTCGTTTCAGTCCCGGAGAAGCATCGCCGACGTTCAGACATGAGCGCGTGGGATACCACAACGCCATGATCGCGAAACGAGCTGAGACAGTATGGCAGGGTGTCGGCCACCCGCCTTGGAGACATGATGAGCAAGATTGACCTTGATATCTCGGAACTTCCGGACACCACCGTTTCGGTCAGGGAGGTCTTCGGCATCGATTCCGACATCCGCGTTCCGGCCTACAGCCAGGGCAGCGCCTATGTTCCGGATCTCGATCCCGACTATCTCTTCGATCGCGAAACCACGCTCGCCATCATTGCCGGCTTCGCTCATAACCGCCGCGTGATGATCTCCGGCTACCACGGCACCGGCAAGTCCTCGCATATCGAGCAGGTCGCCGCTCGCCTGAACTGGCCGTGCGTGCGTATCAACCTCGACAGCCACGTCAGCCGTATCGATCTCGTCGGCAAGGACGCCATCGTCGTCAAGGACGGCCTGCAGGTCACCGAATTCAAGGACGGCATCCTGCCCTGGGCCTACCAGCACAATGTCGCGCTCGTCTTCGACGAATACGACGCCGGCCGCCCTGACGTCATGTTCGTCATCCAGCGCGTTCTGGAATCCTCCGGCCGCCTGACGCTGCTCGACCAGAGCCGCGTCATCCGCCCGCACCCGGCCTTCCGCCTGTTCGCCACCGCGAACACGATCGGCCTCGGCGACACGACCGGCCTCTATCACGGCACGCAGCAGATCAACCAGGCGCAGATGGACCGCTGGTCGATCATCTCGACGCTGAACTACCTGCCGCACGAGCACGAAGTGAACATCGTCGCCGCCAAGGTGAAGAGCTTCGGCAAGGACAAGAACGGCCGCGATACCGTCTCCAAGATGGTCCGCGTCGCCGATCTCACGCGCGCCTCCTTCATGAATGGCGATCTCTCGACCGTCATGAGCCCACGTACCGTCATCACCTGGGCCGAGAATGCCGAGATCTTCGGTGACCTCGCCTTCGCCTTCCGTGTCACCTTCCTCAACAAGTGCGACGAACTGGAGCGTCCGCTGGTTGCCGAGCACTATCAGCGCGCCTTCGGCGTCGAGCTGAAGGAAAGCGCCGCCAACATCGTCCTGGAGGCCTGAGGCTAACGGATCATGGCAGCGCGTGGTGACAATTCGAAAGCAAAGCCCGGTGCACCCGTCGACGTGGAGCCGCTGCGCCGGGCGATAACCGGCAGCGTGCGCGCGATCGCCGGCGACGGCGAGGTCGAGGTGACCTTCGCCAACGAGCGGCCGGGCATGACCGCCGAGCGCATCCGCCTGCCGGAACTCTCCAAGCGCCCGACGATGCATGAGCTTGCGGTGACCCGCGGGCTCGGCGATTCGATGGCGCTGCGTCTCGCCTGCCATGACGAGAAGGTGCACGCGACGATGGCGCCGCAGGGCTCCGACGCCCGCGCCATCTTCGACGCCGTCGAGCAGGCGCGCGTGGAATCGATCGGCGCGCTGCGCATGGAAGGCGTCGCCAGTAATCTGCGCTCGATGACGACGGAAAAATACGCCAAGGCCAATTTCTCCGGCATCGAACGCCAGGAAGACGCACCCGTCGGTGAAGCCGTCGCCATGATGGTGCGCGAAAAGCTGACCGGCGAGAAGCCGCCGGAATCCGCCGGCAAGGTGCTCGATCTCTGGCGCTCCTTCATCGAGGACAAGGCCGGCAAGGATCTCGAGAACCTGACCGGCGTCATCAACGACCAGCAGGCCTTCTCCAAGGTCATCCGCAACATGCTCACGGCCATGGAAATGGCCGAGGAGTATGGCGACGACGACAGCGATCCTGACTCTGACGACCAGCAGGATGAGGAAGACAAGCCGAGCGGCGAAGACCAGAACGACGACGATGTCGAGGACGACGCCGGCTCGGATGCCGCCCCCGTCGAGGACAGCGAAGTCGCCGACGAGCAGATGGAGGACGGCGAGACTGAAGGCGCCGAGATCTCCGACGACGACATGCAGGAAGAGGGCGAGGACGACAGCGAGACGCCGGGCGAAACCCGCCGTCCCAACACGCCCTTCGACGACTTCAACGAGAAGGTCGATTACCACGTCTTCACCGAGGAGTTCGACGAGACGATCACCGCCGAGGAGCTGTGCGACGCCGCCGAGTTGGAGCGCCTGCGCGCCTTCCTCGACAAGCAGCTCGCCCATCTCCAGGGCGCCGTCGGCCGCCTCGCCAACCGCCTGCAGCGCCGCCTGATGGCGCAGCAGAACCGCTCCTGGGACTTCGACCTGGAAGAGGGCTATCTCGATCCGGCCCGCCTGACGCGCCTGATCATCGATCCCACCCAGGCGCTCTCCTTCAAGAAGGAGCGCGACACGCAGTTCCGCGATACGGTCGTGACGCTGCTGATCGACAATTCCGGCTCCATGCGCGGCCGCCCGATCACGGTTGCCGCCACCTGCGCCGACATTCTCGCCCGCACGCTGGAGCGCTGCGGCGTCAAGGTCGAAATCTTAGGCTTCACCACCAAGGCCTGGAAGGGCGGACAGGCGCGCGAACAGTGGCTGGCAAACGGCAAGCCGCAGACGCCGGGCCGCCTCAACGACCTGCGCCACATCATCTACAAGTCCGCCGACGCTCCATGGCGCCGCTCGCGCACCAATCTCGGCCTGATGATGCGCGAAGGCCTGCTCAAGGAAAACATCGACGGCGAGGCGCTGATGTGGGCGCACAATCGCCTGATCGCGCGGCGCGAGCAGCGCAAGATCCTGATGATGATCTCCGACGGCGCGCCGGTCGACGATTCGACGCTGTCGGTCAATCCGGGCAACTATCTGGAGCGCCACCTGCGCGCGGTCATCGAACGCATCGAGACCCGCTCTCCGGTCGAGCTGCTTGCCATCGGCATCGGCCACGACGTCACGCGCTACTATCGCCGCGCCGTCACCATCGTCGATGCCGACGAACTCGCAGGCGCCATGACCGAACAGCTTGCCTCGCTCTTCGAGGACCAGGCGGCGCAACCGCGCGGCGGACGTGCCCGCCGAGCCGGCTGATCGCCTATGAAGCAATCGGCTCCGGCGTTCCGAACCCGTTTCGCTGGAGCCCTCTTGCTGGCCGCCTCGCTTGCGGCCGGCACATCCGCCCTGGCCGAGACGCCGGCGGCGGAAGTGAGAAGCAGCATCATCTCGAACTTCAAGATCGGCTCCGACGCGAAGCGCTTCGGGCCCTTCGAATTCGTCGGCGGCCTGGAAATGGTCTCCCCCAACCGCCTCTTCGGTTCGCTGTCGTCCATCCGTTTTCGCGATGACCAGAAGCATTTCGTCGGTGTCCTCGATACCGGCCACTGGATGACCGGCCGCATCGAACGCGGCGCGGACGGCAGCCTGAGTGGGCTTGCCGATGTCGAGATCACCCCGATGCGCGACCGCGTCGGCAAGATCCTGGAAGGCAAGGCATTGATGGATGCCGAGGGCGTCGCGCTGAAGGACGGCAAGGTTCTGGTCTCATATGAACAGTTCCACCGCGTCGATCTCTATCCCGATCCCGGTTTCGAGACCTCGCGCGCGCTCGACACGCTCCCCATCCCCTTCGAGAAAAAACAACTGCGCGCCAATCGCGGCTTCGAGACGATTGCCGTCTCGCCGGCATCGAGCCCGCTCAAAGGCGGCACGCTGATCGTCGCCGAGCGCAGCCTTGACGATGACGGCAACGCCTATGCCGCGATCCTGGACGGACCGCTGAAAGGTAAGCTGGCGCTTGCCCATTACGGCGACTTCGACGCCACCGACGGCGCCTTCCTGCCGAATGGCGACCTCCTGCTGCTGGAGCGCCGTTTCAACATGGCTGAAGGCATCGGCATGCGCATCCGCCGCATCAAGTCGGCCGATATCAAGCCCGGCAGCGTCATGGATGGCGAAATATTGATCCAGGGCGATTTCGGCTACCAGATCGACAACATGGAAGGTCTCGACACCTTCACTGCCGCCGACGGCAGCACCCATGTCATTCTCGTCTCCGACGACAACCACTCGATTCTCCAGCGCAACCTGATGCTGGAGTTCAAGCTGGACGAGCGGCGGCCCGGCCCATCGGCCGACACCGCCGCCTCGCATTAAGAGAGCGCGTCAGCCCTCGAAGTAAGCATGTCGGTCGAGATCGGCGATCAGCCCCTGATGTTTGGGCTCCCAGCCGAGCGTTTCCCGCGTCCAGGCGCTGGACGCCCGGTTGTTGATTGACGCGAAATGCGTGAACCAGCCGAAATGCTCCGCAGCCTCTTCAGTCGACTTTGAGACGACAGGCAGGCCAAGCCGCTTGCCGATGACACCAGCGATCTCGCGAAACGGAATCCCCTCCTCCGCCACGCCATGGTAACGCGCGCCCGCTTGCGCCTTCTCCAGCGCCAGCCGATAGAGGCTGCCGGTATCGAGACGATGCACCGCCGGCCAATGGTTCATGCCGTCGCCGATATAGGCCGAGACGCCCTTCTCGCGCGCGAGGCCGATGACGATAGGCACGAAGCCATGGTCGCCATCGCCGTGTACCGAAGGCGGAAGGCGGACCACCGAGGCGCTGAGGCGATCCGGCACCATGGAGAGCGCCGCCTTCTCCGAGACGCGCGGAATGGCCGCCGACGAGGGTGCTGCCATCTCTTCCGTGGCGACCGCGCCCGGCGCCAGCAGACCCGTCCCCGAGGTCACGACCATGTGCCGACCGGTGCCCGAGAGCACCTTGCCCATCGCCTCGATGGCGCGCCCGTCGATCTCGCAATTCTCCTTGAACTTGGAGAAGTCGTGGATGAAGCCCGTGTGGATCACGCCATCGCAGGCATCAGCCCCCCGACGCAGACTGTCGAGATCCTCTAGATCGCCGCGATGAACCTTTGCCCCCGCAGCCTCCAGCGACGCGGCCGAAGCATCCGAGCGGGCGAGACCGAGCACCTGATGGCCGGCCTGAATGAGATCCTGAACGACGGCCGAGCCGACAAAGCCGGTGGCACCGGTAACGAAAACGCGCATGGTCATCTCCTTGCTTGCTGCGACGCGCCCGCCGATGCGAACATGTCGAGTGCGGGCGTGTCGAGGAAAAGCTAGGGCCTTGAGGCGATACGGTCCATGTTATATTGTCCGGAATATCTTTGCGATCGTCCGGAGTTTTCAATGGACCCTCTGTCAAACGTGCTCTCGTTGCTGAAGCCGCAGAACTATCTCTCCGCCGGCATGGAGGCGGGCGGCGATTGGGCGATCCAGTTTCCAGACCAGCAAGGCGGCATCAAGTGCGGCGCTATCGTGTCGGGCTCCTGCTGGCTCAGCGTCGAGGGAGTGGAAGATGCCGTACATCTGCGCCCCGGCGACAGCTTTCTGCTCCCGCGCGGCCGGCCGTTTAGGCTGGCGACCGATCTCGCGCTCGAACCGACCCCGGCCGCCACGATATTCCTCGGCCCACGCAAGGATGGCATCGTCTCGCTCAACGATGGCCGCGATTTCTCGATCGTCAGCTGCCGCTTCGGCCTTGCCGGCAGTCATGCCGACATCCTGCTGAAAATGCTGCCGCCCATCGTGCTGCTACGCGACGAGCAGAGCCAGGCGGCCTTGCGCTTTGCCGTGGAGCAGATGATGCAGGAACTGCGCGCGCCGCAGCCGGGCGGCTTCCTGATCGTCGAGCACCTCGCCCATATGATCCTCGTGCAGGCCCTGCGGCTGCATCTGGCCGATCGCTCAAACACCGGCGTCGGCTGGCTCTTCGCGCTGGCCGACCGGCAGATGAGTGCTGCGATATCGGCGATCCACGACAGCCCGGCCGAACGCTGGACCCTGCAGGCGCTTGCCGCGCACGCCGGCATGTCGCGCTCCACATTCGCGCAGAAATTCAGGGAAACGGTCGGCACCTCGCCGATGGAGTATCTGGCGCAATGGCGCATGCTGCTGGCAGGCAACCGGCTGGAGAATTCGCGCGACCCGATCTCGGTCATCGCGCCCTCGCTCGGCTACGAGTCCGAGGCGGCCTTCAGCACGGCATTCAAGCGGATCATGGGCTGCTCGCCCCGGCAATATGTCCGCGACCGCCCCAAAATGGCGACGGCGCTTTCATAATGAAGCGCCGCCGTTGGATTGTATCGAGGATCAGCTGGCCGCGCGGGCGCCCTGCATCGGCCTGAGCACGCTCATCAGCGCGCCGTAGGGCAGAAGCATTACGAGACCGACCAGCAGCTTCACCCAGAAATCGCCGATCGCCCAGGAGATCCAACGCGGCGCCTCGGCGGCGAAAACGCCGAGAACAGGCGACGCCTCGAGCGCGAACGGCTCGTTCGGACCGAGGAAGACGAAGAAGGCCGCGAACGACAGCGAGAAAAAGATCACCGTATCGAGCATCGAGCCCAGCAGCGAGCCGACCAGCGGCGCACGCCACCAGGCCTGACGGCGCAGCCGGTTGAACAGCGCGATATCGAGCAGCTGGCCGGCGAGATACGCCGTACCAGAAGCGATTGCGATGCGCGGCACCGATGTGAAGAAGGAGAGCGCCACGCCGACGAGGAAGCCGGCGAACACCACCTTGCGCGCCGCCTGCGGTCCGAACTGACGGTTGGTGAGATCGGTGATCAGGAAGGCGACCGGATAGGTGAAGGCACCCCAGGTGAGCAGATCGGCGAGATTGACGCCTGCGAACGTGACGTTCAGCGGAAACTGCACGAGGAAGTTCGACGAGACGACGACAAGCGTCATCAGGGCGACGTAGATAAGGGTATAGCGCGTCTGAAGCATTTTTTTATCCTGGGGTATGCCACCAGTTGGAGGGACAGTCCGGCAAAGCAAAAGGCTTGAACGGCATTACCGTGCAAGCCTTTTGAAGCCGTATAGCTTTAAGTCGGTTGTTGCTTAGGCAGCAACAGCCGTTTCAGCGGTCTTCTTGACGATCTGGCGGCGCAGCAGACGAGCGCGCATCGACAGTTCGTTTTCGCTTGCCTTGATGAGGAAAGCATCGAGACCACCGCGATGCTCGACGGTACGCAGAGCAGCAGCCGAAACGCGAAGACGGTAACGCTGGCCGAGCGCGTCGGAGATCAGCGTAACCTGGCACAGGTTCGGGAGGAACCGGCGCTTGGTCTTGTTGTTGGCATGGCTGACATTGTTGCCAACGAGGACTGCCTTGCCGGTCAATTCGCACATGCGGGACATGGGACACCTATTCTTGTTTTTCTCGGCCATCGATTGCCGACCCGCGCAAAGTCGAGCTTGCAATCCATCAGGCCATGATTGGAAAGTTGCGGTTCTATAATCAGACAGACCGTGCACGTCAAGCCAAACCTTGGCCTTTCCGGCGATTCAGTCCAAAAGCCTCGCAATTCCGTCAAAAAGCTTTTGTTCTCTAAAGGCCACGACAGGCGTATAGACCGTATCTCGCGACCTGACCAGCGCACCGAACAAGGTTCAATTCATGGCTCATTGGGGCAAACGCATTTTCATTTCCGCCTTGGCGGGCCTGATGGCCATTCCGGCAGGCGCCGCCGAGGTCGTGCATCATACCGAATACAAGGTCGCGCTCGGCATCATCACCATCGCCCGCGCCGCCTTCATGACCCGTATCGAGGACGACAAGACCTATCGCGTCTCCGGCGACATCAGCTCCGCCGGCCTCGCCGATCTTGTCACCACCATCTCGGCCAAGACCAGCGTCGATGGCCGGCTGCGCGGCAACCGCATGCAGGCGGACCATTATCTGCTCTATTACAAGAGCGGCAAGCGCGCCCGCACCTATGATGTCCGCTACTCCAACGGCAACATCACCTCGACGACGGTGAAGCCGCCGCGCCAGCCGCCGAAGAACTGGGTCAACGTTCCGGCCTCGGACATGCGCGCCGTGCTCGACCCCATTTCCGGCCTGATCTTCCCCGCCGACACCAATGTCTGCGCGCAGAAACTGCCGATCTATGACGGCGAGATGCGCATGGACCTTGTGCTGTCGCCGAGCGGATCAAAGGATTTCTCCACGCAAGGCTTCACCGGCAAGGCCACCGTCTGCAACGTGCGCTTCGTGCCGCGCTCGGGCTACAAGAAGGGCCGCAGCGACATCGAGTATCTGAGCAAGAGCAGCCGCATGGAAATATGGTTTGCCAAGGCCGATGCGGCCAACGTCATAGCGCCTGTCTTCGTTCGTATCCCGACCCAATACGGGCCGGTGACCATCACGGCGGTGAAGTACAGCGCAAGCTGACGGAGCGGCTTGGACCGCGTTAAGTGCGCCCCACAAATGAAAAGTGCGGCAATCATGCCGCACCTCTGTTTCTGACCTTGATCCCGACGATCCCGAACTTCAAGAACCCAGCAGGCGTATCGCGCACGCCTGCCTGTTGGTGATTAGGCGGCGCGATACTCGCTGCTTGGGAGACATCTCGCAACCGGATCGCCGGGCGAGCGTCGCTTAGCGCATTGCGATGACCATCTTGCAGAGCTTGACGAGGCTGCCGTCGAAGCCGCCGCCGCCGCCGGCCAGGATATCCTTGCAGCGAACCTTCATCTTCGCCCGGTCGCCGGCCGACATGTCGTTGAAGGCCTGGAGCTGCCGGCTATTCATGTTGTTGAGGCTGTTGCGCCCGTTGGTTCCATTGGTGCCATTGGTACCATTGTTGCCGTTGGTCGGGTCGTTCGGGTTCTGCGGATCATCGGTTCCCGGCAGGCCGAGATTGAGGTTCAGCAGCGTGTTGGTGCCGAGAGCCACCTTTGCCTTGGCCCCCAGCAGGCTGGAGCCGCCGACATTGGCGTTGACGCCCGTGTTGAGGCCGCGCGATCCGCCGACGCTCGCGGTGTTGCTGACGCCGAGGCCGCCACCGCTTCCACCACCTATAGAGGTGTTCGTGCCGACACCACTGGAGCCGCCGACCGACGCCGAGACGCCGAGGCCACCGCTTGATGTACTACCAACGTTTGCATTGACCCCACTGGAGCCGCCGACCGATGCGGTTGCAACGGAACCGCTGCCACCGACCGTCGCATTCACACCGCTGGCACCGCCGAGCGATACGCTGAGCCCATTGCTGGTCCCGATGCTGAGACCATTGCTGCCGCCGACGTCAAAGGCGCTCGCGGGCAGCGGAGCCAGCAAAGCGGCGCAACTTACGGCCAGAACAGCGTATTTCGATGCATTAAAGTTCATTCCAACCTCCACGAGATGCTGCCGGGCCCAATGCCCAGGCAGTCGAAACCAATGAAGGGAAGCGCGCATTCCCGAAGCGGCGGTCTGTAACCGAGAGTGGAAGCCAGCCCGCCTCTACATGAAAACAAGAATATGCGTAAATTCTAACATTTCAATGTGTTTCGCGTATAGGTTTTGTAAGCCTCGCAAGACGGATAATATATTATGAATAGCTAATGCAAAATACATGCACAACCGGAGACATATGCCTCCGTAAATGGGACGGATTGCAGCAGGATGAGACGGCCAGGTGGAATGAGGCGAAACAGGGGCGTGCGATGTGTACCCGTTCTGGAATATAAGCGCCGATTTATACAATCAAGGATACACATTCCATCATTTACCTCGCGCGCCAAAATGAAACGGCCGGCACCGCCTTTCAGCAATGCCGGCCTTCTCGATCATTCTGATATGACGATCAGAATTCTTCCCAGCTGTCCGCCACCGGCGCCGCCATGCCGTGGGCTCTCGCCACACGCGAGACCAGATGCAGGGCCGGCGAGCTCTGCGCCGCCCTGGACGGCGGCCTGATGGCATAGGCCTCGCTCAGCTTGAACTGTGCGATCAGCCCGCGCAGCGTCTCGGCCTCGGCCGCCAGCTTGTGACTTGCCGCCGTGCTCTCCTCGACCATGGCAGCGTTCTGCTGCGTGGATTGATCGAGCTGGTTGACCGCCTGATTGATCTCCTTCAGCCCCGTCGCCTGCTCCTTTGAGCCCTCGACGATCGCCACGACATTGACATTGATGTCGTTGACCTGGCTGACGATGGTCTCCAGCGCCTTGCCGGTCTGCCCGACCAGATCGACCCCGTTGCGCACCAGCTCGCTGGACTTGGTGATCAGAGACTTGATCTCCTTGGCCGCACTGGCGGAGCGCTGCGCCAGTTCACGCACCTCCTGCGCCACGACCGCGAAACCCTTGCCCGCCTCGCCCGCGCGCGCCGCCTCGACACCGGCGTTGAGAGCAAGAAGATTTGTCTGGAACGCGATGTCGTCGATCACGCCGATGATATTGGTGATCTCACGAGACGACTGCTCGATCTGGTCCATCGCCGCCACGGCGCTGCGAACGACCTGACCGGATTGCTCCGCCCCCTTCTTGGTCTGGGAAACCAGCTTGCCGGCCTCGTCGGCGCGGTGGCTGGAATCGTTGACCGTTGTGGTGATCTCCTCCAGCGCCGCCGCCGTCTCCTCGACGGAGGCCGCCTGCTGTTCCGTGCGCTTCGAGAAGGAATCGGCCGTCGAGCCGATCTCGCGGGAACCGGCAGCGATCGCGTGCGCGTTCTCGCCGACGGTCTTCATCGTCTCCGAGAGCCGCGCGATCGTCGCGTTGAAGTCATGCCGCAGCTGCTCCATCGAGGGCACGAAGGCGGTCTCCACCGTCTTCGTCAGATCACCCTCGGAAAGCCCGCGCAACGCCTGCCCAAGCAGGCTGATGGCGCTCATGCGCTGCGTCACGTCGGTGGCGAACTTCACCACCTTGTAGACGCGGCCATTGGCATCCGTGATCGGGTTATAAGCCGCCTGGATCCAGATCTCCTTGCCGCCCTTGCCATAGCGAACGAACTCGTTGGCAATGAACTCGCCAGCCGCCAGCCGGCGCCAGAAGTTGGCGTATTCCTCGGTGCGCGCGTAGGACGGCTCGCAGAACATGCTGTGATGCTTGCCGACGATCTCATTCAGCGAATAGCCGAGACCGTTGCAGAAGTTTTCGTTGGCCGTGATGATCTCGCCTGTCGGCTTGAATTCGATGACCGCCTGCGAACGCGAGATCGCGTCCAGCTTGCCGGCATCCTCGACCGCCTTGTTCTTGGCATCCGTGATGTCGGACGCGAGCTTCACCACCTTGAACGGCTTGCCGTGTTTGAAAACCGGGTTGTAGGAGGCCTGGATCCAGATCTCACGACCGCCCTTGGCGAGCCGCTTGTAGGCGCCGGCATCATATTCGCCCCGGCCAAGCCGGGCCCAGAAATCGCGATACTCCTGCGATGCCGCCAGCGCCGGCTCGCAGAACATGCTGTGGTGCTTGCCGACGATGTCGGAAAGGCTGTAGCCGAGAGCATTGCAGAAATTCTCGTTCGCCTTCAGCACATTGCCTTTCAGATCGAACTCGATGATTGCTTGCGATTTTGAAATCGCACCGAGGATATATCCCGCATCAGATGCCAGACCGAACATTCCCATCCCCTTGCCTGCGACGCCAGCCATTGGCGTTGCGCGTTGTTGCGAGAGGCATCGGGAACGCGTTCCTTCGAAGATCTATGGGGCAAATCCTGAGAGAAAATAACAACTATCTCAGATCGCAATCACCGAAGCTCTCACAACCGATGATCATGCCGCGAGAGTTAACGCCGGGTATACAACCAATATCTAATTTAAGGTCGCAACCCTGCGAAAACTCATAGTGGATTTCTTATATTTCAGGAACAGCGCGACCGCCCAATGAAAAAGGGCGCCCCGAGGGACGCCCTTTTGAACATGTCTTCTTTCAAGCCGTAACGGCTTATTCCGAAGCCGCATCGGCCATGGCAGGCGCTTCGCCGGCGCCGGCATCGCCTTCAGCTGCCGCTTCGCCTTCGGCGCGACGCGGACGGCGCGGACGCGGGGCCGCTGCGCGACGGCGCGGCTGGCGGGTCGTTGCCGCACCGCTTTCCTCGTCCATCGAAACCTCGGCCGGAATGCCTTCGATCTCCGGCTGCGGGCCGGTACCGTCGATCACCTCAGGCTGGGGCTGAGCTGCCGCTGCAACCGGTGCCGGACGCTCTTCGCGACGGCGCGGCTGGCGAGCCGGGCGCTCTTCGCGGGGCTGCTCCTCGGCGCGCGGCTGCGGCTGGGGCTGCTCTTCGCTGCGCGGCTGCTCATCGCTCTGACGGCGTGGCTGCTCTTCGTCGCGGCGCTGGCGCTGCTCGTTGTTGAAGCGGCGCTCGTCCGAACGGCGGCCCTGCTGCTCGTCATTCTGACGGCGCGGCTGCTCATCGTTGTTGCGGCGCTGCTGGTGTTCCTGCTGCTGACGCGGAGGCTGAACGACCACGACGTCGTCATTGTCGCCGCCATCCATCTCGTCGCCATCGCGCTCACTGCCGTCACGGTCGAATTCGCCGCGGTCGTCGCGCTGGAAGCGTTCCTGCATCTGCGCCTGTGCGGCGGCAATGATGCGGTAGTAGTGTTCGGCGTGCTGCAGATAGTTTTCAGCCATGACACGGTCGCCGGAGCTCTGCGCGTCGCGACCGAGCTGCGAGTATTTTTCGGCGATGTGCTGCGCGGTGCCGCGGATCTTCACGTCTGGGCCGGAGCTGTCGTAGGTCCGCGTCAGCGGATTGCCGCCCTTGCGGTTGAAATTGTTGTTATTGTTATTGTTATTTCCGCCGCCGCCGCCGTTATTGTTGGTACGCCCGCGACCGCGTTTGTTCTGCTGTCCTGGCCTCATCGATCGTTCACCTGAATTCTCTGTTTGTGTGGAGTGATGGCACCGTCAACCGTGGTCGTTCGTCCGACTCAGGGTATTCGTGCCGCAAGCATAATGCGCCTTTGCGCCAACCTGCCGCTTGTTCTCAAGTCAGTTTGACTGATTCACGCATTGGGTCGTCTTCAACCTTTGAAACTCTCGTTTAAGAGAGTGGACCCCCGAGGCCGAGCTAGCTTCGAACGAACAATCGTTCTGACCTATCTCTCCAATACGTGGGGGCAACCTATATTGCTTCCCGTTTAAATCCAAGCCTTTTCTTCGCAATGACACCAATGGACTAGTCTATTCAGCCGCTTGTTGCCGATCAGTTACGGGCGAACACGAGCACACGGTCGTTGTGGCCGTAATCCTTCACCGATTCCAAGCATTTGAAGCCTTCAGCCTCAAAAACTTCGGTCACTTCCGTTCGCTGATCGTAGCCTATCTCGAGCCCTATAACACCGTCTGGATGCATGAACCTTGCGGCATCCTTGGCAATGGAACGGTAGGCGTCAAGCCCATCCATGCCGCCATCCAGTGCGGCGGCCGGATCAAATTTTGTCACTTCGGGAGCAAGAGTGTCAACGACACTGGACGCTATATAGGGCGGATTTGAGACAATAGCGTGAAACTTCCCGTCTATGGCCTGAAACCAGCTGGATTGCACCGCCTTGAAGCGCTGCTGCAGCCCGTTTCTTTCCGCGTTGGATTGCGCCGTCTTCAGCGCGTCGACGGAGATATCGCTGCCGATGCCCGATGCCTCGGGACATTCCTTGAGCAGCGCGAGGCATATCGCCCCGGTTCCCGTTCCCATATCCAGTATATGGAGATCGCCATGCTTACCCGCAAGGTCTCTCATATAAGGAAGCATTGTATCGACGAGGATTTCGGTATCCGGCCTGGGCTCCAGCGTCTCCGCCGAAAGCGACAAAGGCAGGCCGTAGAACTCCCGCTCGCCCAGAATGCGATGCACCGGCTCATGCGCCAGCCTGCGGGTGATCGCGTCCTCGATGCGCACGGCGGCCGCGTTCTCGACGACGTCGCCACCCCGTGTCAGCATCTCGGTCGTCGTGAGCCTGAGCAGCCCCGAAATCAAAACGCGCGCGTCGGCGGCCGGATCGGCCACGCCGGCCTCGGTGAAGCGTCGCCGCGCCTCTGCCAGAAGCTGGGAAACCGTCGCGCCGACCTGTTTCCCTTGATCGCTCATGGCTGCTGCTCGCCGAGCTGCGACAGCTGGCTCGCCTGGTAGTCGGCCATCAGCGCATCAACGATCTCGTCGATTTCGCCGACCATCATCCGGTCGAGCTTGTAGAGCGTCAGGTTGATGCGGTGGTCGGTGACGCGGCCCTGCGGGAAATTGTAGGTGCGGATGCGCTCGGAGCGATCACCAGAGCCGACCTGGCTCTTGCGGTCGGCGGAGCGCTCGCTGTCGGCGCGCTGGCGCTCGGCGTCGTAGAGACGCGACCGCAGAACCTGCATCGCCTTGGCGCGGTTCTGGTGCTGCGACTTTTCGGAGCTGGTGACGACGATACCCGTCGGCAAGTGGGTGATACGCACGGCCGAGTCGGTCGTGTTGACGTGCTGGCCGCCGGCGCCCGACGAGCGCATCGTGTCGATGCGGATATCTTCCGCGCGGATCTCGATGTCGATCTCCTCGGCCTCCGGCAGCACGGCAACGGTCGCCGCCGACGTATGGATACGCCCGCCCGCTTCCGTCTCCGGCACGCGCTGCACGCGGTGCACGCCGGATTCGAACTTCAGCTTGGCGAACACGCCCTTGCCGGTAATCGTCGCGATGATTTCCTTGAAGCCGCCGGCTTCACCCTCGCTGGACGAGAGAACCTCGACCTTCCAGCCGTGCGCCGCCGCATAGCGCTCGTACATGCGAAACAGGTCGCCCGCGAATAGCGCGGCCTCCGAGCCGCCGGTGCCGGCGCGGATTTCGAGGATGGCGCTCTTCTCGTCGGCCGCGTCCTTGGGCAGAAGCAGGATCTGGATTTCCTGCTCCAGCGCCTCGATCCGCTCCTTGACCTCGGGAAGCTCCATCTCGGCCATATCCCGCATCTCGCGGTCCACCGACTTGTCGTCGAGCAGCGTCTCGAGATCGGCAAGCTCCGACAGCGCCTTTTCATAGGCGCGGATCTTGGTCACGACGGGCTGCAGCTCGGCATATTCGGAGGCAAGCTTGACGTAGACGTCGGCCGAGGGACCGGCCGACATGCGCGCTTCGATCTCGCCGAAGCGGCGTTCCAGCTCGCGCATCTTTTCAACGGGAAGCTTCGCCACCCTCACTCCAATTCTGTTTGTCTCTGGCTACAGAGGGATGTTGTGTGTTTCGGCGAAATGGGCAAGCAGTTCGCGCATCGATGTCGGCGTCGTCGTATCGTCGAGCGCCTCGTGCATCGCCTTGGACAGTGCGCCTACGTCGAGGCCGAGCAGCATCGCCTTGACCGGACCGATAGAGGCCGGCGACATCGACACCGAGCGGAAGCCGATGCCTAAGAGCGCCATGGCCGAAATCGGCTTGCCCGCCAGTTCGCCGCAGAGCGTCACCGGCGTGTTGTTGCGCTCGCCGGCGCGCACGATATCGCGCAGGATACGCAGGAACGGCTTGTCCAGCGTATCGAAGCGATCGGAGACCCGCGCATTGCCACGATCGACGGCCATCGAGAACTGGAACAGATCGTTGGAACCGACCGACACGAAATCGACCGCCGCCATCAGCTCGTCCAGCTGCCAGAGCAGAGCCGGCACTTCCAGCATGGCGCCGAACTGCAGCTTGCGTGGCAGCCCGTGGCCGAAGCGCGACAGGCGCTGCACTTCCTTCTGCAGCAATTCGCGCACCGCGGTGATTTCCGATACCTCGGTCACCATCGGCACCATCAGCTTCAGTTCCATGCCGGCGGCTGCCTTCAGCATGGCGCGCAGCTGCGTGCGCAGAAGACCAGGGCGGTCGAGCGACAGGCGGATCGCCCGCCAGCCAAGCGCCGGGTTCTCTTCTTCATGGCCGCGGAAATAGGGCACGACCTTGTCGCCGCCGATATCGAGCGTGCGGAAGGTCACCGACCGGCCGGCGGCCTGCTTCAGGACGTTGCGGTAAAACTGCTCCTGCTCTTCCGCCTTGGGAAGCGTGGAGGCGATCATGAACTGCAGCTCGGTGCGGAAAAGCCCGATGCCCTCGGCGCCCGATTCAGACAGCTGCGGCAAGTCGACCAGCAGGCCGGCATTCATCTGCAGCGACACGCGCTGCCCGTCCTTGCTCAGCGGCTCGACCGCGCGCAAGGCCCGGAACTGCTCCTGCCGGCGGGCGCGGAACCGCACCTTTTCCTCGTAGGAGCGCTGATGCTCCGGCAGCGGCCGCAGATGCACATGGCCGCCGTCGCTGTCGATGATCACGGCGTCGCCATTATCGGCCAGCGCCACGATACCGGCCGCCTGGCCGATGACGGGAATGCCCATGGCACGCGCCACAATGACGACATGGCTGGTCACGGCGCCCTCTTCGAGCACCAGGCCGCGCACATTGGCGCGCGGATAATCGAGCAGTTCGGCGGCACCCATGGCGCGCGCAAGAATGATCGCGTCCGCAGGGAAGCCATCGCCCGAGGTGCGGCCGGTATAGCCGGTGAGCTGCCGCAGCAGTCGGTTCGCCAGATCCTCGAAATCATGCATCCGCTCGCGCAGATAAGGGTCCGTCAGGCGCATCATCCGCGCCTTGGTGTCGCTCTGCACCTTCTCGACCGCGGCTTCCGCCGTCAGACCGTTGCGGATCGCCTCTTCGAGCTTGCGCACCCATCCCTGGTCGTGCGCGAACATGCGGTAGGTCTCAAGCACCTCGCGGTGCTCGCCCTCCATCGAGACGTCGCGCTGCGACAAGAGATCGTCGATCGAGATGCGCAGCGAACCCAGCGCTTCGGCAAGCCGGCGGATTTCCTTGTCGGCATCGTCGTTGAGCAGATTGGTGACGACGATGCGCGGCTCGTGCAGCACGACATAGCCGAGGCCGATACCTTCATTATAGGTGTCGCCGTCGATCGTGACGGAACGGGTGAGATCGAGTTCGAGCCCCGGCTTGGTGAGCTTCTTCAGCTCGCCGGTGGCGATCATCTCGGCCAGCACCATGGCCGTCGTTTCGAGTGCTTCCAGCTCCTCGTCGCGATAGTTGCGGCTGGCCTTGTTCTGCACGACGAGAACGCCGAGCGAGCGGCCGGCGCGCAGGATCGGCACGCCAAGGAAGGAGTGATAGATCTCTTCGCCCGTCTCCGGCAGGTAGCGGAAGGCAGGGTGCGACTGCGCGTCGGAGAGATTGAGGGGGGCGGCCGACGCGGCGATCGTGCCGACGAGGCCCTGCCCCATTTTCAGCTGCGCCAGGTGGACAGCTTCGCGGTTCAGACCTTCGGTTGCATAGAGTTCGAGAACGCCGTCGGAACGCAGCACGTAGACGGAGCAAACCTCCGCCACCATGTTGCTGGCGATCTGGCGAACGATCCGGTCAAGACGCTCTTGTGGCTCCAGCGGCTCCGCCATCAACTCGCGCAGCCGCTTGAGCAGCACGCGCGGACCGCCGGAAAGGTCTCTCATTGCGTCTCAAGCTCCAAAAACAGAAGGCAAAGTGGCCCGGCAGATCGCCGCGCCACTAATCAACTTGTACGCGCGGCGGCCCTGCTGGGAATCAATTCTTATCCAGACCGTAGCAGGAATGCAAAGTCCTGACAGCGAGTTCCGCATAAGGACCATCAATCAGGATGGAAATCTTGATTTCCGAGGTGGTGATCGCCTTGATGTTGATGCCTTTATCGGCAAGTGCCTTGAAAGCGGTCGCCGCGACGCCGGCGTGGCTGCGCATGCCGATGCCGATGACCGACACCTTCACCAGGCCCGATTCGTTCTGCACGACGTCGTAACCGATCGTATCCTTGTGCTCGCCGAGCACCTTGATGGCCTTGTCCACGTCGCCCGAAGGCACGGTGAAGGTCATGTCGGTCTTCGAGCCATCTTCCGAGATGTTCTGGACGATCATGTCGACATTGATGTGGTTCTCGGCCAGCGGTCCGAAGATCGCGGCGGAGACGCCCGGACGGTCGGCGAGACGGCGAAGCGAGATCTGCGCTTCATCCTTGGCATAGGCGATGCCGGTGACTACTTCCTGTTCCACGATTTCTTCCTCGTCACAAATCAGCGTTCCGGGCGGATTCAAGAAATCACCCATGCCCGGAGCATCGGGATCTTCAAAAGACGAGCGCACGAAGGTGCGCACCTTGTGCACCATGGCAAGCTCGACGGAGCGAACCTGCAGCACCTTGGCGCCGAGCGATGCCATTTCGAGCATTTCCTCGAAGGCGATCTTCTTCAGGCGGCGCGCCTGCGGCACGATGCGCGGATCGGTCGTGTAGACGCCGTCGACGTCGGTATAGATGTCGCAGCGGTCAGCCTTGACGGCTGCGGCGATTGCGACCGCCGACGTATCCGAACCACCACGGCCGAGCGTCGCGATGCGGTTATCGGGGCCGAGACCCTGGAAGCCGGCGACGACGGCCACCTGGCCCTCGCCCATGCGCTTGATCATTTCCGAGCCGTCGATCTCGAGGATACGAGCCGCGCCATGCGCGTTGTCAGTGCGGATCGGGATCTGCCATCCCTGCCAGGAGCGGGCGTTGACGTCCATGGCCTGCAGCGCGATCGCCAGCAGACCGGATGTCACCTGCTCGCCGGAGGCGACGATGGCGTCGTATTCGCGGGCATCATAGAAAGGCGAGCTTGCGCCGACGACCTTCGGCGTGTTCTGCACCCAGCCGACCAGCTCGTTTGTCTTGCCCGACATGGCGGAAACAACGACGGCCACTTCATGACCGGCATCGACCTCGCGTTTGACGTGGCGGGCAACGTTCTTGATACGGTCCAGGTCAGCGACGGATGTTCCGCCGAACTTCATTACGATGCGTGCCATAAGCCTCTACCACAGCAAACCGCCGGGAGAGACGAACGCCAGACCCGGCACGACGAAGCCTTGGAAGCCACGGGCCGAAGAGCCGGAATTGGGAGGTTCTGGAACCCTTCTAAAGCCCTGCGCCCAAGGGCCCAAGTTGCGGCGTCTCTTAACGAGTTTGTGAGGGGGTGGCAAGGTGGGGAAAGGAGAATGACGGCCTCAATTGCGCGTGTAATTTGCAGGCCGCGCGAGGCAGCGCCGAACCGCATGTGACATGACTATGACAATCCCGCGAGGCGCTGGGCCACCAAAGCGCGCTGCCCCGTCGCCGCACATTTTTCGGCGTAAAGATTAGATTCAGCTTTTTTTGGTAATTTCCCGTTAGCAATACCCTTTGATGTTCCTGGCGCCACTCGAGTTCGGCGTCCGGCCTGTAATGAGTAACGGGTTCCCAATGCGTTTTTCGGCTGCGCCAGCAATCTTCCTTGCCTGTCTGACCCTTGCGGGTTGCACGTCGACGTCCGGCCCCGACGTCTTGGCTTCAGCCGCCCCCTCTCGCGAAACGACAAGCTCGGTGGCCCCGCCTGCAGCCGTTCCATCAGCACCCGTTCCCTCCGCCGGTATCGCCGCCGGCCAGCAGACCGCTCCGCACCAGGAAGTGCTGGCATGGGCCGGCCCGATCCCGGAATCGAAGGCCTTCGAGTCCGCCGACCGCGCTGTGGGCGCGCCGCTTCCGGCCGAGCGCCCGATGGCAGCTACGGAGGTCGCGATGATGACGCCGCCGGCCCGCCCGCCCGTTGTCACGCCCGTTGCCGCCCCGATCATGGCGCGCCCCGAGATACCTGATCTTCCCACCATGGAAGAGGCCACGCAGCAGCGCACGCGCGGCAAGCTCTATAGCCGCCAGTTCCGCGACGCCAAGCCGATCAACTTTGGCCGCGCCTCGCCGCACAAGCTCGCCGTTCACGGCGTCGACGTCTCTCGCTGGCAGGGCGATATCGACTGGCCGAGACTGCGCACCCAGGGCGCCAACTTCGCCTATATCAAGGCGACAGACGGCGGCGACCACCTCGATCCGATGTTCCGCACCAACTGGCGCAAGGCCAAGGAAGCCGGGCTGAAGCGCGGCGCCTATCACTTCTTCTACTGGTGCCGCACCGCCGGCGAACAGGCCGACTGGTTCATCCGCAACGTGCCGCGCGATCCCGATGCGCTTCCGCCCGTCATCGACGTCGAATGGAACGGCGAATCCGCCTGCAAGCGTCGCCCCTCGACCGAAAATGTGCTCGAGAAGATGCAGGTCTTCATGGACAAGCTCGAGCGCTATTACGGCAAGCGTCCCGTGATCTACACGGCGCCCGACTTCTATGCTGACAACCTGCAGGGCGCCTTCCAGAACTATCCCTTCTGGCTGCGCTCCGTCGCCGCCCACCCGTCCAAGCGCTATCCGGGCCGCAAGTGGCTCTTCTGGCAGTATTCCGGCTCGGGCCTGTCGCATGGCGTCGAAGGCAGGATCGACCTCAACGTCTTCAACGGCAGCCCGGATCAATGGATGCGCTGGTCCTCGGGACGCCCCAGCGACCGGATGATGGCCGCCAACGACTGACGATCCGACGGCGATCAACCTGCACTGATATCAATTGGGCATAGGCACAACCGTGGCGCGGCACACCCGCTGCCACGGCGCAACTATTTTGTCACACCACTAAAATTCGGGTGTCGCGTATATTTCCAAGCATAGGTAACTGTGATTCTTCTTCAATCGTAAGTATGCGGCGTAGATTGATTCGCGAATGTCTTTGATGCTGAATGATTTGGCGGAGATTCCGAATGGGAAATCTTGATATAGAAACCTGGGCACTGGCCCGCGCCCATCACATTGTGTTGAACGAGGGACTTAACCTTGCGAAAGCGGCGCAGGACCTGGATCGCAAGCGCTCCAGATCGCTGGTTTACGAACTGCGCAAGGTGATCGCGGCGGCAATACTCGAAGCCCATGCTGCCTCAAGCAAGAACGACGCGATGCCGCAGGGCTGACGCCTCGATTGAACCGTCCGAAAGGCGCGGTTGCCTCGCCCGCCTGAAACGGGCAGCTTGAAACAAAAGCTTCAGCCGGACGCGGCTCAAAACTCAGACATATGCACCGACCTCCTCGATAAAGGCTGGTCATGACACGCATGCAGAAAATCGGCGTGGTTCTCGGCCTTGCGCTCGTCGCGAGCTTCACGCTGCTGCGCGCCACCGATCCGCCGCTGCTGCGCCAGATCCGCGACATCACCTTCGACGAATACCAGCGGATCACCCCGCGCAAGTTCGAAAACACCCCCGTCCGCGTCATCGATATCGACGAGGCGTCGCTCCGGGAATTCGGGCAGTGGCCATGGCCGCGCGACCGGCTGGCGCTGCTGGTACAGCGCCTGTCCGACATGGGTGCGGCGGCGATCGCCTTCGACGTGCTGTTCGCCGAGGCCGACCGCCTGTCGCCGCGCTCCATCATGCGCGATGTCGCCGGCATCGACCCCACGCTTCTTAGCCGACTACCCGATAACGACCAGCTTTTCGCGCAAGCCATCGCAGACAAGCCCGTGGTCCTCGGCTTCGGCCTCTCCATGGACGGCAGCTACAAGCCGCCGGTCAAGGCGGGCTTCGCCTTCACCGGCGAGAGCCCGTTCAACGCCCCGCCGCGCATGACGGCGGCAACGCCGGTGCGCCCGCAATTGCAGATCAACGCCACCGGCCTCGGCCATATCAGCCTCAACCCCGGCACCTATTCCGCCACAGTCCGCCGCGTGCCGCTGCTGCTCAGCGACGGCCAGCAGCTCTATCCGAACCTGGCGCTGGAAGCGCTGCGTGTCGCCCAGGGCGCCTCGACCTATATCGTCGCGGCCGCCCCCGATATTCCCGACACGCTGACCTCGATCAAGGTCGGCGATTTCGTGGTACCCGTCACCTCGTCCGGCGAACTCTGGCTCTACACCAGCCCCGATATCGCCGATCGCTATATCTCCGCCGGCAAGGTGCTGGCGCCCGACGGCCCCGCGCCGGATGTCGCCGCAGCCGTGCAGGGCAGCATCCTCTTCGTCGGCACCTCGTCCGCCGGCCTGCAGGATATCCGCACAACCGCGCTCGGCGAAAACGTGCCCGGCGTCTCCATCCATGCGCAGACCGTCGAGCAGATCCTCTCCGGCCACTTCCTCTCGCGACCGGATTGGGCCGATGGCATGGAGATCCTGCTGATCGCGGTGCTCGGCACCTGCCTCGTCATCGTCACCACCTTCGTCAGCCCCGCGGTCGGCCTCGCCTGGGGCCTGATCGTCACCGCGCTCGCCTTCGCGAGCTCCTGGTTCGCCTTTTCGCGATGGGGTCTGCTGTTTGATCCGCTCGCCCCGATCGTCGCCGCCTCGATCATCCACTTCGCCGCCACTTCCTTCCGCATCCTGGTCATCGACCGCGAGCGGCGCGAGGTGCGCAAGGCGTTCGGCCAATATCTCTCGCCCTCGCTGCTCCACCGCATCGAGCACAATCCCGATGCGCTGCGATTGGGTGGCGACGATCGAGAGCTGACCGTCATGTTCGTCGACGTCAGGGGCTTCACGACGCTGAGCGAGCGCCTGCAGCCCGCCGAGGTCGTCCGCTTCCTCAACACGCTGCTCGATGCGCTGAGCCGCCATGTGGTGGCCAATGAAGGCACGCTCGACAAGTTCATCGGCGATTCCATCATGGCCTTCTGGAACGCGCCGGTCGATGTCGCCGACCACCCCGCCAAGGCCGTGCGCGCCGCCCTTGCCATGCGCGAGACGCTGGCGACGCTGAACGCGACCGACGCCTTCGGCTTCGGCGAAGAATACAAGGTGGGGATCGGCATCGGCATCCACACGGGCCTCGCGTGCGTCGGCAACATGGGCGCCGAAAGCCGCTTCAACTATTCCGCCGTCGGCGACGCGGTGAATGTCTCCGCCCGCATAGAAGGCTGCTGCAAGGAAGTCGGCTTCGATATCCTGGTCTCCGAGACGACGGCCGCTGCCCTGCCGCACTTCGCCCTGCTCGACGCCGGTTCGCTGGGATTGAAGGGCAAGAGCACGCGCACCCGCCTCTACGCCACGCTGGGCGACGAGACCGTCGGCCTGTCCGCAACCTTCGCGCTGCTCGAAACCGCGCACCAGGCCCTGGTCGAAGCCTTTGCCACCCGCTCCACCGACAGCCGCAAGCTGCTCGCTCGTGTCCGGCAGCGGGCGCAGCCCTACCCGGCGACACTGCCGGAGTTCTACCGCCGCCTCGCCCGTCGCGCCGATCATTTCAGGGAAAGCCCGGCAGACGATCCCGCCCCGCTATCGGAGCAAGCGTCGTGAGGACGTCCATATCAGGATAAAGCCGGCCTAGTCGCTGCTGCTACCGTCGCCACCACCGCCATCGCCGCCGCTCCGGTCGCGCATATGG
>UBJO01000055.1 GCA_900465665.1 Hyphomicrobiales bacterium
GCCAAGGCGTCATTCCCATCCAGGAATTGTCTCACGTTCCCGTCAAATATTCGCCCCCTCCCTTTCGGGACAATGAGACCGAAAGTCTTCATCAGACCGCGAATTTGATTGCTGAGCTGGGTCGAGATGCTGAGCAACTGATTGCGAGCGGTCATCAGCGTGCGTGTCAGCATGCTGTCGAATGCCTTTACCCGAACCGCCTTGTAGAATCCGGCTTCGGCCAAATGAGCTAAGCCATCCGCGTCATTGGCATCCTCTTGTTGAGCGTCTCATCCAAAATCTTTTGGGCGTGCCGCGCTTCGATGCAGATCGCCGGCACTCCTTCGGCCGTGAGCGCATGATAGAACCACGTAGATAACGGACCCGTCTCGAATACAACGCGCTTGGCGTGAGGGGCGCGCCTGCGGATCATCTCCGACAAAAGTTTTGGGTCGGATGGGCACCTTCCCCGCCAGATCCGCTTCCCCTCCTGTCGGATCGAGATTGCAGTTTCTTTCAATGAAACGTCCAGCCCTATATATTGGTCCACGGTTGCCTCCATTTGATGTTTGGGCCCGGTTCCAATCGTGAGCCCGTACTTCCATCTTATCGGGGGCAACCACCCCCGCCAGTAGACATTTCGTGCCTAGCATTGGGTGACGCGCGCCGCGATCACCCCATGTTCAAATTGCGCTCGCGCGACCAGCGCGCTTCTGCCCGTTTCGGTGACCCTCGCATTGCATCGTTCATAGAAGGCTTGGCCGACGTCTGGCCCATGCGAAGGCTGTCTCAAATAAAGGCGCTCCGGTATTCATCGACGGTCGTCGCACGGATGCGCTCGACGCAGCCGTAAAAGAAATCGGCGGCCGAGTGATCGGCGTTCGGGGCGACATGGCCAGACTTGTCGTTATCGATCGCCTCTACGATGCCCTCCAACAGAACCACTCGCAGATAGACGTGGCGTTTGCCAACGCCGGCGGCATTGAATTCGCACCGCTGGGGGCTATCATCGAGGAGCGACGCGAGAACAGCTTCGACACAAACGTCAAGGGCGTGCTGTTCAAGGTCGAAAAAGGGGCTGCCTCCTGCTGCGCGATAGCGCTTCGGTCGTTCTGACCGCGTCGGCCACTAGCATCTCCGAAACCCCGGTCGTCAGCATCTAGGAAGCGATAAAGGCGGCCGTCCCGAATTTCGCGCGCAACTGAATCCTCGACCTCAAGTATGGCCATATTCGCGTCAATGCCGTCAGCCCCGGCGTCACCGAGACGGCTGGCCTGAACGAACTTTTCTCTGATGGCGACAGCGACGAAAACACGAAAAATATCTCGACGGCCTGGTCCCGGCCGGTCGGATCCGACAGCCGGAGGAAATTGCCCAGGCGGTTCTCTCCTGGGGACCAGGCCTCTTTGGTGAACGGCGTCGAATTGTGTGTCGATGGTAGTCAGGTTTAGATCTGACGAGTGGTCTCAAGGAGTAAAGTCATGGCAGACATTGCAACGCTGTTGGAACGAAACCTGCACGAGATCTTCGGGGAGGGCGATGCCGCCCTCCGCCAGAAGGCCGCAGAGGAGATCCTCCACGAGGACGCCGTCTTCACTGAGCCGCACGGCATCTATCGCGGCGGGACGAGATCGTTCGCATCGCCGGCGTGATCCGCGCCATGCACCCGGATTTCATATATACGCCGATCGCACCGGCAGAGGTTCTTCAAGATCACGCCGGCCGGCTCAGATTGTCCGCCGATGCATCGGGCGAACCACCGGCCTATGCCGGCACCGACTTCATCGTGATGCGCGATGGCAAGATCGCAGCCATTTATCTCTTCTTCGGTGGGGCTCCAGACACGACGCATCAATAATTGCAAAAATTGCAATAAAATAGAAACTATTGATGCAATTGTTGGCGCGAGTGTTTCGCGGCAATATGCCTCCATCAGCCGAGCAACAGCGTCGTCTGAAGCTTGAAACGACACGATTGCAGGATATGAAATGACCGAGAATTTTTCCATGACGCGCCGCAGCGCACTGCTCTCTGCTGGTGCTGCCGCAGCGACGATGGCAATTTCATCCGCCTTTACCTTTGCGGCAAACGCTGCATCCACAAGCTCTACAAAAGAAGGAAATACTGAAATGTCTACGATCACCACCAAGGACGGAGTCGAAATCTTTTACAAGGACTGGGGTCCGAAGGACGCTCAGCCGATCGTCTTCCACCACGGCTGGCCGCTGTCGTCGGACGACTGGGACGCGCAGATGCTGTTCTTTCTCTCGAAGGGTTATCGCGTCGTTGCCCATGATCGCCGTGGCCACGGCCGTTCCGCGCAGGTTGCCGACGGTCACGATATGGACCACTATGCCGCTGACGCTTTTGCCGTCGTGCAAGCGCTGGATCTGAAGAACGCCGTGCATATCGGCCATTCCACCGGTGGCGGTGAAGTTGCTCGCTACGTTGCCAAGTTCGGCCAACCGGCCGGGCGCGTCGCCAAGGCGGTTCTGGTGTCGGCCGTTCCGCCGCTGATGCTGAAGACCGAAAACAACCCTGAGGGCCTGCCAATCGAAGTGTTCGACGGCTTCCGTTCGGCACTTGCCGCCAACCGCGCACAGTTCTTTCGCGATGTTCCGGCCGGTCCCTTCTACAGCTTCAACCGGGATGGCGCCAAGGTGCAGGAGGGCGTTATCCAGAATTGGTGGCGCCAGGGCATGATGGGCGGCGCCAAGGCGCACTATGATGGCATCAAGGCCTTCTCCGAAACCGACCAGACGGAAGACCTGAAGGCGATCACCGTTCCGACGCTTGTCCTGCACGGCGAAGACGACCAGATCGTCCCGATCGCGGATGCCGCACTGAAGTCGGCAAAGCTTCTGAAGAACGGTTCGCTGAAGACCTACCCGGGCTTCTCGCATGGCATGCTGACCGTCAATGCCGATGTGCTGAACGCCGACCTGCTCGCTTTCGTGCAGTCCTAACGAAAAGACCTGGCCGTGGCGGACATCTGCCACGGCCAGTTACTCCATTTCCTTGACCTGATACAGATCGATACACCATGCAGCTGACGCCCGAACTTGTTGCCTTGACCATCCGAGATGTTCGTGATGACGGACCGGAACCGGGCTGGACGCCGCTTTCGGAAACTGAGCTTGACGATCTCGTCGACAGGATCGAACGTGAAGCGGCAGGTGAGCCTCTTCTCGTCTTCGCCTATGGTTCCCTGATCTGGAACCCGGAGTTCGAACCGGCCAGCCGCGAGCGCGCAACCGCTTATGGCTGGCACAGGTCGTTCTCATTGAAAATTCAGCGCTGGCGCGCGACAAGCGACCAGCCCGGACTGATGATGGCGCTTGAGCGCGGCGGCCAGTGCGATGGCATCGTCTTCGAGCTTTCAGCCGATCGCCGCCGCCAGGATCTGCGCGCTCTCGTCGCGCGCGAGATCAAGTATAGCGAAGTGATCGACATGGTACGGTGGCTTCCGGTGAGAACCGAAAGCGGTGTCAAAAGAGCTCTGACGTTCTGGGCCAGCACCAAGCGGGCCGGACTGACGAAACCGCTGCCGGCGGTGGAAGCGTCTTCGCTGATCGCGACGGCCTGCGGTCAGGGCGGCTCCTGCGCCGAGTATCTGCACAACACAATCGTCGATCTTCAAGCCGAGGGCATCCGCGACCGCAATCTGTGGCGCCTGCAGGCGTTGGTCGCAGACGAGATCTCGGCGCGCAAGAAGGCGTAGCCTACCGTGCTTACCGGCAACCTGCGGAAGGCGATGGTGTTGATACGATTTTACTAATCGCATTCGTCGCGGTAGCATGATCGCAGTCTGGGAGGACTGGCGACATGCTGGAGTTGGAGTTCGGGTTATCCGAAATGGCGGAGGCGATCCGTGAGACGACGTATCGGTTTGCGACAGATCGTATTGCCCCGCTTGCCGCAAGGATTGACGAGGAAGACTGGTTCCCGGTCGAGATCTGGCCCGAGATGGGAGCGCTTGGCCTTCATGGGGTGACCGTGCCCGAGAACGCTGGCGGCCTTGGGCTCGGCTATGTCGAACATGTTATCGCTTGCGAGGAAATTAGCCGCGCCTCGGCATCGGTCGGCCTGTCTTATGGCGCGCACTCCAATCTCTGCATCAATCAAATCTCGCGCTGGGGCTCGGCCGGACAAAAGGAGCGATACCTTCCATCTCTGATATCGGGCGCGCATGTCGGTAGCCTTGCCATGTCGGAAGCAGGCGCCGGCTCGGATGTCGTCTCGATGCGGCTGCGCGCCAATAGGGTAGATAGCGGTTATCGCCTCAACGGCACCAAATTCTGGATCACCAACGCGCCCTACGCCGAGACGCTGGTCGTCTATGCGAAGACCGTTCCCGATGGCGGCTCCAAAGGTATTACCGCGTTTCTGGTCGAAAAGGGCTTTGAGGGCTTCTCGATCGGCCAGAAGATCCACAAGGTCGGCATGCGGGGCTCGCCGACGGCGGAATTGGTCTTCGATGATTGCTTCGTTCCGGAAGAGAACATCATGGGCCCGCTGAACGGCGGCGTCAAAGTGCTGATGTCCGGGCTCGACTACGAGCGCGTGGTCCTCTCCGGCATCCAACTTGGCATCATGCAGGCCTGCCTGGATTCGGTGCTACCTTATGTCAGGGAGCGCAAGCAGTTCGGTGCGCCGATCGGCAGCTTCCAACTGATCCAGGCAAAGGTGGCGGACATGGTCGTGGCGCTGAATTCGGCTCGCGCCTACGTCTATGCGGTGGCTCGAGCCTGCGATGCCGGCAAGACGACGCGGCACGATGCCGCCGGGGCCATTCTCTACGCGTCGGAGAGTGCGGTCAAAGTTGCCGAGCAGGCGATCCAGGCACTCGGCGGCGCCGGATATACCAAAGACTGGCCGGTAGAGCGCTACTGGCGGGATTCGAAGCTGCTCGACATCGGCGCGGGGACCAATGAAGTGCGCCGCATGCTGATCGGGCGCGAAGTCATCGGTGCCGAGGGGAGGGGCTGATGCCGGAGCTGCAGACGATAGTCGATCCCAGCTCGCAAGCGTTCGCGGCCAATCAAGCGCACAATCTGGCTCTGGTGGAGGCACTTCGATCCAAGGTGGCGCAGGCAGCTCTGGGCGGCTCTGCAAAACATCGCGAGCGGCACGTCGAACGTGGCAAGCTTCTTCCGCGTGACCGCGTCCAGCGCCTTCTTGACCCCGGCTCGCCGTTTCTCGAGATCGGACAGCTTGCTGCCAATGGCATGTATGATGACGAGGCGCCCGGCGCTGGCATGATCGCCGGCATCGGCCGTGTCTCGGGCGTCGAATGCATGATCGTGGCGCACGACCCGACCGTGAAGGGCGGCGCCTATTTTCCGATGACGGTGAAGAAGCATCTGCGCGCTCAGGAAATCGCCTGGGAGAACCGACTGACCTGCATCTATCTGGTGGACTCGGGCGGCGCCAACCTGCCGCACCAGGCAGAAGTCTTTCCCGATCGCGATCATTTCGGGCGCATCTTTTACAATCAGGCGCAGATGTCGGCGGCGGGTATCGCCCAGATCGCCTGCGTCATGGGAAGCTGCACGGCGGGCGGCGCTTACGTGCCCGCGATGTCCGATGAAACCGTCATCGTGAGCAATCAGGGAACGATCTTCCTCGCCGGCCCGCCACTGGTCAAGGCGGCAACGGGTGAGATCATATCCGCCGAGGAACTCGGCGGCGCCGATACGCACGGCCGGCAATCCGGTGTCGTCGACCATGTCGCGGAGAGTGATGAGCACGCGCTTCTTATCGTTCGCGACATCGTCGCCACGCTCAATCGACCGAAGCGGGTGGATATCGAGGTGGCCGAGCCACAGCCGCCGAAGCTCGATCCGCAGGAGCTCTACGGCATCGTTCCGCGAGACGTCCGCACGCCTTACGACGTCCGCGAGGTCATAGCCCGTATCGTCGATGGCTCTCAGCTACAGGAGTTCAAGGCGCTCTACGGCACCACGCTGGTCTGCGGCTTTGCGCGGATTTGGGGCATCCCGGTCGCGATCCTCGCCAATAATGGCGTGCTGTTTTCCGAGAGCGCGCTGAAGGGCACCCATTTCATCGAGCTTGCCTGCCAGCGGCGCATCCCGCTGCTCTTCCTGCAAAACATCTCGGGCTTCATGGTCGGTCGGAAATATGAAGCCGAGGGGATTGCGAAGAACGGCGCGAAGCTGGTGACGGCGGTGGCAACGGCATCGGTGCCGAAGATAACAGTTTTGATCGGCGGCAGCTTCGGCGCCGGCAATTACGGCATGTGCGGCCGCGCCTATCAGCCGCGCTTTCTGTTCACATGGCCGAATGCGCGCATCTCCGTCATGGGCGGCGAGCAGGCCGCCTCGGTTCTGGCGACCGTGCATCGCGATGCCGAAAGCTGGAGCGCTGAACAGGCCGAAGCCTTCAAGGCGCCGATCCGGCAGAAGTACGAGGATGAGGGCAACCCCTATTACGCCACCGCGCGGCTATGGGACGACGGCATCATCGACCCCGCTCAGACGCGCGACGTACTCGGTCTCGCCTTCGCAGCCACGCTCAATGCGCCGATACCGGAGCGCGCCCAGTTCGGGCTGTTTCGCATGTAGCCGCAACGGCAGGGAGAGGAGAGACCGTGATAGACAGCCTGCTGATCGCCAATCGCGGCGAGATCGCGAGGAGGATCATAAGAACGGCGAAACGGCTCGGTATCCGCACGATCGCCGTGCACTCCGAGATCGATGGCGACATGCCCTTCGTACGCGAGGCGGACGAGGCGGTGTGCATCGGGCCGGCATCGGCCAGGGAGAGCTATCTCAATGCCGACAGGATCATCGAGGCCGCGATGCGGGCCGGCGCGAAGGCGATCCATCCGGGCTACGGCTTTCTGTCCGAAAATGCCGAGTTCGCCGAAAAGGTCACTGCCTCCGGCCTGATCTGGGTCGGTGCGCCGGCGGCTTCGATCCGGGCCATGGGGCTCAAGGATGCGGCCAAGAAGCGGATGATCGCGGCGGGCGTCCCGGTCACGCCAGGCTATCTCGGAGAGGACCAGGCGGACGAACGACTGCAGCGCGAGGCCGATGCGATCGGTTATCCTGTCCTCATCAAGGCTGTCGCCGGTGGTGGCGGCAAGGGGATGCGGCGGGTCGATAGCGCCGCGGAATTTCCGGCGGCGCTCGCCAGCTGCCGCCGCGAAGCCGTTGCCGCGTTCGGCGATGACAGAGTGCTGATCGAGAAATACATCCTCTCGCCTCGGCACATCGAGGTCCAGGTGTTTGGCGACACACACGGAAGCGTCGTTCACCTCTTCGAGCGCGATTGTTCGCTGCAGCGACGCCACCAAAAGGTCATCGAGGAAGCGCCGGCGCCGGGCATGGATGTGTCGACGCGGGAGGCCGTCTGCCAGGCGGCGGTTCAGGCGGCGCGTGCGGTCGATTATGTCGGCGCGGGGACGATCGAATTCATCGCGGATGCGTCCGCAGGGCTTCGCGCCGATCGTATCTGGTTCATGGAGATGAATACCCGGCTTCAGGTCGAACATCCGGTGACCGAGGCTATCACCGGCCAAGATCTGGTCGAATGGCAAATCCTCGTGGCATCCGGGGAGCCGCTGCCTCTGCGGCAGGAGCAGTTATCGATCAACGGATGGGCGATGGAGGCGAGGCTCTACGCCGAAAACCCATCGACCGGTTTTCTACCGTCGATCGGGCGGCTGAGCCATCTGAATTTTCCCGATGGCATCAGGGTCGATAGCGGTGTCGAAGAGGGCAACGAGATCAGCGCCTATTACGATCCGATGATCGCCAAGCTGATCAGCCACGGCGCAACGCGCCAAGACGCGGCGCGGCGATTGGCTCGGGCGACAGCGAACGTCGAGATCTGGCCCGTGCGCACCAACGCCGCCTTACTCGCGCGCACGTTCAATCACCCCGATTTTCGCGCCGGCGCGATCGACACCGGCTTCATTGAAAGGCACGCGACCGATCTCATCCCGCCGACCGAACCCAGCAAGCGCGTGTTGCAAGCCGCCGCGCGGGCGATCCTGCCGAAGCCAAGCGGCGACATCTGGACGACGGGAAACGGATTCCGAATGAACGCACCACCGTCGCGGGAGATCGGCGTCGAGGTCGGCGGTGCAGCCTATCGGGTGGAACTGCGCGATGGTGGCGAGCCGGCGGTGACCGATGCCGGCGTGCTCTTTCTGGGTGGCGAAGCCTGGGCCTTCCGACCGCTGCGCGCCGGTCGTGCCTGCGGGAGTGCCGGCCATTCCGACGGCGCGATCGTCGCGCCGATGCCGGGCAGGGTGATCGCGCTCATGGTCGCCAAGGGAGATCGGGTGACCAGAGGACAGCCCCTTGTCGTCATCGAGGCGATGAAAATGGAGCAGACGCTGAACGCGCCGTTTGATGGTGTCGTCTCGGAGATGAAGGCCGTTGTCGATACCCAGGTCGTCGAAGGCAGTGTCCTCATACAGCTGGAAGGAGACCAATGATGGCTGGGCGTCATTTCGAGGACTGGACCATCGGCGAGAGGATTTCGCACGAGATCCGTCGCACGGTCACCGAAACAGACAATCTCCTCTTCTCCACCATGACCCACAATCCGCAGCCGCTGCACATCGATGCGGAAGCGGCGAAGGCGAGCGAATTCGGCCAGATACTCGTCAACGGCACCTTCACGTTCGCGCTGATGGTCGGGCTCTCGGTCGGGGATACGACCATGGGGACGCTGGTTGCGAATTTGGGCTACGACAAGCTGGTGATGCCGAAGCCGGTGTTTATTGGCGATACGATGCGCGCCGAGACCAAGGTCGTTGATCTGAGAGACAGCCGATCAAGGCCGGCGGCCGGCATCGTCACCTTCCAGCACGAGTTGATCAATCAGCGCGTCGAAGTGGTTTGCCGATGCCTGCGTAGTGCACTGGTGCAAAGGAGACCGGCATGAGGCTCCGGTCACTGCTCTTCGTGCCGGGCGATCGACCTGACCGCATGAAGAAGGCGCTCGGGCTTTCCGCCGATGCCCTCATTCTCGATCTGGAAGATGCCGTTGCGCTTGCCGAGAAACCCGCCGCAAGAACGTCTGTCGCCACTTTCCTGCGATTGGCCGAACGGCCGGTCAAGCTCTTCGTGCGGGTGAACGCGCTGGAGAGCGGCCTCGTGGAGCAAGACCTCGCGGCCATTCTCGATGCCCGGCCCGACGCGCTCGTCCTGCCGAAGGCCGAGGGCAGTGCAAGTGTGGAGGCCTTGGCGGCTCTGGCCCCCGGTGTGCCGATCATGCCGATCGCGACGGAAACGCCCGCAGCAATCTTCCAACTCGGAAGCTATGCGGCCGTTCGTCACCTGATCCTGGGATTGACCTGGGGGGCGGAGGATCTGCCAGCGGCGATCGGTGCCGCACGGTCGCGAAATGACGATGGCAGCTATACCCATCCCTATGAATTGCTGCGCTCTCTGACACTGTTTGCCGGCCACGCCGCCGGTGCCGCTGTCATCGAGACCATCTACCCGGCCCTCGGCGATCTGGAGGGCCTGCGACGCTACGCGCACCGGGCGCGCAGCGATGGCTTCACGGGAATGATGGCAATTCATCCATCTCAGGTCCCCGTCATCAACGAGGCCTTCTCGCCGACGCAGGCAGAAGTCGAAAGAGCTCAAGCCATCGTCGCGGCATTCGAAGCGAACCCGGCAAAGGGCGTGCTTCAACTTGACGGCCGGATGATCGACACCCCCCATCTGCGGCATGCCCGCCGCATATTGGGGCTCGTGGATGATATTACGCGGCGGCGTTAGCTTGCTTGTGCCGCGCGTCCGAGAACCAGAAGCTGCATTCGCACTAACATGAAGTACTTCAAATATATAGATCGGCGCGCTTTGTTCTGGGTTTGGTTTGCCTGATGCTTTAGCGGCACCACCGATTTTTTTCTGAGACGGAACAATGTGAGGGTTGCCTTCCTGTTTCAAGCCTCCTTAGGTTTAAGCCTGATCCCGTCATTGATGAACATCTCACCGTCAGTTTCCTCATCGTGCTATCTTTCGCTACGAGTAAACAGGCGCAGCAACCGACGAATGAAGTTCGATCGGCCTGCCCACCGAACTTCATCGCGCAATGCTCCCGCTGGGACGCCTAAAGGCACGGAGCCATGGAGGCGCCGACCTGGTTTCAACAGCATAACGCTTCACTTTCAAGATCAAAACGCGAAGCAACCTCGAAACGTGGAAGGCCCGAAGAAGAGTTCGAACGAGGCCGGTCGCAGACCGATGTCACGCCGGTGACAGGAACGGCCGCCGCCGCACTAGAACATCCGATTGCCGTGCAACGCGACGCGGTCAAGTCCTCCTGCCAATCCGACGTCATGGCGCACTACTCGGGTGTAAAGCCTGGGAAGCGCAGGCTGTCGCGTGTTGCCCCCATCATAGCGGCCTCGCCATCATGGCAGGCCGCGGTAGGCGCGCTCGTTGAGCACAGGGCAGGCCAAATGATCAACCCTACCGAGCGTCCTGATAGAGGTGAGGCGGCCGTTGCAGGCGTCACTTGCCTTCACGATGAACCGCTTGTCGCCCCCTAACAGCGGTTACCGAGCAACGCTCCTCAGGTGGACCTCAGCACTGGCCGATTGCCGTTGGATTTGGCTCGGATGGGCAAAGCCGAGTGTTTTTAGGGGTGCATAATATATCAGGCACTCAAGGGGAAACACAGGCCGAGCGCCTGCCGGGCGAGATCTCATAGGTGTTGTCCGTCGCGTGGTAAGACAGATAGCGCTCGGCGCACCAGCGGATATGGCTGATTTCGGCGGGCGAGAGAACAGAATTGTCGCCCTCTCCGACGGCGCCTTCCTGCGTATACGCGGCAACGGCACCTTGCGAGCGAGCCTTCATTCCATCGGCGGCCCCGGCCATACTGAAGGCGTGGGCCGATCCAAATGACGATGCGACCATGACAGCGGTCGCGAAAAACGGTACTACTATTTTAAAGGTCATGGCCATCGCCGCCTCCGCAATACATCTCGGGGAAACAACGATAGGCGTTAACTTTTGTTCCGCTCGGCCTGTCTAGCTGGGAAACACGTCCGAGTTATCGGGTTACGTTCTTTCTTGTCTTGCTGCTATTCTGCCAGCGGGCGGATAACTCGCCCGCTGGCTTCTTGGATAGACTACTGGATCTGGGAGAGGAGCTCCGTCACCGACTTCTTCGCGTCTCCGTAGAACATCCGTGTGTTCTCCTTGTAGAAGAGCGGGTTTTCGATGCCGGAATAACCGGTGCCCTGTCCACGCTTGGAGACGAAAACCTGCTTGGCCTTCCAGACTTCGAGAACCGGCATGCCCGCGATCGGCGAGTTCGGGTCTTCTTGGGCAGCCGGATTGACGATGTCGTTGGAGCCGATGACGATGACGACGTCGGTCTCGGGGAAATCGTTGTTGATCTCGTCCATTTCTAGCACGATGTCGTAGGGCACCTTCGCTTCGGCGAGCAGCACGTTCATGTGGCCCGGCAGACGTCCTGCGACGGGGTGGATCGCGAAACGCACGGTCTTGCCGGCGGCGCGCAGCTTGCGGGTGAGTTCGGAGACGGCCTGCTGCGCCTGCGCCACCGCCATACCGTAGCCGGGCACGATGACGACGCTGTCGGCATCGTTGAGCGCGGATGCGACGCCCTCGGCATCGATGGCGATCTGCTCGCCTTCGATTTCCATGGCAGGACCCGTGGTGCCGCCGAAGCCGCCCAAGATGACGGAGACAAACGAGCGGTTCATCGCCTTGCACATGATATAGGATAAGATCGCACCCGAGGAGCCGACCAGCGCGCCGGTGACGATCAGGAGATCGTTGCCGAGCGTGAAGCCGATGGCGGCGGCCGCCCAGCCGGAATAGCTGTTCAGCATCGAAACCACGACCGGCATGTCGGCGCCGCCGATGCCCATGATCAGGTGGTAGCCGATGAAGAAGGCGAGCAGCGTCATCAGGATGAGCGTCCAGACGCCAGCATCGTTGGCGTACATCAGGAGTAGAATCAGCGACAGGATCGCGGCGGCGGCATTGAGAAAATGCCCGCCTGGCAGCTTCGTCGCCTTTCCCTCGATCTTGCCGGCCAGCTTGCCGAAGGCAACGACCGAGCCGGTGAAGGTGATCGCACCGATGAAGACGCCGAGAAAGACCTCGACCTTCATGATCGCGAGCTCGACCAGGGTCTTGTGGGCGAGAATGCTGGCAAAGCCATTGAGTGCGGCGCGTGCCGCCTCATCCATGCCGGAAACGCGCCATGCCTCGATATGGGCGTTATAGCCAATGAAGACGGCCGCGAGGCCGACGAAGGAATGGAGTGCCGCCACGAGCTGCGGCATCTCTGTCATCTGCACACGGTTTGCCACGTAATAGCCGGCGATGGAGCCGGCCACAATCATCGGCAGAATGATCAACCAGTTGCTGACACCGGGGCCGAAAATGGTCGCGACAACGGCGAGCGCCATGCCGACAATGCCGTACCAAGCGGCGCGCTTGGCGCTTTCTTGGCCCGACAGGCCGCCGAGCGAGAGGATGAAAAGCACAGCCGCGGAAATATAGGCGGCCGAAACGATACCAATCGTCATATTGAAAAAATCCCTTGATATCCCTGGCCCGATCAGGACTTCTGGAACATGGCGAGCATGCGCCGCGTGACAAGAAAGCCGCCCACGATGTTGATCGTCGCGACCAGCACCGACAGAGCGGCCAGAATGACGACCAGCCAGTTGCCGGAACCGATCTGCAGCAGCGCGCCGAGAATGACGATGCCCGAGATCGCGTTGGTCACCGCCATCAGCGGCGTGTGCAGCGAATGCGACACGTTCCAGATCACCTGGAAGCCGATGAAGCAGGCGAGCATAAAGACCACGAAATGGTTCATGAAGCTTGCCGGGGCATAGGCGCCGACCAGGAGCAGCAGCGCGGTGCCGATCAGAAGCAGGAAGCCCTGGCTCTTCGTCTGCGCCTTGAAGGCGGCTGCCTCGCGCGCGCGCTTTTCCTCAGGCGTGGGCTCCTTGGTCTTTTCCCTTGGCTTCTGGGCGGCGATCGCCTGGATCTTCGGCGGCGGTGGCGGATAGGTCACCGCGCCCTCGAAGGCGACGGTTGCGCCGCGGATGACATCGTCTTCCATGTTGTGGACGACCTTGCCATCCTTGGCAGGCGTCAAATCCGTCATCATGTGGCGGATGTTGGTGGCGTAGAGCGTCGAGGATTGCGCGGCCATGCGGCTCGGGAAATCGGTATAGCCGACGACGATCACGCCGTTGTCGGAGACGATCTTCTGATCGGCGACCGTCAGGTCACAGTTGCCGCCACGCTCCGCCGCGAGGTCGATGATAACAGAACCCGGCTTCATCAGCGCAACAATGTCTGATAGCCACAGCTTCGGCGCATCGCGGCCGGGGATCAGGGCAGTGGTGACGACGATATCGATCTCGGGCGCCAGTTCGCGGAACTTTTCCAGCTGCTTCTCGCGGAACTCCGGCGACGACGGGGCTGCATAGCCACCGGTGGCGGCGCCGTCCTGCTGGCTCTCCTTGAAATCCAGGAAGACGAACTCGGCGCCCATGGATTCGATCTGTTCGGCCACTTCCGGGCGGACGTCGAAGGCATAGGTGATCGCGCCGAGCGAGGTCGCGGTGCCGATGGCGGCAAGGCCGGCAACGCCGGCGCCGATGACGAGCACCTTTGCAGGCGGCACCTTGCCGGCGGCGGTCACCTGACCGGTAAAGAAGCGGCCGAAATTGTTGCCCGCCTCGATGACGGCGCGATAGCCGGCGATGTTGGCCATCGATGACAGGGCGTCCATCTTCTGCGCGCGGCTGATGCGCGGCACCATGTCCATGGCGATGACGTTGGCGCCGGTGGCCTTCACCTCTTCCAGAAGGGCGGCGTTCTGCCCGGGATAGAAGAAGGAGATCAACGTCTTGCCGGTCGAAAGGAGGCGCGCCTCGGCATCGGTCGGCGGGCGGACCTTAACGATCACGTCGGCCGACGACCACAGGGCATCCGCCGACGGCGCGACCTCGACACCAGCGGCGCGATAAGCGTCGTCGGAAAAGCCCGCACCAACTCCGGCGCCTGTCTCAACCAGACAGCTATAACCCAATTTCTGCAGTTGCTCAGCCGAAGCCGGCGTCACCGCCACGCGACTTTCCCCAGAGGAAAGCTCTTTAGGACTGCCGATAATCACTGTCATCTTTACTTTATCCCTGATGGAGGATCGAACCTTAAGCCGGAGACCTGCGTAGCCGGATATGATGGGTTTGATGAACCAAGAGAACAGGAACTGTCCAGTACCGAAAAGTGCTAATCCAGCTCGTTGTGCCGCTATGCAGACTGCTAATCGATTTTTATTTTGAGATTGCTTGGTCAGGCGCGGCCAACCCCAGTCATCACTGTCTTTAAGGGCATGACTGGCCTGAGGTGACTATTCGATAGATCAGCCAACAAGGCGGGCTCGCTCAAGGAGATTTTGCACAAAGCAAGAAAGAAGGGACGGTATTTCGAGGTGGGCGGCATTAGCGCCGTACACCTCCTCAATCACACGGGAGTGCCTAGGATTGAAGATAGGTGGCCCTCATTTTGCTTGCGGTTAATCTTCTGCTCCTAGTGAATATAGTCCTCTATCTGCAGCGCGTCCTCGTCGATCCACAGGCCGCAACCTGAGCGATCAGGCCGCAGGTCCATGTGGGCACTGACAGGCATCTTCTGCTTACCGCGCGTGAACGTATGGCTTAAAGTCCATCGCCTTGAAATAGGCTGCGCTGCGCACATCTGTGTGTTCATCGCGGCCGCAAGCCGACCTACCGGATTATGCCGCGCAACCGTCAAATAACGTGTTTCTGCGATCGCCGCGATGCCTCGCATTTCGCTGACACTGCCAATCACGCAGACATCCGGCCGGATGATCTCGGCGTCACGACCCGACAGCAGCGCCAGACGTGTGGGTGAGGACGGCAAGGGCTGTCCCTTGCCGTCCTGGAAGTTCGCGAATTCGTCCAGCGGTCGGCTCAGGTCGCCACGCAGATCAAGGCGCCGATTACCATGTCTGGCGATCATATTAGCTCCGACGTTGAGGTGGTCGGTAACACGGGGCTAGACGTGATGTTGCCGGGCAGGAGATCAACCGATATGTCAATGCGATCGTCATCGGCCCGCGACCAGTCGATCCGTCGGCAGATAATCAACACGGCCGCGAACGCCATGAACCAGCGCACTCAGGGATCGCCGCGATGGTGGAGCAGCCGACCGCCGCCAGCGACAGTCTTGCAAGAGATGCTGCTCCGCTCAACTAGCTGTTCTCGCGCTTCAATCTTGGCGACAAGCTCAGCGGCCGGCGGCCATTGCCGGCGTGGTGCGAGAGGCATCCTCCGCCAGCTCAAGCGTTATATCGTCTGCGCGGGCACTTGGGCGAAAGATCGCCACTGCCTTCGACGGTCGCGCCACGGCTGCTGTCGAAAAGGCATGGAAAGACTTCTGATTGCCCTCGCGCCACACCTAGGCGTCGCTGGACGTTTGTGTGCTCCTCCTGCCACTCCAGTCTGTGCGACATTTTCGTGACACGTCGCTTTTGCCGAGAGCAGCGCGCTTTCGAAGTATCGGTTTCAACGTCTTGTGATCTGCTTCCGCCAAGGTTCTGCCTGAATGTTACCGCTGTAGTTCGTGGCAAAGGATCGCGGAGACCGGCTGTCCGGCATGGTCTCGCGCGTTCAGTGTTGGGGATATTCAATGGCAGATAAGTCGGCTTCGCGCCTTAAGCTAACTCTGGTGAGCGTGCTGGCGCTCGCGGCGAGCGGGATCGGCGCCCGCGCGGAACCACAGTCAGTGGCGCCGCCGGCGCAGGCTTCCGCGGCGCAAGGCTATGTCGTGCCGGAGCGCCGCTTGGTTCATATCACGCGGTCGGGCGATGATTCGGTGCTTTCGACGCTTTTCGACGGCGGTGCGGGCAACCCGGCGAAGATCATGCGGGAAATGGGCAGTCTATCGCTACAGATGAACAGCGACATAGCCGCGGCGCTCGAGGCTTACTACAGCCAGCCGAAGGCCAAGCTGATCTGGGTCGATGCGAAAGGCCCTAACGCAAGAGCCCGCCAAGCGCTCGCGCTCCTGCAGCAGGCCGATGACTGGGGTTTGACCGCGGCCGACTATGCCATCGCGCCGGAGCCGGCTCGGCAAAATTCGGCTGATCAGTCGAAGGCTATGGCGACGTTCGAGCTCTCCCTGTCGAACAAGATGCTGATGTTCCTCCAGGATAATTTCAGGGGCCGCATCGATCCGAACAAGCTTTCGAATTATTACGATTTCAAGCGCAAGCCCGTCGATCTGCAGGCAACGCTTGCACGGCTCGCTGCCGCGCCGGATCTGATGTCGGCCGTCGATCGTTTCATGCCCAGCAGCCCGAAGTTCGCACAGCTTGCGGCGGAGCTGCACTGGTTGCGAAACTCCGGTCAGGGTGGAGACACGACTGTCAACATCAACAAGGTGACCGTTGCGATGGAAGAGCTGCGCTGGATGCCGCAGGAATTTCCTGATCGCTACGTTTTCATCAACCAGCCCGCCTACATGGCCTATTACACTGAAAACGGTGATGTCACGCTTTCGATGAAAGCGGTGATCGGCCAGCAGGATCACCAGACCAACTTCTTCGATGCGACGATCAAGACCGTCGAGTTCAACCCGGATTGGGGCGTGCCGCAGTCGATCATCAAGAATGAAATGCTTCCGCATTTGAAGAAGGATCCGTCCTATCTCGACCGCGAGGGCTACAAGGTCTCCGTCAACGGCAAGTCCATGCCGTCAGCGAAGGTGGATTGGACGCAGCCGCTTGAAAACATCGCCGTCGTGCAGCCGCCGGGTGCGGACAACGCGCTTGGCCAGTTGAAGATCCTGTTCCCGAATCCGCACGCCATCTACATGCACGACACGCCAGCACGCGGGAAGTTTGCGTCTCAGGACCGGATGTTCAGCCACGGATGCGTGCGCCTGGAAAATCCGCGCGCCATGGCTGCCGCCGTGCTGAAGACGTCGTTGGATTCGGTCAGCCAGGAGATCGCAGCCGGCGAGAAGAAGGACGTTCCGGTTCCCGAGGAAATTCCGGTTTACGTTTCCTACTTCACCGCGTGGCCGACGGCGGATGGCATCATCCACTATTACGATGATATCTACGGTCGCGATGCGCAGACGCTGAATGCGATAACGGCGACGTCTGCAAGCCGCGCTGCGCTTTGACAAGACGACAGTCGCGGTCAATCACGCACGGGAGTTTCGCGAGCTGGCTCGGCGCCGGCCCGCGATATTCACCACGCAGTGGGTCGCGATCGCGGGTAGCGCCATCACGCCAACCCAGCGGACGAAGAATGGGGTTACGGACGTACTGAAATCCCAGAAGTTCGGGCTGAGGCGAAAAGACAATTTCGTCGCGATATCCAGGGTGGAGAGGCTTGCAAAGCCGATCACGAAAAGGATGGCAGCCAGCAAAAGCAGGAGCCGTGTCTGAAGGACGGTGGCTGGCGGGAGGTTGAAGGCGGCGTTGATAATCGCCCTGATCCGTGGCCAATGCAGGCCCAGATGGCATCCGACCGCCCTGATGACCCAGTAGGCGGAGAACCAATGCAGCTCGCTCAAGGTGGCGCTATCGGGTAGCGGCAGCTTTGCGAACAGCGACTGGGAGATGGCTAGGCTCGTCACCAGCAGCACGATCATGTTGACGGCAAGCGCGACATGAAATGCGACGATGACGGTGCGCCGAACACCATAAGATCCCCGGGCAAGATTTCTGAACCAGCTTCGGTTCTGATAGATGTGCCTGATCAGGATCATGAACATCGCAGTGCCGAAAATCTCGTGCGCGAGATTGTCGAGCCACCAGTAGACAAGACAGAGCAGCAAAAGCCCCGCCATGCCTGCTGCAAGAATTATCCGACCGCCAAGTCTCTGACGGGCATGTCCCGAAGTCTTCATCGATGGCGTGGTCAATTGGTGAAGCTCTCGGCATCAGTCAGCGTGAACATGAACTGGCTGTCCTGGCGCGAGCGGTGGCAGGCATAGCATCGTGCGGTGTTCTCTTCGCTCTTGATCGAGCGGTCAGGATGGAACCATTGAAACTGCCAGTCGCCGACGCCTTCCCCAACCTTCTGGGAAACGAAATAGCGGAAGACCGACCCATTGCGATATTCGACAAGAACCAGATGGCTGCCGACCGGAACCGGCGATCCGGCCTTCAGAAGGGGCCAATGTGGCGGGGCTCGCCATCATGTGCTCGGTGGAATCGCCGCGCTCCACGGTCGTGTAGTGCACGAACTGTTCGATCGGCGGAAAGGTCACCGAGTTAGCTTCGGCGAACGCCCTGCTAGGGCTTCCTCCGACCAGCAGCATCACGGTCGCACCCAGAAGGACGAGCAATCCGCTGACGACCGCCAGCAAAAAATGAATCATCTTCTCCCGCATGCTTTCAGTCCTTTCATTTCCCTCGCATGGTCGCCGCCGCAGGCGCTTGGGGCGCCAATTGGCAGGTGACCCGAACGCTTTGCGGCGGTGAACCGCATCTCTCGGATTGAAGGGATAGCTAACATTCATTTGTCGCAGAGATGTGCCCCCGATCTTTCCATTTGTAACATTCGATCCCGACCTGCCGGCGGTCCTCAATGGCCCTGCGACATCGTGGCAATTGCTGAGGCCTGGCGCAGCTGCAACAGATCGTGACGTCGAGCACGCTGCCATGTTGCGAAATCGGCCTGACCGGCGTACCGAGCAAAGAGAACCAATGTGAGCCTAGCCCTATGACGAAGCAGAAGACGAGAATAGCCATCAATGGTTTCGGTCGCATCGGCCGAACGGTGTTGCGTATCCTGCTGAGCAAAGGCGGGGACTTCGAGCTCGTCCTGATCAACGATGTCGCCGCGCTGGAAAGCTGTGCTTATCTCTTCCAGTACGACAGTGTTTTCGGCCCGTGGCCGGAAGAGGTCGCGGCCCGCGACCAGGCGCTGCAAGTGGGCGACAGGCTGATCGCCTTCCACAATGTTCGCGATGTCCGCGAGCTTGATCTGTCCGATGTCGATGTCTTTCTCGAGTGCACGGGCCAGCCCTATACACGCGAGTTCATTTCCCGTGCGCTCGAAGCCGGCGCGAAAAGCGTATTGATCTCAGGGCCTGCTGAAGCCGCCGACGTGACCTTGGTACTGGGTGCCAACGAGGAAATGCTCGCGGACCACCTCATCGTCTCCAACGCTTCCTGCACGACCAATGCGCTGGCTCCCTTGCTGAAGGTTATCGACGATGCCTGGGGCGTGGTGGGCGGCCAGATGACCACTGTTCATTGCTACACGGGCAGCCAGCCCACGGTCGATCAGCCGCGCGACGATTTCGCGAGAAGTCGCGCCGCGGCGCTTTCCATGGTTCCGACGACCACCAGCGCGCACAAGCTTCTGGGCAAGGTCTTGCCGTCGCTCGCTGGAGCGATCGAGGCGCGCGCCATAAGGGTGCCGACGGCGAGTGTTTCGGCGATCGATCTTACGGTCTCTTTGAGACACACCCCGTCGCTTTCCGATGCGCGCGCGCAGATGCAAAAGGCCGCCGCGTCACGTGTTCTTGGGTGGACGGAGAAGCCGGTTGTTTCGGTGGACATGCGGGCGCGCCAGGAGTCATTGATCATCTCCGGTCCGGAGACATCGATCGCGCCAGGCGGGCTGCTTCGCGTGTTCGGCTGGTACGACAACGAATTCGGCTTCGCAAACCGGATGCTCGACGTTGCTGATCTCTTGGGGCAAAAGGTTGCGGGCAGGCGGTAAAGCGGCCTGCATGCAATTGGTGTTGCCAAATTCAGGGAGAATTGCTTGACGATCGGGCTTGCCCACGCGGAACTCATGGCTGTTGTGGCAGCCGTCACCAGCAACGAGCCACGCGTGATGACGGTGCGTTCCGGCGAAGCCTTGCCGTCCGGCCCTTTCGAGCTTGGACATCGCACGCTGCAGAGCGGCTTGCGCGAATGGATCCAGGAGCAGACCGGCCACCCGATCGGCTATCTCGAGCAGCTCTACACATTCGCCGACCGGGACCGCAACAACGACATTCGTGGCGGACGGACGATCTCGATCAGCTATCTCGGGCTGGTGCTGGAACAGGATGCGCCGGGTGCGGGCCGTCCGGCATGGCATGGGTGGTACGAATATCTGCCGTGGGAGGATCATCGGCAGGGGCGGCCAAAGGTTCTGGATGCGATCATCGAGAAACTGAGGGTCTGGGCCGACGCCGATCCAAGGCGGCGCAACGAGCGTCATCAGCGCGCCGACTTCACCTTCGGCCTCGATCACGGTGGCTGGAACGAGGATCTGACGCTGCAGCGATACGAATTGCTCTACGAAGCCGGATTGGTGACAGAAGCAGGTGATGTGAGCGACAATTTTGGCCGGCCGATGTTTGCCGATCATCGCAGGATCCTTGCGACCGGCATAGCGCGCCTGCGCGCGAAGATAAAATACCGCCCGGTCGTCTTCGAGCTGATGCCGAGCGCTTTCACCCTGCTGCAGCTGCAGCGAACGGTCGAGGCCTTGGCGGGCCTTTGCCTCCACAAGCAGAATTTCCGCCGCCTTATCGAGCAGCAGGAGCTTGTCGAGGAAACAGGCGGCATCACCAGCGAAACCGGGGGACGCCCCGCCAAGTTCTTCCGCTTCCGGCAGACGGTCGTCGAAGAACGCGCTCTGTCAGGGACAAAGCTGCCTCTGGCCCGCAATTGACATATGCTCATTGTGAGAATATCTATTTGTCCGGAATATACTCAGAATGAGTATAACGGAGGATGATATGAATACCGCAGTGTCTGCCGCGTCGCTTTACAACCGTGTCAGCCGGGTCATTCCCAAGGCGGAATGGATGAGCTTCGAGGAGGATGTCGAGGCAATCCTGGAGCTGAAGCGCAAACGCAACGCGGTCATCCTCGCGCACAACTACCAAACGCCGGAAATTTTCCACGGTGTCGCCGATATCGTCGGCGACAGTCTGGCGCTTGCCCGCAAGGCAATCGATGTCGATGCCGATGTCATCGTGCTCGCGGGCGTGCATTTCATGGCCGAGACGGCCAAGCTGCTGAACCCGAAGAAGACAGTGCTGATCCCCGACACCGGGGCGGGCTGTTCGCTGGCGGATTCCATCACGCCCGAGGACGTCGCCGTGTTGCGCAAAGCTTACCCCGGCGTTCCCGTGATCACCTACGTCAACACATCGGCCGCTGTGAAGGCAGCCTCGGATATCTGCTGCACATCGGGCAATGCCAAGCAGATCGTGGAAGCGCTAGGTGTTCCCAGGGTTCTGATGATCCCCGACGAATACCTGGCACGCAACGTCGCCAAGGAAACCAACGTCGAGATCATCGCCTGGCACGGGCACTGCGAAGTGCATGAACTGTTCTCCGCCGAGGATGTTCGCCAGCTTCGGGAGAACCACCCCGGCGTCACCGTGCTCGCCCATCCCGAATGCCCGCCGGATGTCGTGGCGGAAGCCGACTTTGCAGGCTCGACGGCGGTCATGTCCGACTATGTCGGGGAGAAGAAGCCTGCCCGCGTCGTGCTTCTGACCGAGTGCTCGATGAGCGACAACGTCGCGGTGCATCATCCCGGTGTCGAGTTCATTCGCCCCTGCAATCTCTGCCCGCACATGAAGCGCATCACCTTACGCAACATTCGAACCGCGCTTGAGGAAAACCAGCACGAAGTCGTCGTCGACGCCAATGTTGCGGTCGCGGCTCGCCGGGCTGTCGAAAGGATGCTGGCGATATGACCGAGATCCTCCAAAACCTCGCGGATCGCCCAGTCATTGTCGGAAGCGGGCTCGCCGGATTGATCGCGGCGTTGACGCTGTCTCCCGAACCCTGCGTGCTCGTCACCCGCGCACATCTCGGCGCCGAGAGCTCAAGCGGGTGGGCGCAAGGCGGTATTGCGGCATGCATCGGTGCGGACGACAGCGCCGACCTGCACCTTGCCGATACCCTCGCTGCGGGCGATGGTCTTTGCGATGCCGCTGCAGCCGCCGAAATCATCGCCGAAGCGCCGACCGTGATCGCGGCCTTGCAGCGCATCGGCGTCTCGTTCGATCAAGATGGCAATGGGAATCTGGCGCTCGGCCTCGAGGCGGCGCATTCGCGTCGGCGCATCGTGCATGCCGGCGGCGATGGATCGGGCGCGGCCATCATCGCTGCCCTCACTAAGGCGGTCCTTGCCGATCCGGCAATCACTGTCATCGAAGGGGTGGAGGCGCGGCGGATCCTGACGACTGATGGCGTTGTCTCCGGGTTGCTCTGCACCAGTTTTCGCGGGGGCATGGTCTTGCCTTCGTCGCGCATTCTTCTCGCCACCGGCGGCATTGGCGGCCTCTACGAGGCCACGACCAATCCGGCCGGCAACTTCGGCCAGGGGATTGCGCTCGCGGCCCGCGCGGGCGCAGCGCTCACCGATATGGAATTCGTCCAGTTTCACCCAACCGCACTCGACGGCAATCAGCGCCCGCTGGCCCTGATCAGCGAGGCAGTAAGGGGCGAGGGCGCCGTGCTGGTCAACGAGCGCGGCGAGCGTTTCATGAGGCATGTATCCGGTGCCGAACTTGAGCCGCGTGATGTTGTCGCGCGTGCAATCAGTGCCGAGATCGCCCGCGGCGGCCGTGTCTTTCTCGATGCGCGCCGCGCGATCGGCGCGCGCTTCCCCTCACGCTTTCCGACGATCCATGCCGCTTGCCGCTCGGTTGGGATCGATCCCGCAGAGCAGCCGATCCCCGTTCGCCCGGCCGCGCATTACCACATGGGCGGCGTTGCGACGGATCGGGCCGGGCGAAGCACAGTGCCTGGTCTGTGGGTCGCGGGTGAAGCCGCCTCGACCGGATTGCATGGCGCCAACAGGCTCGCCAGCAATTCGCTACTGGAAGCCGCTGTCATGGGCGTGCGCGCGGCCAACGACATGAGATCGAAGCTGGCGGCGGTTCCTTGCGGAAAAATCCCGCCCATACCCAGCGCGACCGATATGACGGCCGTGCGCCCAACCGTCTCCCGGCACCTTGGCGTTCTGCGCAACGCGGCCGGCATCCAGCAGGCGATCCAGGAGTTGCTGCCGATGGCTGAAGGCAATGATGTCGCGGCCGATCCTGCGATCGTGGCGCTGCTGATCGCCGTTTCCGCAAGCCTGCGCACGGAATCGCGCGGGGCGCATGCCCGGACCGACTATCCGCTGAAGCACCCGGTTGCACAGCGCAGCCGGATAACGCTTGAGCAGGCGTTGCAGATCGCCCGTGCCGCAAGCGCATCAAACTTTGCAAGGAGTGCATGAAATGCACATTACATCCCTTCCACGTCTCGTCATCGAACCCGCGGTCAGAACAGCGCTTTCCGAAGATCTGGGAATGGCCGGTGACGTGACCTCTGCCGCGGTCATTCCTGAAGATCACATGTCGACCGTCGTCATGGCCGCGCGTCAGCCCGGCGTTGTCGCCGGATTGGATGCGGCCGCCCTTGCGTTTGAGCTGGTCGATCCCGCGATATCAGTCTCCCGGCACCTCCGTGAGGGAGCCCCGGTCGGTCCCGGTGACGTGATCGCCACCATCAGCGGACCGTCCAGAGGAATATTGACCGGTGAGCGTACCGCACTCAACTTCCTCAGCCATCTGTCAGGGATCGCAACGGTGACGGCATCCATCGTCGAAGCGGTCGCCGGCAGCGGCGCGGCCGTCGTCTGCACCCGCAAGACGACACCGGGACTGAGGGCGCTTGAGAAATACGCGGTTCGCGCCGGCGGCGGGATGAACCACCGCTTCGCGCTGCATGACGCGATGCTGATCAAGGACAATCACATCGCCATAGCCGGCAGTGTTCGAGAGGCCCTGCGCCGCGCCAAGGCTTCAGCAGGGCATATGCTGAAGATCGAGATCGAGGTGGACACGCTCGAGCAGCTACGCGAGGTGATGGACGAAGGGGTGGATGCGGTCCTGCTCGACAACATGAAACCGCATCAGCTGCGGGAAGCAGTCGGCATCGTGGCCGGGCGTGCGATCACTGAGGCCTCCGGACGCATCACGCCGCAAACCGCGCGCGATATCGCGGCATCGGGGGTCGATCTGATCTCGGTCGGCTGGATCACGCATAGCGCGCCGATCCTCGATATCGGGCTCGACTACCGCGATTGAACGTCGCGCGCTTGAGGTCGCAAGCAACCGCCACATTATCGCGTGATCGCCCTCGCATCCGGCGCGGATAAAATGCTAGCCTGCCGTAAAAGAAGAATGCGGAGGCTTGAGATGACGAAAAAGACGCTTGGGGAGAGGACGCTCGGGGACTGGCAGGCGCTTGCCGAAAAGGAGCTTCGCGCCTCGCCGGATACGCTCGTGTGGAAGACGCCCGAGGGAATAGACGTCAAGCCGCTCTACACAGAGGCCGATCTGGACGGTGTCTTGCAGCCGGGCTCGCTTCCTGGCTTCGCACCCTTCACCCGCGGTCCGCGCGCCACCATGTATGCGGGCCGGCCGTGGACCATCCGCCAATATGCCGGCTTCTCGACCGCCGAGGCATCCAACGCGTTTTATCGCAAGGCGCTGGCATCAGGCCAGCAGGGCGTCTCCGTCGCTTTCGATCTCGCCACCCATCGCGGCTACGATAGCGACCATCCGCGCGTCGAGGGCGATGTCGGCAAGGCGGGCGTCGCGATCGACAGCGTCGAGGACATGAAGATCCTCTTCGACGGCATTCCGCTGGAGAAGGTCTCGGTGTCGATGACGATGAACGGCGCGGTCATTCCGATCCTTGCGAATTTCATCGTCGCCGGCGAGGAGCAGGGCGTGTCGCGGGCCGCCTTGTCCGGAACCATCCAGAACGACATCCTCAAGGAGTTCATGGTCCGCAACACTTACATCTACCCGCCCGAGCCCTCGATGCGGATCGTCGCCGATATCATCGAGTACACCTCCAGGGAGATGCCGCGCTTCAACTCTATCTCGATTTCCGGCTATCACATGCAGGAGGCGGGCGCGACGCTGGTGCAGGAGCTTGCCTTCACGCTGGCCGACGGGCGCGAGTATGTGCGCGCGGCAATCAACAAGGGGCTCGATGTCGATGAGTTCGCCGGCCGCCTGTCCTTCTTCTTCGCGATCGGCATGAACTTCTTCATGGAAGCCGCCAAGCTGCGCGCCGCGCGCCTGCTGTGGACGCGGATCATGGAAGAGTTCGCGCCGAAGAAGGCGTCGTCGCTGATGCTGCGCATGCATTGCCAGACGTCGGGCGTCTCGCTGCAGGAGCAGGATCCCTATAACAACATCATCCGCACCGCCTTCGAGGCGATGTCGGCCGTGCTCGGCGGGACGCAGTCGCTGCACACCAATTCCTTCGACGAGGCGATCGCGCTGCCCACCGAATTTTCGTCGCGCATCGCCCGCAACACCCAGCTGATCCTCCAGCACGAGACGGGCGTCACCAAGGTGGTCGATCCGCTGGCCGGATCCTACTATGTCGAGAGCCTGACGAGCGAGCTTGCCGAAAAGGCCTGGGCGCTGATCGAAGAGGTCGAAGCGCTGGGCGGCATGACGAAGGCCGTGAACGAAGGGCTGCCGAAGCGGTTGATCGAGGAGGCCGCGACCCGGCGGCAGGCGGCGGTCGACAAGGGCGACGAGATCATTGTCGGTGTCAACAAGTACCGGCTGGAAAACGAAGAGCCGATCGACATCCTCGATATCGACAACAGCGCGGTGCGGGCCTCGCAGATCAAGCGTCTGGAAGAGACGCGGCGCCGCCGCGACCCGGTGAAGGTCGCGGCAACGCTGGATCGGTTGCGCGAGGCGGCTGAGAGCGGGAAGCGCAATCTGCTCGAAGCTGCGGTGGAAGCGGCGCGGGCGCGCGCCAGCGTCGGCGAAATCTCGGATGCGATGCGGCGTGTCTTCGGCGATCACACGGCAGAGCCCGAGGTCGTCAAGAACGTCTATGGCGATGCTTATAGCGACGAGCCGGAGCTGCAGCAGCTGCGGACGCGGATGAATGCAATTTCCGGAGCGTTGGGCGGAGCGCCGAAGATCATGGTCGCCAAGCTCGGACAGGATGGGCACGATCGCGGCGCCAAAGTCATCGCCTCGGCCTTCGGCGATATCGGCTTCGACGTGCTGGCGGGGCCGCTGTTCCAGACGCCGGAGGAAGCGGCGAACCTCGCGATTTCAAGCAAGGTGCATGTGGTCGGCATGTCGTCACTCGCCGCCGGCCACAAGACGCTGGCGCCGCAGCTGATCGATGCGCTGAAGGCGAAGGGCGCCGAACACATCATCGTCGTGGTCGGCGGCGTCATCCCCCGGCAGGACTATGCGTTTCTGACAGAGCACGGCGTGGCGGCGGTGTTCGGGCCCGGAACCAACGTCATGGATGCCGCCAATTCGGTGCTCGACCTTCTCGAAGGCAAGCGCCGAAACCAGTGAGTTGGTCGTCTTCCCCTGTCGCCCAGTTTGGCCGCTAATATAAAGCGCTGGCTTGCGCCCCGCCCCACTTCCCCAAGTCGATGTTTCCGCTACATAACTGGCGGGAGCAACCGGTCGACGTCCATGAAACCTGATGAATTTGATTTTCTCGCCCATGACGGCGAGCTCGCCCGGCTTATCCGTGGCTTCGACTGGGAGAAGACCTCTCTCGGTCCAATTGCGCTTTGGCCGAACGCCGTGAAGGTCACGACCTCGACCATCCTGCAGTCGCCGGTGCCGATCGCGACACTCTGGGGCGAAGACGGCGTCATGATCTATAATGACGCCTATTCGGTCTTCGCCGGCGGTCGGCATCCGCAGCTTCTGGGATCGAAGGTCCGCGAGGGCTGGCCGGAGGTCGCCGATTTCAACGACAATGTCATGAAGGTGGGATTGGCCGGCAAGACGCTCGCCTATCAGGATCAGGAGCTGACGCTCTTCCGGACAGGCAAGCCCGAACAGGTCTTCATGAACCTCGACTACTCACCCGTCATGGATGAGGACGGCCGCCCGTGCGGGATGATCGCGATCGTGGTCGAGACGACCGCCAAGGTCGCGGCGGAGCGTTGGCGCAATGGCGAGCAGGAGCGGCTGCGGCGCATGTTCGAGCAGGCGCCGGGCTTCGTCGCGATGATGCACGGCCCCCGTCACGTCTTCGAGCTGACGAACGCGGCCTATAACCAGCTTGTCGGCGGGCGTAATGTTATCGGCATGTCGGTGCGCGATGCGCTGCCGGAGCTTCGCGGGCAGGGCTATTACGAGCTGCTCGATCAGGTCTATACATCGGGCGTCGCCTATGAGGGACGGGCGCTGGCGGTCGATCTGCAGGCCTCGCCGGACGATCCGGTGGAGCGCAAATATGTCGATCTCGTCTATCAGCCGGTAACGGAACCCGACGGCAGCATCGTCGGCGTCTTCGTTCAAGGCTCCGACGTGACCGACCGCGTCGCGGCGGAGGAGGGGCTGCGGGCATCCGAGCGGCAGAGCCGCCAGATCATGGACGGCGCCATCGACTACGCCATTCTCGCTCTTGATCTGGACGGGATCATCCTGCGCTGGAACGAGGGCGCGCGCCGCATCTTCGGATGGACCGAAGACGAGGTCGCCGGCAAGCATTGGCAACTGCTCTTCACGCCCGAGGATCGCGCCGCCGACAAGGCGAGCGAGGCGATGGCCGCGGCACTCAGGCAGGGCAACGCCCACCACGACCGGTGGCACCTGCGCAAATCCGGCGAACGCTTCTGGGCCAATGGCGAGATCCGTCCGATCCGCGACGAGGATGGCACACCCGTCGGTCTGGTCAAGGTTCTGCGCGACCGCACGGAAGAACACCTGACGGCGCAGGCGCTGAGCGACGCAGAGGCGCGGCTGCGCCGGGCGCAGGAAGCCGGCGGCGTCGGCGTCTTTTCGCTCGATCTGGAAACCAATGTCCTCAATGCCACGCCGGAATTCTGCAAGATCTACGGATATGAGGATGCCGGCGATGTCCGCATCGAAACGCTGGAAGGGCTGATCGTCGAGGAAGACCGCGAGATCAGCTCCAACGGCAGGACGCGCGCGGCCGGCGCCTCGCCCTTGAACGTCGAGTACCGCATCCGCCGCGCCGATAACGGCCAGAAGCGTGTGATCGCCCGCAAGGGAGAGTTCGAACGCGACGCCAGCGGCAAGCCGTTGCGCTTCGTCGGCGTCGTGCAGGATGTGACCGACCGGCGCAAGGCCCAGCGACAGCTGAAGGAAAGCGAGGCCCGCTTCCGCGCGCTCGCCCAGGCGATCCCCAACCACGTCTGGACCGCACGGCCCGACGGCCAACTCGATTGGTTCAACGAACGCGTCTACGAATATGCCGGTGCCGCACCCGGCGAACTCGACGGTGGCGCCTGGACCAAGATCGTCCATCCCGACGATTTCACCGCCATGGCCGATCGCTGGCGATCCGCGTTGTCGTCGGGTAAGGCCTATGAGACCGATCTCAGGCTGCGGCGGGCCGATGGTTCCTATCGATGGCACATCGCCCGCGCGGTGCCCTCGCGCGACGAGGATGGCCGCGTCTTCCGCTGGATCGGCACCAACACGGATATCGAGGACCAGCGCGAGACGCGCGCGAAGCTTGAGGCGCTGAACGAAACGCTCGAACAGCGCGTCGCCGAGCGCACCGCCGACCGCGACCGGATGTGGCGGCTCTCGACCGATATCATGCTGGTGGCCGATTTCGAGGCCACGATAACGGCGGTCAATCCGGCATGGAAGACGGTCTTCGACTGGGAGGAGAGTGAGCTCATCAACCGGTCGTTCCTCGATTTCATCCATCCCGAGGACATGGCGACGACGCTGGCCGAAGTCGGCAAACTCAGCGAGGGCGCCACGACCTTCTCCTTCGAGAATCGCTACCAGGCTAAGGACAAGAGCTACCGCACCATTTCCTGGACCGCGGTTCCCTATGACGCGTCCATCCATGCGGTCGGACGCGACGTGACGGAAGAGCGCGAGGCGGCGATCGCGCTCCGCAACACCGAGCTTGCCCTGCAGCAGGCCCAGAAGATGGAGGCCATCGGCAACCTGACGGGCGGCGTCGCGCATGACTTCAACAATCTGCTGCAGGTGGTGGCGGGCAATCTCCAGCTCCTGTCGCGCGATGTTATCGGCAACGACAAGGCGCAGCGCAAGATTACCAACGCGCTGGCCGGCGTGGAACGCGGCGCCAAACTGGCGGCCCAGCTGCTTGCCTTCGGCCGCCGGCAGGCGCTCGATCCGCGCGTGGTCAATGCCGGCCGGTTGATCCGAGGCATCGACGAGATGATCCGGCGCACGATCGGCGAAGGCGTCGAGGTGGAGACGGTCGTCTCGGGCGGCTTGTGGAACACGCTGGTTGACCCGATGCAGATCGAAAACGCGCTGCTTAATCTCGCGATCAATGCCCGCGACGCGATGGAGGGCTTCGGCAATCTAACGATCGAGGCCGGCAACGCCTATGTCGACGACGCTTATGCACGGCAGCACCAGGATGTCGTGCCCGGCCAGTATGTGTCGATCTCGGTCACCGACACCGGGGCGGGCATCTCTCCCGATCTCCTGGACAAGGTGTTCGAGCCGTTCTACTCGACGAAGCCGGAAGGCAAGGGAACGGGGCTCGGCCTCTCCATGGTCTATGGTTTCGTCCGCCAATCGGGCGGGCATGTGAAGATCTACAGCGAGGTCGGACACGGAACGACGGTGAAGATGTATCTGCCGCGTTCGCTGCAACAGGAAGACCTGCAAGTCATCGATCCGCATGCGCCCGTCGAGGGCGGGCCGGAGACCATTCTCGTCGCGGAGGATGATGAAGGCGTGCGCACCACCGTGGTCGAAATGCTGCAGGAACTCGGCTACCGCGTTCTGAAGGCAGGCGATGCGGCGGCCGCTCTTTCGGTCATCGAAAGCGGTATCCACATCGATATGCTCTTCACTGATGTCGTCATGCCTGGCCCGCTGAAAAGCAGCGAGATGGCGAAGAAGGCGAAGGAGCGTCTGCCGGGTCTCGCCGTGCTTTTCACCTCCGGCTACACCGAAAACTCGATCGTGCACGGCGGACGGCTCGATCCCGGTGTGCAGCTGCTCTCCAAGCCCTACACGCGGGAGGCACTCGCCCGCAAGATCCGGCATGTGATCGACGAAACGCAGAAGAACGCGGAGCGCCGAAAAGACACGTCCATCGTAGCCATACCCGCGCCCTCCTCGCCAGCCGCGTCGCAGGCGCTGCGCGTGGTTCTGGTCGAGGATAATGCGCTGATCAGGATGGCGACCGCCGACATGCTGGCCGAACTCGGCCACGAGGTCATCGAGGCCGAATCCGCCGAGGAGGCGCTCCCACTCTTTGGCAGCGAACCGATCGACGTGCTGGTGACCGATCTCGGTCTTCCAGGGATGTCCGGAGACGATTTTTGTCGCGAGGTACGCAAGCACTGGCCTGAGATCGGCATCGTTTTCGCGACGGGTTCGGAGAAGAAGCCGGAGATGGATGACAGTTCAAGGACGGTTCTGCTGCTCAAGCCGCACGGGCTGGATGAGCTGAGGAATGCATTGGACGCCGTCGGGGGACCGAGCTGAGCGGGCGATGCCGCTCGGCGATCTGCTGCTGCGGTGCCGTGTTCCCGAGGTTTCAAGGCGGACGGCCAAACCCTGGCCGTACGCTTTTTCAATTGAGCAGCATGGCCCTTACCGAGCGCCCGCCTGCAGGCCCGCCGCATCGGAAAGGATCGCGGTCGCCTCGTTCAGGAGAACGTCCTTGGCCTTCTTGCGCGCATTCTCGAGCGCGATGTCGGCCGTCAGGCTGCGCTCGTTGGATTGCAGGCCGTCGTCGTTGGTGGTGTCGACGCTGTCATCAAGCTGTGCGCGCGACTTCAGCCGGTTTTCGCGCGCGGTCAGTTCCTTGCGGCGGTCGGCTTCGTTGAGCGAGATCACGCCCTTGTCGCGCTGCGCCTTCAGTTCGGCAACGTCCTCGATAAGGCGCTGGAAGTCCGGGTCGGTCTCCACGCGCTTGTCATGAAGGGCCTGCAGCTTCGGCAGTTCCGTCTTGAGGTTGCCGGCCTGCTTGTAGCGTGCAGGCTTGATCTGCGCCCAGGGGAGCGCGTTGTCGTAGCTGGTTTCGCCGAAGGTCTTCGGGTCGGAGAGACCGGGCAGCGCGATATCAGGCGTCACGCCGCGCAGCTGTGTGGTACCACCGTTGACGCGGAAGAACTGGGCGATCGTCAGCTTCAGCTCGCCGAATTTCGGCTTGTCGTTGCGCGCCACCTGGTCGAGATTGACCACGGTCTGCACGGTGCCCTTGCCGAAGCTCGGCTCGCCGATGATCACGCCGCGGCCATAGTCCTGGATGGCGGCCGCGAAAATCTCGGAAGCGGACGCCGAGCCGCGATTGATCAAGACGCCAACGGGGCCAGTCCAAGCCGGTGTCGGCAGATCGTCGCTTTGAACCTCGACCTTGCCATCGGCGCCGCGCTGCTGGACCACCGGGCCCTTGCCGACGAACAGACCGGTCAGGTCGATCGCTTCGGCGAGCGAACCGCCGCCATTGTTGCGCAGGTCGATCAGCACGCCGTCGACATTCTCCTGCTTGAGCTCGGTCAGCAGCTTGGCGACGTCGCGGCTGGCGCTTCTATAGTCCTTGTCGCCCTTGCGGCGAGCTTCGAAGTCCTCGTAGAAGGCCGGCAGCGTGATCACGCCGATCTTGCGGGTGACGTCGCCATCCTTGACCGGCAGAACGGCCTTCTTGGCCGCCTGCTTGTCGAGGCTGATCTTGTCGCGCACGAGGCTGATGACGCGATGACCGCCATCGGCGCCTGCGTCGGCAGGCAGGATATCCAGGCGGACGATCGAATCCTTCGCACCGCGGATCAACTGCACGACCTCGTCGAGGCGCGTGCCCATCACTTCCTTGATCGGACCGTCGGCGCCCTGGCCGACACCGGTGATGCGGTCGCCGACCGCGAGCTTGCCGGAGAGCTGCGCGGGGCCGCCCGGAACAAGTTCGCGGATCGTCGTGTAATCGTCACGCTCCTGCAGCACGGCGCCGATACCGACAAGCGAAAGCTTCATCGAAATATCGAAATCGGCCGATGCGGTGGCGCCGAAGTAGTCGGTATGCGGATCGATCGACGTCGAATAGGCGTCCATGAAGGACTGGAAGACGTCGTCGCTCTTGTATTTATAGGCGCGCTCGAGCGCGTTCTTGTAGCGCTTGTCGAGCGTGTCGCGAATGGTGGCTTCGGTCTGGCCGCCGAGTTTCAGGCGCAGCCAGTCGGCCTTCACCCGCTTGCGCCAGAGATCGTTGCTCTCGGCCTCGGATTGCGGCCAGGGTTTATCGTCGCGCACCAGCGCGTAGTCTTCCTGCGCGGTGAAATCGAAGCCCTTATTCAGGAGATCGCGGGCATAGGTCATGCGATCGACAATGCGCTGTTCGTACAGGTTGAAGATCGAGAAGGGGAGCTTCAGGTCTTCCGTCTTGATCGCGTCGTCGATCTTGGTGCTGTCGGCCATGAAGGTGTTGATGTCCGACTGCAGGAAGATCATCCGATCCGGATCGAGCGACTTGATGAAGCGATCCATGATCTTGACCGAGAGGTTGTCGTCGAGCGCGACCGGCCGATAGCTGTAGCGCGTCAAGAATTGCGCGCTCAGCTGCGCCGCCTGCTCCTGCTGCTTTTGCGGCGCCAGAACCGGCACCGGTCCCATGTCCAGCGCATGGGCCGTGGGCGCAATCGCCAGGAGAATGCCGAGGAAACCGTATTTAATGCGCATCAAGCTCTGATCCAATTCCGACTGCTCGCGTTTGTCTACAATGTAGGTGGAGCAATTATGGTTTTTTAGCAACCGGGTTGATTGGACGGATAAACGCTGACGTCGATATCATCTACAACTTTTGGTGAGATCGGTTGTGAAGGCAGACGATGTTCTCGCCTGCCCGGTCACCTCACACGAGCGTCTTGGCCGCTGCCAGGACTTCTTCGCCGACATGAACCTCATGGCGGGTTTCCGGATATTTCAGGTCGCGGACATCGTCGGCGAATGACCGGAACGCTTTCACGCGTAGTTCCTGCAGGCGCGACTCCTCGGCGGCGAGATCGGCATACTGCTTGCCGTGGCGGGGCACGCGGCTTGTACCGGTTCCGAGTACGTCACAGGAAAACAGGTATTGGGCGTCGCAGACGGCGCCGCAGCCCATCCCAAGCGTGATCAGCGGCGTCGAGCGCGTGATCCACTCGGCGATCGCGACGGGGACAACCTCCATCTCGACCGCCCAGGCGCCGGCATGCTCATAGTCCTTCACCCGACGATAGATCGAGGCTGCTTCCTCAGGCGCCTTGCCGATCGAGCGGAAGTTCGTCCACGTGGCCAAGCGCGGCACGAGGCCAACATGGCCGCTGACGGGAATACCCTCCTTGGCCATCGCCTCCAGCAGGCGCAGCGAGCCGGCGAAGTAGATACAGCTGGCGCCGAGATCGAGCGCGCGAAAACCTTCGCGGATGGCACTCGATTCGTCGTGAATGGCACCCTGCACATGGGCTGCCTGGATGAAGGCGGTGGGGGCGGCCTTGCGTATCCTCGGCAGCTGCTCGTCCACCTCGCAGGTGAACATCTCGATGCCGGCTTCAGTGGCGGCGGCGGCCTCCGCCGGGCTATCGACATGCATGGTCAGGAATTGACGCTTGCCCTTGAGCGCGCGCAGATCGGCTACAGTCAATGCGCGGGTCATGCCTGGTTGCCTTCCTGGGCTTGCCTGCGGGCGTTCTCGCGTTGCAGCTTCTTCTGCCAGCGCGCGTTCATCGCTTCATCGCCGTCCTTGGTGCCGTCGTGCCAGGTGCCGAACCACTTGTCGAACGGGATCAGGCCGTCGGCATAGTTCACCTCGAAATACTTGTGGTGGAGGTAGTGGGCATAGGCGTGCGTATCGAGCCCGCCTTCCTCGCCCGCCTCGATCTTGTCGAAGCCGACATGGCCGACCACCGCGCCGAGCGCCAGCGAATGCAGATTGTAGATGGCGACGAGCGGATGCGAGAAGATCACCAGATGGATCAGCGCTTCACCGAAGAAGAGCAGATGCTCGACCGGGTGCATGGCAAGCGACGACCAAGGCGACGGATTGACCGAGTTGTGGTGGACCGAGTGAACGAACTTGTAGAGTGCAGGAATGTGCAGCGCGCGGTGGATCGCGAAGAAGTAGGCTTCGTGGAACACAGGCACGAAGAGCACGATGCAGGCGAGCCATACCGGATTGTCCTGGAACGTCGCCATCGGCACGTAGTTGTTCGCGAATGCCCAGAGCGTCACGACTTCGATCGCGGTCCAGATCGTAACTCCGGTGCCGACGCCGCGAATGATGCTGTCATAGGCCTGCGAGCCGAACAGGAAGACAGTATTCTTCTTGTCGGCCGGGAAGTTCGGATTGTACTTGAAACGGTTTTCCTGGCGGCGAAGCTTGTAGAGCCGCAGTTCAATGACACCGTAGAACAGGAAGAACGCCGCGAGGTTGCGCGCGAAGATGAGCGCGATCCAGCCGACGGAGAAGGTCTTCGTCGTCTCGGTCCCCGGCGTCAGGAAAAACCAGAAGATCGCCGCGGTGACCATGAAGAAGGCGTTCCACGGAAAGAAGTAGTTCGGCAGCCACTTCAGGAATTTCAGAGGATTTGGCGGCAGCACGAAGACCGGTGCGGGCGTCAGCACGCCATCAGGCGTCCAATGGCCTCTCTTGTCTCTCTTGCCGAATTTTGAATCGTCCATGACTTGCCTCCCGCATGCGTCATTGATTGGGTAAAGCCGGATTGTCTCCGGCGGGGAGTGCCTTCGCCTCCTTGCGAACGCACGCGCCTTTGATGCTCTATCGTGCCTCCGGCATCGGCTGGGGGCAAAGCCTATGATGATACTTTTGCATCATCGCAGCCGCGCCGCGATCGCCTATCCCATGCGTTCCGACGCATACGAACCGGGGCTCGCCGGGAAGACGATCGTGCGATTGCCGTTCATGAACACCCGGTGGTGGATGTGGGCGTGGATTGCGCGGGCCAGCACCTGGCTCTCGACGTCACGGCCGATCGAGACATAGTCCGACGCCGACTGCGCATGCGTGATGCGGGCGACGTCCTGCTCGATAATCGGACCTTCGTCGAGATCGGCGGTGACGTAATGCGCGGTGGCGCCGATCAGCTTCACGCCGCGCTCGAAAGCCTGCTTGTAGGGGTTGGCGCCCTTGAAGCCCGGCAGGAAGGAGTGATGGATGTTGATGATCCGCCCCGACATCTTCTCGCAGACGGCATCGGACAGCACCTGCATGTAGCGGGCGAGAACGATCAGCTCCGCGCCGGATTGCTCGACCACCTCGAGCAGGCGAGCCTCCGCCTGCGGCTTGTTGGCCTTGGTCACGTTGACATGGTGGAAGGGAATATCGTGGTTGACCACGACCTTCTGATAATCGAAGTGGTTGGAGACAACGCCGACGATGTCGATCGGGAGCGCGCCGATCTTCCAGCGGTAGAGCAAGTCATTCAGGCAATGGCCGAAGCGCGAGACCATCAAGAGCACCTTCATCTTGGCGCTGCTGTCATGGAACTCGCAGCTCATGTCGAAGGTCTTCCTGATCGGCTCGAAGCCTATGACGATCTCCTCGATCGGGGTGCCTGCCTCGCTGGCGAAGGTCAGCCGCATGAAGAACAGGCCGGTTTCCAGGGCGTCGAACTGCGAGCTGTCGATGATGTTGCAGCCCTTGTCGGCGAGGAACCCGGCGATCGCGGCGACAACGCCGCGCGTGGACTGACAGGTGACGGTGAGAACATGAGACTTCATGGGAATATCCAATTGCAGCCGACCCCGAAAGGGCGGCGGTTGAAACAAGGAAGGGGCCTAGGCCGAGCCCAAGAGTGGGGCGGGATCAGGCTGCCAGCAGCGACTTCAGCTTGACGTCGGCCTGCGCGAGCGCTGCCGGATCGACGGTCTTGCCCGAGGCGATCAGCATTTCCGCCAGCCGGATGTCGCGGGCGATGCCATTGCCCGGACCGATGCCGCTCGCCGAGAGCAACCGCCCGTCTGCACCGATCTGGAAGATGATGAAAGCGCCCTCGCCGACGTCGCGGCGGACGGAGGTGAGGGAGCCTTCGGCAAGCCCGGCCACCTGAAGCGTCAGGTCGTATTGATCCGACCAGAACCACGGCACGGCGGTGATCCGCTCGTCTGCGCCCATGAGATTGGCTGCGGCGAGCATTGCCTGCTCCTGGGCGCTGCGCCAGGATTCAAGCCGGACGCGCCGTCCGCCATAAACCCGGATCGGGAAGGAGCAGCAGTCGCCGGCGGCAAAAATGTCGGGGTCGGAGGTCCTGAGCTGGTCATCGACCATGATGCCGTTTTCGATCGTCAGCCCCGCCTTTTCAGCGAGCTCGACATTCGGGACCGAGCCGATGCCGATCACCGCGATGTCGGCATCGATCGTCCGCCCGCCGGTAAGGCCGATCGAGACGCCGTCGAAACCGATCTCGAAGGTCTCGATCCGGCTTTCGCACAAGATCTCTACGCCCGCCGTCTTGTGGCGCGATGCCACCGCATGCGCGATATCCTCGGGCACGCCGCGTGAGAGGATGCGAGGCAGGCCCTCGATCAGGGTGACGGCGGCGCCAAGCCCGCGCGCGATCGCCGCGAGTTCGAGGCCGATGAAGCCGCCGCCGACGACGGCGAGCCGGCTACCCTCGTGCAGATGGCGTTTGATCGCCAATGCATCGGCATGGGTGCGAAGCGTCAGCACGCGTTCGGATCTTTCGGTGATACCGGGGAGTGGACGTGGGCGGGCGCCGGCTGCGAGCAGCAGCTTGTCATAGGCGAGCGTCGTTCCATCCGAGAGCTCGACGGTCTTGTTCGATCGATCGATCCCGATCGCGTCGGCGCCCAGGCGCACATCGATGCCGCGCTCCTTGTAGCCATCGGCATCCATGATGAACTTCGGATCGGCGCCGTCGAGAATACCGTTCTTCGACAGGGGCGGCCGCTCGTAGGGGTGAAGCGTTTCGGCACCCACAAGCGTGATCGCGCCGTCGAAATTGCGCTCGCGCAGCTGCAGCGCTGCATGTCCACCGCACTCTCCGGCGCCAATGATAACGATAGAGGACATGGCTGTCTCCGTACGACCGGTTCGCTGGCTGTCAGGCTGGGATGGCGAGCAGGACTTCGCCCGCTTCGATCTTTGCCTGGTAGGTGTTGAGGCTCTTGCAGGCCGGCGGCCGGCGCGGCGTGCCGGTGCGGTAGTCGAAGGCGCCCGAATGCTTGGGACATTCGATCTCGTAGTCCATCACGAGACCGTTTGCGAGGTGGATGGCCTCGTGCGAGCAAAGGCCGTCGGTGCAGAAGACCTCGTCTTCAGGTGAGCGGTAGACCGCATAGGTGCGACCGCCATGGTCGAAGCGTATGACGCCTTCCTGCTCGATGTCGTCAAGGCGGCAGGCCGATACCCAATTCATGATGTGCCTCCGTTCGGCGCATGGCGCCGCTTCTCCTCCAGATATGACCGAATATCCGTCCGCGCCCACGGCGGCGCAACGCCGATATTGACGCAAATGCATCATTCGCTAAGCTCTAGGAAGCGAGCGTGTGGAGGGTGTTTCGTGGCGAGAAAACCGAGCATGGATGACGTCGCGGCAGCGGCTGGCGTCAGCCGCATCACCGTCGACCGAGTGCTGAACGGCCGTGGTGGCGTCAAGCCGAAGACCGAGCAGCTGGTCATCGAGACCGCCCGGGCGATGGGCGTCGATCGCGCGCTCACCATGATGCCGACGCGTATCCTGCGCATCGGCGTGGTACTGCAGAACAACGTGAATTCCTATTATGTGAAGCTGCGTGAAGGCTTCCTCCGCTCGGCGCAGCAATACAAGCGCTACAACATCCGCGTCACCTTCTTTTACTTCGAGCGGATCAACGCCGATGCGGCGATCAGGACACTTGCGAAGGCCGCGGCCGAGTGCGACGGCCTCGTCGTCATCCTGTTCGATGATCCCGAAGTGACGGCGACGGTGGATCAGCTGTCATGCAAGCTCCCAATCGTCACCGTTGCCTCAGACCTGCCGGGCACTGGCCGGATCGGCTATGTCGGCTCGAACGCCGTTCAGGAAGGGCGCACGGCCGGCGCGCTTATGGGCCGCTTCCTGGGTGACGCCGGTGGCGACGTGGTTGTCATCGTTGGCCTTCACCAACTGCTGGAGCACGACCAGCGTGAAATGGGCTTCCGTGACATCTTGGGCTGAGATTATCCGAGTTGCCGGGTGGTCGAGACGTTTCAGAGCTACGAGCAGGAGAATATCCGCAAGGATTTCCGCGCGCTCCTGCGCCGCCACTCCGCGCTACGGGGCGTCTACAACATGTCGGTGGGCAACCCTGTGCTTGCCGAAGAACTGAAGGCGATCGGCAAGGACCAGTCCGTCTGCGTTATCACCCACACCGAGACGCCGGAACGGGTGGCGTTGATGGATGACGGTGTCGTCGATGCGATCATCGACCGCGAGCCCTTTCTCGAGGCGCGGCGCGCCGTTGAAATCCAGCTTCACCATGCAGGTCGTTTCGCCAGGGACGACATAACGCCGCCCCAGCGGCCGCGGATTTTCCTGCGCGAGAACGTCCACTTCGAATAATCGTTTCGCGGAATCGTCGGCGGTTTCCGCCAATCCGCGCCTGCCTGGTCCCCGAAATTGGGAAAATGATGAGAAAACGTTTTCTCACGTTGACTTCGCATTTGGGAAACGCTTTTCTCACCTCCGCGAGAAGGAGGAGATCGCGTGGTCGCTCGGAGCAGCCGTGTCACAATTCATGACGTCGCCAAGGCTGCGGGCGTCAGCGTTTCGACCGTGTCGAAAGCGCTGAACGATACCGGCCGGATGGCGTCGGAGACGCGTGAGAAGATCAAGTCGATCGCGGCCGATGTCGGCTTCCGGCCGAATGCATTGGCGCGCAGCCTTCTCTTCAACAGAAGTTTCACGGTGGGGCTCCTCACCAACGATACCTATGGTCGCTTCACTCTGCCGCTGATGTCGGGGATATCGGAAGCGTTGGTCGATCACGGCGTCTCGGTCTTTCTCTGCGCGATCGAGGATGATCCAGCACTCGCCAAGGTTCATGTCGACGCCATGCTGGACAAGCAGGTGGATGGCATCATCGCGACGGGCAAGCGGGTCGACAGGTCTCTCCCGGTCGATCTCGCTGGCCTGCCGGTGCCCGTCGTCTACGCCTTTACAGAGGGCGTGCCGGGAAGCGTCATCCTGACGGCGGATGATTCCGACGGTGCGCGGCTCGCCGTCGAGCGGCTTCGCAAGGTCGGGCGCAAAAGGATCGTCCATGTGACCGGTCCCGACAGTTTCGTCTCGGCCGTGGAGCGCGCCGATGCCTTTCGCCAGGCCGTCGGTCGTGATGCGCTCGTCATGCACGGCGCCTGGACGGAGGCCTGGGGACATGAGGCCGTCGCCATGCTTTGGGGCGAAGACAAGGAAACGCCCGACGGCATTTTCTGCGGCAACGACCAGATCGCAAGGGGCGTGGTGGATGCCTTGCGCGAGCGAGGCGTTCGCGTGCCCGAGGATGTGTCGATCATCGGTTTCGACAACTGGGAAATCTTCGCCGACCAGACGCGGCCGGCGCTGACGACGGTCGACATGAATTTGAAGGAGCTCGGCCGCACGGCCGGGCTGACGATCTTGGATCTTGCCGAGGGACGGGCTGTGGAGGCCGGACTGCGCAAGCTTCCATGCAAGCTGGTTGTTCGCCAGTCTTGTGGTGGAGACCGGGAAATCTAACGGGAGGCGGGGCGCGTTTGCCCCATGATTTGGAGGAAATCATGCATAAGAGAATGCTTGCAGCGACGGCTTTGCTGTCAATATGCCTGTGCTCGGCGGCATCCGCCGAAACCGTGAGCATGTGGGTGCGTTCGGGCAGCGGCGGCGGCGCCTTCAAGGCGGTCATCGACGCCTATAACGCGGCCAATCCCGACAAGGTCGAGCTCACGGAAATCCCTTCGGACCAGATGGTCCAGAAATATGCGACGGCGGTTGCCGGCGGCCAGGCGCCCGACGCGATCTCACTGGACCTGATCTACACGCCATCCTTTGCGTCCGCCGGCCAGCTCGAGGACATGACGGACTTCGCCAAGTCGCTGAGCTACTTCAACGCGCTGGCGCCCGCTCACGTCAAGCAGGGTACCTATGAAGGCAAGGTCTACGGCCTGCCGCTCTTGGTCGAGACCTCCGTCTTCGCCTGGAACAAGGGCCTTTACAAGAAGGCTGGCCTCGACCCCGAGAAGGCGCCGACGTCATGGGAAGAAATCACCGCCAATGCCGAGAAGATCCGCAAGCTCGGCGGCGATGACTACGGCTTTTATTTCTCGGGCGGCGGCTGTGGCGGCTGCATGATCTTCACCTTCGCGCCCCTCGTTTGGGTGCGGGCGCGGATATCCTCTCCGAGGATGGCAAGACCGCGGCGCTCGATACTCCCCAGATGCGAAAGGCCGTCGAAGATTATCGTGCGATCGTCAAGTCGGGTGCCGTGCCTGCCAGTGCCGCGACCGATAACGGCGTGGACTTCCTGAAGTTCCTCGGCGGCAAGATCGGCCAGCAGAGCCTTGGTGCGTTTGCCATCGGCACGATGATCACGCAGCATCCGGAGCTCGACTTCGGCGTGACGATGATCCCCGGCGTCGACGGCAAGCCGTCCTCCTTTGCCGGCGGCGACAATATCGTCGTTACCAAGGGTACGCCGCATGTCAGCCAGATCCAGAAATTCCTGCAGTTCGTCTATTCCGAGGAGGGGCAGACGATCATGGCCAAGAACGGCAGCCTGCCGACGCGCACCGACATCGCCGAGCAGGTCCTGAAGGGACAGGATCCGCGCCTGCTCGTGGCCGCCGATGCGATCAAGGTCGCCAAGACGCCCTACACGCTGCAGTTCAACGATCTGATCAACAGCCCGAACAGCCCGTGGTCGCAGTTCATCAACGCCGCCATGTTCGGCGATGATGTTGACGGCGCATTTGCCAACGGCCAGGCCGACATGCAGTCGATCATCGACAGCGCGCAATGATCTCAATGATCTGAGCTTAAGGGTGGGGATGATCAGGCGGTCCCGACCCGACACATCGCAATCGCTCGCCATTTCACAAACTGAACGAGATCAAAGATGACGACTGAAATCATCTCCGTCTCTCCGAAGCGCAGGCGGCGGCGGAGAGGGGGCTGGCGGGGCGTTGCCTATATCGCGCCCGCAATCGCCCTGGTGGCCGTGTTCTTCGTGCTGCCGCTCCTCTTCACCGTGTGGATGAGCCTGCATCGCTGGCCGCTCATGGGATCGCCGCGCTGGATCGGCATCGGCAACTACACCCGCATGTTCAACGACCCGCGTTTCTGGACATCGCTCGGCTTCACCGCGCAATACACGCTGGTGGTCACGATAGCGATCTTCGCGCTGGCGTTTCCGCTTGCCTTCTTCGTCGATAAGCCGCGCCGCTTCGTGTCGGGTTATCGCACCATCATCTTCCTGCCGGTTGTCATCGGCCTGGCTTCGGCGTCGCTTCTGTGGGTCTGGCTCGCCAATGTCGATAGCGGCCTGTTCTCGCCCGTCTTCGAAATGCTCGGCCTCACCCAGGGGCGGCGCAACCTGCTTGCGACCTTCGACAGCGCCTTCCTGACGATCATCGTCATGGTCGTGTGGAAGGTCGCTGGTTTCACGATGATCATCCTCCTGACCGGGCTGCAGGGCATTCCATCGGAGCTGACGGAGGCCGCGCGCATCGATGGTGCCGGCGCCTGGCAGCGCTTTCGCCATCTGACGCTGCCCTTGATGCGCAGAACCATGGCGCTCGCGCTCATCCTGTCGGTCACCGGTTCGATCCTCGCCTTCGACCAGTTCTACATCATGACATCAGGTGGACCGCAAAACCGCATGATCTCGATCGTCTACTACATCTTCAACCAGTCCTTCGTGTCGTTCAATCTCGGCTACGGCGCGGCTCTTTCCATCGCGCTGCTCGTCATCCTGGTGGCGCTCAGCATCGTGCAGCTCTGGCTGCTCAAGGTTGGGGAGGATCGCCCATGACCGGCCGCACAGCCCTCCGCGCCCGCCGCAATGCGCGGCGCGCCACGAGCTATCACGTCGCCGGTGCCGCGATCGTCGTGTTCTTCCTCGCGCCGTTTGCGATCATGCTCATGTCCTCGTTCCGCCCGCGCAGCGAAACGGCACTGCCGCCATGGCCGCTCACCGGCATCAGCGAATTCAGTGTCGATGCCTACAGGACACTCGACACGTTCGGCGCCGGCATATGGCACCATATGTTCAACTCGCTGATCGTGTCCGTCGCGACGGTGGTGCTCACAGTGGCGATCAGCTTGCTCGCCGGCTATGGTTTCTCGCGCTACCGGTTCCCGTTCAAGAACGTGCTGTTCATCCTGATCATCGCCACCTTGATGATCCCGTTTCAGTCGATCCTGACGCCGCTTTTCATCATCCTCTCGCGGCTGGGGCTCAACAATTCGCTGCTCGGGCTGACGCTCGTCTACGTCACGCTGCAGTTGCCGTTCTCGGTGTTCATGATGCGCAATGCGTTCGACGCGGTGCCCAAGGAGATCGAGGAAGCCGCCCGCATTGATGGCGCGCGCGATCTCGGCCTGCTCGCCCGCGTGCTGTTTCCGCTGGTGCTGCCGGGTGTCGTCACCGTCGCGATCTTCGCCTTCCTCAATGCCTGGAACGAGTTCTTCGCCGCACTCGTGCTTTTGTCCAGCAACGAGAAATTCACGCTGCCGGTGCTGATGACCGCCGTGCGCTCATCCAGAATGGGCGCCATCGATTGGGGCGCTGTGCAAGCCGGCGTCGTCGTCATGGTCATCCCCTGCCTGCTCGTCTTCCTGCTTCTGCAACGCTTCTACATGCGCGGCCTGATGGCCGGCGCCGTCAAGTAATTCAAAGGAGAATTTGAGAAATGACTACCGAAAACAAGAGCCAGTTCCGCCCTGTCGCCGTTCCCGATGTCGAGCTCAACGGCTTCTGGGGCAAGTGGCAGGATGCGGTGTGCGATTCCACGGCGGCGATCCTGCTCGATCGCTGCGAAAAGGCCGGCATGATCCAGGCGATCGACGTGAACCAGTCAAGCCCCGGCATCGTCATCCCGATCGACGAGAAATGGACCGGCTCGACCCAGATGTTCTGGGATTCCGATCTCGGCAAGTCGATCGAAACCATCGCCTACTCGCTCTACCGCAAGCCGAACGCGGAACTCGAGGCGCGCGCCGATGCCATCATCGACATGTATGAGAAGCTGCAGCAGGAAGATGGCTATGTGAATGCCTGGTTCCAGCGCGTGCAGCCCGGCAAGCGTTGGACCAACCTGCGCGACCACCACGAGCTCTATTGCGCTGGCCATCTCATGGAAGCCGCCGTCGCCTACTACCAGGCAACCGGCAAGCGCAAGCTGCTCGACATCATGTGCCGCTATGCCGACCACATGATCACGGTCTTTGGCCACGGCGAAGGCCAGATCCCCGGCTATTGCGGCCACCAGGAAGTGGAACTTGCGCTGGTGAAGATGGCGCGTGTCACGGGCGAGCAGAAATACCTCGATCTCTCCAAGTTCTTCATCGACGAGCGCGGCCGGCAGCCGCATTTCTTCACCGCCGAAGCCATTCGTGGCGGTCGCGATCCGAAGGACTACGTGCACAAGACTTATGAATACAGCCAGGCGCATGAACCCGTGCGCGAGCAGGAGAAGGTCGTCGGCCACGCCGTGCGCGCCATGTACCAGTATTCCGGCATGGCCGACATCGCGACCGAGTACCACGACGACACGCTGACGAACGCGCTGGAGACGCTGTGGGACGACCTGACGGTCAAGCAGATGTATGTCACCGGCGGCATCGGTCCGGCGGCGATCAACGAGGGCTTCACCGATTATTACGACCTGCCCAACGACACCGCCTATGCTGAAACATGCGCCTCCGTCGGCCTTGTCTTCTGGGCAAGCCGCATGCTTGGACGAGGCCCGAACCGCCGCTATGCCGACGTCATGGAACAGGCGTTGTACAACGGCGCGCTGACCGGCCTTGCGCTCGACGGCAAGACCTTCTTCTACGACAACCCGCTCGAGAGCACCGGCAAGCACCACCGCTGGGTCTGGCATCGTTGCCCCTGCTGCCCGCCGAACATCGCCCGCCTCGTTGCCTCCGTCGGCTCCTACATGTACGCCGTCGCCGACAACGAGATCGCCGTTCATCTCTATGGTGAGAGCAGCGTCAAGGCGAAGCTCAAGGGCGGCAACGTCAAGCTGACGCAGCACACCGACTATCCGTGGAATGGCGATATCCGCATCGACGTGGATGTCGATGTTGATGTCGGGGGCACGGCCGAATTCGGCCTCGCGCTGCGCATTCCCGAATGGGCCGAGGGCGCCTCGCTGAAGGTGAACGGCGAGACGGTCGATCTGGCCTCGTCGGTCATCGATGGCTACGCGCGGCTGAACGGCACCTGGAAGAAGGGCGATGTCATCGCGCTCGATCTTCCGCTTGAGCTTCGCCCGCAATACGCCTCGCCGAAGGTCCGCCAGGACGTCGGCCGCGTCGCGCTCGCCCGCGGCCCGCTGATCTATTGCGTCGAGGAAACCGACAACGGCCACGACCTCAACGCCTTCGTTGTCCCGCAGAAGCTCGCCGGCCACCGCACGAAGACGATCGAAGGGCTGAATGGCGCGGTTGCGGTCGAGCTCGACGTCTCCAGGGAAGACGCCAGCGGCTGGAACGGTTCACTTTATCGCACCCGTCCGGCCGAGCAGGTGCCGGCCACCGTCACGCTCGTGCCCTATCATCTCTGGGACAACCGCGAGCCGGGCGCCATGCTGGTCTGGCTCCAGACCGGGAAGTAGGCCGATGGTCTCGATGGAAACAGCGAGCGTCTCGCTCAAGGACGTGCGAAAATCCTACGGCAGCCTGCCTGTCGTGCATGGCATCGATCTCGACATCAAGGAGGGGGATTTCGTCGTTTTCGTCGGCCCTTCCGGCTGCGGGAAATCGACGCTGCTCAGGATGATCGCCGGCCTGGAAGAGGTGACCGATGGCGAGATCAGCATCAAGGGGCGGGATGTCACTGATCTCGACCCTTCCAATCGCGGCATCGCCATGGTCTTCCAGTCCTACGCGCTTTATCCGCACATGTCGGTGCGCGAAAACCTGGCATTCGGCTTGAAGATGGCAAAGACAGACGCGGCGGAAATCAAGCGCCGCGTCGACGAGGCGGCCGGCATTCTGAAGATCGACCATCTTCTCGAGCGCCGTCCGGGCCAGCTCTCCGGCGGCCAGCGGCAGCGCGTGGCGATCGGCCGCGCCATCGTGCGCGAGCCCGATGTCTTCCTGTTCGACGAGCCCCTGTCGAATCTCGACGCCGAGCTGCGCGTCTCGATGCGTATCGAGATCGCCAGGCTCCATCGCGAGCTCGGCAACACGATGATCTATGTGACGCACGACCAGACCGAGGCGATGACGCTGGCCGACCAGATCGTCGTGCTTCGGAACGGACGCGTCGAGCAATCGGGGTCGCCGCGGGAGATCTACGAAAACCCGTCCAACATGTTCGTCGCCGGCTTCATCGGCTCGCCCCGGATGAACTTCCTGAAGGCGGTCGCTCAGGGGAGCGGACGTTTCGACATCGCGGCGAAGAACTTCGAGGATCAGAGACTGCCGGCGAGCCTTCAGCGCGGAACGGAATTCATGATCGGCATTCGGCCAGAGCATATCGTCATCGGCGAGGCGGGCGATCGGTCGATCGCCGCGCGCGTCGAGTTCTTCGAATATCTCGGCGGTACGCGCTACATCTACTGCGCACTCGAAGACGGGCAGAACCTCGTCGTCGAGCAGAGAGCGGGGCCGGATATCGAGCCCGGCGCGGTGATTGCACTCGATCTGTCGTCCAGCCAGCGGCTGTTCTTCTATGCCGAGGGGGAGCGGTTGCGCGCTTAAAGAGCTCGGGCGAGCGGGAACAGCTTCCCTCGGAAAAGAAGCACGATCGTTCCCGCCGCCAAAAGGGCGATTGCCGCGGTCACCAGCCAGAGCAACGGCATGGCGAGCGTCGACAGGATGCCCTGTTCGCCGCGCGCGACCATGCGGATCAGATCGGTGGCGAGCGCGGTCAGGCCGAAGGAAAAGGCCCAATAGGACGCAGCGAATGGCTGCTTCATAACCCATGGGAGAAGGCGAAGCGCCAGAAGCAGTTGCAGTATGGCGTAGCCCACCATGGCATGCGCCAGCAGATCCGGCGCTCCGTTCGTCACGCTCAGATAGGCCGCGGCGCCGACTGCCGGCGGTGCGAGCTGGATGCCGATCGTCGGACGCAGGGGCTCGGCCAGTTCCGCTGCGTTGAGCAGCCGGTTCAGGATGACGGATTCCATCGCCAGCCACGAGAAGAAGCCCGCGCCGAACGCCAGTTGCGCCAGATCGGAATAACCGAGTGCCGCGCCGACGATTGCCGCGACATAGCATCCGGCAACTGTGGGGAGATAGAGGACCGGCGTCGTCGTGGTCGGATCGCGCCCGCCCTGCCACAGGGCACCCGTCCGCCAAATCGCGAAGGCGAGCGTCCAGAGCAGGCCTATCCAATAGAATGCGAGCGCCAGCGCGCCGGAAAACGGCGCGACCATCGCGGCACAAAGCATGGTGGCGACACCGATGAGGCCGATGAAGCAGCACTGGACGGGATGCTCGATCTCCTCGCGCGCTTCTTCGGCGAAGAGGATCCACTTCAATCCATAGAGACAAATGAGCACGAACCAGACGGCAAGCGCTATAAGCGCAATGCCGTCTCCTACTGCTCCGGGAAGCGCGAAGTGACCGGCTGCTGCCCGCCAGGCATTGGCAAGGCCCGCGATGCCAAGCACGATGCCGAAGGCCGACGCGGGAACGACGGGTAGCCGCTTTCCACCAGCTACGGACGACTCGTCGGGTTGCGATTGCGTTGCGGTCATGAGGGCTCCGACGCTGGAAACGAATGACTGTGAATGCGATCTTGCTTAAGACGATGCCCCCGCCGCTGTTCCGGCTTTGGCAAACGCATAAAGAGCCTGTTGCATCGGCATTGCAACAAACGGCGCGGCGAATTCATCAGAATTCGACGTGATTCCTATCTCCTCATGCGCGACCGCCTGCGCCAGCGTCCACGCGTTCCAGTCCGCTAGTCGAGCATGACCATATGGGCAGGAAGCTGCTCCTCGAAAAATTTCGAGAATGTGGCGATACGGGGCGGCAGTGCCTGATAGGGCGGGTAGTAGAGTGTCAGCCAAAGCTCCGGAGGCGCCCAGCCGCGCAACACGTGAACCAGCCGGCCGGTGCGGATATGCTCGGCGATGTGAAAGCCTGGAAGCATGGCGACGCCGACGCCATCGGCGGCCATATCGGCGAGCACTTCGCCATTGTTGGCGCTGAACGCGCGTCCTGCCGGGATCGAGATGTTCGATCCGCCGTCCGAAAGGGCCCAGGTCTCGCGCCGGCTCTCGCCGCTATAGGCAAGGCAATCGTCGGGCGTCAGTTCGTTCGGATGCTGCATCTCCGTGAAGCGGCTGCCCGGCGCTGCCACCAAAATCCTCCGCACGGCCCTGATCTTGCGCCAGATAGTGAACTTGTCCGAAGGCGCCGACGAAATGCGGATCGCGAGATCGTAGTCGTCGTCGATGATGTTGACCAAGCCGTCCGACAGCGAAACCTCGAAGCTCATCTTCGGATATAGCTCGCGGAAGCCCGAGAGAATTGGCGTGAGGATCGTCTTGCCAAGCCAAGTCGGCGCGCTGATCCGCAGCCGCCCCTGGTCGGATTTATGCGCGTTCTTGACGTCCTTGCGCGCGTTCTCGAGCGCTTCGATCGCCGGCTGGATCTGCGCCGCGAAGACGGCGCCATCAGTAGTCAGCGATACCTGGCGCGTGGTGCGCACGAAGAGCTGGACGCCGAGATCGTCCTCGAGTGCTGCGATCGCGCGGGTGACGGCGGCGGGTGTCATGTCGAGCTCGCGGGCGACCTGCGCGAAGTTGCGCTTTTCGGCGGCGAGCAGGAAGGTTTTCAGGGCTTTATAGTCGTTCATCTCAATTATTTCAAAAATCGCAATTCATTCGACAGGAATATTGCAATTCAGCAATGCAATCAACCCGATTACATCTCTGGTCATCGAAACGGCAACGCCCACAGAGAAAGGCAACGGCCATGATCAAGGATATCAAGGGACTGCACCACGTCACTTCGATGGCGTCGGATGCCCGAGAAAACAACCGGTTCTTCACAAACGCACTTGGCCTGCGCCGCGTCAAGAAGACCGTCAACTTCGACGACCCGAGTGTTTACCACCTCTACTACGGTGATGAAAACGGCACGCCCGGCACGGTCATGACTTACTTTCCTTTCCCGCACATGATGACCGGCCGCCCCGGCGTCGGTGAAGTCAGTGAGACGCAGTTCTCCATCCCGAAGGGATCGCTGGCTTTCTGGAAAGACCGCCTGACAGCCCAGGGTGTCGTCGGTCTGAAGATCGACACGGTGTTCGGCGCCAACCGCCTGCGCTTTGCCGGCCCTGATGGCGACGGACTGGCGCTGATCGAAACCGCCGAAGACGTCCGCGCCCCATGGCTTGCCGACGGCATCTCGGAAGACAATGCGATCCGCGGCTTTTCCGGTGCGCGCTTCGACCTGCACGACACCGTCGCAACATCCGAACTGCTACAGTTCATGGGCTATGAGCGCGCCGAGGTCGAAGGTGATGTGACGCGGTTCATCATTCCCGGTGGCAATGGTGCCGACACCATCGACGTCGCGTCGCTGCCGAAAACGCCGTTTGCCCGCCAGGGCGCCGGTTCTGTCCACCACATCGCCTTTGCCGTCGAGAACCGCGAAAAGCAGCTCGAAGTGCGCAAGGCCCTGATGGACACGGGCTACCAGGTGACGCCGGTTATCGACCGCGATTACTTCTGGGCGATCTACTTCAGAACGCCGGGCGGCATCCTGTTCGAAATCGCGACCAACGAGCCCGGTTTCGACCGTGACGAAGACACCGCACACCTCGGCGAAGCATTGAAGCTGCCGACCCGGTATGAAGCCTATCGCGGCCAGATCGAAGAGAACCTCGTTCCGCTCGCAGCATAACACCGCACGGCAAACTGCCGTGCACCTCTAACGCCAACAATTTCCGCCTTCGAACGGCTGCCTGAGGCAGGCAGCCGACCGCCGGAGGCATCCCAATCCTTAACCGCCAGATCGGCAATCAAAATCTAAACGGAGCAATCAAATGTCCAAGCTCGAAGTCCTCACCCCTGCAAACAGCCAGCTCATTTTCATCGACCAGCAGCCGCAGATGGCTTTCGGTGTCCAGTCGATCGACCGCCAGACGCTGAAGAACAACGTCGTCGGTCTCGCCAAGGCGGCCAAGATCTTCAACATCCCGACCACGATCACGACGGTCGAGACGGAAAGCTTCTCCGGCAACACCTTCCCGGAACTGCTCGGCGTGTTTTCCGAGAATGACATTCTGGAGCGCACCTCCATGAACTCTTGGGACGACCAGAACGTTCGTGACGCCCTTGCCAAGAACGCCGCCGGCGGCCGCAAGAAGATAGTCGTCTCCGGCCTCTGGACGGAAGTGTGCAACACCACCTTCGCGCTCTCCGCCCTCCATGATGTTCCCGACTACGAAATCTACATGGTCGCCGACGCTTCCGGCGGCACCTCGGTCGATGCCCACAAATATGCGATGGACCGCATGGTACAGGCCGGCGTCATCCCCGTTACCTGGCAGCAGGTCATGCTCGAATGGCAGCGCGACTGGGCCCGCAAGGAAACCTATAACGCCGTCACCTCGCTGGTGAAGGAACATTCCGGCGCTTACGGCATGGGCATCGACTATGCGGTCACGCATGTCCACGGCGGCGCCGAGCGCGTCAGCCACGGCAAGCGCATCGGCCCTAACCCGGCCAAGTAATCCGCCATCACCGCCGCTTCCGCAGGATCGAATGTCGAGATGCGGAAGCGGCTTTCATTCACAGTCGAGGATGCCCCCATGAAACTCTACCTTCTTTCCATCGGCGCCGGTCTTCTGGTCGGTATCGTCTACAGCCTGCTCAATGTTCGCTCTCCCGCGCCGCCGATTGTAGCTCTTGTCGGCCTGCTTGGCATTCTGGTTGGCGAACAGCTCATTCCCTTCGCCAAGACGCTGATCGCCAAGGAGCCGGCGGCCGTCTCCTGGATCAACCAGATCAAGCCTCACATGTTCGGCCATATGCCGAAAGGCGAGAGCCGCAATGACGTCGTCGTGTCTCGCCAGGATCAGCACAAGTCTGATAGCTGAGGCGCCAAGAGGAGATTCGCTTGCGGCGGGGCCCAGCCCGGCCAATCCCGGCGCAAAGCGTTGAAATCAATCTTAATAATGAAGCCAGGAGCATTTCCCATGTTCGCCGACCTCATCCTCCACCACGGTTTGATCACCACGCTCGATCGCACCAATCCAACCGCCAGCGCCGTCGCCATCAAGGACGGTGCCTTTCTCGAAGTCGGCACCGACGCCGAGATCATGGCGCTCGCCGGCCCCGACACCAAGATCGTCGACCTCAAGGGCAAGCGCGTCCTGCCCGGCCTGATCGACAACCACACCCACGTCGTGCGCGGCGGCCTGAACTACAACATGGAACTGCGCTGGGACGGCATTCGTTCGCTGGCGGATGCCATGGATATGCTAAAGCGCCAGGTGGCGATCACGCCGGCCCCGCAATGGGTCCGCGTCGTCGGCGGCTTCACCGAACACCAGTTCGCCGAAAAGCGCCTGCCGACGATCGAGGAGATCAATGCGGTCGCTCCGGATACACCGGTCTTCCTGCTCCATCTCTATGACCGCGCGCTGCTGAACGGCGCCGCACTTCGCGCCGTCGGCTACACCCGCGACACGCCCAACCCGCCCGGCGGCGAGATCACCCGCGATGCCAACGGCAACCCGACCGGCATGCTGCTTGCCAAGCCGAACGCCGGCATTCTCTATTCGACGCTCGCCAAAGGCCCGAAGCTGCCCTTCGATTATCAGGTCAATTCCACCCGCCACTTCATGCGCGAGCTCAATCGCCTCGGCGTGACCGGCGTGATCGATGCCGGCGGTGGCAACCAGAACTATCCGGATGACTACGAGGTCATCCAGAAGCTCTCCGATGAAAACCAACTCACCGTTCGCCTCGCCTATAACCTCTTCACGCAGAAGCCGAAGGCCGAGAAAGAGGATTTCCTCAACTGGACGTCCTCGGTCAAATACAAGCAGGGCAGCGACTACTTCCGCCACAACGGCGCCGGCGAGATGCTGGTCTTCTCCGCCGCCGACTTCGAGGACTTCCGCCAGCCGCGCCCGGAAATGGCGCCGGAGATGGAAGGCGAGCTCGAGGAAGTCGTGCGGGTTCTGGCCGAAAACCGTTGGCCCTGGCGCATGCACGCCACCTATGACGAAACCATCTCGCGTTCGCTTGACGTATTCGAGAAGGTCAACAAGGACATTCCGCTCGAAGGCCTCAACTGGTTCTTCGACCATGCCGAAACCATCTCGGAGCGTTCGATCGACCGTATCGCGGCACTCGGTGGCGGCATCGCCACACAGCATCGCATGGCCTATCAGGGCGAATATTTTGTCGAGCGCTATGGCCACGGCGTTGCCGAAGCCACGCCGCCGATCAAGCGCATGCTCGACAAGGGCGTCAACGTCTCGGCCGGCACCGATGCGACCCGCGTCGCCTCCTATAATCCTTGGGTGTCGCTCTCCTGGATGGTTACGGGCAAGACGGTCGGCGGCATGCAGCTCTATCCGCGCGCCAATTGCCTCGACCGCGAGACGGCGCTTCGCATGTGGACGGAGAAGGTCACATGGTTCTCCAATGAAGAAGGCAAGAAGGGCCGCATCGAGAAAGGCCAGTTCGCCGATCTCGTCGTGCCGAGCAAGGACTTCTTCGCCTGCGCCGAGGACGAGATCTCGTTCCTCACCTCCGATCTAACCATGGTCGGCGGCAAGATTGTCTACGGCTCGGGTGACTTCGCCAAATACGACGAAAGCAACATCCCGCCCGCGATGCCGGACTGGTCTCCGGTGCGCAAGTTCGGCGGCTACGCCGCCTGGGGCGAGCCTGATGGAGCCGGCGCCCGCTCGCTGCGCCGCACCGCTATCTCCACCTGCGGCTGCGCCAGCGATTGCGGCGTCCATGGCCATGACCATGCCGGCGCCTGGACCTCCAAGCTGCCGATCGCAGACCTCAAGGGCTTCTTCGGCGCACTCGGTTGCTCCTGCTGGGCCGTTTGAGGTTGACGCGATAGTCAAACGACGTACCAGTTTGGGCAGCGGGAGACCGCTGCCCAAACTCATTTTCAATAGTGGAAAGCCGCCAACGCATAATTGCAGATAACGCAATTAAATAGAAACTATTGATGCAATTGTTGGCGGCAATGGTTCCCGCCAATATGGCTCCATCAGACGAACACAGCGCCGCTCGCACCGACCGGCCAAGATCGCAGGAGCAAAGATGACCAGCCCCTCTCCTTCAACACCGCGCAGGCTTCTGGCCGATGTCGTTTCGGCGCCTGCCGTGCGAACGGCCGCGCTGTTCGCGCTTTGCGCCGCCTATATCCAGGGCCCGCTCACCAAGATCTTCGATTTCGGCGGCGCGATCGCCGAGATGGAGCATTTCGGCATTTCCCCGGCGCCTGTCTTCGCCGTCGTCGTCATCGCATTCGAGCTCACCGCCTCCGCCATGGTGGTGTCGGGCAAGCTGCGTTGGCTGGGCGCTCTCGCGCTCGCCGGTTTCACTGTTCTCGCGACCTTCATCGCGCTTCGCTTCTGGGAACTGCCCGCCGGCATGGAGCGGATGATGGCGACCAACGCCTTCTTCGAACATCTCGGCCTCGCGGGTGCCTTCGTCCTCGTCACCATTTTCGATATCACCAAGGGAGCTGAAACATGAGCACCGCAAAATCCTCCGGGGGCAGCTTCGCTCCACTCGCCCAACCCGTCTTCGCAGTCCTCTGGGCAGCCACCGTTCTCGGCAACACCGGCAGCTTCATGCGCGATGTCGCCAGCTCCTGGCTGATGACCGACCTCTCGGCCTCGCCGGCCGCGGTCGCCATGGTTCAGGCGGCGGGCACGCTGCCGATCTTCCTTCTCGCCATTCCGGCCGGCGTGCTGACCGATATTCTCGATCGCCGCAAGTTCCTGATTGCCGTCCAGCTGCTGCTCGCCTCCGTCAGCATCAGCCTCATGGTTCTTGCCCAGACGGGGATGCTCTCGGTTAGCGCCCTCATCGGTCTTACCTTCCTCGGCGGCATTGGCGCGGCACTGATGGGGCCGACCTGGCAGGCGATCGTGCCTGAGCTCGTCAAGCGCGAGGACGTCAAGAGCGCGGTGGCGCTGAATTCACTCGGCATCAACATCGCCCGTTCGATCGGCCCGGCGGCCGGTGGGCTTCTGCTCGCGGCGTTCGGCGCGGGTCTCACCTATGGTGCAGACGTTGCGAGCTACATCATCGTCATCGCAGCACTTGTCTGGTGGCCGCGTGCCAA
>UBJO01000092.1 GCA_900465665.1 Hyphomicrobiales bacterium
GCCCTCGGCTAACCGCTTACTATCGATCGAACTGGTGATAAGTTCAGGCTAGAGGATTTTCAGATCGTTAATGGTTGCCAGACGAGCAATATAATTTTTGATTTGGTTTATGGTGAGGAAGATGAGCCGGCGAATTTTGAGTTGGCTAACCAGATTCAGGTGCCATTCCGTTTGATTGGTTCGCGGGATGATGATTTTGTCTCCTCAATCATAGTCGGTACGAACAGGCAAAATCCAGTAAGGGACGAACAGTTTTGGGCCCTTCGACCATTCATGAAGAGTTTCGAGGAATACTGCCGAAATCTTGAGGCTGAAGAGATTATCTATTTTGAGCGTCGCGATAATCAATATCGAAAAATGGATATTGAAAGAACCAGAGTTATGCAGCCTGCAGTGGTGATGAAGGCCGTAGCTGCCGCCCTCCTTTGCCAACCACACCGTGCGGCTCGCGACTACCGCGGCATTATATCGGAATATGAGGATTCGATCTTCCTAGATGATCACGACGTGCGAATTTATCATGCCGTAGCGTACCTCTATTATCGATTGGAATTTCTTTGGAGAAATCAGCGCATACCAAACGATTACAAGACGTTTAGATATTACATCATGGCGGGAGTTGGGTTGTCTGAGTTGGACGGAGCCAACGTTTTCTCTCTGAAAAAGAACAAGATAGCCGCTATAGCGCAAAAGATTATAGATGTTAGTAAGGACGAGGACAGTCTGAAAGCTCTCGTTGAAAAAGTGATTGGAGTTGTGCAGGCGCGGCTTGCGGAAATGGGCATTGCTACGCAAGAGCGAGTTAGAGATACGATTAGGTCTGAGACGTTTGCTTCTGCATTTAGAGAGAGATTTTTAGCGTCTAAGTAGCCTAGGGTTGTGGCTGCGGCGTCTTGTTGGCCCTGTTGTATTATGTATGCGGACGCCAACAGGCCCGTGCCTTACGGCCTAAAACCTCTCCGGCCACCGCTGCGCCGCATGGAAAACCGCAATGATCTCGACGTGCCCTGCGTTCAGCCGATAGGCGACGATGTAGGGAATATCCGCCAGAGCCAGTTCCCGCGTGCCGGCTATGCGGCCGGGACGTCCCAGGTCAGGCTGATCGCGCAGGAGATCGATGGCGGCGGCAAGTCGGGCGATGACGCGTAGAGCGGCAGCGGGGTTATCCTGCTCGATCCATTCACCGATATGCCTTAGATTGCCGAGCGCGCGCCTCGTGTAACGGATCGGCGGCATCAGGCGCCGCGTGTCGTTACGCCATACTTGGCGAAAACCGCGTTCACCTCATCTTCGCCCGCAAATTCTCCCCGGTCGGCTTCCGCGAGCCCAGCCTCGATTTCGGCCAACTGCCATTCCTCGCGGGCGACAAAATCCTCGATCGCATCGGCGGCGACGCTGTCCGCAGGCTTCGCCAGCTTATCGGCCAGCCGGTCGAGGCGGGCGGCGGTTTCGTCGGGAAGATGGACGGTAATCGCGTTCATGGAGAACCTCCGGTTCAGGCGATTATGGGAGTTTGGTTAGTGGCGTCAAGCTCGCGCCCACCTACCGCCCCGGCCGCCCCGTCTTGCCCTTCGTCCGCTTCTGCCGTTTCACATCGCCCGCATCCTCATAGCTGCCGACACCCGTCTTGCCGCGCACCAGGGGACGTGGGTCGTCGCGGTCGGGCTGGCCTTCGAGCAGGGGAGAGAAGCGCTTGGTGCTCTTGGCGGCGTCGGGCTTTTCCGGGAGCTTGCCTGACACGGGCTTCTCGGTGCGGCCGACGGTCATTTCGTCGAGGTCGTTCCTGCGGAAGGTGCGGGACGGGATGGCGGTGTCGGTGCCTGGGCCCATGTCGTCGAGGGTGGGTTTCTGGAAGAGGGAGGTGGCCTCGGCGTTCGCGGCTTTCCCCTCCCCAACCCTCCCCACAGGGGGGAGGGAGCCGGTTGAGGTTGCCGATGGGTTGAGGGACTCGCGGGTGGCCTTGGCGTTCCGCTTGATGCCTTCCATGGCTTTGGACTCCTCGCGCGCCATCGGGTCGTCCATGACGGCGAGTTCGGCGGCCTTGAGGCGTTTGATTTCGTCGCGCAGGCGCGCGGCCTTTTCGAAGTCGAGATCGGCGGCGGCGTCGCGCATCTGTTTTTCCAGCGCGTTGAGATGGGTCTGCAGGTTGCCGCCCACGAGGTTGCCGCCGTCGGCAAAGCCCTTGCCTGATACGCCGGAGATGTCGGCGCGGACGTGGTCGCGTTCGTAGACGCTGTCGAGGATGTCGGAGATCTTCGCCTTCACCGATTCCGGGGTGATGCCGTGTTCGGTGTTGTAAGCCACCTGCTTTTCGCGGCGGCGGGCGGTCTCGTCCATGGCGCGCTGCATCGAGCCGGTGATGTTGTCGGCATAGAGGATGACCTTGCCGTCGACGTTACGCGCCGCGCGGCCGATGGTCTGCACCAGCGAGGTCTCGGAGCGCAGAAAACCTTCCTTGTCGGCGTCGAGTATGGCGACGAAGCCGCATTCAGGAATGTCGAGGCCTTCGCGCAGAAGGTTGATGCCGACGAGCACGTCGAAAGCACCCAGACGAAGATCGCGGATGATCTCGATACGCTCCAGCGTGTCGATGTCCGAGTGCATGTAGCGGACGCGCACGCCCTGTTCATGCAGATATTCGGTGAGGTCCTCGGCCATGCGCTTGGTGAGCACGGTGCAGAGCGTGCGGTAACCCTTCGCCGCGGTCTCGCGGATCTCGCCGAGCACGTCGTCGACCTGGCTGCGGGCGGAGCGGACTTCGACAGGCGGGTCGATCAGGCCGGTCGGACGGATCACCTGCTCGGCAAAGACGCCGCCGGACTGGTCGAGTTCCCAGCCGCCGGGGGTGGCCGAGACGGCGACGGTGTCGGGGCGCATCGCGTCCCATTCCTCGAAGCGCAGCGGCCGGTTGTCCATGCACGAGGGCAGGCGGAAGCCGTATTCGGCAAGCGTCGCCTTGCGCCTGAAGTCGCCCCGGTACATGCCGCCGATCTGCGGAATGGTGACGTGGCTTTCGTCGATGAAAAGCAGGGCGTTGTCGGGGATATATTCGAACAGGGTCGGCGGCGGCTCGCCGGGGCTGCGGCCGGTGAGATAGCGCGAATAGTTCTCGATGCCGGCGCAGGAGCCGGTGGCCTCAAGCATCTCGACATCGTAGCGGGTGCGCTGTTCCAGGCGCTGGGCTTCCAAGAGGCGGCCGGCCTTTTCGAGTTCGGCGAGGCGCAGGCGCAGCTCTTCCTTGATCGCCTTGATGGCGCCGTTCAGCGTCGGGCGCGGGGTGACATAGTGGCTGTTGGCGTAGATCTTCACGCTCTTCAGGTCGCCGGTTTTCTGGCCGGTGAGCGGGTCGAACTCCGTGATGGCGTCGATCTCGTCGCCGAACATGGAGATGCGCCAGGCCGCGTCTTCCAAGTGGGCCGGAAAGATTTCGATCGTGTCGCCACGAACACGGAAGGAGCCGCGGACGAAGTTGATGTCCTGGCGCTTGTATTGCTGCGCCACGAGGTCGGCCAATAGTTGACGTTGGTCCAGGCGGTCGCCGACTTCCATCTGGAAGGTCATGGCGGTGTAGGTCTCGACCGAGCCGATACCGTAGATGCAGGAGACGGAGGCGACGATGATGCAATCGTCGCGCTCGAGCAGCGAGCGGGTGGCGGAGTGGCGCATGCGGTCGATCTGCTCGTTGATCGAACTTTCCTTCTCGATGAAGGTATCGGAGCGCGGCACATAGGCTTCCGGCTGGTAGTAGTCGTAGTAGGAAACGAAATATTCCACCGCATTGTCGGGGAAGAAGTTCTTGAATTCGCTGTAGAGCTGGGCCGCCAGCGTCTTGTTCGGCGCCAGGATGACGGCCGGGCGCTGCGTGGCCTCGATCACCTTGGCCATGGTGAAGGTCTTGCCGGAGCCGGTGACCCCCAGCAGCACCTGGCTGCGGTCGCCATTGTCGAGGCCCTCGACGAGGTCCTTGATCGCCGTCGGCTGGTCACCAGCCGGTGAGTATTCCGAGTTCATGCGGATCTCGATGCCGCCTTCGGATTTCGGCGGCCGGGCCGGGCGATGCGGCGTCCACATCTTGCCGTCCTTGAACAGCGGATTGCCGCTCTCGATCAGCGCCGACAACGCTTCCACCGTGGCGGTCACGGCCGTGCCCGCCTTCAGCGCGGCGGCGTCTTCGAGGGATACGTCGAGGCCGGAGACCGGATTGAGGCCGGCCGCGGCGCGCGTCTTCGGGTCGGTCGAGCCGCCCATGGACGTACCGCGCGCGGATTTGGAAGCGGCGATCTCCACCTTCTTGCGGTGCTTGCCGGCCTTGGAGGCGATCTGCCGCTGCGTCTCGACACCGGATGCCTCGGCATCGGCCTCGAGCTGCTTCACCCAATCGGCGACGGAACCCTCTAGGGGCGCGCCTTCGAATGCGGATTGGGGAGCTTCCTCGAAACCATCGGGGGCGGGGGACTTTTTCGGAGATTTGGCCATGGCCGGAATATGGAGAGAGTCAGCGCGAAATGGAAGAGGCAAAGAGTACAAAAGGGAAACGGATTTTGCGGCGTCCGACGCTGGATGTCTGCGACGATCAAATGGCCCGGCGATATTGCATCGCGGCAAAAATGCGGGCTATAACGGACCCACTCACCACGGACCCGGTGAAATTCCGGGTGGCTCTTCTGGCCGCCGATCCGCCAGACAACGCAAAACCTGCACGCCATATTTCGACCGCCCCTTAGGGCGCGTTGGGCCACGCTTTGCGAGATATCACCAACATGCACGTATCCTCCTTCCGCCGGGATTGGTTTTCCAATCCGACCCGCGAAATGCTTGCCGGCGCCGTCGCCACCTTCGCGCTGATCCCCGAGGTCATCGCCTTCTCCTTCGTCGCCGGCGTCGATCCGCAGGTCGGCTTGTTCGCCTCCTTCGTCATCGGCATCGTCATCGCCTTCACCGGCGGCCGCCCGGCGATGATCTCCGCCGCCGCCGGTTCCGTGGCGCTGGTCGCGGCACCGCTGGTGCACGCCCACGGGCTGCCCTATCTCTTCGCCGCCGGCCTGCTCGCCGGCGTCATCCAGGTCGTGTTCGGCCTGTTGCGCCTCGGCGTGCTGATGCGCTTCGTGTCGAAATCGGTGCGCACCGGCTTCGTCAACGCACTGGCGATCCTGATCTTCGGCGCCCAGCTGCCGCATATCATCGGCGGCGACTGGATCGCCTATGCCATGCTGGCCGCTGGCCTCGCGGTGATCTACATCGCCCCGCGCATCACCACCGCCATCCCGTCGCCGCTGATCTGCATCCTGCTGCTGACGATCGCCTCCGTCGGCCTGCATCTGCCGTTGCTGACCGTCGCCGATCTCGGCAAGCTGCCGGATTCGCTGCCGATCTTCGCCTGGCCGCAAGTGCCGCTGAACCTGGAGACGCTTGAGATCATCGCCGGTCCGGCACTGGCCATCGCCATGGTCGGCCTGCTGGAATCGATGATGACGGCGAGCGTCGTCGACGATCTCACCGACACGACGAGCGACAAGAACCGCGAATGCGCCGGCCTCGGCATAGCCAACGCCGCCGCCAGCCTGTTCGGCGGCATCGCCGGCTGCGGCATGATCGGCCAGACGGTCAGCAACGTGAAGTACGGCGGCCGCGGCCGTCTCTCGACGCTGTTTGCCGGCGCGCTGCTGTTGATCCTCATGGTTCTGCTGAAGCCATGGGTCTCGCAGGTGCCCGTCGCGGCATTGGTCGCGATCATGGTCATGGTGTCGATCGACACGTTCGACTGGTCGTCGGTCAAAACCATGGTGGTGCATCCGAAGACCTCGAGCATCGTCATGCTGGCGACCGTTATCGTCACCGTCTTCACCGCCAACCTGGCGCTCGGCGTCACCGTCGGCGTGCTGCTGAGCGGCGTCTTCTTCACCTTCAAGGTCGCCAAGCTGCTGTCGGTCCGCAAGGACACGGACGAAGCGGGCGAGCGCATCGCCTATCATGTCACCGGCCAGGTCTTCTTCGCCTCCGCCGACGTCTTCATCGACGCCTTCGACATCGCCGATGCCGAGGGCATGGCGGTGACGATCGATCTCACCCACGCGCATTTCTGGGACATCACCGCCGTCGCGGCGCTGGACCGCGTGGTGCAGCGCTTCAAGGCCCACGGCGTCGCCGTCGAGGTGAACGGCCTCAACGAGGCGAGCGCGACGCTGATCGGCCGGCTGGACAATGCGCCGAGCCTGAAGGAAATCTGAGCGCTTAACGTCGTCCTGTCGCGAACCCGACCTGTAACAAACCCGCCGACGCCGGCGTATACGGGTCGCGTCAGGACAATCAGGCATAAACGGCATGCCTGTAGCGAGGTCATCCTCACCTGCGCCAGCCGGCGATCGTGTCCTGGCTGCAGGTCTTGGCCAAGGCACGCGACACATTCAATGGTGTCGCGACGGTGCCCGGAAGAGAACCGGCAGGCCGATGCAGATCGACCGGTGCCGATCATGCGCGGGGCCACAGCCTGTCGCCGGGTCGGATGGATCAAAGCCGAAGGTAAAGACCATGATGATCAACAGACGGACTTTCTCGACAGCGCTTCTCGCCGGCGCTGCCGCTTCCCTCATTTCTACGCGCGGCATGGCCGCGATGGCGCAGCCCGCCAAGGCGCGCAACATCGTTCTGGCCCACGGGCTGTTCGCAGACGGTTCCTGCTGGACGGAGGTGATCGCGCGCCTGCAGGCTGCCGGTTTCAACGCCACCGCCGTGCAGAACCCGCTGACCACGTTGCCTGAAGCCGTCGCTTCGGTCCAGAAGGTGCTGGATCGCCAGGATGGCTCGACCGTCCTCGTCGGCCACTCCTTCTCCGGCATGCTGGTCACCGAGGCCGGCGTGCATCCCAAGGTTTCGGCGCTGGTCTATGTCGCCGCCCGCGCGCCCGATGCGGGCGAGGACTATACGGCGCTGGCAAAGACCTACCCGACCCCGCCTGCCTCGGCCGGGATCGTGTTCGATGGCGATGAAGGACGTCTGAGTGAAGAGGCGTTCCTGCGTGATTTCGCCGGCGATCTGCCGGAGGCGAAGGCCAGGGTGCTCTACGCCGTGCAGCAGCCGTTCCACAAAGCGTTGCTGACGGGCAAGACCACGCAGGCGGCGTGGCGTTCGAAGCCGAGCTGGTATGCGGTGTCGACGGAGGATCAGACGATCAATCCGGATCTGGAGCGCTTCATGGCCAAGCGCATGGGCGCCAAGACGATCGAGCTCAAATCCAGCCATCTGTCGCTGATCTCGCATCCCGACGAGATCACCCAGATGATCATCGAGGCCGCAGGCGGCCGCTGAGTTGACGTGAAGCGAACGACGTCGCGGTCTTAGGACCGCGACGAGAACAGCGAGGCGAAGGTGGAGCGCGGCTTGTCGGGCATGCTTTCGACGACGACGAGCTGGCGGATGTCGCCGCGCTTGAAGGCGGCAAGGAAGCGCTTGTAGTCCTTGAAGGAGACGCAGCCGTTGGAGTCGCCGCGCGCGCCGAGCATGTAGGTGTGGGCGAGCAGGCCGACGCGGTTGTAGATGTTGCCGGCGCCGCCGAGCGGGTTGAGGCGGATCGCCTCGACGCCGTGGAACAGGCTTTCGCGCATGGTCAGCTGGTAGGTGTGCGGCGGGGTCGGGCCACGCATCTTCTCGCGAACATATTTCGGATTGTCGCGCATCTTGCCGAGGCCGGAATGGGCTTCGAGACGTTCGCCGTTGGGCAGGTAGACCATGCTTGCGGAGATGTCATAGACCGCGACGCCGGCACGGGCGACAGGGCTTGCCTGGCGCTTCGGCACAACAGGGATTTCGCCTTCATCATCACCGATATCTGGCCGTGCATAGGCAAGCACCGGTTCTGCAGGGCGGCTGGCGCGGTCGTTTGCCGGCGCGCGCTTGGCCATGCCGTCGGGACGGGCCATCGGCAGCGGTACGGAATTGTTGTCGTTGAGAACGAGGCCGAAGGCATTGCCGGCGTCGCCCTTGCCGGCGTCGCTTTCGACGTCGACGCTTGCCACTTCGACAGCTGCGGGCCTTGTCGGAATGGAGGCGGGCGCGTTGACGGCAACGCGGCCCTGCTGCTCATCCGAAGCGGCCTTCGGCATGGCGGCAAGCGCGAGAAGGGCAGGGCCTTCGAGTGCGGCGATCTCAGCCTTGGACGGAATGACGATGCGATCGGACGAGCTGGCGACCTGAGTGGCAGCGGCAACGGCGTCGTCCTTGACCTTCGACGGCTGCGCGGAAGCGACGACGGTGCGTGCGGGCAGGGCGTCGGCGATGACAGGACCCGAGCTGCCGACGAAGGCAGCCCTGAGAACGTCGGGCGTCAGCAGGCGCTCACGCTTCGATGACCGGTTTTCCGCCGTCAGCGGCTGCAGGCGCGAGAATTTGCTGACGTGAATGTTGCGCTCTTTGGGAGCGGCCGTGGCGGTGTGCTGCACGAGCGCGATATCGCCGATGGCGTTCTTGTAGGGTGCGGGAGCGACGGCGTGCATCGTCGCGATCGACGTCACGACCCATGCCGAGGCAGCAAAACTAGCACCGATGAGACCCGCCCCGGACATAAGGCGGAATGAGCGACTGAAACGAGAAATGGACGTACCTACTGGCCTGGTATTGGCAAACACATCGACCGCAAACGCCATAACACTCGTCTTTCACAACTCGTTACTAAGGCCGGCGGTACAGATAGATGGATACTTCTTCGCCGGGGCCGGTAATGGAGCAACAGGGCCAAAATGCGGCCTGTGCGTGATTTCCGGTTGGCTGAGATGATGCCGAATTATGGTAACCAAACCCTTTACGGCGGCGACGCCTGTTTCGAAATTCGTCACCTTGTCCGCTAACCATGTTGATCTTGTTCGATTTTTTCTAATGTTCCTCGGCCTCCGTCGTGCAATGTGACCTATGTCGCCGTTTTGACATAAATATTAGCGGGAAAAGATATTGCGGATGTGCTATGAAAAGGCATCGAAGGCTTCCGAGGGGAAACGCCAATGTCTTCGGCACAAACCGCATCCGTTAACGAGATTTCGCCGGCGTTGCTTGTCGATGCGATGTTCGCGGTTCGCAAGACGGCCGCAATGAAGGCGGCGATCGAACTCGACCTCTTCACCGTGATAGGAACGGGCCAGACGGCCAAGGCGGCGGCATCCGAGATGCGATGCGCCGAGCGCGGCGTCCGCATCCTCTGCGACTATCTCGTCGTCGCCGGCTTCCTAAGCAAGGGTGGCGACGTCTACGCGCTGACCCCATCGAGCGCCGTGTTCCTCGATCGCCATTCGCCCGCCTATATGGGGTCGGCCATCGATTTCATCGCGGCACCGCAGATGCTCTCGCTCTTTCTGAGCGACCCCGCCGCCTGCGTGCGCAATGGCGGCGCCGAGGGGCTGGCGAACCTCTCGCCTGACAATCCCGTGTGGGTGCGCTTCGCCCGTGCCATGGGCGCCTTTACCGGCGGGGCGGGCAGGACGCTTGCCGCCGACGTCGCGGCATGGCCGTCACCGCCGTCAAAGGTGCTCGATATCGCCGCCGGCCCCGGCTATTTCGGCATCGAGATCGCCAGGGCCATTCCGCAAGCGCGGATCGTCGCGCTCGATTGGAAGCCGGTGCTGGAACTGACGCGGGAGAATGCGACGGCGGCTGGTGTGGCCGATCGTTTCAGCTTCATCGCCGGCAGCGCCTTCGATGTCGACTGGGGCAGCGACTACGATCTCATCATGCTGCCGAACTTCCTGCATCACTTCGATATCGCCGGCTGCGCGGAACTGCTGAAGAAGGCACGCCCAAGCCTCAGCGCCAAGGGCAAGCTGATCGCCGTCGAGTTCGTCCCCAACGAGGATCGCGTCTCCCCCGATTTTCCCGCAGCCTTCGCCTTAGAAATGTTGGCGACGACACCACGCGGCGACGCCTATACGGCGTCCAACCTGCGCGAGATGGCCTCGATGGCGGGCTTCCGTGACATCGCGATCAGTCCGCTGCCGCCATCGCCGGCAAGCGTGATTGTGTTCGAGTAGATTGACGTCACCGATCGGTGATGGCGCATAAGCGCCGCTCAGGCCTTCTCCAGCACGTAGCTGCCCGGCGCTTCCTCGAGCGCGTTCAGCGCATCGCCGCCTGGCTTGCGAGCCGGTACCCGCTTGCCGTCCTTGGCCTCGATCCACGCCTGCCAGTGCGGCCACCAGGAGCCTGCCGCTTCCTCGGCGTCGACGAGCCAGTCCTCGTATTCGCCCTTGGCCGGTCTGCCGGTCCAGTATTGGTACTTCTTCTTGTCCGGCGGGTTGACCACGCCGGCGATGTGGCCGGAGCCGGCGAGCACGAAATCGACCTTGCCGCCGAAGAACTGGCTGCCGAGGAACACCGATTTCGCCGGCGCGATATGGTCCTCGCGAGTTGCGAGGTTATAGATCGGGATCTTGACGCTCTTCAGCGATACCGCCTGGCCATCGAGCACCATCTCGCCCTTGGTCAGCGCGTTCTTCAGATAGCAGTTGCGCAGATAGAAGGCGTGGTTGGCCGCCGCCATCCGCGTCGAATCGGCGTTCCAGAACAAGAGGTCGAAGGGCATCGGCTCCTGGCCCTTGAGGTAATTGTTGACGAAGTAGGGCCAGATGAGCTCGGAGGCGCGCAGCATGTTGAAAGCGGTCGCCATCTTCGAGCCATCGAGATAGCCGGTCACGTTCATGTAGTTCTCAAGCCGCGTCAGCTGTTCCTCGTCGACGAACACCTTGAGGTCGCCGGCATGGGTGAAATCGACCTGGGTGGTGAACAGCGTCGCGGAGCGGATGCGCTTGTTCTTCTCCTTGGCGTGCAGCGCCAGCGTCGCGGCCAGCAGCGTGCCGCCGACGCAATAGCCGATGGCGTTGACGTCCTTCTCGCCGGTCGCCTTCTCTATGGTCTCGAGCGCGAAATCGATCCCTTCGCGCGCATAGGCCGCCCAATCCTTGGCCGCATGGCGCGCATCCGGATTGACCCAGGAGATGACGAACACCGTCTGCCCCTGATCGACGCAGAACTTGATGAAGCTTTTCTGCGGATTGAGATCGAGGATGTAGAACTTGTTGATCCAGGGCGGGCAGATGAGGAGAGGGCGCTTCAGCACCGTCTCGGTCGTCGGCTCGTATTGGATGATCTGGCAGATCTCGTTCTGGGCGATCACCTTGCCTGGCGTCAGCGCCATGTCGCGGCCGACGGCGAACTTGGTCATGTCGGTCTGTCGAAGCTTCAGGTCGCCATGGCCGGCCACGATGTCCTCGGCCAGCATCTTCATGCCCCGCACCAAGTTTTCACCGCTGCTCGCGATCGTTTCGCGATAGAGCTGCGGATTGGTGGCGACGAAATTGGTCGGCGAGATCGCCGCCGTGATCTGTCTGACGTAGAAATTGGCCTTCTGCCGCGTGTGCTCGTCCAGACCCTCGGTCTCGGTGACGAGTTTTTCGGCCCAGTCCGCGGTAATGAAATAGGCCTGCTTCAGGAATTCGAAGAAGGGGTTCTTCTCCCAGTCCTGGTCAGCGAAGCGCTTGTCCTTGCGATCGGGCTCCGGCTCGAGCGATTCGCCCTGCATGCGCTGCATCGAGCGCATCCACACGCCGAAAAAGCTGGTCATCAGCTTGGTCTGCGCATCGAAGGCGCGGCGCGGGTCTGAGATCCAGTATTCGCTGACCTTGGAGAGTGTCTTGACCATGTCGGTGACGGGGTCGGCGGTGTTTTCGCGAATCTCGCCGCTTTCGCGCGGGCCAAGCCAGGCGGACGCCGCTTTGCCCAGGTTTTCCAGGGCGCGGGCGAAGTTCAGCGCCATCGTTTCCGGGTCCTTCAGCATGTAAGGATCGAAATCCTTCGCCTCGAAGCCCGGGCCTTGGCCCTTATCGCTCTTGTCCTGGTTGCTGTCGGTCACGCGGTTCCTCCGGCGGCAGCATCTCTATCCAAATCAAGTTGTATCCGCTCGGATCAAGAAAACAAGTTCCGCAGACATGCCTTCATGCTATTGCTTTGTGCAGGCTGCGAATTTAACAAGTCGAAGCAGCTTAAGGATTTGGAACCTCTGGCATGACCAACACAGGCATTCGTACCATCGCAAACGTCACCCGCATCGCCCTTATCGGCGCCGCCGCGGCCATGGCGCTTGCCGGATGCATGCGAACGCCCGAGGAAAAGGCCGCGTTTGCCGCAAAGCAGGCGGCCCCGACAGCCGTGGTCATGAACGCCACCAAGGGCGAGGCGCCGACCGAAAGCGGTCTGTCGCACTATCGTGACGGCTATCCTGGTTTCGGCGCGCCGCTGACCGCCGCCAACGTTCAGATGAACGACGAGGAAGCCTCGGGCCTGCAGCAGAAGCTGACGGCGCTGAGCAACCGACGCAAGGCGGGCACCATCTCGGAAGCCGAATACCAGCGCCGCGTTGCGGAATACCGCAAGCTAGCCGAAGACCACGGCCCGGAAACGCTGTCCGAAATCACCAAATAAGGCCTTGCCTTCTCTGGCGTTTGCAAGCAAAGCCTTCCGTCAGGTGCGGAAGATGAAATTTTCCTGATAAAGCGTCAGCCCCGAGGCGGTCCGTCAAAGAATCGCCGTGCGCTGGACGTCTGATGAATACGGCCTTGGCGATTCTGAAGTTCGTGTCGCAAGCAGCCGGAAGTTAGGACGAACTTCGATTTGCGGTCATGGTGGCCGCGTTTCCGTGGGGAAAGAGATGGAAGAGTTTCACAAAGTCCGGCGTTTGCCGCCTTATGTTTTCGAACAGGTCAACCGTTTGAAAGCAAGCGCGCGAGCGGGCGGAGCCGATATCATCGATCTCGGCATGGGAAACCCTGACCTGCCGACCCCCAAGGCGATCGTCGACAAGCTCTGCGAAGTGGTTCAGGACCCGCGCACGCATCGCTATTCCTCGTCCAAGGGCATTCCTGGCCTGCGCCGCGCCCAGGCCGCCTATTACGCCCGCCGCTTCGGCGTGAAGCTCAACCCGGATACGCAGGTGGTCGCCACCCTCGGCTCCAAGGAAGGCTTCGCCAACATGGCGCAGGCAATCACCGCGCCCGGCGATGTCATTCTCTGCCCGAACCCGACCTATCCGATCCACGCCTTCGGCTTCCTGATGGCGGGCGGCGTGATCCGCTCTCTGCCGGTCGAGCCGGATGACAGCTTCTTCCCGCCGCTGGAACGCGCCGTGAAGCACTCGATCCCGAAGCCGCTGGCGCTGATCGTCAACTATCCGTCGAACCCGACGGCCTATGTCGCGACGCTCGATTTCTACAAGGATGTCATCGCGTTTGCGAAGAAGCACGACATCATCGTGCTCTCCGACCTTGCCTATTCGGAGATCTACTTCGACGACAACAACCCGCCGCCATCGGTGCTGCAGGTGCCCGGCGCCATGGACGTCTGCGTCGAGTTCACCTCGATGTCGAAGACCTTCTCCATGCCCGGCTGGCGCATGGGCTTTGCTGTCGGCAATGAACGCCTGATCGCAGCGCTGACGCGCGTGAAGTCCTACCTCGACTACGGCGCTTTCACGCCGATCCAGGTCGCCGCCACGCACGCGCTGAACGGTGACGGCTCGGATATCGCCGAGGTCCGCGGCGTCTACAAGCGCCGCCGCGACGTCATGGTCGACAGCTTCGGCAAGGCCGGCTTCGAAGTGCCGCCGCCGGCAGCCACCATGTTCGCCTGGGCGAAGATCCCGGAAAAGTTCCGCCATCTCGGCAGCCTCGAGTTCTCCAAGCTCCTGGTCGAGAAGGCAGACGTTGCCGTTGCGCCGGGGATCGGCTTTGGCGAAATGGGCGACGATTACGTGCGTCTGGCGCTCGTCGAAAACGAGCACCGCATCCGTCAGGCGGCGCGCAACATCAAGAAGTTCATGTCCACCGCCGACGAGACGATGCACAACGTCGTCTCGTTGAACGCTCACCGCTGATACAATCAGTTCTTTCGGCAGCCGCTCCGGCGGCTGCCATTCATGACATATTTCAGGATCGATCCATGGCAGATGCCCTTAAAATCGGCGTTGCGGGCTTGGGTACCGTTGGTGCCTCTCTCGTTCGTATCATTCAGCAGCGCAGCGACGTGCTTGCCGCGACGTGCGGCCGGCCGATCCTGATTACCGGCGTTTCCGCCCGCGACAAGACCAAGGACCGCGGCATCGATGTCGGCGGCATCGAGTGGTTCGACACGCCCGAGGAACTGGCGACCAAGGGCGACATCGACGTCTTCGTCGAACTCGTCGGCGGCGCGGAAGGGCCGGCCAATATCGCCGTCCACGCAGCCCTCAACCGTGGTCTCCATGTGGTGACAGCCAACAAGGCGCTGCTCGCCTATCACGGCGTCGAGCTCGCCAGGATCGCCGAAGAGAAGGGCGCGCTGCTCAACTTCGAAGCGGCCGTCGCCGGCGGCATCCCCGTCATCAAGGCGCTGCGTGAATCTCTGACGGGCAACACGATCTCGCGCGTCTACGGCATCATGAACGGCACCTGCAACTACATCCTGACCAAGATGGAGAAGGAAGGCCTGTCGTTTTCCGATTGCCTGAAGGAAGCCCAGCGCCTCGGTTACGCCGAAGCGGATCCCGCCTTCGACATCGAGGGCAACGACACCGCCCACAAGCTCTCCATCCTGACGACGCTCGCCTTCGGCAACCAGATCGCCGTCGACGACATCTATCTCGAGGGCATCACCAACATCTCGATCGACGACATCCATGCGGCCGCCGATCTCGGCTACCGCATCAAGTTGCTCGGCGTTGCCCAGCGCACCGATACCGGCATCGAGCAGCGCGTGCACCCGACCATGGTACCCGTCGACAGCGTCATCGCCCAGGTCGATGGCGTCACCAACGCGGTTGCGATCGAATCCGACATTCTCGGCGAACTCCTGATGGTCGGCCCCGGCGCCGGCGGCAACGCCACGGCCTCGTCGGTACTCGGCGACATCGCCGACATCGCCAAGAGCCGCCCGGGCGCCCAGCAGGTTCCGGTGCTCGGCCACCCGGCCAAGTCGCTCGAGCCCTACCGCAAGGCGCAGATACAGAGCCACGAGGGCGGCTATTTCATCCGCCTGACGGTTCTCGACCGCACCGGCGTCTTCGCCAGCGTCGCCACCCGCATGGCCGAGAACCACATCTCGCTCGAATCCATCGTGCAGCGCTCCAAGCAGCACCTTTCGCCATCGCACCACCAGACGATCATCCTCGTCACCCATGCGACCACTGAGGATTCGGTGCGCAAGGCCGTCGAGGCGATCAAGACCGAGGGCTATCTGGTCGGCGAACCGCAGGTGATCCGCATCGAGCGTCCGAAGGAAGATTGAGCCTCGCACGCGTCGTGGCGATACGGCGTCACCGTATGGTGATCTATTCTGTGGGCGGCGGGGCGCAGGTGTGCTCCGCCGTCTTTCGTTTGCCGTCACGGCTCTGTAGAACGGCCTTGTAGTGGCAGTGGAGTGACATGATGGACATCCCGGCCGATCCGGTACAGCGCGCCTTTCTGGGTGTCGAGAAATCCGTTCTCGACAATCGCTGGATCTCGCGGCTGGATCAGGCCGGGCAGAACCGGGCGCTTGCCATGTCGCAGATGCACGGCCTGCCGGATCTGATCGCCCGCGTGCTCGCCGGCCGCGGCGTCACCGTCGACGAGGCGGTCGAATTCCTCGATCCGACGCTGCGCTCGCTGATGCCCGATCCCTACAAGCTGACCGATTGCGAGAAGGCGGCCAAGCGCATCGTTGATGCCATCAACACGCGCCAGCAGGTCGCGATCTTCGGCGATTACGACGTCGACGGCGCATCGTCCTCGGCGCTGATGTACCGCTTCCTCAGCCATTTCGGCGTGACATCCGAAATCTACATTCCAGACCGCGTCTTCGAAGGCTATGGCCCGAACCCCGCCGCCATGGACCAGCTGATCGACAACGGCGCCCGCCTGATCGTCACCGTCGACTGCGGCTCCACCAGCCACGAGGCGCTGGCGGCTGCCGCCAAGCGCCATGTCGACGTCGTCGTCATCGATCACCACCAGGTGACACACGACCTGCCGCAGTGCCACGCGCTCGTCAATCCGAACCGCGAGGACGATCTGTCGGGGCAGGGGCATCTCTGTGCCGCCGGCGTCGTCTTTCTTGTCTTGGTTGCCACACTGAGGCTGCTGCGCGAGGCCGGCCATCCGAAAGCGCGCAGCATCGACCTCCTGCAATGGCTCGACATCGTAGCGCTCGCCACGGTCTGCGACGTCGTTCCGCTGAAGGGCCTGAACCGCGCCTATGTCGTCAAGGGCCTGATCGCCGCCCGCCACCAGGGCAATGCCGGTCTGTCGGCGCTGTTTCGCAAGGCGGGTCTTGCCGGGCCGGTAACGCCCTATCATTTCGGCTTCCTCATCGGCCCCCGTATCAACGCCGGCGGCCGTATCAGCGACGCCGCACTCGGTAGCCGGCTATTGACGCTTGACGATAGCGGAGAAGCCGAGGCCATCGCCGAGCGTCTGGACGAGCTCAATCGCGACCGTCAGGTGATGGAAGCCCATATGCTGCAGGAGGCAGAGGCCGAGGCATATGCCGAATATGGCGACGGCACCGGCGCCTCCGTCATCGTCACCGCGCATGAGAAATGGCACCCCGGCATCGTCGGCCTGATCGCCGCGCGGCTGAAGGAGAAGTTCAAGCGCCCGGCCTTCGCCATCGCCTTCGACCCCAATGGCAAGGGCACCGGCTCCGGCCGCTCGATCAATGGCTTCGACATGGGCAAGATGGTGCGCGCGGCCGTGGACGAGGGGTTGCTGGTCAAGGGCGGCGGCCATGCGATGGCGGCGGGCCTCACCGTCGAGCGCGACAAGCTCGGCCGCCTGCGCGGCTTCTTTTCGGAGCGCGCCGAAAAGACGGTGGCGGCGCTGGTGGCCAACGAGACCCTTAAGATCGACGGCGCGATCGGCGCCAGCGGCGCGACGATCGATTTGATCGATCGCCTGGAAACGGCAGGGCCATACGGCTCCGGCCATTCGCAGCCGATCTTCGCCATCCCCGCCCACCGCGTCCGCGATTCGAGGATCGTCGGCGAGAAGCATGTGAAGGTGACGCTGGAAGCCATGGACGGCGCCCGTCTCGACGGCATCGCCTTCCGCGCCGCCGATACGCAGCTCGGCAACCTGCTGCTGAATTCGCGCGGCGCCAACCTGCATGTGGCGGGCTCGCTCGGCGACAATCACTATCAGGGCTCGCGCCGCGTCCAGCTGCGGGTGATTGATGGCGCCATCGCGCGCTGAGCCATTCCCGTCAGAGCGGCACTGTCAGCGTCGATTTGACGTTGTCCATGGCGATGAAGGTCTTGAATTTCTTCACATTGCCGCTGTCGAAGAAGAGCCGCCGCGTCAGCCGTTCGTAATGGGCCATGTCTGATATCAGCACGACGAGCACGAAGTCCGCCTCTCCGGTCACGTAATAGCACTGCTGCACCTCGGGCGCACCGGCAAAGCTCTGCTTCAGCGCATCGATCAGATCGGCACGCTCATTCTCCACTTCCACCTCGACGAAGATGGTGATCGGCTGGCCGACCTTGGCGGGATCGAGCAGCGCCGCGTTTTGCCGGATGACGCCACTCTGCTCCATCCGCTTGATGCGCCGCTGCACCGCCGGCGCTGACAGGTTGACCGCCTCGCCGATCACCCGCTGCGGCGTCGTGTTGTCCTCCTGCAGGATCTTCAGAATGGCGATGTCGAATTGGTCGAGACCATCGGCGGACATGGCGGCTCCACGAAACAAACTTGCAAAACAGAGGCCGTTTTGCAGCGCCTTTTTCGCGCCTCCTGCAATATATCTTTGTGCACAGGAGGGATCGACATGTTTTTGAAGAACACGCACATCGATTTCGGCAAGCCGCTATCCGCCAACGACGCTGGCATGCTCGGCCCCGAGGGCGCCGACCAGGCGCAAAACTATCTCAGCCACCGCGACGGCCATAAGCCGACGCCGCTGCACGCCCTGCCGGGCCTGTCGCGGGCGCTCGGCGTCGCCTCCATCCACGTCAAGGACGAGGGCCACAGGCTTGGGCTCGGCAGCTTCAAGGCGCTCGGCGGCGCCTATGCCGTCGCCCGCCTCGTGCTCGACGAGGCATCGAAGCGATTGGGCCGCTCGGTCGATATGGCCGAATTGCAGACGCCCGAGGTGAGAGCCGTGGCCGCCGCGATGACCTTTGCCTGCGCCACGGATGGAAACCACGGCCGCTCGGTGGCGCAGGGTGCTCAGCTGGTCGGCGCCCGCTCAGTCATCTCGGTTCACTCAGGCGTCAGCGCCGAGCGCGTCACCGCCATCGCCCGCTATGGCGCCGCGATGGTCCGCGTCGAGGGCACCTATGACGATTCGGTGGCGGAAGCCGCCCGCGTCGCCACAGAAAACGGCTGGACGATCGTCTCCGATACCGCATGGCCGGGCTACGAGCGCATCCCTGGCCTTGTGATGCAGGGCTACACGGCGCTGGTGCGCGAGGCGCTGCAACAGCTTCCGGAAGTGCCGACCCATGTCTTCGTTCAATGCGGCGTCGGCGGCATCGCGGCAGCCGTGGCCGCCCACTTTGCGCTCGAGCTCGGTGAGAACCGGCCTGTCTTCACCGTCGTCGATCCGGCCGGCGCCGCCTGCATGTTCGAGGCGGCAAGAGCGGGGCGGCCTGTTACCATCGCCCATGCAGAGCCGACGGTCATGGCGATGCTCGAATGCTACGAGCCGTCGCCGATCGCCTGGCGTATCCTTAGCCGGCTTGCCGATGGTTTCATGACCGTGGAGGATGCGGACGCGATCGCGGTGATGAACCGGCTGGCGCGGCCCGCTGCCGGCGATCCGGCCATCGTTTCGGGCGAAAGCGGCGGCGCTGGCCTGGCCGGACTGATTGCCGCGCTGTCTGATCCCGAGGCCAAGGCGGCGCTCGGGCTCGATGAGACGGCACGCGTCTTCGTCATCAACACCGAGGGCGCCACCGATCCGCAACGCTACGAGGAGCTGGTCGGGATAGCACCGGATAAGGTCGGTCACCGCATGGAGATATCCGCATGAGCCTTGCTTCCATTGATCGCGAGCGCATGCTCGGGCGCATTCGCGAACTGGGTGAGGTGGGGCGGGAGGATGGCCGGCTGACGCGGCTCGCCGGATCGGATGCGGACCGCGCCGGCCGCGATCTGCTGGTCTCCTGGTTGGAAGGCGCCGGGCTCGAGGTCAGAATAGACCGCATCGGCAACATCTTTGGGATCTGGACGGAAGAGCCGATCGCCGACGAAGCGCCGGTGCTGCTTGGCTCGCATATCGACACCGTGATCAACGCCGGAATCTATGACGGCTGCTATGGCGTGATCGCCGGGCTGGAGGTGATCGAAACGCTGAAACGAAACGGTTTTGCGCCATCGCGGCCGATCGCGGTGGCGGCCTTCACCAACGAGGAAGGCGTGCGCTATGCGCCCGATATGATGGGCTCGCTGGTCCATGCCGGCGGGCTCTCCGTCGAGGCGGCGCTTGCAAGCGTCGGAACGGACGGTTCGGTGCTGGGCGACGAGCTTTCGCGCATCGGCTACGCCGGCGATATCGAGCCGGGCTTTCTCAGGCCGAAAGCCTATGTCGAGCTGCATATCGAGCAGGGGCCGGTGCTGGAGCGCGAGGGGCTGCGGATCGGCGCAGTCGAGACCCTGCAGGGCATCTCCTGGCAGCGCGTGACGATATCAGGCGTCGCCAACCATGCCGGCACGACGCCGATGTCGATGCGCTCGGATGCCGGCCAGGCCGCCGCCGAGGTGATGGTTTTCCTGCGCCAGCGCGCGATGGCGTCAGACATTCCCGTGGTCGCCACCATCGGCTGCATGGCCTTCGAGCCGAACGCCATCAACGTCATCCCGTCGCTGGCAAGCTTCACCGTCGATCTCCGCAGCCCGGATGAGCAGCGTCTGCGCGAGGAGGAGGCGGCACTTTCCACCTTTCTCGATGCGCTGGCATTGCGCGACGGTCTCGGCGTTTCCGTCGAGCGGCTGGCGCGGTTCCAGCCGGTGACGTTCGACCCAGCTATCGTGGCGCTGATTGAGCAGGCTGCCGGCCGACGCGGTCTGTCGTCGCGCCGGATGACATCAGGTGCCGGCCACGACGCGCAGATGATCGCCCGCATCGCGCCCTCGGCGATGATCTTCGTTCCGAGCCGCGACGGCATCAGCCACAATCCGAGAGAGCATACCGATGCCGATGACCTTGTCGCCGGCGCCGACATCCTGCTTGATGTCGTCCGCGACCTCTCTGCATGATCGGGAGACGATGACATGACCGACCTGAAAGCGCTGAACGACGAGATGACGGCATGGCGGCGCGATCTGCACGCGCATCCGGAATTCGGCTTCGAGGAGACAAGGACGGCGGCCTTCGTGGCGGATAAGCTGCGTTCGTTCGGCCTCGAGGTCGCGGAAGGGGTCGGCGGGACCGGCGTTGTCGGCACGCTTACGCGGGGCACCGGTAATCGCGCGATCGCGCTCCGCGCCGATATGGATGCGCTGCGTATCACCGAGCGGGGACACGCGGACTACCGCTCGCGGGTGCCGGGCACGATGCACGCCTGCGGCCATGACGGGCACACCGCCATGCTGCTTGGCGCTGCCAAACTATTGGCCGAGGAGGGCGGTTTTGACGGCACAGTGCGCTTTCTGTTCCAGCCGGCGGAGGAGTGGGGCAAGGGCGCGCTCGCCATGCTCGACGGCGGGCTGATGCAGCGCTTCCCCTTCGAGGAGATCTACGGCCTGCACAACATGCCGGGCCTGCCGGTCGGGCATTTCGAGACAAGGACAGGGCCGATCATGTCGGCGGAGGATAATTTCGAGATCGTGCTCACGGGGCTTGGTGGCCACGCCGCCCGGCCGCAATTCGGCAACGAGGTGCTGGTCGCCGCCTGCGCGCTTGTGACGAACCTGCAGACGATCGTCTCGCGCCGGCTGAGCCCCGCCGATATCGCCGTGGTCTCCGTCACCGAACTCATCACCGACGGCACCCGCAACGCGCTGCCGGGGCTCGCCCGCATTCTAGGTGATGCCCGCAGCTTCCGCCCGGAAGTGAGCGCCGAGATCGAGCGGCAGATGCGCGTCATCGCCGATGGCACGGCGATGGCCCACAACGTGACGGCCGAGACGCGCTACACCCGCGAATTCGTGCCGCTCATCAACGACGCCACCTTGGTGGAGGAGGCGATGGCCGCCGCCCGCACTGTCCTGCAGGCTGATCACGTCAAGGTCGCCGCCGAACCGATGACCGCATCGGAGGATTTCGCGCGCTTCCTGGAACACGTGCCCGGCTGCTTCGTCTTCATGGGGAACGGCGAAAGCTCCGCGCCGCTGCATAATCCCGATTTCGATTTCAACGACGCTGGCCTTCTGGCGGGAGCACGCTACCATGCCGCGATCATCCGCCGACGCCTGCCGATTGCCTGAGTTTCCGCCCGCATATTTCTACTGCCTGACAAATAATCGCAATGGAGCATCGATATGGCGCATTCCCTGAACAAGCCCTACGCGGCAACCGGCGTTTCCGGCGCCAACCAGCCGGAACTCGACACCGAGGAGGTCTGGCAGGCCCGCGCCGATCTGGCGGCCTGCTTCCGCATGGCGGCGCGCCATGGGCTCGAAGAGGGGATCTGCAACCATTTCTCGGCGCTGGTGCCCGGCTATGACGACCTCTTCATCGTCAATCCCTATGGCTACGCCTTCCGCGAGCTGAGGGCATCGAAGCTTCTGATCTGCGATTTTCACGGCAACGTCGTCTCGGGCGAGGGCGAGCCGGAGGCGACCGCCTTCTATATTCATGCCCGCATCCATGCCCGCGTTCCGCGCGCCCGCGTCGCGTTCCACACCCACATGCCCTACGCGACGGCGCTGTCGATGACCGAGGGCGACCCGCTGATTTTCGCCGGCCAGACGGCGCTGAAATTCTACGGCCGCACCGCCTATGACCGCGATTACAACGGCCTGGCGCTGGACGAGCGCGAAGGCGACCGCATCGCCAATGCGATCGGCGACGCCGACATCGTCTTCATGAAGCATCACGGCGTCATGGTGCTGGCGCCCAATATCGCCGAGGCCTGGGACGATCTTTATTATCTCGAGCGCGCCTGCCAGGTACAGACGCTGGCGCTCTCCACCGGCCGCCCGGTCCTGCCGGTCGCCCCCGATATCGCCGAGGCCGCCTACCGCCAGATGCGCGAAGGCGACCCGGAATCGGCGCGGCTGCATCTGGCGGCGATCAAGCGCATGCTCGATGCCGAGGAGCCGCAATATCGCGATTGAGGGTGGGAGAGGGCGCGTGTCCAGAGGGGTACGCGCCTGATACGAGACGGCGAATAACAGATGGGACCGAACGGCTCGTTCGCTAGGTCATTTATGGGGAAATCAGGAAAAAGTTGTTCGTTATCAATGATAACGAAGAGAGAAGTGGCACGCCCTAG
>UBJO01000024.1 GCA_900465665.1 Hyphomicrobiales bacterium
GGCTGGAACGCGGCAGGCTGCGGCGTTGGCGCCTGCGGTGCTGGCGGATAGAGGTCGACGCGCTGCGGCGGCGTGGGCGGGCTCATCACCTGCGGCTCGATCCTCTGCGGGGTCAGGACGCGCTGGCGTGCCGAATCGAGGATATCGACGGCTTCGGCCGTTTCGATCGGCGCAGGCTCCGGCCGCGAGAATACCGGAGGCTGCGGGCGCGGTGCGACGGGTGCCGGCGCGATCGATACGGGCGCGACTTGTACCGGGACAGGGCGTGGCGCGGGTTCGATCTCGGGCTCGAAGACCTGATGCTGCGGTGCCGGTGGCGGCGCGATCGGTGGGGTGTCCAGGCGCTCGGCTCTCGGCGCGAACTCTTCGATCGGCGACAGGCCACGCGTCGGCGCCGGTCGCGGTGGGGGTGGGACGATGACCGCTGGCTCTGGTTCTGTCACGGCGGATGTCATCACAGGCTCGGCTGGCCGCTCGCTGGGGGCGGGCGGCTGCGGCGCTTCCGGGCGTGCAGGCTCGCTGGTGGTCTCGACCTGCCCATCCGGGAGGATGCGGCTTTCGATGACGATATCGGAGGGGCCGCCGATCATGATCAGATGTTCGACATCGTCGCGGCGCACCAGCACGAGGCGGCGGCGGGCATCGACGGCGGCGGCGTCGAGAACCTGAAGGCGTGGCTGGCGGTTGCGGCCGCCGCGAACGAAGGGCGAGGATGCCCGGTTACGCATGATCCAGAGGACCGCGACAAGCAGCAGCAGGGCGATGGCCACGCCGCCCGCGGCAATGATGAAGCGGCTGCCATAAGATTCCATGATGCCATCGAACATAGTCACGTACTCCTTTGCGGCGTTCAACCACATGACGACTTTTAAGCTTCCTAGACAAGGGGGAGGCGGCTTGTCCAGTCACCGAAAGGTGCGACGCAATGTCTGTGGAACGTCTCAATCTACATTTAACGGCAAAACTGGCGCTGTAGCTTGTGAATTCAATCACTCTTCATGGAGTGTGGTGTTTTTGGTGAGGCAGCAAATTGCTAAGAAGGAAGAGGCGCCTGATTCCTGCTTCGTCTGTTAGTCACGAATGAAGGCCGGCGGGCAATGCGAGGAAGTACATGACGAAATCCCGTCAGGCCGACAATTTTAGCGAACCGCTCGTGGACCGTGGAGGGCGCGCGGGAACCGCCGTGCGGATCCTGCTTCTGGCGCTGGTGCTGATCGGCGTCGCCGCCGCCTTCGTGGTGTTCAAGACCTCGCTCGACAATGAGATGGTGCTCGGCGTTCTCGGCGTGCTCGCCATGGTCGGCATCTTCTTCCTGGTGTCGTCGATCATCGGCTTCATCGAGGTGATGCCGCAGCGCCAGTCGGACAGCCTTGCCCGCGCCTTTCTCAACAGCCATCCCGACGGATCGCTGATCACCGACGAAAAAGGCCGTATCGTCTACGCCAATGCCGCCTATGGCGCGCTGACCGGCGCCCGTAAGCCGACCGAGGTGCAGACGCTGGAAGCGCTTCTGTCGCGCCACCGTGAATCCAACGAAGCGCTGTATAGGCTCTCGAACGGCCTGCGCGAAGGACGCGAGGGGCGCGAGGAGTTCCGGCTGCTGCGCGCGCTGGGGCCATCGCCGAACGGATCCGGCGCCCATTGGTACCGCCTGAAGGCGCGTATCCTGCAGAGCGAAGAAAGCGGCGGGCGGCCGCTGCATATCTGGCAAATCAGCGACATCACGTCGGAGCGCGACGACCAGGAGCGGTTCTTCAAGGAACTGCAGAACGCCATCNNATTATCTCGACCATGCGCCTGCCGGCTTCTTTTCGGCGGGTCGCAAGGGAGAAATCTTCTATCTCAACGCGACGCTTGCCGAGTGGCTGGGGATCGACCTCACCAAGTTCATTCCCGGCTCGATGACGATCGGCGACATGGTTGCCGGCGAGGGGCTGGCGCTGATTCAGTCCGTGCAGGCCGATCCCGGTCTGCAGAAGACGGTGACCCTCGATCTCGACCTGAAGAAATCAAACGGCCAGGGCGTTCCGGTGCAGATCGTTCACAGCGTCACCTCGATGCGCGACGGTGCGCCAGGCGAGAGCCGGTCGATCGTTCTGACGCGGCGCGACAGCACGGCTGGGGATCAGTCGGCGTCGGCTGCATCGATGCGTTTCACGCGCTTCTTCAACAACACGCCGATGGCGATCGCCTCCGTCGATGGCGATGGCCGTATCCTCAGGACCAATGCGCCATTCCTGAAACTCTTTTCCGGCATCGTGTCGCGCGATGACGTCGAGAACGGCGCGCTGTTCGAGACCATCGTGCAGGATGTCGACAAGCCGAGGCTGCAGGGCGCGCTTGCCGCCGCTAAGGACCGGCAGGGCGATATTCCTCCGCTCGATTCCAAGACGCAGGCCGATGACAACAGGCATTTCCGCTTCTACGTCAACGCCGTGATCGACCAGAGCGATGAAGCGCCTGAAGAGGCCGCGATCGTCTACGCAGTCGAGGTGACGGAGCAGAAGGCGCTCGAGGCGCAGATGGCGCAGACGCAGAAGATGAACGCGGTGGGCACGCTCGCCGGCGGTATCGCGCACGACTTCAACAACGTGTTGACCGCCATCCTTCTGTCGTCCGACCACCTGCTGTTGCAGGCGCGGCCGGCCGATCCTGGTTTCGCCGATCTGATGGAGATCAAGCGCAACGCCAACCGTGCGGCCGTTTTGGTGCGCCAGCTGCTTGCCTTCTCGCGCAAGCAGACGATGCGGCCGAGCGTGCTCAATCTTACTGACGTCGTCGGCGATCTGAGAATGCTGGTCGACCGGCTGCTGTCGGGGACCAACGTCAAGCTCGATGTCGAATACGGGCGTGATCTCTGGCCTGTGAAGACCGACCTGTCGCAGTTCGAGCAGGTGCTGATCAACCTGTGCGTCAATGCGCGCGACGCGATGCCCGAGGGCGGCAAGCTGACCGTGCGCACGAAGAACGCGACGGCCGCCGAGGTCGCCGCCTTCAACTACTCCTACATGCCGCACGAGGACATGGTTCTGGTCGAGGTGTCCGACAACGGCACCGGCATCGCGCCTGAAATCATGGACAAGATCTTCGAACCCTTCTTCACCACCAAGGAGGTGGGCAAGGGCACGGGCCTCGGGCTCGCGATGGTCTACGGCATCGTCAAGCAGTCAGGCGGCTACATCCAGCCGGAATCGGAAGTCGGCAAGGGCACGACCTTCCGTGTCTTCCTGCCGCGCCATATCGTCGAGCCGGCGATCGCAGCCGAGGCCGATGCGGTCACGCCGAGCGCCGACAACGTCGTTGCCCTCTCGCCGGCCAAGCCTGAGCAGCCAGAGGATCTGACAGGATCGGCGGTCATCCTGCTCGTGGAGGACGAGGAGGCGGTGCGCCGCGGCGGCAAGCGGATGCTGGAGACGCGCGGCTACACGGTTCACGAGGCGGGATCGGGTGTCGAAGCGCTCGACATCATGGATGAGCTCGATGGCAAGGTGGATATCGTCGTCTCCGACGTCGTCATGCCTGAAATGGACGGGCCTTCGCTGTTGCGCGAACTGCGCAAGAAATATCCGGATCTGAAGTTCATCTTCGTCTCGGGCTATGCCGAGGACGCATTCGCGCGCAACCTGCCGCCAGAGTCCAAGTTCGGGTTCCTGCCGAAGCCGTTCTCGCTGAAGCAGCTGGCTGTGGTGGTCAAGGAGACGCTTGAGGGGTGAGGTGCGGAGGTGCGCTCTTGTAGGGCTTGCCGTGTGAGACCCCCCTCTGTCCTGCCGGNNTCCCCCACAAGGGGGGAGATCGGCTAGGGGCGGTCGCTAGCTTCACTTTATTGGCGAAAACGCTCGGCCAATGGGGCATCAGCCCATCAAGTGTCAGGCGTTAAGCGCTACCGCGATTTCTCCTGCGAGACGGGCGTTGTTTTCCACCAGTGCGATGTTGGTCTTCAGGCTCTGGCCGTCGGTCAGGTCGAAGATGGTGCTCAGCAGGTAGGGCGTGACGGCCTTGCCGGAGATTTCGTCGCGTTCGGCGCTGTCGAGCGCGCGCTGGATGTAGATTTCCATCTCTTCGGCCGGGATTTCGTCGGCCTCGGGCACCGGATTGGCGATCAGCATGCCGCCGTCGATGCCGAGCTGTTCGCGCACCGTCTGGAAGTTGGCGATGGCCGCCGGGCTGTTCAGCGTCAGCGGGCTGCGCAGGCCTGATGAGCGCGACCAGAAGGCCGGGAATTCTTCGCTTTCGTAGGTGACAACGGGAACGCCAGCGGTTTCCAGCACTTCCAGCGTCTTCGGCACGTCGAGGATCGCCTTGGCGCCGGCGCAGACGACGATGACGCCGGTGCGGGCGAGTTCTTCCAGATCGGCGGAGATGTCGAAGCTCTCTTCCGCGCCGCGATGCACGCCACCGATGCCGCCGGTCGCGAAGACCTTGATGCCGGCGCGTTCGGCGGCGATCATCGTCGCGGCGACGGTGGTTGCGCCGTGGCGGCGCTCGGCGATCGCGAAGGCGAGGTCGGCGCGCGAGACCTTCAGCACATCCTTGGCCTTGGCCAGCTGCTCGAGCTCTTCGGCTTCAAGCCCGATGTGGAGCGTGCCGTGGATGACGGCGATGGTGGCGGGGACGGCACCCTGTTCGCGGATGATCGATTCGACGCTGCGGGCCATCTCGATATTCCCGGGGTAGGGCATGCCGTGGGTGATGATCGTCGATTCGAGCGCCACGATCGGCGCGCCACGCTGCTTGGCGCTCGCCACTTCCTTGGAATAGGTGATCGGCAGCTTGGAGGAGAGAGTGTTCGTCATCGGATCTTCCATTTCGTCTGATTGGGTTTCAATGCAGAATTCTCGCCGGCGGGACAAGAGCCAGAGCCTGTTTCAGCAGATCGGCGGAGAGATTTTCGTTGACCGCATTAGGCGACTGGACCGTCAGCGCTGCAGCAGCCGCTCCCTCGCGGATGGCCTCGCTCATCGGTAGCCCGCGCAAAAGTGCTGCGATAACGCCCGAAGCGAGGGAATCGCCGGCACCGGTCACGTCGGACACGTGCTCGACATTGGCCGGCTGCAGCGCGGCGACATGGCCTGCGGAAAAGGCGATCAGCTCGCGCTGTCCCCGGGTGACGACACCGCCCCTGAGGCCGATATCACCGAGCAGTGACGGCCAGTGGACGGGGTTTTCCGGCCGCTCGCCGGTCAGCGCCGTTGCCTCGGCCTCGTTCAGGAAGAGATGGTCGATCCCCTGCATGCAGGCTTTCAGCTTCACCGCCTTGGCCGGCGAGATGGCGATCGCCGCCACCGGCTTGCCGAGCGCCTTGGCGCGCGCGGTGATCGACACCAGCGTCTCCTCCGGCAGGTTCGCATCGAAGAGGATCATGTCGGTCGCCGAAAACGCGTCGCGCACCGAGCGGATCGACAGGCGGCGCGGCACGAACATGCGGTAGAGATCCATGTCGGCCAGCGCGATCACCAGATTGCCGTCGCGTTCGATGATCGCGGTATAGCTCGGCGTCTTGCGGTCCAGAAAGATGAAGGGGCGGTCGTTGACGCCGGCGAGATCGGCGGCTTCGCTCACCATCTCTCCGGTCGGGTCGCCGCCACGTGGCGAGATCATGGTGACGTCGAAGCCGAGGCGAGCGAGGTTGCGGGCCGCGTTGAAGCCGCCGCCGCCGGCTTCCTCGAACCAGGAGCCGGGGTTGCTGGCGCCATCTGCCGTGGCGCCCGATATGCGGCCCCGGCGATCGATATGGGCACCGCCAAGCACGAGAATCTTCTTGCTCATCTCATCGCTCCGAAATGCAGTCTTGGCCGAATCGTGCGGCCTCCGGAAGCGCGGTCAGCCGCCGTCCAGGTGCTGTAAGCTCTTGCTTTGCATGGATAAAACAAATGTAGAACACAGGCCGTTTTACCTCTTTCTTTCAATGCTTTGAACGGCACTTGCGTGATGAGAACAAATGCGGTACAAAATCGACATCGGCGGCGACATTGCTTGAGCGGCTTCAATAACCTAAAGGTGGATCGAATGTCACAGAATACATTGCGGCTTGTAGAGGACAAATCGGTGGACAAAAGCAAGGCACTTGAAGCGGCACTCTCACAGATCGAGCGGTCGTTCGGCAAGGGCTCTATCATGAAGCTCGGCTCGAACGAGGGCGTGGTCGAGATCGAGACCGTTTCGACGGGCTCTCTCGGACTGGATATCGCACTCGGGATCGGCGGTCTTCCCAAGGGACGTATCATCGAAATTTACGGGCCGGAAAGCTCGGGTAAGACGACGCTGGCGCTGCAGACGATCGCGGAAGCCCAGAAGAAGGGCGGCATCTGCGCCTTCGTCGACGCCGAACACGCGCTTGATCCGGTTTACGCTCGCAAGCTGGGCGTCGATCTGCACAATCTGCTGATCTCGCAGCCGGATACGGGCGAACAGGCGCTCGAAATCACCGACACGCTGGTGCGCTCCGGTGCCGTCGACGTGCTGGTCGTGGACTCGGTTGCGGCGCTGACGCCGCGCGCCGAAATCGAAGGCGAGATGGGCGACAGCCTTCCTGGTCTGCAGGCGCGACTGATGAGCCAAGCGCTGCGCAAGCTGACGGCCTCGATTTCGAAGTCGAAGACCATGGTCATCTTCATCAACCAGATCCGCATGAAGATCGGCGTCATGTTCGGTTCGCCTGAGACGACGACGGGTGGTAACGCGCTGAAGTTCTACGCCTCGGTTCGCCTCGACATCCGCCGCATCGGCGCCGTCAAGGAGCGCGAAGAGGTGATCGGTAACCAGACGCGCGTCAAGGTCGTCAAGAACAAGATGGCGCCTCCCTTCAAGCAGGTCGAATTCGACATCATGTACGGCGAAGGCGTATCGAAGACCGGCGAGCTGGTCGACCTCGGCGTCAAGGCCGGGATCGTCGAGAAGTCCGGCGCCTGGTTCTCCTATAACAGCCAGCGTCTCGGCCAGGGCCGCGAGAACGCCAAGACGTTCCTGCGCGATAATCCCGAGCTGATGCGCGAGATCGAAACCTCGATCCGCCAGAACGCCGGCCTGATCGCCGATCAGCTGCAGAATGGCGGCCCTGACGCCAACGATTCCGACGGCGAATAAGCCTCAATCCACGACTGAATAGTTCAAAGCCGGCTGCATTCCTTGATCAGAATGCAGCCGGTTTTGTTTGTCTGCTGGACAGTGGTTAACGTCGGCGATAAAAGCCACTGAATTTTCAAGATTTGACCTGCCTTGGGCAGCACTGAAGGGCATAGCATGAGCGGTGTGAACGAAATCCGATCGACCTTCCTCGACTACTTCAAGAAGAACGGCCACGAGATCGTTTCATCGAGCCCGCTGGTGCCGCGCAACGACCCGACGCTGATGTTCACGAACGCCGGCATGGTGCAATTCAAGAACGTCTTCACCGGTCTCGAGCAGCGTCCCTACAAGACGGCGTCGACCGCGCAGAAGTGCGTGCGCGCCGGCGGCAAGCATAACGACCTCGACAATGTCGGCTATACTGCGCGCCACCATACCTTCTTCGAAATGCTCGGCAATTTCTCCTTCGGCGATTACTTCAAGGAGCAGGCGATCGAGCATGCCTGGACGCTGATCACCAAGGAGTTCGGCATCGACGCCAAGCGTCTGCTGGTCACCGTCTATCACACCGACGACGAGGCCTTTAATCTCTGGAAGAAGATCGCCGGCCTCTCCGACGACAAGATCATCCGCATTCCGACCAGCGACAATTTCTGGGCGATGGGTGACACCGGCCCGTGCGGCCCCTGTTCCGAGATCTTCTACGATCACGGCGATCATATCTGGGGCGGCCCTCCCGGCTCGCCGGAAGAAGACGGCGATCGCTTCATCGAGATCTGGAACCTCGTCTTCATGCAGTACGAGCAGATCACCAAGGAAGAGCGCGTCGACCTGCCGCGTCCGTCGATCGACACCGGCATGGGTCTCGAGCGTATCGCAGCTCTGCTGCAGGGCAAGCACGACAATTACGACATCGACCTGTTCCGCGCGCTGATCTCGGCATCCGAGGAAGCAACAGGCGTCAAGGCCGAGGGTGAGCAGCGCGCCAGCCATCGCGTCATCGCCGATCACCTGCGTTCGTCCGCATTCCTGATCGCCGACGGCGTTCTGCCGTCCGCCGAAGGCCGCGGCTACGTGCTTCGTCGCATCATGCGCCGCGCCATGCGCCATGCCGAACTGCTCGGCGCCCGCGAGCCGCTGATGTGGAAGCTTTTGCCTGCGCTGATCCAGCAGATGGGCCGCGCCTATCCGGAGCTGGTGCGCGCAGAAGCCTTGATCACCGAGACGCTGAAGCTCGAAGAGACCAAGTTCCGCACGACGCTGAAGCGCGGTCTGTCGCTTCTGTCGGATGCCACGACGACGCTCGGCAAGGGCGACATGCTCGACGGCGAGACCGCCTTCAAGCTCTACGACACCTACGGCTTCCCGCTCGACCTGACGCAGGACGCGCTGCGCGCCCGCGAAATCAACGTCGATCTCGCCGGCTTCACCGACGCCATGGAGCGCCAGAAGGCAGAGGCACGCTCGCATTGGGCAGGTTCCGGCGACAAGGCGACCGAGACGATCTGGTTCGAACTGCGCGACAAGCACGGCGCCACCGAATTCCTCGGCTATGACACCGAGACCGCCGAAGGCGTGGTCCAGGCGATCGTCAAGGACGGCGCTGCCGTCGGCGAAGCGGCCAAGGGCGACAAGGTGCAGATCGTCGTCAACCAGACGCCGTTCTATGGCGAATCCGGTGGCCAGATGGGCGATGCGGGTGTCATTTCTTCCGATAACGCCAAGATCGAAATCACTGATACGCAAAAGCGCGGCGAGGGGCTGTTCGTTCACACGGGCACCGTCGTCGAAGGCTTGGTCAAGGCCGGCGATGCCGTGGCATTGACCGTCGATCACGCCCGCCGTTCGCATATCCGCGCCAACCACTCGGCGACCCATCTGCTGCATGAGGCACTGCGCGAGGTGCTCGGCACCCATGTCGCCCAGAAGGGCTCGCTGGTCACGCCGGATCGCCTGCGCTTCGACGTCTCGCATCCGAAGCCGATGACGGCGGAAGAGCTCAAGGTGGTCGAGGATATGGCCAATGAAATCATTCTGCAGAATTCGCCGGTCACGACCCGACTGATGAGCGTCGACGACGCCCGCGCCGAGGGCGCGATGGCGTTGTTCGGCGAAAAATACGGCGACGAAGTCCGCGTCGTGTCCATGGGTCAGGGCCTGCATGGCGCGAAGACAGGCAAGCCTTACTCGATCGAACTTTGCGGCGGCACGCACGTGTCTGCGACCGGTGACATCGGTCTCGTACGCATTCTCGGTGACAGCGCCGTCAGCTCCGGCGTTCGCCGTCTTGAGGCCGTCACCGGCGAAGCGGCGCGTGCCTATCTCGCCGAACAGGACGAGCGCGTGAAGGCGCTGGCGACCTCGCTCAAGGTTCAGCCGGCCGACGTGCTGACGCGCGTTGAAGCGCTGATGGACGAGCGCCGCAAGCTCGAGAAGGAATTGGCGGATGCCAAGCGCAAGCTCGCCATGGGTGGCGGGCAGGGCGCCTCGGAAGAGGCCGTGCGTGACATCGCCGGCGTCAAGTTCCTCGGCAAGGCCATCTCCGGCGTCGATCCAAAGGATCTCAAGGGTCTGGCGGACGACGGCAAGGCAAGCCTCGGCTCCGGCGTCGTGACCCTGATCGGCGTCTCCGAAGACGGCAAGGCCAGCGCCGTGGTCGCGGTCACCGCTGATCTCGTCGGTCGTTTCAGCGCCGTCGATCTGGTCCGCGTCGCATCCGCCGCTCTCGGCGGCAAGGGTGGCGGCGGCCGTCCCGACATGGCGCAGGCCGGCGGTCCGGATGGATCGAAGGCCGACGAGGCGCTCGAGGCCGTCGCGGCTGCGCTGGCTGGCTGATCGGCCTTTTCTGACTGGATTGCGAAAGGCGGGTGCTTCGGGTGCCCGCCTTTTTCTTTTGCGCCGGCAATTCAGCAGGATTTGTCAAATCGCGTTATGTTTGTCTGCAGCCGGTCAACTGGCATGAGGTTTCGACATGAACGGCACCACGGCATGGGCACTCTACGAAAGCCGCCTGAGGCGGGTTTCGGCCTATATCCATGATCATCTCGATGAAGAGCTGGATATGGACACGCTCGCCGAGATCGCCTGCATGTCGAGCTATCACTGGCACCGGATCTATCGCGCGGTTCATGGAGAGACGCTGACGGCGACCGTCAAGCGGCTGAGACTGCATCGCGCGGCGGGCGATATCGTCCGTTCGGATCTCGGTATCGGGGAGATTGCCAGGCGATCCGGCTATCCCAACCTCCAGTCTTTCAACCGCATTTTCAAATCGGTCTACGGCATGCCGCCGGCCCGTTATCGGAAAGAGGGAAGCCACACGGAGTTCCAACCCTCACCTAACGGAAGGACCAAAGCCATGTTCAACGTTACCTTACGGAAGATCGAGCACATCGCGCTTGTCGGCGTGCGCCACACAGGCTCCTATATGCAGATCAGCAAGGCGTTCGAGGTTCTCTTCGGTACGCTCCACGCGCGCGGGCTGGCGAGGCCCGATATGCGGATGATCGGCGTCTATTTCGATGATCCCGATCTCGTGTCGGCCGAAGAGCTTCGCTCCATTGCCTGTGTCTCAGTGCAAGGCGAGATTAAGGTCGAGGCACCGCTTGAGCCCTTCACCCTCGACGGCGGGGAGTATGCGGTGCTCAGCCACAAGGGACCCTATGCCGATATGCACAAGGCCTATCAGTGGCTGTTTTCCGAATGGCTGCCGACCTCGGGCCGGCAGCTGCGTGACGGGCTGATGTTCGAGGACTACCTAAACAATCCGCGCGACGTACCGCCGACAGAGTTGGTCACCGAGATCTACATGCCGCTCGCATGAGCCCGTCAGGCGCTCTTCTGCAGCGCCTTGGTGGCTTCGTCATCGATTATGTTCGCCTTCTTATAGGCGGCACGGTCGGTGACGCGGGCGACGTAATCGGCAAAGGCTTGGCGTTTCTCGAAGGTGCCGAATCCGAGGCCCCAGCCGACATGCGAGCCGACATAGACGTCGGCCGCCGTAAAGCGGTTGCCGGCGATATAGGGCGAGGCACTGACGGCTTTTTCGAGCGTGTCCATCACGTCGGCATAGCTGCCATATCCCGCCATCCGGCTCTTGTCTGCCGGCGTGTGGAAGCCGAGGGCGCGGTTGGTGGTGGCTGCTTCCAGCGGGCCCGCGGCGAAGAACATCCAGCGATAGTAGCTGCCGCGTTCTTCGGCCGTCGGCGCAAGGCCTGCTTCCGGAAAAGCTTCGGCCAGATAGGCGCAGATGGCGGCGCATTCGGTGACGACAGTCTTGCCGTGGCGGATCGCCGGCACCTTGCCCATCGGGTTGATGGCAAGATAATCCGGCGCCTTCATGCTGCTTTCGAAGCCGAGGACCTCGGTCGTATAGGGAGCGCCGGTTTCCTCCAGCATCCAGCGGGCGATCCGTCCGCGTGACATCGGGTTGGTGTAGAATATCAGTTCGTCGGCCATGGTGTTCTCCTCGTTTTTTACATAACTGGCGCGGGCCAGCGGCGAGGCAACGTCTATGGCATGGCGATGTCAGATTTTGGCAGTAGCGGTACCAGTCAGAGCGCCTTGCGATACTGGATGAAGCCGGAGCGCTCGGCAATGCGGTCGTAAAGCTTGCGGGCCGTGGCGTTGGTCTCGTGGGTCATCCAGTAGAGCCGGCCGGCGCCATGCTCGCGCGCAAGATCGGCGACGGCCTCGATCAATGCCGCGCCGGTTCCGAGCCCGCGTTGGCTGTCGTCGACATAGAGATCCTGCAGGTAGCAGGTCCATTTCGGCAACCAGGTGGAGCGGTGAAAGATCGCGTGCACGATGCCGACCAGCCTGCCGTCGCCATCGAAGGCGCCGAGTGCGTGCATCGGCTCCGCGGGGTCATGGAAACGGCCCCAGGTCAGGTCCGTGGTCTCCTCGGGGATCGCGACTTCGTAGAAGCGCTGATAGCCGGTCCAGAGCGGCTCCCAGGCGCTGCGGTCCGATGGCTTTAGCGGGCGGATGGTCGTGGTCATCTTATTGTTCCCCTCCTGATGTCCCTGAAACGAAAACGGCGGGGAAAACCCCGCCGCATCGTTCGCATATTCTGGATGGCTTATGCCATGGCCTTCTGCAGGTTTTCGTCGATCTTGTCGAGGAAAGCCGTGGTCGAGAGCCAGGGCTGATCTGGGCCGATCAGCAGCGCCAGGTCCTTGGTCATGAAGCCGGCTTCGACCGTGTCGACGCAGACCTTTTCGAGCGTGGCCGCGAACTTCGCCAGTTCGGCGTTGTCGTCGAGCTTGGCGCGGTGCGCGAGGCCACGGGTCCAGGCGAAGATCGAGGCGATCGAGTTGGTCGAGGTTTCCTGGCCCTTCTGGTGCTGGCGGTAGTGACGCGTCACCGTGCCATGTGCGGCTTCGGCTTCGACGGTCTTGCCATCCGGCGTGAGCAGAACGGAGGTCATCAGGCCGAGCGAGCCGAAGCCCTGGGCAACGGTGTCGGACTGCACGTCGCCGTCGTAGTTCTTGCAGGCCCAGACATAGCCGCCGGACCACTTCAGAGCGGATGCGACCATGTCGTCGATCAGGCGGTGCTCGTAGGTGATGCCGATTTCCTTGAACTGATCCTGGAATTCAGCCTCGTAGACTTCCTGGAAGATGTCCTTGAAGCGGCCGTCATAGGCCTTGAGGATGGTGTTCTTGGTCGACAGGTAAACCGGCCACTTGCGCATCAGGCCGTACATCATCGAGGCGCGGGCGAATTCGCGGATCGACTCGTCGAGGTTGTACATGGCCATGGCCACGCCGGCGCCGGGAGCGTCGAATACTTCCTTTTCGATGACCTGGCCGTCTTCACCGACAAACTTGATGGTCAGCTTGCCCTTGCCCGGGAACTTGAAATCGGTGGCGCGGTACTGGTCGCCGAAGGCGTGACGGCCGACGACGATCGGCTTGGTCCAGCCGGGAACGAGGCGCGGAACGTTCTGGCAGATGATCGGTTCGCGGAAGATGACGCCGCCGAGGATGTTGCGGATCGTGCCGTTCGGGCTCTTCCACATCTGCTTGAGGTTGAATTCCTTGACGCGGTCTTCATCCGGCGTGATCGTCGCGCACTTGATGCCGACGCCGTGCTTCTTGATGGCGTTGGCGGCATCAACAGTCACCTGGTCGTTGGTGGCGTCGCGGTTTTCGACGGAGAGGTCGAAATAGTCGATGTCGAGGTCGAGATACGGATGGATCAGCTTGTCCTTGATAAGCTGCCAGATGATGCGCGTCATTTCATCGCCGTCGAGATCGGCGACGGGGTTGGCGACCTTGATCTTCTTCATGTATCTGCCTCGTTAAGCTTTTGAGGGACATGCGTCCCTGGTGGGTGATATAAAATCACGTGGGCTATAGCATTGTGCGCCCGGAGTGCAAAGCCGCAAGCAGGGCCGATTTGTGTGTTTTTGCGCCATTGCCAAGACACGGAAAATGGCTAGTCTCCGCGCAAAACCATTGCCTCGGACATTTGATCATGAAGACGATTTCACTTGCCTTTGCCGCCTTGCTCGGCCTCACCGCCACGGTATTCGCCGCTGACGCGACGGCGCCGGTCAAGGAGATCATGGAAGCCACGACCAAGAACTGGTCGGGCGCCGACGAAGACTGGCAGGACATCTTCGACGAGAGCAGGCTGACGCGGATCTACAGCAAGGATTTCGTCGCCAAGTACCGCGCGGCGATGCAGAACCCTGCTGCCGACGAGGATGGCGTGTCGCCGTTCGATTACGACGTCATCGTCAATGGCGAGGATGCTTGCCCGCTGCAGGACATGACCTATACGCCGAAGCCCGGCGAAAACGGCGCGACGGAAGTGGTGGTCACGTTCAAGAAGCAGACCTGCATGGATGGGATCGACGACAAGCAGGCGCTGACGACCGTTCGCTTCGAGGTGCTGGAAGAGGGCGGCAAGGCTGTCGTCGACGACGTGTTTACCGAAGGCGATCCCGGCCAGCCGGCGAACTCGCTGAAGAACACCATGGTGCAGATCGCCAAGGGGCAGTGACAAGAGGCAGTGACAAGCTCTCGCTCGGGACGCTTTCGACGGCAAGATTGATTTGCTTTTAAGAGCCTTGGCGATATGTGAGCGGTGAAACACCATTCCTCCGCTCCGGGGCTCGAACTCTTTGTTTTCCGGTTTTGATTTCCGAGATTGGCTGCTAGCCAACGATCCGGCTCTGTCGCGGCTGAGGATGGCTCTGCGCGTCACGCTGTCGGTGGCGCTCTCCTTCGGTGTCCTGCTGGTCATCCATTCACTGCTGTTTCCGCTGCCGATAGCCTCTTACGGGCTCGGGATCGTGCTGGCGATCGAGGGCGGTGTCGCGGTGCGCGACAAGGGCGGCGGGCGGCAGCTGGTGACCCGGCTTCTCGGCTGCGCCGCCAGTCTGGTCGTCGTGGTCATCGCCGCCGGGCTGGAAGGGCACCGGCTGATCTCCGACGCCGTCTTTCTTCTGATCATCTTCCTCGCGGCCTCCGCGCGCGTCTTCGGACCGCGCGGCCATGCGATCGGCATGTTCGCCTTCATGTCGTATTTCCTCGGCGCCTATTTCCAGCCGCCGCTTGCCGAGCTGCCCTTGGTGGCGATCGGCCCGATCGTCTCCTCGCTGATCGCGCATGCGGTGCGCTCCGTCGTGCTTCCTGATGACTGGCGGCGCGATCTGTTGCGGTCGCTCGAAAGCGTGCAGGGGCGGATCAACCAGATCCTCTTCAAGATCGCCGCACTTGCGGCGGAGGAGCGGGTTTCCGATGCCGACCGGCAGGAGCTCAATCAGTTGGAGGAGCGGCTGAAGGACGTGGTGCTGATGGCCGAGAGCTTCATTCCCAGACCCCCAAGCGGCGTATTCGATCCCGGCACCGAGCCGGCGGGCGAACTGGCGATCCGTCTCTTCGACGCGCATCTGGCGGCGGAGGGGGCGATCATGCTCTGCTCGCAATCGCTGCCGCCCTTTGAACTGGTACATCGCGTCATCGAGGGGCATAACGTACGTCCGCCCGGCGAGGATGACGAGGGCCCCTCGGCCGAGGCGACACGCGCGCTGATCAGGCTCGGCAATGCGCGGGCTGAGCTCGTCGAGACTATCGATGAGGGCAACCGGACGGGTTTCGCCGATATCGCCGCCGTGGCCGAGGCGCCGGCTTCAGCGTCTCAGTTGGATTTCTCGTTGCGCAATCCGTTGATGCGCTCGGCGCTGCAGATCACCGTCGCCGCGGCGATCGCCATGACGCTCGGTCTCGGCCTGTCGCGTGAGCGCTGGTTCTGGGCGGTGCTCGCCTCCTTCCTCGTCTTCACCAACACCAATTCCCGAGGCGATACGGCGATGAAGGCGCTGCAGCGTTCGGTGGGCACGCTGTTCGGGATCGGTATCGGGCTTCTGCTCGCGACGCTGCTGAGCGGCCATCTGGCTCCGGCGCTCGCAATCACGAGCGTCTCCATTTTCCTCGCCTTCTACTTCCTGCAGACAAGCTATGCGACGATGACCTTCTTCGTGTCGATCGCGCTTTGCCTGGTTTACGGGATGATCGGATCGCTGACGCTCGACCTGCTTCTGCTGCGTGTCGAGGAAACAGCGCTCGGCGCGGCCGTCGGCACGCTGGTCGCCTTCGTCGTCTTTCCAGCCCGCACCCGCGGCGCGCTCGACCTCGTGCTGGACAAATGGTTTGCTGCTTTGGACACGCTGCTGAAGGCCACCGCCGCCGGCGAGCCGCGACACAGGCTTATCGGCCTGTCGCAGACGCTGGACGCCGCCTACAAGGATCTGGCGACGACGGCGCGGCCGCTTGGGTCGTCATGGTCTGTTGTCACCAGGCCGGGACAGGTCCGGCAGACGCTGGCGATCTTCCTCGCCGCCACCTACTGGGCGCGGATGATGGCCAAGAACCGGGAGGCTTCGATCACCAGCGACGACGCGCACCAATTGATCGAGACCAATCTCGCCCGCGTCGCCTCGGCATCGGCGCGCCGCTCGGAATGCTTCTTCGTCGATCGCAAGATCCCCGTATCGACCTCGCGTCACCATCCGCACGCCAGCAAGGGATGGCGGCAAGGGCTTGAGATGATTGGCTTGACGCTGGAGCGGCTGTATCCGGACGCATAAGCCTTGCCGTTTCAGCCCGTCTTGGCTATTTCCGCGCCTAGCAAAAGGATTTTGACTTCATGGCAGGCACGAACAGCGAGCGTCTTCTTCTGACGGAAGGTCCCGTCATCATTCTGGTCGAACCGCAGATGGGCGAGAATATCGGGATGGTGGCGCGCGCCATGGCGAATTTCGGTCTCTCCGAACTGCGCCTCGTCAATCCGCGCGACGGATGGCCAAACGAGAAGGCGCAGGCCGCCGCGTCAAAGGCCGATCACGTGATCGAGGGCACCAAGGTGTTCGACACGCTGGAGGAGGCAATCGCCGATCTCAACTTCGTCTATGCGACGACGGCGCGCGAGCGGGACGGCTTCAAGCCAGTGCGTTCGCCTGTGGTGGCGGCGCAGACGTTGCGTGCGCGGTTTACGGCGGGCGAGGGGACCGGCATCCTCTTTGGGCGCGAGCGCTGGGGCCTCTCCAACGAAGAGGTGGCGCTGGCCGACGAGATCGTGACCTTCCCGGTCAACCCCGCCTTTGCCTCGCTCAATATCGCGCAGGCCGTGCTCCTGATGTCCTATGAGTGGATGAAATCGGGTATGGAGGATCTCGGCAGCGTTCCCTTCCAGGCGATGGAGCAGACGCCATCGACGAAGGAACAATTGCACGGGCTCTACGACCAGTTGGAAGAGGCGCTGGATTCGCGCAATTATTTCCATCCGCCCGCGAAAAAGCCGAAAATGATCGACAATCTCCGGGCAGTCCTTTCCCGCCGCGCCTTCACGGAGCAGGAAATCAGCGTGATGCGCGGCGTGATCTCCTCCCTCGACCGTTTCTCGCGGCAATATCCGCGCGGAAGCCGGGCGCCCGCAGACGTCAAGGAACAGCAGGAAGATGACAGCAGCGACGCATGAGCTGAAACCAATCCTAGTCTTCGATTCAGGCATTGGCGGGCTGACGGTGCTGCGCGAGGCGCGGGTGTTGATGCCCGAACGCGGTTTCATCTATGTGGCCGACGATGCCGGCTTTCCCTATGGCGGCTGGGAAGAGCAGGCGCTGAAGGAGCGGATCATCGATCTCTTCGCCCGGCTGCTTCGCGAGCACGACCCCGAGGTCTGCATCATCGCCTGCAACACGGCCTTCACACTTGCCGGCGCCGACTTGCGCGCCGCATTTCCCGGCATGACCTTCGTCGGCACCGTGCCGGCGATCAAGCCGGCGGCGGAGCGGACGCGCTCGGGCCTCGTCTCGGTGCTCGCGACACCCGGAACCGTAAAGCGCGCCTACACGCGCGACCTGATCCAGTCCTTCGCGCAGCAGTGCCATGTGCGCCTCGTCGGCTCGGAAAACCTCGCCCGCATGGCGGAAGCCTATATTCGCGGTGATACGCTCTCCGATGAGGCTGTCATGGGCGAGATCGCCCAGTGCTTCGTCGAGAAGGATGGCAGGAAGACGGATATCGTCGTGCTTGCCTGCACGCACTATCCGTTCATGGCCAACATCTTCCGGAGACTGGCGCCGTGGCCGGTGGATTGGCTCGATCCGGCCGAGGCGATTGCCCGGCGCGCGCGCAGCCTCGTCCCTGAAGTGGCCGATGCCGTCCATCCCGACAATTTCGACTTCGCCGTCTTCACCTCGGGCAATCCGGATTTTTCGACGAAACGGCTGATGCAGGGATTTGGTCTCACCATCAGGTGACATCGCCTCGTTGCGGCGATCTTCCGCGCCGTCGGCGCTTTCCTTCGCGATGCCGATATCGCAAGCTCACAGATGGAGAATCGTTCGCGGGCTTCGGCTCCCTGACGCGAACAGGGGAATGTCTTATGTCGTTTCAAAGACTTGTGATGCTGATCTTCTTTCTGCAGCCGATCGCCTTCGGCAGCTGGCTGCCGCGCATACCCGATGTGCAGGCGAAGCTTGGCATGGGGCCGGCCGATCTCGCCATCGCGCTGCTCGGGCTGCCGATCGGTACGCTGATGACCTTGCCCTTCGCCGGCCGGCTGGTCGCGAAAATCGGCGGGCACGCGACGATTATCTATGGTTTCGTGGCCTTTCTCGCGGTCGTCTCGCTACCGGCCTTCGCCGACAACATCACGACGTTGTTCTTCGCGCTGATGATCCTTGGCGTCACGCTGTCGACGCTTGAGCTTGGGCTCAATGTCGAGGCCGACCGGGCGGAGAAGACGACCGGGTTGATGATCATGAGCCGCTGCCATGGCTTCTGGAGCCTCGGCATCATGGCGGGCAGCTTGCTCGGCGTGGGGGCCGCGGCGTTGCATTTGCCGGCGAACTGGTCGATCGCCCTGATCGCGCTGCTGGTGCTGCCGATCGCGCTCTTCGTCAGCGTGCGGTTGCCGCTCGGCCCCGACCCGTCTGCCGAGGCATCGCATGCGCAAAGCGCGCCGTTCAAGCTGCCGAGTGCCGCCCTTCTCGGCATCTGCGCCTTCACCTTCGGCATCACCATGACCGAGGGCGCGATCGCCGACTGGTCGGCGGTCTATCTGCGCGACGTGCTGTTTGCGACCGGCGCGCTGACCGGTCTCGGCTACTCCGTCTTCGCCTGCCTCGTGGCGACGGGGCGTTTCGGCGGCGATTACATGAAGAGCCGCTTCGGCGCCGTTGCCATCGCCCGGGCCTGCGGCTGCGCGTCGCTTGCCGGCATGGTGATCGTGCTCTTGGCACCGAACACGGCGGTGGCGTTGATCGGCTTCGCTGCGATTGGCGTCGGCGTCTCGGTCGGCTTCCCGCTGGCGGTGACGGCATCGGCCAGCCTGACGGACCGGCCGGCGGCTTCCAGCGTCGCCATCCTGACCTTTATCGCGCTCAGCGGCTTCCTCGTCGGTCCGCCGGCGATTGGCTTCGTCGCCGAAGCGTTCGGGCTGCGTGTCGGGCTGGGTATCCTGCTCATTCCGCTGGCCGTCAGCCTGCTTTTCACCCGCATGCTGATCCCGCGCGCCGAGAGCCAAGCAAGCGCGGCCGTGGCGGACAAGGCGGCCTGATTCGAAAAGGTGTGATTGGTTGTGGGTTTTGTTCGGTAGGCCGAGCATTCCACTGCGAATCTGCTAAAGAGTGGCGTTGATTTCAGAAGGGGAATGGGACTTGCAGGTTGGTATCGATATGGGATCGGCGTCGGGAGGCAATCCGGCCACGCTCGATATCGAGGAGCTTCTGGCGACCCGTCTCCTTGTTCAGGGCAATTCCGGCTCCGGCAAGTCGCACCTGTTGCGACGCCTGCTCGAGCAATCCGCGCCGTGGGTGCAGCAGGTCATCATCGATCCCGAGGGCGATTTCGTCACGTTGAGCGACAAGTTCGGCCACGTGGTCGTCGATGGCGAGCGCACGGAGGCAGAGCTTGCGGGCATTGCGAATCGTATTCGCCAGCACCGCGTCTCCTGCGTGCTCACGCTCGAAGGGCTCGAGATCGAGCAGCAGATGCGCGCCGCCGCCGCCTTCCTCAACGGCATGTTCGATGCCGATCGCGAATTCTGGTATCCGGTTCTCGTCGTCGTCGACGAAGCGCAGATGTTTGCCCCGTCGGTTGCCGGCGAAGTCTCGGACGATGCGCGCAAGATGTCGCTCGGCGCGATGACCAACCTGATGTGCCGTGGCCGTAAGCGCGGTCTCGCCGGCGTCATCGCCACGCAGCGTCTGGCCAAGCTCGCCAAGAATGTCGCTGCCGAAGCCTCGAACTTCCTGATGGGCCGCACCTTCCTCGATATCGACATGGCGCGCGCCGCCGACCTGCTCGGCATGGACCGGCGCCAGGCGGAAATGTTCCGCGACCTGAAGCGCGGTAATTTCGTGGCACTCGGCCCGGCTCTGTCGCGCCGTCCGCTGCCGATCCAGATCGGCAATGTCGAGACCTCGGCGCGTTCGTCGAGCCCAAAGCTGATGCCGCTACCGGACTCGCCGCAGGATGTCGAAGACCTGATCTTCACGCCGGATCCCGAAGAGTTCCAGCGGCCGATCGTGCGCCGCGCTGCACCCGCGCCACGCCCGACAACCGATATCCTGGCCGAGCTTTCGCGCTCCGCACCCGCCGCCACCGCGCCGCAGCCGGTCGAAGGCCGCGCCAGCCAGCCGGAAATGTCGGCGGAAGACCGCGAGGAGCGCGTCTCGGCCGTATTGAGCGAAATCCTCGACGATCCGGGTTCGGGTTTTCGCACGGATTCGGTGCTTTACCAGGAGTTCCTCGTGCGCCTTCGCATGCGCCGCGTGCCGGGATCGCCGATGTCGCTGCCGGAATTCCGCCGCCGCGTCGCGGTATCGCGCTCGGGCGTCGATCCCGAGACCGCCGGGACGGAAGCATGGGCAACGGCCCTGTCGCTGTCATCAAGCGTGACCGATGATCTGCAGGGCGTATTTCTGATGCTCGCCAAGGCGGCCGTGTGCGGCGAGCCTTGCCCGTCAGACGCCCGCATCGCGCGCGCCTATGGCACGCATTCCGCGCGTCGCGCCCGGCGTCTCCTCGGCTATTTCGAGGAGCAGGGGACGGTGGTCGTCCACACGGATTTCTCGGGCAAGCGCATCGTCGCTTTCCCCGACATCAACTGCCAGACGGCGCCTGGTGATGCCAACGCTCCCGACGCGGATGACTTGCAGTCGGCTGCTGAGTAAAAGCGGCTAGCTTCCATATTCACATTTCGAGCTGGAAAGCCGCCTTGCGGTTTTTTGTCGTGTATCGGCGTTCGGTACACGATAGGGTTGCTCGTGTCACATGCTGTTCATCTCAGGGGTGGATAACCCCGCATGCCCCACGCGGGCGTAGACCTTTTGCCCAGAGGAGATGTTGGCCATGTCGAATTCCACCCGTGCAATCACCGCATTCGCAGCAGCGCTGCTTGCCACCGTTGCCATTCAGCCTGTTCATGCCGCCGATGCCGCAGCGACCAAGCTCATGGAGCGCGGCGCGAGCGAGGACCTGAGCACGCCCGGCGGCGCACGCCGCATCTCCGGCGACATCACTGAAGCCTACCGCGCCGCGATCGTTGACGGCCGCCCGAAGAACGTCATCCTCCTGATCGGCGACGGCATGGGTGATTCCGAAATCACCATCGCGCGCAACTACGCCGTCGGCGCCGGCCAGTATTTCAAGGGCATCGACGCGCTGCCTGTCACCGGCCAGTACACCCATTACTCGCTCGACAAGAAGACCGGCAAGCCGACTTATGTGACCGACTCCGCCGCATCGGGCACTGCCTGGGCGACGGGCGTGAAGAGCTATAACGGTGCGATCGGCGTCGATATCCGCGAAGAGGCGCACGAGACGTTGCTGGAGAAGGCCAAGGCCGCCGGTCTCGCCACGGGCAACGTGTCCACCGCCGAGCTGCAGGACGCGACGCCTGCCGTGCAGATCGCCCATGTGACGCAGCGCAAGTGCTACGGTCCTGAAGCAACCACCGAGAAGTGCGCCAGCAATGCGCTCGAAAACGGCGGCAAGGGCTCGATCACCGAGCAGCTGATCAATGCGCGCGCCGACGTGACGCTCGGCGGCGGCGCCAAGAGCTTTGGCGAGACGGCGAAGGCCGGCGAATGGAAGGGCAAGACGCTGCGCCAGCAGGCCGAAGAGCGCGGCTACAAGATCGTCACGAACGCCGATGAGCTTGCCGCCGTCAAGCAGGCCAATGACAGCGCCCCGGTTCTCGGTCTCTTCGCCGAGGGCAACATGCCGATCCGCTGGCAGGGCCCGCAGGCCAGCCACTACGGCAATGTCGAGAAGGAGCCCGTCGTCTGCAAGCCAAACGAGAAACGCACGGCCGCCACTCCGACGCTCGCGCAGATGACGTCGAAGGCGATCGAGCTCCTCAGCACCAATGAGAAGGGCTTCTTCCTGCAGGTCGAGGGTGCCTCGATCGACAAGCAGGACCATGCCGCCAACCCTTGCGGCCAGATCGGCGAGACCGTCGACCTCGACGAAGCCGTTCAGGAGGCGCTGAGGTTTGCGGAGCAGAAGGGCGATACGCTCGTCATCGTCACCGCCGACCACGCACATGCCAGCCAGATCATCGATGCAAGCACAAAGGCTCCCGGCCTGACGGAAGCGCTGATGACCAAGGACGGCGCCGTGATGGCCGTCAGCTACGGCAACTCGGACGAGGTCGACGACCAGGGTCACACCGGCGCGCAGCTGCGTATCGCGGCCTACGGTCCGCGTGCGGCCAACGTCAGTGGTTTGACCGACCAGACCGACCTGTTCTACACGATCAGCGACGCGCTTGGCCTTAAAGTCCAGAAGGCAGCGATGAAGTAAGCCGTACCGGCTTTCTTGGAAGCAAGCAGTTCCGGCTTTCTCGAGATCATACGGTTTTGCCGGTGCTGCCATGGATTGTGATTGACATTCCAGTGACTTCACCCTAAAGACCGCGCCAGCACGGGGCAGCAATGTCCCGTGTTTCATTTGACATGTCCCGTGGAGTTTCCAGTTCGCGTAACCGGAAAATCCTGTCGGGCCTCCCTCAAAGAGGCCAAAGGAGGGCGTGTTTCCTTCGAGCGGTTTGGAAACAGACCGCCGTAACACTCTGAAAGGAAATACGATGAGCAAGCGCGAATCGTCCAAGTACAAAATTGACCGCCGTATGGGCGAAAACATCTGGGGCCGTCCTAAGTCCCCGGTGAACCGCCGCGAATACGGCCCGGGCCAGCACGGCCAGCGCCGCAAGGGCAAGCTCTCGGACTTCGGTGTGCAGTTGCGCGCCAAGCAGAAGCTCAAGGGTTACTACGGTGACCTGCGCGAGAAGCAGTTCCGCGCGATCTTCGCCGAAGCAGCTCGCCGCAAGGGCGACACTTCTGAAAACCTCATCGGTCTGTTGGAATCCCGCCTGGATGCGATCGTTTATCGCGCCAAGTTCGTTCCGACCGTCTTCGCTGCCCGTCAGTTCGTCAACCACGGCCACGTGACCGTGAACGGCGTTCGCGTCAACATCGGTTCCTACCGTTGCAAGGCCGGCGACGTCATCGAAGTTCGTCAGAAGTCCAAGCAGCTGGTTTCGGTTCTCGAAGCTATCAGCCTGGCTGAACGCGACGTTCCTGAGTACATCGAAGTCGACCACAACAAGATGGTCGCTACCTTCGCTCGTGTACCGGCTCTCAGCGACGTACCGTACGCTGTTGTCATGGAACCGCACCTGGTGGTCGAATTCTATTCGCGTTAATCGCGAGGCGTTTTCGCATACGGAAAAGCCGCCTCTCGGGGCGGCTTTTTTGTTATCTTGAGAGGGGTCGTGATGACGGATTTGCAGGCAATCCTCGACAGTATCTACACCGAACTCCAGCCGCGTATCGGCGAGGGCAAGGTCGCGGACTATATTCCGGAGCTTGCCAAGATCGATCCCTCCCAGTTCGGGCTCTCGGTCGTCACTGTCGATGGCAAGGTCTATAGCGTCGGCGATGCTGCCGTGCCGTTCTCGATCCAGAGTATCTCCAAGGTCTTCATGCTGACGCTGGCGCTCGGCAAGGTCGGCGAGGGGCTGTGGAAGCGGGTCGGGCGCGAGCCTTCAGGCAATTCCTTCAACTCGATCGTCCAGCTTGAGCAGGAAGCCGGCATCCCTCGTAACCCGTTCATCAATGCCGGCGCGATTGCCGTTGCCGACGTGGTGCTTGCCGGACACGAGCCGCGCGAGGCGATCGGCGAGGTCCTGCGCTTCGTGCGCTATCTGGCCGATGACGAGACGGTGACGATCGACGACAAGGTTGCCAAGTCGGAGACGCAGACCGGCTACCGCAATTTCGCGCTCGCCAATTTCATGCGCGCCTACAAAAACATCGATCATCCGGTCGAGCATGTGCTCGGCGTCTATTTCCACCAATGCGCGCTGTCGATGACCTGCGAGCAACTGGCCCGCGCCGGTCTCTTTCTCGCCGCCCGCGGTGCGAACCCGATGACCGGCCATTCGGTAGTCTCGCCCAAGCGCGCGCGGCGCATCAATGCGCTGATGCTGACTTGCGGCCATTATGACGGATCCGGTGACTTCGCCTATCACGTCGGCCTTCCCGGCAAGAGCGGCGTCGGCGGCGGCATCTTCGCGGTGGCGCCCGGTATCGCCTCGATCGCGGTCTGGTCGCCGGGGCTGAACAAGGTCGGCAACTCGCAGCTCGGCGCCGTTGCGCTGGAAATGTTGGCGGCGCGTACGGGATGGTCGGTTTTCGGCGATTGATGCTGGGTTGTGGCGCGGCTTTCTGCTAGACGGGATTTGGTTTCGACCTGGGGCCAGAACGGATGAGACAATGAATATCGCAGCCAATATCGCGCCAAGCATCGGAGACGAGCTGGAAACGCCTGAAACCGAGGGCGCGATCGCGCATGCGCTGTTTGCCGATGCGCCAAGCTCCGTTTCGTTCAACAAGCTGCGCAAGCGGCTGCTGCGCCAGGTGCGCCAGGCCTTCGACGATTTCGGCATGCTCAAGGGTCAAAAGCGCTGGCTTATCGGGCTTTCCGGTGGGAAGGATTCCTATGGCCTGCTGGCACTGCTGCTCGACCTGCAATGGCGCGGCCTGCTGCCGGTCGAGCTCGTCGCCTGCAATCTCGATCAAGGCCAGCCGAACTTTCCAAAGCATATCCTGCCTGAGTACCTGGCGAAGATCGGCGTCAAGCACCGGATCGAGTATCGCGACACCTATTCGATCGTGAAGGAGAAGGTTCCGGCCGGCGGTACCTATTGCTCGCTCTGTTCGCGTCTGCGCCGCGGCAATCTCTATCGTATCGCTCGCGAGGAAGGTTGCGACGCGCTGGTGCTCGGCCACCATCGCGAGGATATTCTCGAAACCTTTTTCATGAACTTCTTCCACGGCGGCCGCCTGGCCTCGATGCCGGCCAAGCTCCTGAACGACGAGGGCGACCTGATGGTGCTCAGGCCGCTGGCCTATTGCGCCGAGGACGACATGGCGAAATTCGCCGCCGCCATGCAGTTTCCGATCATCCCCTGCGACCTCTGCGGTTCGCAGGACGGACTGCAGCGCAACGCCATGAAGGACATGCTCGCCGATATCGAGCGCCGCATGCCCGGCCGCAAGGACACGATGCTGCGCGCGCTCTCGCATGTGAACCCGTCGCATCTGCTCGACCCCAAGCTTTTCGACTTCGCCGGCCTGATGGCGGGCGATACCGCGCCGAAGACCTGATTTCGTTGCGGGCGTAAGCTCTTGTTTTGACACATGTCGTTGTCGCAAAATTGCGGCATAGTCTTTCGACATGTCACAGCGCCAGGAAGGATGAACCATGGTTTCCAGGATAGATGTCACGACGCTTGCCGATCTCTTGCGGCGGGCGGCGAAGGCGGAAATATTGCCGCGCTTCCGCCGGCTCGGCAGCGACGATGTGCGCGCCAAGACCGAGGCGACCGATCTGGTGACGGAAGCCGATCTCGAAGCCGAGCGTATGATCAAGGCCGAGGTCGCGACGCTGTGGCCGGAGGCGCTGTTCATCGGCGAGGAATCCGTCGCAGCGGATCCGGCGCTGCTTGGTAAGCTGAAGGACGCGTCGCTGTCGATCATCGTCGACCCCGTCGACGGCACCTTCAATTTCGCCTCGGGCATTCCCGCCTTCGGCGTCATGGCCTCGGTGGTCGCGAACGGCGAATGCATCGCCGGCATCATCTACGATCCGATGGGCGACGACTGGGTTATTGCCGAAAAGGGCGCCGGCGCATGGCTGAAGCGTCCCGATGGCGATACGCAGAGGCTTTCGGTCGCCAAGCCTGTCGCACTCGAGCAGATGGTCGGCATGGCCTCGACGGGCTTTCTGGCGCCCGGCAAGCGCGCCGAAGTGCTCGCCAACCTCGCCAAGGTCCGCTTCATCTGCAACTATCGCTGCGCCGCCCACGAACACCGGGCGTTCGCCGGCGGCCATGTGCATTATCTGATGTACAACAAGCTGATGCCCTGGGACCACCTCGGCGGCACGCTCGCCTGCGTCGAAGCCGGCGGCTACGCGGCGCGCTTCGATGGCTCAGCCTATCTGCCGCAGCATGTCGACGGTGGCCTGCTGATCGCGCCGGACAAGGAGAGCTGGGAGCTGCTTCGGCGCGAGGTGTTTACGGTTTAAGGGATGCTCGCTTGAGATGCGGCCGCACGGAATGTGTGGCCGCGTCAGGCTTGAGCGGGAACCCTTCTTGAAGCATGTTGTGCTTGCCGACGTTTTCGGGAGGAACACCAATGAGCTTCGAGTATCTTCTGACCGCTTTCATCATATGTGTGACGCCGGGGATCGGCGTGATCTATACGCTTTCGTCCACTCTGGGTGGGGGAATTCGCGCCGGCTTCTGGGCCGCAATCGGCTGTACTGTCGCTACCGTTCTTCATCTGGCAGTCGCCATGGCCGGGCTCGCCGCTGTGCTCTACACCAGCGCGATCCTGTTCCAGACGGTCAAGTTTGCCGGTGTTGCATACCTGATCTGGATGGCCTGGGCTGTTCTCAACGATCATGAGGGGCTGTCGGTTCGGCCGAGCGCGACAGCATCCGCAGGGCGGCTCGTGTGGCGCGGAATTCTGCTGAACATTCTGAACCCCAAGTTGCCGCTGTTTTTCATTGCATTCATTCCGCAATTCGTCCCAGCGGGCAGCTCGATCGGCGTTCTGGTCGAACTCGGCTTTGGCTTCACCATGATGACCTTTGCGGTGTTCATGGGATACGCGGTCGCTGCCGCAACGGGACGGGAGAGACTGTTGCAGAGCCGGCGTGCGATGAACTGGATGCGCCGAGCCTTTGCCGTTTCCTTCGCCTTTTTGGGACTGAAGCTGGCGACCGAGGCAACGCGATAGGCTGCCGTGCGGAATTGAAAGGGCCCCGTTGCCGGGGCCTCTTGATGTTTAGAAATGTCCAGCGCCCGGATCGAGCTGCGGATCGTCGCCCGGGTGGGTGAAGAGCTTGCCGCCTTCGGCCCAGAGCGTGGCTGCGATGCTGATCAGGCCGAACAGCGCGAATCCGCCGAATAGTGGCTGTACCGTGCCGTTGAACAGTTGGCCGACGACGCCGCCAAGGATCGCGCCGAAGGTGGTGGAGACGAAGCCGGTGATGGAGGTCGCGGTACCAGCGAGGTTGCCCATCGGCTCCAGGCTGATCGCCGTGAAGTTGGTAGCGATCACGGCGAACATCATCAGCAGGATCGTGAACAGCGTGTAGGCCAGCGTGAAGCTTGGTGTGCCGCCGAGCGCCTTGAAGAAGCCGATCGCCGAGATGATGGTGAAAAGGATCATCGCGACGTGCGAGATACGGCGCATGCCGAACTTGCGCACGAAGAAGCCGTTGGCGAAGTTGGCGACCGCGATACCACCGGCAGTGGCGGCAAAGGCGATGGGAAGCCAATCGCCAAGGCCGTAGACCTCGCCGAAGACCTGCTGGACGGAGATCACGTAGGCGCTGATGACGGCGGTGAACATGGTCAGGCCGATCATGTAGCCGCAGGTGATCTTGTTGGTCAGAACCGTCTTGAAGCCGTCCACCACATTGCCGAAGGAGAGTGGGATACGCTCTTCGCGCGGCAGCGATTCCTTCAAACGAAGGGATGCCCAGATGAACAGGATGGCGCCGACGATGCCGAGCAGGATGAAGATCCAGTGCCAGTTGGCATAGGTGATGATCAACTGGCCGACGGAGGGAGCGACGATCGGCACGATCATGAAGACGATCATGACATAGGACATGACGCGCGCCATCTCGCGGCCACCGAAGCAATCGCGAACGACGGCCATGGTGGTGATGCGGACGGCCGCACCGCCGAGGCCCTGAATGAAGCGCATGACGAGCAGCATTTCGAAGCTGCCGGTGGCGGCGGCGCCGAACATGGCGAGCACATAGACCGCGAGGCCACCGAGCATGATGTTGCGGCGGCCGAATGTGTCCGACAGGCTGCCGAAAATGATCTGCGAGACGCCGAAGCCGAGGAAGAAGACGCCGATAACGAGCTGCGCGTCGTTGGCGTTGGCAACGTTGAGCGCATGGCCCATGGCGGGCAGGGCAGGCAGCATGCTGTCGATCGCCATGGCGACGCTTGCCGTCATGATGGCGATGGTGATGACGAATTCGAGGAAGCCCATGCCGATGCGGCTGGATCCCTGGTTTTCGGTGTGCGGCTTATGGGGCGGCGTCATATGATTGTCCTGAAATATAGATGTGTCTCAACCGTCGCATGCATGCTCAAACAGCCGGATTATGCGGCTGGAAGAGCTTTCCTTTCTCGGCGATCAGCACGAAAACGAGGCCAATGATAGAGACCGTGAAATAGCCGGCGACCATGGGAAGTGCGGTGCCGTTGAAGGCTTGGCCAATGCCGGCGCCGATCAATGCGCCGCCGACGGTGCTCATGAAGCCTAGGACCGACGAGGCGGTGCCTGCGACGTGACCGAGCGGCTCCATGGCAAGCGAATTGAAGTTCGAGCCGATCCAGCCGAAATTGAACATCGCCAGACCGAAGAAGCCGATGAACAGAAAGAACGGCATCGGATGCGGGCCGAATATCAGGGCTAGCAGCCAGACCGTGTTGATGGTGATGAAGGCAAGGAGAGCTCCATGCGACAGGCGGCGCATGCCGAACTTGCCGACAAGGCGCGAGTTCAGGAATGACGACATCGACATGAAGACCGCGACGCCGGCGAAGGCGAAGGGAAAATAGACGCCCAAGCCATAGATGCCGACATAGATCTGTTGCGCCGAGTTGATGAAGCCAAACAGCGAGCCGAAAATGAAGGTGCTGGCGATCGTGTAGCAGAGCGCGATGCGGTTCGTCAGAACCAGCTTGAAGCCGCCGAGCACCGATTTCGCGGTGAAGGGACGAATGTTTTCCGGACGCAGCGTTTCGGGCAGGCGGATATAGGCCCAGCCGGCGATGAGCGCTGCCATAACGGCGATGAACAGGAAGATCAGGTGCCAGCTACCGAACAGCATGATGATCTGGCCGCTGCCGGGCGCGATAACCGGAACGATCATGAAGACCATCATGATCAGCGACATGACCTCGGCCATCTGTCGGCCGCCGTAGATGTCGCGAACGATGGAGATGGTGATGACGCGGGTGGCCGCGGAGCCGAGACCCTGGATGAAGCGCAGGATCAGCAAGCCTTCGAAGGTGGGAACCAGTGCGCTGCCGAGCGAGGAACAGATATAGATGCCGATGCCGGCCAGCAGGGGAAGGCGGCGCCCGAAGCGATCGGACAGCGGACCGTAGATGAGCTGGGCAAAACCGAAGCCGAGAAGATAGCTGGAGACCACGAACTGGCGATGGTTTTCGCTTTCGACGTTCAGACTGGCGCCGATCTGCTGCAGCGCTGGCAGCATGATGTCGATCGCCAGCGAGTTGATCGCCATCAGGAAGGCGGCCAGCGCGATGAACTCACCCTTGCCCATGGGGATACGACCCACGTGCGCGGTTTGTGATGAATCTGTCACAATGTAATTCCCAAAAACAGGCCAAGGCGCTGTTCAGCACAGCGCCTCGGACTCAAAATACAGAAATGGAAACCGGGCGGACGCCCGGTGACCGGTCAGGTCAAGCGGCGCCGCGAACGGTTACGCCGTTTTCCTGGAAGTGCTGCTGCAATTCGCCAGCCTGGAACATTTCCTTGACGATGTCGCAGCCGCCGATGAATTCACCCTTGACGTAAAGCTGGGGAATGGTCGGCCAGTTGGAGTAATCCTTGATGCCCTGGCGGATTTCCGAATCAGCGAGCACGTTGACGCTCTTGTAGTCGACACCGATGTAATCGAGAATCTGCACGACCTGGCCGGAGAAACCACACTGGGGAAACTGCGGCGTGCCCTTCATGAAGAGGACGACGTCGTTGGTCTTGATTTCGTTGTCGATGAATTCGTTGATGCCGCTCATGGGACCTAATCCTTTCAACAGGCGAGTTAAAGGCCCGCCGTTTCAATCGTTAAGCTTAGATAGCATGTGACGACCGGAATTCCAGCAGGTGCGAACAAAAAAAGGAGGGCCCTATCGGTCTGATGTCCCGGCTGTTGCCGATCCGTTACGGATTGCGGTTCGTCAACCGTTGCGTGCTGTATGCGTTGGTGAAGAAGCCTGCCGCGTTCGCGGCTGAGAATCAAAGATGCCCGGCGGAACCGGGCATCTTTTAACAGGCTATGACGGCAGGCCTTATTCCGGCGCCGAGGTCTGCAGTGCCAGAGCGTGCAGAACGCCACCCATGTTGCCCTTGAGCGCGTCGTAGACCATCTTGTGCTGCTGCACGCGGCTCTTGCCGCGGAAGGCTTCGGCTACGACTTCGGCGGCGTAATGATCGCCGTCGCCGGCCAGATCACGGATGACCACCTTTGCGCCGGGGATGCCGGCCTTGATCATGTCTTCGATGTCACCGGGTTTCATGGCCATGGTCGATTACTCCTTGCGCATCATTCCGCGGCAGCGAGCGTGCCGCTGCCATCCATGAATTCAGGGAACCATGATTCATGGGCGTGGCGCAATTGCTGAATCGGCAGCGACAGCAGATCGTCGACGACAAGCGCGTCGCCCTCGACCGTGCCGAGGCGGCGGAACGGAACGCCCGCACCTTCGGCGTTGGCGCAGACGAAGCTGGCGACGTCGGCCGGAACGGTCAGCACGTAGCGCGCCTGGTCTTCACCGAACAGGAGCCCGTGGGTTTCGCCGCGACCTTCGCTGAGGCTGATCTTCAGGCCCTTGCCGGAGGACATCGCCATTTCCGCCAGAGCAAGCGCGAGGCCACCCGAGGAAATGTCGTGGCAGGCGGTTGCCTGGCCGTTGCGGATAACCGAGCGGACGAAGTTGCCGTTGCGGCGTTCGGCGAAGAGATCGACTTCCGGCGGCGGGCCGTCGGTGCTGCCGAGAATGTCGCGGAGATAGATGGACGAGCCGAGGTGGCTGCCGTCGGTGCCGATCATGATGACCTTGTCACCATCGGATGCGCTGCCGATGCGCGCCATCTTCTTCCAGTCACCAAGCAGGCCGACGCCGGCGATGGTGGGGGTCGGGAGGATCGCGACGCCGTTGGTCTCATTGTAGAGCGAGACGTTGCCCGAGACGATCGGGAAATCGAGCGCGCGGCAGGCTTCGCCGATGCCCTTCACGGCCTGCACCAGCTGGCCCATGATCTCGGGCTTTTCCGGGTTGCCGAAGTTGAGGTTGTCGGTCGCCGCCAGCGGCTCGGCGCCGGTCGCGGTGATGTTGCGCCAGCATTCGGCCACAGCCTGCTTGCCGCCTTCGAACGGATCGGCCTCGACATAGCGCGGCGTCACATCGGAGGAGAAGGCAAGCGCCTTGGTCGGATGCGTGTCGACGCGCACGACGCCGGCGTCGCCACCCGGCAGCTGCAGCGAGTTGCCCTGGATCAGCGTGTCATACTGTTCGTAAACCCAGCGGCGGCTGGATTCGTTGGGCGAGCCTACGAGCTGGAGCAGCGTCTGGCCGTAATCCTCGGGGGCTGCCACCAGATTGGCAGGGAGCGGTGCGCGCTTGTCGGCCTCGCGCCAGGGGCGGTCATATTCCGGTGCCTGGTCGCCGAGATCCTTGATCGGCAGGTCGGCGACTTCAACGCCCTGGTGCATGACGCGGAAGCGCAGGTCATCCGTGGTCTTGCCGACGATCGCGAAATCGAGGCCCCACTTGACGAAGATCGCCTTGGCGACCTCTTCCTTGGCGGGCTCGAGAACCATGAGCATGCGCTCCTGGCTTTCCGACAGCATCATCTCGTAAGCGGTCATCTGGTCCTCGCGCACCGGAACGGTGTCGAGATCGAGCAGGATGCCGAGGTCGCCCTTGGCGCCCATTTCGACAGCCGAGCAGGTGAGGCCGGCCGCACCCATGTCCTGGATGGCGATGACGGCGCCGGTCTGCATCAGCTCGAGGCAGGCTTCGAGCAGGCACTTTTCGGTGAAGGGGTCGCCGACCTGAACGGTCGGGCGCTTTTCTTCGATCGATTCGTCGAATTCCGCCGATGCCATGGTCGCGCCGCCGACGCCATCACGGCCGGTCTTGGCGCCGAGATAGACGACGGGCAGGCCGACGCCCTTGGCTTCGGAAAGGAAGATGCCATCGGACTTGGCAAGGCCGGCCGCGAATGCGTTGACCAGGATGTTGCCGTTGTAGCGCGCGTCGAACTCGACTTCGCCGCCGACCGTGGGAACGCCGAAGGAATTTCCGTAGCCGCCGACGCCGGAGACGACGCCGGAAACGAGGTGCTTCGTCTTCGGATGATCAGGCGAGCCGAAGCGCAGCGCGTTCATGGCGGCGATCGGGCGGGCTCCCATGGTGAAGACGTCGCGCAGAATGCCGCCGACGCCGGTCGCGGCGCCCTGGTAGGGCTCGATGTAGGACGGGTGGTTGTGGCTCTCCATCTTGAAGACGACGACGTCGCCGTCATCGATATCGACGACACCTGCATTTTCGCCCGGGCCCTGGATAACGCGCGGACCCTTGGTGGGGAGCGTGCGGAGCCATTTCTTGGAGGATTTGTAGGAGCAGTGCTCGTTCCACATGGCCGAGAAGATGCCGAGCTCGGTGAAGGTCGGCTCCCTGCCGATCAGATCCAGAATCCGCTGGTATTCGTCCGGCTTCAAGCCGTGGGCGGCGATCAATTCTGGAGTGATCGGGCGGGTATTGGAAATGGTCATGAGCTCTGCGAAGTCCCTGCCGTTGCGCGATTTCGGTGTCTTTAGCCTAAGTGGGTGCGGCGCGCGACAGAAAAAAGCCCGCTGTTCACAGAGAGCGGGCTTCGGAGTGCAATATCGGGAAGTTTAGAACTTGTAGCCGACCTGGATGCCGGCGCGCGTCATGCCGTTGTTCGGTCCGTCGCAGAGATTTGCGTGCGAGGAATGGGCAACCTGCGCCATGACATTCCAGTGCGCGTCGAAGCGATAACCGGCGCCGACATATTCGTGGAAGAGGAAGCGACAGCCGAGATCGGGGCCATCGGCGCTGTTATCGAGATCGCCATTGTGCCAGACACCGCCGAAGCCGGCTTCGGCGAAGACCTTTTCATTGAAGTTCACGGTCCAGGCCAAGCCGCCGAATATCTGCGTGGCTTCGCCTGACGTGCCGATCGAGGTGCCGAGGTTCAGGCGCGGACGCGCCAGCGTCTGCTTCCAGTCCGTTGCCGTATCCTGGCCGAATGGGTCGAAGAAAACCGTGACTTCGGGGAAGACGCCATCTTCGTGGCTGTGGCCGCCCTGGATCGACGCCGAGGCGCCAAAGCGCAGTTCGTCGAAGATCTTTTCATCCGCATGGGCCGAGACCGGCAGGAGCGAGATGTTTGCAAGAAGAGCCGCGAGGAGTAGTCCGCGGCCAGTCGATGCCGATGCCATGCTGTTCATTGTCATGCGCCGCCTTTGGTGCCGGCGCAGATCGCCGTCCTCACCGTAATTGGTAGCATGCAAATCGATTCGGTAAAGCGGACAGACGCTGAAAGCCCTAGATTTTAACGGGTGCGGCTGATCTGCAACAAGTCTAGACCTCACCGTCGTATCCGGCGCCGCCACTTTCAAGCAGGCGTCGAACTGTCATCAAACCTGCAACCATTTCCCCTCTGTCCTTGGGGGAGGAGAAGCTGATGCGCACGCGGTGGTAGACCTTGTCGGTGCGCGCCGCCTTGAACTCGTCTTCGTCGTCGATCAGCACGCCGTCGCGGAAGGCGGCGTTCTTGAAGGTGCCCGAGAGCCAGGGATCGGGAAGCTTCAGCCAGATGAACGGCACATGCGGATGCGAGACGAAATCGAAACCCTGAAGTGTTTCGCGTGCCAGCCGCTCGCGCCCTGAAAGCTCGGTGATGCAGGCCTCGCGGATATCATGCGCTTCTCCGCTCTCGACGAGCCGGGCGCAGGCTTCGGCCAGAATGAAGGGCAGACCGCCGGTGATCATCTTGTGGGTGACCTTGATGCGCTGCGCGAAATGCGGCGGGCAGGCGACCCAGCCGCCACGGATGCCGGCGGCCACCGATTTCGAAAGACCGCTGATCAGGAAGGTACGATCGGGCGCCAGCGAGGCGAGCAGCGGGTTTTCGTCGCCGGTCATGCCGCCATAGAGATCATCCTCGATCAGCCAGACCCCATGTCTTCGCGCGATCTCGGCGATCTTGGCGCGCCGCTCATGCGGCATGGTTGATAGCGTCGGGTTGTGGGCTGTCGGCATCAGGAAGGCGAGCTTCGGGTGCTGCTGCGAGCATAGCCGCTCGAAATCATCGGGAATGACGCCATGCTCGTCGGAATCGACCGTGATGGTCCGCCGGCCAAGGATGCGGGCGCTGCGGCTCACCTGCGTATAGCTGAGGTTCTCGAAGACGATCTTGTCGCCGGGCGATGATATGGCCGAGATCACCGCGATGGCAGCCGCGTGCGCGCCGAGCGTGGGGACGATGTTTTCGGTGTCGGGCGCCCAGTCGTTGCGCGACAGCCAGCGGCGTCCTGCCTCATACCAGTTTTTCGGGAAGACGCGTGAATAGGAGGAGATCTCGGCAAGCTGCTGCTCGCCGATATCGGCAAGGATGCGGCCGATGGCTTTGCCCTGGCCAAGATCAGGAGCCGCCGTCGTGTCGAAGCGGATCTTTCCCGATGGAGCGTCGATTGTCCTGGTGCCGCCGAGCGCAATCGTCAGCGGATCGGGCTGATTGCCCGGTGCCGTCTCTGCCCGGTCCAGCACATAGGTGCCGCGCCCGACTTCGCCCGCCACTAGGCCACGTTCGTGCACCAGTGCGTAGGCACGGCCGATTGTGCCGATTGTCACGCCGATATCATAAGCCAGATTGCGCTGCGGCGGCAGCTTGCTGCCTGCGGGCAGGGCGCCGCTGGCGATGGCGGATTCGATATTGTCCGCGAGACGCAGATAGACCGGGCCGGAACCGCGCGAGAGATCAGGGAGCCAATTTGTCATGATGACAATTTCCTAGATTGTCACCCTCGTCCTGTCAAGTCTATCAGGGTGAACGCATACAATCAGCGATCGGATAGTGAGATGTCAGTAGCGCCGGACTTCAGGAGAGACAATCGGCTCCATCAAGCCGAACAATTCCGCGATACGCCGAGGTTCAACCGGCACGATGTGTGGGCCGCTCTCGGCCGCGTTTGGGACAAGGTCGCGCTCTGGCAGCAGAAGCGGGCCAGCCGGCGCGTGCTCAGGGATTTGACGGATACAGAACTCCTCGACATCGGCATCAGCAGGGCCGATGCCGGCAAGGAAGTCGGCAAGTCGTTCTTCTGGGATTGAGGCTGTGCGAGCCTGAGGCTGGCTTAGCTGCAGCTCTTGTTGCCGCCGGCCCAGCGCGTGACATCGCCAGCGATCCGCGGGCGTGCCGGGCTGTCCATCATCGGGCCGAAGGCGTCGAGCTTGGAAGGGTTGCCTTCCGCCTGGACTACCAGCAGCGGCCGGCTTTCCGGGCTGCCCTTGTGGACGACGAGAATGCGCGGACGGCCTGAGAAGGAGTTGAGCTCCGGCGCCAGCTTGTAGGCGGCAAACGCCGCGTCGCCCGACTTGAACCAGCAATTGTTGGCGGCTACCGCCACACGTTCCATGGTCGACAGCGCGCTGCGGTCCTGGCTGGGTGCCGGTGTCTTGGATTGGCAAGACGCAACCAGTGCCGCGGTCGCGGCAATGGCGAGGACATGTGTCAGGGGAAGGTGAGGGCGCATCGATCTTGCTCCAGTGGACCGGATGAATGGCCTCATATCCGTTTAAGGTTAAGCAGCGATTACGTCGAGCGCGGAAGCGAACAACGCCCGGCCGTCGGAACCGCCATGGGCTGCCTCGATCAGGTTTTCCGGATGCGGCATCATGCCGAGCACGTTGCCGCCCTCGTTCATGACGGCTGCGATGTCGTTCAGCGAGCCGTTCGGGTTGGTGCCCTCGGCGTAGCGGAAGACCACCTGGCCGTTGCCTTCGATCTTCGCCAGCGTCTCGGCGTCGGCGAAGTAGTTGCCGTCGTGATGGGCGACCGGGCAACGGATGATCTGGCCCTTGGCATAAGCGCGGGTGAAATCCGTCTCGGCATTCGCGACTTCAAGCTTGATCTCGCGGCAGACGAACTTCAGCGAGGAATTGCGCATCAGCGCGCCCGGAAGCAGGCCGGATTCGACGAGGATCTGGAAGCCGTTGCAGACGCCCAGAACCTTCACACCCTTGTTGGCCTTCTCAATGATCGCCTGCATGACCGGCATGCGCGCCGCGATCGCGCCGCAGCGCAGATAGTCGCCATAGGAGAATCCACCAGGAATGACGATCAGATCGACATCGGGGATATCGGTCTCCGTCTGCCAGATCGTCACCGGCGTCTGGCCGGAGATCTTGGTGAGAGCGGCGATCATGTCACGATCGCGATTGAGGCCCGGAAGCTGAACGACGGCGGATTTCATGGGTGTGGTTCAAACCTTGCTTGTGCTTCTGCGAGTTCTCGAAGTTCGAGACGGTTTTCGATGCGTTCGAGGCGTTGGTCGTGACGGTCGAGCACGCTGTAGATGTTGTGGATGTCGTGATGCATGGACACTATCGTTCCGCGCATCGCGTTCATCTCTTCCTTCAATCCGCGCTGGCCGAATTTCAGCTCAGCAATGTCTGCATGCACGCGCTTCAGAAGTTCATACACCAGTTCACTGCTGATTTCAGCCATCGGACAATCTCCGCAACCACTAGTCGAGAGAAATAGTATAGTTCTCGATAACGGTGTTGGCGAGGAGTTTTTCGCACATGGCCTTGATGTCGCCTTCGGCCTTGGCCTTGTCGGTGCCTTCGACTTCGACGTCGAATACCTTGCCCTGGCGGACATGGCCGACGCCGTCGAAGCCCAGCGCGCCGAGCGCGCCTTCGATGGCCTTGCCCTGCGGATCGAGAACGCCGTTTTTCAGCGTGACGGTTACACGAGCCTTGATCACTTTGTCTTCCCTGCCTTTTTAGCGAATGTCTTGCTTAGCCGTTATGTTACTTGACGAGAACAGGACCGGTGCCGCGCACAGGCTCGTTCTCGTTGATGATGCCGAGGCGGCGCGCCACTTCCGAATAGGCTTCGAGAAGGCCACCCATGTCGCGACGGAATCGGTCCTTGTCCATCTTTTCCTGGGTGTCGATGTCCCAGAGACGGCAGCTGTCCGGCGAGATTTCGTCGGCGAGGATGATGCGCATCATGTCGCCTTCATAGAGGCGGCCGCATTCGATCTTGAAGTCGACGAGCTGGATGCCGACGCCCAAGAACAGGCCGGTCATGAAGTCGTTGACGCGGATCGCCAGCGCCATGATGTCGTCGAGCTCGGCGGGGTTTGCCCAACCGAATGCGGTGATGTGCTCTTCGGAAACCATCGGGTCTTCGAGCGCGTCCGACTTGTAGTAGAACTCGATGATCGAGCGCGGCAGGACCACGCCTTCCTCGATGCCCAGGCGCTTGGCCAGCGAGCCGGCGGCGACATTGCGCACGACGATCTCAAGCGGGATCATCTCGACTTCGCGGATCAACTGCTCGCGCATGTTGAGGCGGCGGATGAAGTGCGTGGGAATGCCGATCTTGTTCAGATGGTTGAAGATGAACTCGCAGATGCGGTTGTTCAGAACGCCCTTGCCATCGATGACTTCGTGCTTCTTCTTGTTGAAGGCGGTGGCGTCGTCCTTGAAGAACTGGATCAGCGTGCCTGGCTCGGGTCCCTCATACAGAATCTTGGCCTTGCCCTCGTAAATACGGCGGCGACGGTTCATTGCGATTGTTCTCTTGTCGTTGGCGCTCTTGGGATTAGCGCGAGTGGATCGATCTCGTGGCGTCCCCATAAAGGAAAAGCGAGGGTTTCACAATCCGCCTGTCACTCCTTCCCCGGATTCCGGTCTTCCGGAGCACCGATGCGAGAATCGAATGTCTAAGAAATGCATCCTACCCCGTTTCCCGGCTTAACAAAACGACCGCAGGTTCATGCCGGGGTTTTGCAGTGTTTTATTTGGAGGCGGTCGCCTTGCTCGGGTTGCGTGGCGTCGGCGTATGGGCGGCAGATGCCGCCTGGCGCCAGCTGGCGGCACGCACGAAGGAGGGGATCTGCATTGCCGGCATCGGGCGGGCCAGCGCATAGCCCTGCAGCACGTCGCAGCCGAGGTCGCCCAGGATACGCGCGTGCTCCATGGTCTCGACACCTTCGGCCGTCACCAGGATGCTCAAGGAGCGGCCGATTTCGATGATCGAGCGGACGAGCTTGCGCTGCTCGGACGAGGTCGGCAGCATGCGGATCAGTTCGCGGTCGATCTTCAGCGTCTTCGGGCTCAGCCTGAGCAGGCTGACGATCGAGGCGTGGCCGGTGCCGAAATCGTCGATCTCGATGTCGATGCCGAGGCGGCGGAACTGGCGGAGATTGGCGATGACGGCGTCGTCGCAATCATCGAGCGAAATGGATTCCAGAAGCTCGAAGGCGATGGTTCCAGGCACGATCTTCAGCGCCCGCAGCTTCTTGCCGAGCGCCGGATCGTCAAGTCTCCGGGAGGAGACATTGACCGCGATCTTTGGAATTACGATGCCTTCGCTTTCCCATGCGGCGCGATCGACAAGCGCCTGCTCCAGAATGACGCCGTCGATGGTCGCCACGACGTTGATGTCCTCGGCGATGTCGAGGAAGCGATCGGGGGCCAGCAGGCCGTGTTCGCGGTGCTGCCAACGGGCAAGCGTTTCGACGCCGGTTACGTCAAGCGTGCGGGCGTCGAATTGCGGTTGATAGAAGGGGACGAATTCGCGCCGCTCGAGGCCGATCAGGATATCGTCGGCCAATCGCTTGCTGGCGATCACCTGGCGGCGCGCGTCCTTGGAGAAGAACTCGTGCCGGTTCCTGCCGCCGCTCTTGGCGCGATAGAGCGCGATGTCGGCGTTGAGCAGGAGCTGCTTGCCATCGAGCATCGGGCCGCTGTCGGTGGCGATGCCGACGCTGGCGCCGAAGCGGCATTCGTGATGCTCGTAGCGGATCGGACGGCTGAGTTCGCGCACGATGCGCTCGGCCATGTTGGAGATCTTCTTCGGCGTCACATCGAGTGCGCAGAGCACCACGAATTCGTCGCCGCCGATGCGGGCCACGAAATCGCCCGGCCGAACGGTTTCGGTCAGCACAGATGCTGCGTGCTTCAGCATGGCGTCGCCGGCGCGGTGGCCGAGCGTGTCGTTGATCTGCTTGAAACGGTCGAGATCGATGTGCAGCACAGCGAGCGTATCGTCGCCGGTGCTTGCTCTCGTCGAATATTCTTCCAGCTTGCGGTCGAGGTAGCGCCGGTTCGGCAGCCCGGTCAAAAAGTCATGGAGGGCGAGATGCTCGATGCTCTCCTTGGCCGCCTCGAGTTCGCGGTTGTGGGCCTCAGCGAGGTCCTTGGCGCGCTGGAGTTCGGCGTTGAGCGCCACTTCCTCGGTCACATCCCAATTGGCGCCGATCAGCTTGCGGTGGCCGTTGCCGTCGATGAAGAAGGCCGCCTTGGCGCGGATGACGCGTTCGGCACCGTCGCCACGTATGATCCTGAATTCGTGCTGGAAGCCCGACTGGCGCTCGATGTTCTCCGCCACCGTCGCCTGCACCCTGTCCCGGTCGTCGGGATGCAGCGTTTCGGTCCAGACGTCGCCCTGCGAGGCGCGTGTCGGGTTCGTGATGCCGTAGATCCACAACAAGCGTGCGTCCCATTCGACAGTGCCGGCATCGAGATCGGATTCGAACACGCCGATCCCCGAGATGTCGAGCGCAAGATCAAGCCGCCGCGACATGTGCGCCAGCCGCTCTTCACCTTCCTTGCGGGCGGTGATGTCGGTGTCGGTGCCGACGAGGCGGGCAGGGGCGCCGTTTTCGTCCCATTCGACGCAGGCGCCGCGGCATTCGATCCAGATCCAGTGGCCGTTCCGATGCCGCTCGCGATATTCGAAGACACGGAAGTTGGGGTCTCCGGCGTTCTGCCGGTCGATCGCCTCAATCACGAAAGCGCGGTCGTCGGGATGGATCAGCGCGATCCAGGCGTCGTAGTCTCCATCCGCCTCTTCGTCGGGCGCCATGCCGCGCATGGTCTTCCACGTTTCGGAGTAATAGCGCGTTCCAAGCTTGAGGTTGTGATCCCACACGCCGAGATCCGAGCCGACTAGCGCGTAGTTCCAGCGGCTCTCGCGCTCGACCAGCGCGTCGGTCTCGCGTTCGGAAACATTCGCTGAAGCGATGCTGTCACCGCTTTTGCTCGAACCAACCGTCTGATCAGGCCTCTTCTTGGTCAATGCTCGCACTCGCTCGTCTGGCGTGTGTCAATTTGCTTATATTTGAATTAAGCCGAGCTTAATATCGGAGCAAACTTATTGCGCTGTCCAGTGCTCCCAAAGTCGTGCTCTCGGTCACATGCATCCGGCGGAGCAATCGCGGCGATGTCATTTGCCACGGCGGCACAACGCCCGCAAAATAGCTGTTCGGTGTTTTCCGCCCTATATGATGGGTATGGAGGAAAAACCATGGCTCAGGATTGGCCAATGTTCATCATGCAATGCGTCGTGCTCGCGGCGTTCGCGAGCGTGTTTTTCGTGCGCGGCGAGGGCGACTGAGTTCTATCCGCGTGGAGATGCGAGCGCGTTCTAGCCCTTCAGACGGCTGAGGAACTGCGCGAAGACCATCGTGCCCTCAGGCCACGGCCCGTGACCGGAATCGGCGTTGATGTGACCGGACTCTCCCGCATCCACCAGCAATGAGCCCCAGCTTGCGGCGATCTCGTCGGCATGCTCGTAAGTGCCGAAGGGATCGTTGCGGCTGGCGACCGTGACGCTCGGGAACGGCAAGGGCTCGCGCGGGTAGGGGCCGAAGGTCATCAGGTGCTTCGGGCGGATGTCGGGGTTGGTGACATCAGGCGGCGCCACCAGGAAGGCGCCGGCGACCGGTTTCTCGAATTGCGGGATCGCATGCAGAAGCGACGGCACGCCGAGCGAGTGGGCGACAAGCACCACCGGGCGGGTCGATTTATTGACTTCCTCGGCAATCCGCGCGGCCCAATCCTCGCGCACGGGCTTGGACCACTCCGCCTGTTCGACGCGGCGCGCGGTGCTGAGTTTCGCCTCCCAGCGGCTCTGCCAGTGGTCGGGGCCGGAGTTGGTGTAACCGGGGATGATGAGGATTTCGGCGTCTGAAGCTTTCATGGTGCCGCCGATGTGAGAAGGCGCGGCGATAAAGTCAAGGGAAAGCAGGACAGCTCGGCCAATTTTTGTTATGTTAGCGCATTGCCGGTCGCGTTCGATGTCGGCACCGCCGATGCTTTCGCCGCTGGCCTCAATGGCTGAGGAGGAGAAAGCCATGACGGCATTTCACGTCATGTCCGGCGCGGACGATGTCTATTCGCGCCCGGTCATCAATAAAATTGGCCTTGCCGACGTCTTCAACGCCATCCGGCTCGGTATGGCGGATTTCAGGGAAAAACCATCGCATTACGTGTTCCTGTGCCTGATGTATCCGATCGCGGGCATTTTTCTTGCGGTCGCCACGTCGAGCGCCAATCTGCTGCCGATGATCTTTCCGCTGATAGCGGGCTTCGCCCTGATCGGGCCGCTGGCCGCCATTGGTCTCTATGAGATCAGCAGGCGGCGGGAGGCTGGGATGGACAGTTCCTGGCGGCACGCCATGGAAGTGACGCGGTCGCCGGCCTTTCCTTCGATCGTCACCGGCGGGCTGATGCTGTTTGCCTTCTTCGTCGTCTGGCTGGTGGCCGCGCAGACGCTCTATCTCAATGTGCTGAGCGACGTGTTCCCGCGCTCGATGTCAGCCTTCTTTTCCGAGATTTTCGGCACAACGGAAGGCATGCAGCTGATCATCTGGGGCAACCTGATCGGGTTCGGCTTTGCGCTGATCGTGCTGGCGACGACCGTCGTTACCTTTCCGATCCTGCTCGACCGCGACATCGGCCTCGTGGCCGCCATGGAGACGTCGCTGCGGGCGACGTTCGCCAATCCGGTTCCAGTCCTGTGCTGGGGGCTGATCGTCGCGGTGTCGCTTGCCGTCGCCACCATCCCACTCTTCGTCGGGCTGGCGCTGGTGATGCCGATCCTCGGTCATTCGACCTGGCACCTCTATCGCAAGCTGGTGGCGCCGCCGATCGTATGACCGGATGATCCACCACGGAACACAATGCCTTCCTTGGAGTTTGACTGGTGCAAGCTTTGAGGGAGGCAAACATGGAAGACACGCAGCATATCTTCATGCGCTTTTCGGCGAAGACGTCGGAATGGGCGGGCAAGCCCGTGACCTTCGTCCTTGCTCTGATCCTGGTGATCCTCTGGGCCGTGACGGGGCCGTTCTTCGATTATTCCGAGACGTGGCAGCTGGTGATCAACACCGGCACGACGATCATCACCTTTCTCATGGTGTTCGTGCTGCAGAACGCCCAGACGCGCGATACGCGCGCCATCCAGGCGAAGCTCGACGAACTGATCCTGACGAGCCATGCAGAGAACCGGTTCATCGGTATCGAGAACCTCGACGAGGACGACCTGAAGCATCTCGATCGGCTGGTGGCCAAGGCTGCGAAGGGCGGGCAGGCGGAGAAGCAGGCGGCGGCCGATGCCGCGCCGAAATCTACGAAGACGGCTACCGCCGTGCGCAAGAAGATCGATGCCGCGCGTTCACAGAAGGACAAACGAAAAGCGGCGCCCCGAAAGGCGCCGCAGAAGAGTTGATCAGGTCGATCAGCTATTGGCGAAGACCCGATTGAAGATCGTGTCGACGTGCTTGGTGTGGTAGCCGAGGTCGAACTTCTCGCGGATTTCCTCTTCCGACAGAGCGGCGCGCACTTCGGCGTCGGCAAGCAGTTCCTCGAGGAAGTCGGCGCCCTTTTCCCAGACCTTCATGGCGTTGCGCTGTACCAGACGGTAGCTGTCCTCGCGGGACACGCCGGCCTGGGTGAGCGCCAGAAGCACGCGCTGGCTCATGACCAGTCCCTTGAACTGGTTCATGTTGCGCAGCATGTTTTCAGGATAGATCACCAGCTTCTCGATGACGCCGGCCAGACGGTTCAGCGCGAAATCCAGCGTGATCGTCGTGTCTGGGCCGATGGTGCGCTCGACGCTCGAATGACTGATGTCGCGCTCATGCCAGAGAGCGACATTTTCCATGGCCGGGACAACCGACATGCGCACGAGGCGGGCGAGGCCCGTCAGGTTTTCGGTGAGTACGGGGTTGCGCTTGTGCGGCATGGCCGACGAGCCCTTCTGGCCAGGGGAGAAGAACTCCTCGGCTTCGAGCACTTCGGTGCGCTGCATGTGGCGGATTTCGATGGCGACGTTTTCGATCGACGAGGCGATGACGCCGAGCGTCGCGAAGAACATCGCGTGACGGTCGCGCGGAATGACCTGGGTCGAGATCGGCTCGGCGGCGAGGCCGAGCTGCTCGCACACGTATTCCTCGACGCTCGGGTCGATATTGGCGAAGGTGCCGACAGCGCCCGAGATCGCGCCGGTCGCGACTTCGGCACGGGCGGCGACCAGACGATCGCGGTTGCGCTTCATTTCAGCGTAGAAGCGCGCGAAGGTCAGACCCATCGTGGTCGGCTCGGCGTGGATGCCGTGGCTGCGGCCGATGCGGACCGTGTCCTTGTGCTCGAAGGCGCGGGTCTTCAGTGCTGCGAGAACGCGGTCCATATCGGCAAGCAGAAGGTCGGCTGCGCGCACAAGCTGGATGTTGAAGGTGGTGTCCAGCACGTCGGAAGAGGTCATGCCCTGATGGACGAAGCGGCTGTCGGGGCCGATGAATTCGGCGAGGTGCGTCAGGAAGGCGATGACGTCGTGCTTGGTGACGGCTTCGATCTCGTCGATGCGGGCGACGTTGAATTCGGCGACCGAACCCTTTTCCCAGATGGTGCGCGCGGATTCCTGCGGGATGACGCCGAGGTTGGCGAGCGCGGTGCAGGCATGAGCCTCGATCTCGAACCAGATACGGAACTTGGTTTCGGGCGACCAGATGGCGACCATTTCAGGTCGGGAGTAGCGCGGGATCATGGCTTCCTGCTTTCGTTCGTAAGGAATGTTGGCGTTCTAAAGGGGAATGTTGGCGCCCGTGTAGCAAAGACGCGCGGCAATCTCAACGCATGCGTTTCGCAAGCGCGAAACTCGTTGCCAGCAGGCAGACGAGCCCGAGGGGGACGAAGAGCCGCAAACCGAGCACCATGAACTGGTAGACGGAGCTCGCGCCGGTAAAGATGAGCTGGAAAAACCAGATCACAGATCCTCCCGGCGCATGCCAGCGCGAGTAGAAAACCCGGTAGTCCATCGCGAAGAGAAACGCCGTCATCAGGATGGTGCAGGCCGCAAGCGCCACGAAGAAGGCGGCGAAGCGCGTCTCGATCCGGCGCTTATGCGCGAAGAAGCGGCCGAGCATCAGCGCAAAGGGCCAGGCAAGCAGGCCGCCGGCGAAATAGAGGATCGCGAGATCACTGAGGTGGCTGGTCTCCAGGCCGTTGCGCAGATAGAGCGTGCTCATCGCCGAGGCCAGCATCTGGAGAGCCCAGAGCGGCGCGCCGATGAGCACGGCGGAGTAGGGCGGGTACGCAGCCCGAAACCGGTCTCCCATCAGCGACACGCCGCTCCCGATACTACTTTGCCCGATCTTATTTGGATTGCCCTTCAGCCGCCGTTCGGAGCGCCGAAATCGCCTGCTTGTAGGCCTCGACCGAGCCGCCCTTGAAGATGGCGGAGCCGGCGACGAGCACGTTGGCGCCCGCCTTGCCGATCATAGGCGCGGTTTCGATCGTCACACCACCGTCGACCTCGAGGTCGATCGGTCGGTCACCGATCAGCGACTTGGCGGCGGCGATCTTGTCGGCCATGGCGGGAATGAACTTCTGGCCGCCGAAACCGGGATTGACCGACATGATGAGGATCAGGTCGATATCATCCAGCACGTTTTCGAAGACGGAGAGCGGCGTTGCCGGATTGAGGGTGACGCCGACCTTCTTGCCGAGATTGCGCACGGTCTGCAGCGAGCGGTGCAGATGCGGGCCGGCCTCGGCGTGGATGGTGATCCGGTCGCAGCCGGCCTTGGCGAAGGCTTCGAGATAGTCGTCGACGGGCGCGATCATCAGGTGGCAGTCGAAGGTGGCGTCGGTGTAGGAGCGCAGCGACTTGATGACGTCGGGGCCGAAGGAAATATTGGGAACGAAGTGACCGTCCATGACGTCGAGGTGGATCCAGTCGGCGCCGGCCGCGGTCACGTCGCGCACCTCCTGGCCGAGCTTGGCGAAGTCGGCGGCCAGAACGGATGGCGCGATGCGGATGGGCTGGGTCATTGTCTCTCTCCGTTGAAGTCGCCTGGGATCAAGCAGGCTTTATTGCGCCGGCGCGTTGAAGGGGACGAATGCCCCGGAGCGCCATTGCATCAGCTGGTAAGGGTTTTGCGACAGCTCGTGGCCGGCGTCGAAGGTGATCTGGCCGAGCACGGTGTCGAAGGGCATGCCGCCGAGGTGCTGGGCGACTGGTCGCTCATCGCTTGCAGCCGCCTGCACCGCCTTGATCGCGATCTCGACCGCGGCATAGGCCGGCAGGACATAGCCTTCCGGCTCGACGCCTGCGGCGCGCAGCGCGACACCAGCGGGCGATGCATCGGCGCGGGCGGTATAATCGGGGAGCGTCACGGCCAGCACGCCGTCGGCGAGTGGCAGCGGCTGGTCGGCTGCGCGCATTCCGTCACCGCCCATCAGGTCGAGCGCGATCTTTTCGGCCTTGGCGTCGCGGGCGATAATCGAGACGTCGCTGCGGTCGCCGCCGATGAAGACCTTGGTCGCGCCCGCTCTCTTGAGCCGGCGAACGAGTGCAATCTGCTGCTCCTGGCCGGGGCGGTATGTGTCGGTGAAGACAGGCTTCAGGCCGTTCTGCTCCAGCGCGTTGCGCACGGCTTCAGTGAGTTCGCGACCGTGGATCGTGCCGTCCTCGACGAGCGCGATGGGGCTCGATGCCCAGTCGCGCAGGATAACCTCGATGATCTTCGCGGCTTCGGCGCCATCGGCGGGCGCAAGGCGAAATAGCGGCCAGCCGTTCTTCAGCGCATCTTCCATGAGAATGCGGGAGCGCACGGAGACGGTGATAGCAGGGATGTTGGCGTCCTTCAGCTTGGGGAGCGCGCCGTCCAGCGTCTGGCTGCAGAGGAAGCCGATAGCGACCTGGACTTTGGCTGCGATCAGCGCATCGGCAACGGCGCCGCCGCTATTGTCCTCGCAGGGCTCGTTGACGGTGACGATGGTGTCTCCATCCTGGCGAATCTTCGCCTCGGCGCCGGCGACGATCTCAGCGCCCAGCGGCGCGAAACTACCCGTCTGCGGGGCGACGACGCCAATCGTCACGCCGGCTGCATGGCATTCCCCGGCTGCGACAAGCAGCAGCGGCAGAAGACCTAAGCAACGCGAGATAGTCATGAAAGATGCACGCCCCAACCGTTTATTCCTGCTCTTTTATCCGTCCGGAATGGATCGTCAAAGAAAAACGCGCGGATTGGTCGCTTTTCGGCATCGGTTTGTAGAAAAGATAACCTATGACCGTCATAATGCGCGCGAAATGCGTGTGTTCGTGGAGTGAAATTTTGTTGAGCAAGCAACCGATCGATCCCGGCCTTTACAGGGACGCGATGAGCCGCTTCGGCGGGCACGTTCAGTTGGTGACGACCGCGGTCGGCGACCAGCGGCGCGGGGTGACGATCACGGCGGCCTGCTCCGTCTCGGACAGCCCGGCGACGGTGCTGGTCTGCCTCAACAACAGCAATCCGAAGAACGAGATCTTCTTCCGCAGCGGCATCTTCGCGCTGAATACGCTCGGCGCGCATCATCAGGCGCTGGCCGACGCGTTTTCCGGGCGCACGAAGATGGAAGACGGCGATCGTTTCTCGACGGGCCGCTTCGACAAGTTGGTCACCGGCGCGCCTGTGCTGATGGACGCGCTCGCCTCCTTCGATTGCCGGGTGATGGAGATCAAGGAGATGACGACGCATCACATCATCTTCGGCGAAGTCATGGCGGTGCGGTTCGACGAGGCGAAGCCGGCGCTGTTCTACATGAACCGCGATTACTACACTCTGTAAGACGGGCACGATCATGGACGCGGCCGAAATCGAAGAGATGTTTCAGGGGCTTGGTCCCGTTACGATCAAGCGCATGTTCGGCGGCAAGGGGATCTATCACCTCGGTCGGATCATCGCGCTTGAGTTTCGCGGCGACATGCTTTTGAAGGCCGATGACGTCAGTTCGCCCGCCTTCGCCGAGGCCGGCGCCAGCCAGTGGACCTATGAGGGAAAGACCGGCAAGCCGGTGAAGATGCCGTACTGGTCGATCCCCGACGACGCCTATGACGATCCGGAGCTGATGGCGGGATGGGTGCGGCTGGCTTACGAGGCGGCGATGCGGGCGGAGTGACCGGCCGCGCTTTCCAAATGCAATTCTAGAACTGTTCCGGGCCGAGATGGCCGATGGCGGCCGCAGCAAAGGCTGAGAGCGGTTGCGGCAGATCGTTGCGCGCGAACCAGCCGAAGTCCGACAGCTTGTCGGGCTCGGTCAATGCAGGCTCACCGGTATAGTCTTCTGCGATATAGAGAAGCGAGATCCAGTGCTGGCGGTCGGCGTCGCTGATCACCTCGGTCTGGCCGAGAAGGCTGACATGGCCGATTTCAAGGCCGCTTTCTTCCTCGGCCTCGCGTTTTGCCGCCTGTTCGGCCGGCTCCATATGATCCACCTTGCCGCCCACAATGCTCCAGTGGCCGGCTTCGGGCGCCTTGACGCGCTTGTAGAGGAGGATCTTTCTGTGGCGCAGGATTACCAATCCTACGCCGAGACCCGGAAAATCAATGCCGGGGCTGCCCATGCTATCAGATCTTGGCGTTTGCCGTGATCAGCATGAAGGCGGGGATGTCGTCGCCGAAGCCAACTGGCGTCGGGCCGTCATCATGGTCGCGGTAGCGGCGGCGGTCACGATTGTCGTCGTTAGCCGGATAAGGGCGGCGGTCGCGCGCGTTGTTGTTCTGCCTGTTGTTTTCTGCTTTGCGCTCTTGCTTCACGCTTTCGACCCTTGCTGGTGCGGCTTGTACCGGTGCGGCTGCTGTTTCGATCGTCTCGACGCCATTATCCTCGGCGGCGATATCAGATTTATGACCCGAACGATTTCTGCCGCGGCCACGGTCCTTATCCCGCTCACGGCCGCCCTTGCGACGCGAGCGATCGTCGTCACGGCTCGGCTCGGCCGGCGGCAACGACGAGAGATCGCCATTGTGCCATTCGATCTTCTCACCGATCAGCTTTTCGATCGCGTCGGTGAACTTCTGGTCGCGGCTGGTGACGATGGTAAAAGCAGAGCCTGCACGGCCTGCGCGGCCGGTACGGCCGATGCGATGCACGTAGTCATCCGCGTGGATGGGCACATCGAAATTGAAGACGTGACTGACATCGGGGATGTCGAGACCACGAGCTGCGACGTCGGAAGCCACCAGAAGCTGGAGCTGGCCGTCGCGGAAATTCTGCAGCATGGTCGTGCGCGAACGCTGATCCATGTCGCCATGCAGCGCGCCGACGGAGAAGCCGTGGCGTTCCAGCGAGCGGAACAGATCGGCGACGTCCTTCTTGCGGTTGCAGAAGATGATGGCGTTCTTCAGCTCTTCCTGGGCACGGATGAGGTCGCGCAGCGTCGAACGCTTTTCGTAATCCTTGCCATGCGCCGCGACGAAGCGCTGCGTGATGGTCTTGGATGCGGAAGCGGGCTTGGCGACTTCGACGCGTTCCGGGTTCTGAAGGAAGCGGTCGGCCAGCTTCTGGATTTCCGGCGGCATGGTGGCCGAGAAGAACAGCGTCTGGCGGGTGAACGGGATCATCTTGGCGATGCGTTCGATATCGGGAATGAAGCCCATGTCGAGCATGCGGTCGGCTTCATCGATGACGAAGATTTCGACGCCGCTCATCAGCAGCTTGCCGCGCTCGAAATGGTCAAGCAGGCGGCCTGGGGTGCAGATGAGGACATCGGCGCCACGCTCGAGCTTGCGATCCTGCTCTTCGAACGAAACGCCGCCGATCAGAAGCGCGACATTGAGGCGGTGGTTCTTGCCGTATTTCTCGAAGTTCTCAGCCACCTGGGCGGCGAGTTCGCGGGTCGGCTCGAGGATTAGCGTGCGCGGCATGCGAGCGCGGGCGCGGCCCTTTTCCAGCAGCGACAGCATCGGCAGAACGAAGGAGGCGGTCTTGCCGGTGCCCGTCTGTGCGATGCCGCAAATGTCGCGGCGCTGAAGCGCAAACGGAATCGCGCCAGCCTGAATAGGTGTTGGCACCGTGTAGCCCGCGTCGGTGACAGCGGAAAGCACTTTTTGGCTCAAGCCAAGATCAGCAAATGTCGTCAAAGGGAAAACTGTTTCCGTTCCGGTTCGGCCAGGCTCAGGCTTGAGTCGGCGGGATTGCATGCCGCAATGCAGCGCCACATAGGCTGAAACGGTTGAGAAGTCAAGGAACCGGCGCGGTCTCAGGGTTGTTGAGGTAAAACCACCGTTAGCGGGATCGTTCAGTTTATATAGCTGGCGAGTTTCGTGCCGGCGCTGATGAAGTAGATCGGGTCGACAGCACGCCCATTCTGGCGCACTTCGTAATGCAGATGCGTGCCCGTGGAGCGGCCGGTGCTGCCGGCGAGACCGATCGTATCCTCACGGCCGACTGTGTCGCCGACCTTGACCAGAATTTCGGACATGTGGCCGTAGCGGGTGGAGATGCCGTTGCCGTGGTCGATCTCGACCATGTTGCCATAACCGCCGGTCCAGCCGGCCGTGACCACCTTGCCGGGCGCGGTCGGGCGGACCTTTTCGCCGGGTGCGAAGCGGAAATCGACGCCGGAATGCAGTGCCAGCCGGCCGATGAAGGGATCGCGGCGGTTGCCGAAGGGACTGGTGATTTCCTTGCCGATGGCGGGGTTCTGGAAGGGAAGCGACGAGGCGGTGTTGCGCACGGTTTCAAGCCGGGTGAGGGCGGTGTCGAGCTGTGCCAGCGAATTGTCGAAGTCGTCGCCGCTCTCGGGCTCGACATAGGGGCCGCCGACGGCGCTGTCCGCGTCCGGCTTGACGCTCGCCGTCTCCGCGGGGACGCGGATCTGGAAACGGGTCAGCACGTTGGAGATCGCAGCCGACGCGTCCGTTGCATCCGTCGTCAGCTGGCTGACGCGATCGCGCTGGCGCTGCTCAATCCCCTTGAGGGAGAGCGTCACCTTGGAGAAGACGCGGTCGGCGCGGTCGCCCATGGTTTCGCGGGCCGGCACGTAGGAGAGCGTCGAGTTGTCTGGCGTCACGTCAGCCGGCGTTGCGTCGCCGGCGAGTTGCCGCTCGATCGCCTGCATGGCGGCGGGCAGCTCGGCGCGCTTACCTTTGGTCTCAGGCGCATAGGCGGAGGCGGGCGTTTCGGTCTTGGCGTCGAGGCCGGAACTTTCTGCGCGGTCGAGCAACTGGCCGAGCTTGCCGCGGCGCGAGGTCAGCGCCTGCTGCTGCTCCATCAGCTTGTCGACCTTGTCTTCCACCACCTGCTGGTCGAGCAGCTGGCGGGAGGTGACGCGATCGACCTGGGCGCGCAGTGCCGCGATGCGATCCTCGTAGTCATGCTGCATGCGCGCCTGGCGCGCCATGGTTGCGCCGATCAGGTCGTCGCGGAGCACGAGATAGGAGGTGGCGAGCAGGTAGCCGATGGCGAAAACGCCGACGAAGCAGACCGCGATTGCCGCCATCCACGGCTTGACGGTCAGGTGACGAACCCGATCGCCGCTGGCAAGGATCAGGATATGTTCCTGTTTTTGCTTGCCGAATACGCCGTTCTGCTGTGTGTGCGCCACGGAGACTCTCCCAACTCACGGACCTGCCTGAATTGGGTCGATTACACACTGTTAAGGTTAATAAAGCCTTAGATTTGGCCTTATTCAACGCATGGGCGAATTCTTGGAGTTTACTCTCGCTACACTCAAGGGGCGAGATTCTTGACCGCCGTCAGCACGGTTTCGGCGTGTCCGGCGACCTTGACCTTCTGCCAGATCGTGGCGATCGTACCGTCAGGACGGATCAGGAATGTCGTGCGCTCGACGCCCATATACGTGCGGCCGTACATGCTCTTCTGCTTCCAGACGCCATAGGCCTCCAGCGTAGTCTTTTCTTCATCGGCCGCAAGCGTCACGCCGAGCTTGTGCTTCTTGATGAAGCGGTCATGGCAGGCGGCCGAATCCGGCGACATGCCGATGACAGCGGCGCCGGCTTGTTCGAACTCGTCGGCAAGGGCGGTGAAGGCAATCGATTCGGTCGTGCAGCCGGATGTGTCGTCCTTCGGATAAAAGAAAAGAACCAATGCCTTGCCGCGGAAATCCGTCAGCTTCACGCGTCCGCCGCCATCGCGCGGGAGATCGAAGTCGGGCGCGCTGGAGCCGATGCTGAGTTCCGCCATGGGGAAACCTTTCTTTTGCCGGGTTTGTGGATAAGAGGTGATTTGCCAGATATATATTGGACAAATCACCGTCCAGCCAGTCTGGTCCAATCACAGAACAGGGAGACAGGCGAGGCGCATGTCGGCGATCCGCGGCGAGAAGGTTAGATTCCGCAAGAAAGATATCGTCGCGCTGCACGATCTTCCCTCGGCGCGAACGGAAGATCCGCTGATCGTGCATTGCCCGCCGACGCGCTCGCGCATGCGCCGGACCGCGGGGCTTGCCGGCGGCTGCATCGGCGTGCTGATCTTCATCATCGCCGCCATCATCTTCACGGTCGAAAGCGGCATTTTCGACGAGCCCTTGTCGCGGCAGGCGCAATCGGCGCTGAATTCGGCGATCGGGCCGCGCTACCGGGCCGAGGTCGGCTCCACGGTCATTCGCTTCACCTCCAACATGCGGCTGGCGCTCGAGGCGCGCGACGTCAACCTGATCGACGAGAAGAGCGGCCAGCACATGTCGACCACAGGCGCCATGCGCATGGCGCTCGATCCGCTGCAGCTTTTCCGGGGACGCATCGCGATCGCGCAGGTGGAAGCGCAGGATATCGCGCTCGACACCGCGCTTCTGCCCTCCGGCGATCCGGTCAAGCTTGATAATCTCAGGATCGACCAGATCCCGGCGGCGATGGATAAGGCCTTCGAGCAGCTGGATATTCTCGACGGTTTCGTCGATCGCGGCGGCACCAAGTCGATCAAGCTTGAGGGGCTCGACATCAAGCTTGCGGATACCGACAACGGGCCGCTTTCCATCGTCGTCAACAGCCTGGTCTTCTCCAGGAACGCTCAGAGCGCACTACAGCTCGACGGCGAGGTCGCGATCAACGGCCGCGTCACGACGCTGCATATCGGCACCGAAAAGACCGATGGCCGCACGTCGCGGCTGACGGGTGAACTTGCCGGCGCCGACCTTGCGCCGTTCACCCTCAAGCGCAATGCGATCGGCGAAATCCGCCAGGGCGTCGACAGTCTCGCCGATACGATCATTTCAGCGGAGCGCGGCGGAGAGACGTCCAAGCCGTCGCTTGCCGCTACCGTCAATCTGCAGCCCGGCAATTTCTACATGGACGGCGAGGCGCAGCCGCTGACCGGCGGGCGGGTCAATCTCGCCTATGATTTCACCAAGCAATCGCTTGAGATCGCGCGCTCGCAGCTGCAGTTCGGGCCGACGATCGTGCCCTTCAACGGCGCGCTGATCGACCTCGACAAGATCGACCCGACCGCCGAAAAGGGTTTTGGCATCGATCTGCTCGTCAGCGGCGGTACAGCGGCGCCTGTTACATCAGGCGAGCAGCCGCTGGCCTTCGATATCCAGGCAACCGGCCGCTATTTCGTCGGCGCCCGCGAATTGCAATTCCCCAACATGGCGGTGTCGAGCCCGGCCGGATCGCTCTACGGCTCGCTGCATGTCCGCTTCGGCGGCAAATCGCCCGAGATCAGTTTTTCCGGCCAGTCGCAGCAGCTGCAGACCACTGCGGTGAAGCAGCTCTGGCCGTTCTGGATGGCGTCGAAGGGGCGCGAGTGGGTGGAGCGCAATCTCTATGGCGGCGTGGTCAGCAATGCGTCGATCGATGTCTTCATTCCCTTCGACCGGCTGGAAGAGGCTATCGGCAAGGGGCTGAAGCTGGACGAGAACCAGATCAAGATCGCCTTCGACATTGCCGGCACCCGCATGAACGTCACCGGTGACATCCCGCCGATCCGCGACACCAGCGCGCATTTCCAGCTGGCTGGGCCGAAGGCGACGATCTCGATCAAGAGCGGCAAGTCGTTCTTCCCATCGGGGCGCACCGTCGATGTTGGCGAGGGCACCTTCATCCTGCCGTCGACCTATGAGAAGCCGCTGATGGCGGAGCTTAACCTGCCGATCTCGGGTGCGGCCGACGCGATCGGCGAGTTGCTGACCTTCAAGCCCATCCAGGTGCTGCAGCGGGCCGGCTTCGTGCCCGAGGACCTGAAGGGCAATGTGAAAGCCTTGGTACAGGCGCGGATCGGGCTGATCGCCTCGCAAAACCCGCCGCCGGTCGAATGGAAGGCGACGCTGCAGCTGCAGGATCTCGACGTCGCCAAGGCGATATCGGGGCGCAAGATCACCAATCTCGACGGCGTTCTAACCGCCGATCCGAAGCAGGTGGTTCTCGACGGCAAGGGCGACATCGACGGCGTTCCGGCGACCATCAAGCTGGTCGAGCCGACCGACAAGTCCTCCGACATCCAGCCGCAGCAAAGCGTGACGGCGACGCTCAGCAACGATCAGCGCGAGAAGATCCTGCCGGGTCTCTCCGATATCATCGATGGCCCGATCAGCGTCGAGCTCGACCGTATCGACAAGGATCGCCAGTCCGTCTCGCTCGATCTCGGCAAGGCGCGGCTCGATCTGCCCTGGATCGGCTGGTCCAAGGGGAGCGGCATCGGCGCCACCGCCGATTTCGAGATTTCCGGCCCCGACGACAATCTGCAGATCAAGAATTTCGTGCTGAAGGGCGATGGATTTGGTGCTACCGGCGCCCTGTCGCTCAGCAAGGGCAATCTGCAGAAGGCGGATTTCGACAGCGTGAAACTGTCGTCGCTCGACAATTTCGCGATCTCGCTTCGTCGTTCGAAGGGCGGCATGGACGTTTCGGTCTCTGGCAGCAGCGCCGACGTGCGTCCGGTGCTGGCGCGGATCAAATCGGGCAGCGGCGACAAGGGTGATGGTTTGTCGAAGAGCGACAGCAGCATTTCGCTGAAGGGCAAGCTCGACACGGTCGTCGGCTTCAACGACGAAAAACTGCAGAATGTGCAGATCAATTATGCGGCCCAAGGCAGCCGCATTCAGTCGGTCAGTCTGTCCGGCGTCACCGGGAGCGGCGAAGCGGTCGTCGCGCGGACGCAAGGCGGCGGTGTCATCAACATCACCAGCGGCGACGCCGGCGCCGTCTCGCGCTTCGCCGACCTCTACCAGCACATGCGCGGCGGCCTGCTCAACCTTGCCATCCGGCTCGGCGCCGGCGACGACTGGGACGGCTCGGTCGACGTGCGCCGCTTCTCGATCGTCAACGAGCAGCGCCTGCATTCGATCGTCTCGACGCCCGTCGGCCAGGAACAACGCAGCCTGAACGCGGCCGTCAAGCGCGACATCGACACATCGGCGCAACGGTTCCAGCGCGGCTTCGCGCGCATCTTTTCAAGAGATGGAGTCGTCAGCATCGAGAACGGCGTGGTGCGCGGCGATCAGGTCGGCGCGGTGTTCCAGGGCGCGCTGCGCGACGTTCGCGGCAACATGGACATGAACGGCACCTTCATGCCTGCCTACGGCCTGAACCGCCTCTTCGCCGAACTGCCGATCATTGGGATCATCCTCGGCAACGGCACCGACCGCGGTCTGATCGGAATCACCTTCAAGCTGACAGGCAAACTCGACGCGCCGAATCTGACGATCAACCCGCTGTCGATCATCGCGCCCGGGGTGTTCCGGAATATTTTCGAGTTTCAGTGAGGTGGGGCCGAGGCGTGCGGGCGTCGGGAGTGACTGTCGCTAACTCATTGAAGCGACGGGGTTTTTTCACTTTCGACGTCATCCTCGGGCTCGTCCCGAGGATCTAAGCACGTGGCCTAGAGTGCGACGGTGATGGCGCTTGCGATGCGGGTCCAGCTGCCGCCGATCGTTGGAAGCGCGCGCCAAGTGTCCACTCACGTCGAGCAAGTGGAGCTGTGGTTAGATCCTCGGCACAAGGCCGAGGATGACGGTGGAGCTAGTGGCGCCTGTCTCTAAATCATTGAAACGACGTCATTTCCCCTTCCGCGACGTCATCCTCGGGCTCGTCCCGAGGATCTAAGCACGTTGCCAGGAACGCAACGTCGATGGACCTTCCCGCCACCCGCGCAACAAAAAAGGCCGACGTTTCCGCGCCGGCCTTTGTCAACGTCCGAAACTACCCGCCCTCAAGCAGCCGGGCGGATCAGGATGTGTTTCTTCTTGCCGAGCGACAGCTTGATCACGCCGTCGGCGGTCACTTCACCGCCGCCGATGAGCTTGCGCTCGTCGCTGACGGCCTGGTCGTTGATGCGCACGGCGCCGCCCTGGACGTGGCGGCGGGCTTCGCCGTTCGACGCTGCGAGGCCGGCGCGGACGATGAGGGCGAGCAAGCCGATGCCGGCGTCGAGTTCGGCGGTGGGCACGTCGATCGAGGGGAGGTTGTCGGAAAGCGCGCCTTCCTCGAAGGTCTTGCGGGCCGTTTCGGCCGCCTGTTCGGCGGCGGCGCGGCCGTGCAGGATCGCGGTGACCTCGGTCGCCAGGATCTTCTTGACCTCGTTGAGCTCCGAGCCGGCAATGGCCGACAGGCGGGCGATCTCGTCCATCGGCAGCGTCGTGAAGAGCTTCAGGAAGCGCGGGACGTCGGCGTCCTCGGTGTTGCGCCAGTACTGCCAGAAGTCATAGACCGGCAGCAGGTCGGCGTTGAGCCACACCGCGCCCGAGGCGGACTTGCCCATCTTGGCGCCCGAGGACGTGGTCAAGAGCGGCGAGGTCAGCGCGTAGAGCTGATCGGTCCCCATGCGGTGACCGAGGTCGATGCCGTTGATGATGTTGCCCCACTGGTCGGAGCCGCCCATCTGCAGCCGGCAATCGTAGCGCTTGGCGAGCTCGACGAAGTCGTAGGCCTGCAGGATCATGTAGTTGAATTCGAGGAAGGACAGCGAGTGCTCGCGGTCGAGGCGCGTCTTGACGCTGTCGAAGGAGAGCATGCGGTTGACCGAGAAATGACGGCCGACGTCGCGCAGAAATTCGAGGTAGTTCAGCGAGCGCAGCCACTCGGCGTTGTTGATCATCAGCGCCGGATTGCCCGACTTGCCGTAGTCGAGGTAGTTGGCAAAGCAGCTCTTGATCGAGGCGATGTTCTCCTCGATCGTGTCGACCGTCATCAGCTTGCGGGCCTCGTCCTTGAAGGAGGGGTCGCCGACCATGCCAGTGCCGCCGCCCATCAGCGAGATCGGACGATGGCCGGTCTGCTGGAACCAGTGCAGCATCATGATCTGGGTGAGGTGGCCGACATGCAGGCTCGATGCCGTCGGGTCATAGCCGATATAGGCGGTCACGGTTTCCTTGGCGAGCAGGGCGTCGAGGCCGGATTCATCGGAGATCTGATGAATGAAGCCACGCTCTTTCAGCGTGCGGAGGAAATCGGATTTGAACTCGGTCATGACCTTTTGCTTTCGGATCAGGATTTTCGGATTGGCTATTGTTGAAGCAACGCGGCGCGTTTAGCACTGTTTTCTCGCACAGTCACCATTTGGTTGATTGGCTCGTTTATTTGTAGATTATCGAGGGACAATGGGGAAAATCCTGACAGCGATCGGCCTGATGAGCGGCACCTCGATGGACGGGATCGACGCGGCGCTGCTTGAGACCGACGGCGAAAACATCATCCGCCGTGGCCCGAGCCTCTACGTGCCCTATGACGACGATCTGCGTAGCCGCTGGAAGCTGGCATTGCAGACGGCCAAGGCCGTGGTCGAGCGCGGTGACCGGCCGGGTGACCTTGCTGACGCCGAACGCGTGCTGACGCTTTGCCATGCCGCCGTGGTCAAGTCCTTCCTGGCTCGCCACAACCTCAATCCTGATGATATCGACCTCATCGGCTTTCATGGCCAGACCGTGCTGCACCGGCCGGATGCGGGTGTCACCGTGCAGATCGGCGACGGGCCGCTCTTGGCGTCGGAGACCGGCATCGACGTCGTCTACGACATGCGTGCCAACGATATGGTGCATGGCGGGCAGGGCGCGCCGCTGATCCCCGTCTATCACGCAGCCCTTTCGGCCAACCTGCCCGATGGTTTCGCGGCGCCCGTTGTCTTCGTCAATATCGGCGGTATTTCGAACCTCACCTATGTCGGCGCTGACGGCGTGCTTTCGGCTTTCGATAGCGGGCCGGGGAACATGCTGATCGACCAATGGGTCGAGGTGCATACCGGCTGGGCCTACGACCGCAACGGCGAGACGGCGAGCCGTGGGGCGGTGGTGCCGGATCTGGCGCACCGCTATCTTTCGAGCCCGTTCTTCTCCGGCAATATCAGGCGCTCGCTCGACCGTGGCGATTTCCTGCCGCCGGAGAACGGCGAGGTGTCGCTGGAGGACGGCGCAAGGACGCTGGCGCATGTCACCGCCGCCTCGATCGTCAAACTCGCCGATCACCTGCCGCAACCGCCTAGGACATACGTCGTCTGCGGCGGCGGGCGGCTCAATCCTGTCATCATGGGCGAGTTCGCTGACTTGGCTGCAGCAAAGGGTGCCCGGGTCGTCTCGGCGGAGATGGCCGGCTTCGACGGCGGCGCCATGGAGGCGGAGGCCTGGGCTTATCTGGCGGTGCGCTCCGTCAGCGGACTGCCGCTGACCTTTCCCGGCACGACGGGCGTTTCGGCGGCTGTGACCGGTGGCGTGATTGCGAGGAAGCCATGAACGATACTGTTATCCTGCGGACACCCCGGCTCGTCTTGTCCATGTGGGGGCAATACGACGTCCATCTGTTGCAATTGTTGCATTCGACCATAGAGACCACCCGCTATCTCTCGGGTGCCGCACCCTGGAGCGCTGCCAAGGCGCAGGAGCGCTTCATGAGCTTTTTTGGCGAGCAGGCGCGCGATGGCGTCACCAAATACAAGGTCACCAGCCTCGACGACGGCCGCTTCATCGGCCGCGCCGGCTTTTCCCGTTATGGCGGAGATCGCGGCGAATTCGAACTCGGCTATTCGCTCCGCCACGAGGAGTGGGGCAAGGGCTATGCGACGGAATTGGGGAAGGGGCTTGCGGACTGGTTTTTCGACAAGCGATTCGCTGACCAGTTCATCGCATTCACGCATCCAGACAATGCGGCGTCGCAGCGTGTGCTCACGAAAATCGGCATGCGAAGCCGCATGCCGATGATCATTGACAATATGTCCTGTCCGACGTTCGAACTGACCGCCGAGATGCGCCAGGCTTAGCGGATGCGCTTGGCGGCCGGTTCCGGCACCAGTTCGCCGTTGAGGCGGCGGTCGAGGTAGTCCTCGCATTCGCCCATCAGCGTTTCCACCTGGCCGTTGAAGAAGTGGTTGGCGCCCGGCACCGTGCGGTGGGTGATCAGGATGCCCTTCTGGGTCTTCAGCTTCTCGACCAGACCGTTGACATCCTTCTCCGGTGCCACCTTGTCGGCGTCGCCGTTGATGATCAGGCCAGACGACGGGCAGGGGGCGAGGAAGGAGAAGTCGTAGGTGTTGGGCTGCGGCGCGATCGACATGAAGCCTTCGATCTCCGGGCGGCGCATCAAGAGCTGCATGCCGATCCACGAGCCGAAGGAATAGCCGGCGACCCAACAGGTCTTCGAATCAGGATGCAGGCTCTGTACCCAGTCGAGCGCGGAGGCCGCATCCGAGAGTTCGCCAGCGCCGTGGTCGAATTCGCCCTGGCTGCGGCCGATGCCCCGGAAGTTGAAGCGCAATGTCGTGAACCCGCGCTTCTGGAACATGTAGAAGAGCTGGTAGACGATCTGGTTGTTCATCGTGCCGCCGAACTGTGGGTGCGGGTGCAGGATGAGGGCAATCGGCGCGCTCTTTTCCTTGGAGGGCTGGTAGCGGCCTTCAAGGCGGCCTGCGGGGCCGTTGAAAATGACTTCGGGCATCGGTACTCCGGCTTTTATTTCTCGCGTTCGCGCTGCGCAGACTTGACGGACGTTGTCAGCTTTTCTAAAACGCAGTTTAGAACAATTCGAAACTTGCATGGCAATCCACGCAGTGTTGGATGTGTCATAAGGCAAGCCCGGCTGACTTTTCAAGGAAAATGCACCGGCTTGCCACGCAAGAACCAAGCGCAGGACGAAAAGATCATGGCGCCGGCCCGGCTCTATCTCGATTGGAACGCGACGGCACCGCTGCATCCCGCAGCGCGCGACGCGGTTCTGCGGGCGCTTGATATGTTCGGCAATCCAAGTTCGGTTCATGGCGAGGGACGCGCGGTGCGCGCCGCGATCGAAGGCGCACGCCGTCAGGTGGCGGCCCTTGTTGGCGCCGATCCCGCCCATGTCGTCTTCACGAGCGGCGCCACCGAGGCTGCCAACATGGTGCTGACACCGGATTTCCGCATGGGCCGCACGCCGATGGCGATCGGCCATCTCTATCATTCGGCGATCGAGCATCCGGCGATCCGCGAAGGTGGACGCTTCGCGAAAGACCGCACGACCGAGATCGCGGTGACGGCCGATGGCGTCGTCGATCTCGATCACCTGGAGGGCCTTCTGGCCGGCCACGACAAGTCGACCGGCCTGCCGATGGTCGCCGTCATGCTCGTCAACAACGAGACGGGCGTGGTGCAGCCGGTGGCCGAGGTGGCGAAAATCGTGCAGGCACACGGCGGTCTGCTTGTGGTTGATGCCGTGCAAGCGGCGGGCCGGATCGCGCTTGATATCAATGCGCTCGGCGCCGATTTCATCATCGTCTCCTCGCACAAGATCGGTGGCCCTAAGGGCGCCGGCGCGCTTGTGTCGCGCGGCGAAGTGCTGATGCCGAGGGCGCTGATCCATGGTGGCGGGCAGGAGAAGGGTCACCGCTCGGGGACCGAGAATTCGCTTGCCGTCATTGGCTTCGGCGCGGCTGCCGAGGTGGCCGTGCGGGAATTCGACGAGCGCAATGCCCGCATCTCCGCTCTGCGCGCGCAGTTGGAAGACGGAATGCGCAACGCCGCGCCCGATGTCGTGATCTACGGCGCGGATCAAAAGCGTGTCTCCAACACCACCTTCTTCACGCTGCCGGGGCTGAAGGCGGAGACAGGGCAGATCGCCTTCGATCTCGAAGGTGTGGCGCTGTCTGCTGGGGCTGCCTGCTCGTCCGGCAAGGTCGGCGAGAGCCATGTGCTGGTGGCGATGGGGCGAGATCCCAAGCTGGGGGCGCTCAGGATGTCGCTCGGTTTTTCGACGACGGACGAGGATATCGCCAGGGCCATCGCCACATTCACGAAGATAGCCGCGCGGCGCAAGCCGGCGGGCGAGGCGGCGTGATTGCCTGATAAAGCGTCACGACCGCCTGATAAATTTGCGAAAACGCAAATTTCCACTTGCCATTCGGGCTGAAAAGTCCCCTTTGGCCACTTACATAAGGGGCAACAAAAATTGCCCGAACGACAAGCTGCCGGACCTTTTCTCCGGCGAGATTGGAGAACGATATGCCCGCCGTCCAGGAAACGGTCGATCGCGTCCGCGAGATTGACGTCGATCAGTACAAATACGGTTTCGAGACGATCATCGAAATGGACAAGGCACCCAAGGGCCTGTCCGAGGATATCATCCGTTTCATCTCTGCGAAGAAGCAGGAGCCGGAATGGATGCTCGAATGGCGCATGGACGCCTACAAGCGCTGGCTGACGCTCGAAGAGCCGACCTGGGCTCGCGTCGATTATCCGACGATCGATTTCAACGACATCTATTACTACGCCGCGCCGAAATCGACGCCGGGTCCGAAGTCGCTGGACGAGGTCGATCCTGAAATTCTCAAGGTCTATGAGAAGCTCGGCATTCCGCTGAAGGAACAGGAGATCCTCGCCGGCGTCGAACGGCCGAAGATCGCCGTCGACGCGGTTTTCGACAGCGTTTCCGTCGTCACGACCTTCAAGGAAGAGCTGAAGAAGGCCGGCGTGATCTTCATGTCGATCTCGGAAGCTATCCGCGAGCATCCCGATTTGGTGAAGAAGTATCTCGGCTCGGTCGTTCCGACCTCCGATAACTACTATGCGACGCTGAACTCGGCTGTCTTCACCGATGGTTCCTTCGTGTTCATTCCCAAGGGCGTTCGTTGCCCGATGGAACTGTCCACCTACTTCCGCATCAACGAGAAGAACACCGGCCAGTTCGAGCGTACGCTGATCATCGCTGAAGAGGGCGCCTACGTTTCCTATCTCGAAGGCTGCACCGCGCCGCAGCGCGATGAAAACCAGCTGCACGCGGCAGTGGTCGAACTCGTCGCTCTCGACGACGCCGAGATCAAGTATTCGACGGTCCAGAACTGGTATCCCGGCGATGCGCAGGGCAAGGGCGGCATCTACAACTTCGTGACCAAGCGCGGCGATTGCCGCGGCGCGCGTTCTAAGATCTCGTGGACGCAGGTCGAAACCGGCTCGGCGATCACCTGGAAGTACCCGTCCTGCATCCTGCGCGGTGATGATTCCAGGGGCGAGTTCTACTCGATCGCCGTGTCGAACGGCCATCAGCAGATCGATTCGGGCACCAAGATGATCCATCTCGGCAAGAACACGTCGAGCCGCATCGTCTCGAAGGGCATTGCCGCCGGCGTCTCGCAGAACACCTATCGCGGCCAGGTCTCGGCACACCGCAAGGCATCGAACGCGCGCAACTTCACGCAGTGCGATTCGCTTCTGATCGGCGACAAGTGCGGCGCCCACACGGTGCCCTACATCGAGGCGAAAAACTCGACCGCGCAGTTCGAACACGAGGCCACCACCTCGAAGATCTCCGAGGACCAGAAGTTCTACTGCCTGCAGCGCGGCATTCCCGAAGAAGAGGCGATTGCCCTGATCGTCAACGGCTTCGTCAAGGAAGTGCTGCAGGAACTGCCGATGGAATTCGCCGTCGAAGCGCAGAAGCTGATCAGCATCTCGCTTGAGGGTAGCGTGGGGTAATTTGAGGCGGCCGGCACTGTGCGACGGCGAACTCGCTTCGCGCACGGCGTCATCCTCGGGCTTGTCCCGAGGATGACGCCGGCTAGGAATTCGACGGTGGTGGACTTGTCCACGACGGTTGCGGCAAATGGAGACGTGGTTAGATCCTCGGGACAAGCCCGAGGATGACGACCGTAAAAGTTGGTGCAGGGAGACGATGATTGGCGTTGGGCGTTTCGCTTTTCTCCAACGTCATCCTCGGGCTTGTCCCGAGGATCTGTTGCCGCCGGCCAGGAATTCGACGGTGGTGGACTTGTCCATGACCGTTGCGACAAGCGGAGACGTGCTTAGATCCTCGGGACAAGCCCGAGGATGACGGTGGTAGAGGTTGGTGACGGGTGACAATGGTTGGCGATGGCGAATGTAGCCTTGCCGCGATGTCGTCTCTGGGGTGGCGGCAAGGTCGCCTCGCGCTCGGCGTCATCCTCGGGCTTGTCCCGAGGATCTGCTGCCGCCAACCGGGAATTCGACGGTAGTGGATTTGTCTACAACCGTTGCAACAAATGGAGACGTGCTTAAATCCCCGGGACAAGCCTGAGGATGACGACCAAAAGAAACGAGATCGGCCGTAAGGGGCGTAAGGATGAGTGGCTTTGTCTACATGATGTCCGATAAGCCGCGCGGGGTGATCTACACGGGTGTCACCAGTGATCTGCATGATCGCAGCTGGGAGCACCGAAACGAAGTGCATGAAGGGTTTACGCGGAAGTATCGAGCGAAGAATCTTGTCTGGTTTGAGCGCCATCCGAACATCGTGTTGGCGATACAGCGGGAGAAGTCTTTGAAGCGTTATCTGCGTGAATGGAAAATCAAGCTGGTAGAGAGCTTGAACCCGACCTGGGCCGACCTCTACGAGCGGATCGATGACATCGAGAATGCCTATCGGCCGCATCCGGATACGGTGCAGTGGTCGGATTACAATTGAGTGCTCGGCGGTCCTTTAAACCGCTGCATGAACAGGAAGAACACAATGCTTGAAATCAAGAACCTGCACGCCCGCATCGCCGAAGATGGCACCGAGATCATCAAGGGGCTGAACCTCACCGTGAAGGCCGGCGAAGTGGCTGCCATTATGGGGCCGAACGGCTCCGGCAAGTCGACGCTTTCCTACATCCTGTCCGGCCGAGACGATTACGAAGTCACCGAGGGCGAGATTCTCTATAACGGCGAGAGCATTCTCGAGCTTGACCCGGCCGAGCGCGCCTCCAAGGGCATCTTCCTGGCCTTCCAGTACCCGGTCGAAATTCCCGGCGTCGCCACCATGCAGTTCCTGAAGGTCGCGATGAACGAGCAGCGCAAGGCCCGCGGCGAGGAAGAGCTGAAGACGCCTGATTTCATGCGCCTCGTGAAGGATGCGGCCGCCAAGCTGCAGATCAACACCGAGATGCTGAAGCGTCCTCTCAACGTCGGCTTCTCTGGCGGCGAGAAGAAGCGCGCCGAGATCCTGCAGATGGCGCTGCTCGAGCCGCAGCTTTGCATCCTCGACGAGACCGACAGCGGCCTCGACATCGACGCGCTGAAGATCGTGGCCGACGGCGTCAACGCGCTGCGCTCGCCCGATCGGGCCACCATCGTCATCACCCACTACCAGCGCCTGCTCGACTACATCGTGCCGGATACCGTTCACGTTCTCTACAAGGGCCAGATCATCAAGAGCGGCGACAAGACGCTGGCGCATGATCTGGAAGCCAACGGTTATGCCGACATCATCGGAGCGGCGGCCTGATCTAGGCGGAAAGGAACTGGTCGCATGAACATGCAGACGACGACCCGCCTGACCGCCGCGGAAGCGGCACTGATCGAGGCGTTCAACAACCAGATCGGCGAACTGCCGGGCGACGGCGCCGTGATCGCCATTCGCGACCGGCTGCTCGACGACCTGAAGACATCGGGGCTGCCGACGCGCCGCGTCGAGGCCTGGCACTACACAGACCTGAAGACGCTGCTGCGCGCCGTGCCCGCTCAGGCCGGCGATGCCGGCTCCGACGCCCGCGATCCGCTGGTCGAGGGTTCGGCGGTGCTGCCAGTGATCCAGGGACGTCCTGATCACAAGGCGCGCGCCGGCGATCTGGTTCTCTCGAGCTATGCCGAGCAGCTGTCGAACGGTTCGGCCGCCAATGGCCTTGGCGCGCTCGACAAGGACGACGCGGTCGGCCGGATCAATGGCAGCTTCGTGCGCGACGGTTACGTCATCGAGGTGCCCGCCGAGACCGTGCTGGAAGAGCCGCTGGAAATCCAGTTCGTGCATGCCGGCGGTCAGACGCATACGCGCCTTCCCGTCAGCATCGGTTCCGCCGTCAAGGCGACCGTGATCGAACGTCACCTGTCGGTGGCATCGGATGCGGCACTGGTCTCGCATGTCAGCGACGTCGCAGTCGGTGAAGGCAGCGAAGTGACCTGGATCATCGTCCAGCAGCAGGGCGCCGACGACACGCATCTTGGCCAGATCCGCATCGATCTCGGCGCAGATGCCAAGCTGAAGCTGTTCGTCATCAATGCCGGCGGCCAGCTGGTGCGCCAGGAACTGCACATCAAGGTGACGGGCGAGGGCGCAGACCTGACGCTGCGCGGGATAAACCTGCTCGGCGCCGAGACGCATACCGACGTGACCATGGTGCTCGGCCACAACGTGCCGCATACCGGCTCGACCGAAATCATCCGCAACGTCGTCTTCGACCGCGCCAAGGGTGTGTTTCAGGGCATGATCCGGGTCGCACCCGACGCGCAGAAGACCGACGCGAAGATGGCGTGCAACACGCTGCTCATGTCCGACGACGCCGAATTCTCGGTGAAGCCGGAACTCGAGATCTTCGCCGACGACGTGCAGTGTGGCCATGGCGCCACCGTTGCCGATATCGACCATAACCATCTCTACTATCTGATGGCCCGTGGCATTCCGGAGAACAAGGCGCGCGCCATGCTGGTCAACGCCTTCGTTGCCGAGATCGTCGAGGAACTGGAAAACGAAGCCCTGGTCGAGGCGCTGGAAGGCGTGATCTCGGCCTGGCTCGAAAAGCACGCCTGATCGGACGAGATGATGGACAAGATAGTGCCCGCAACCGCCTATGACGTCGAAGCCATTCGCAAGGATTTTCCGATCCTTGCGAAGGAAGTGTACGGCAAGCCGCTGGTCTATCTCGACAACGGCGCCTCGGCCCAGAAGCCGCAGGTGGTGATCGATGCGATCAGCCATGCCTATTCCAACGAATACGCCAATGTGCATCGCGGCCTGCACTTCCTGTCCAACGCCGCTACCGAAGCCTATGAAGCCGCGCGCGAAAAGGTGCGCCGCTTCCTGAACGCGCCTTCGGTGGACGATATCGTCTTCACCAAGTCCTCGACCGAGGCGATCAACACGGTCGCCTATGGCTGGGGCATGCCCAATATCGGCGAGGGCGACGAGATCGTCATCTCGATCATGGAGCACCACTCCAACATCGTGCCCTGGCATTTCATCCGCGAGCGGCAGGGCGCCAAGCTGGTCTGGGTTCCCGTCGACGACGAGGGCGCGTTTCATATCGAGGCGTTCGAAAAGAGCCTCACGGAGCACACCAAGCTCGTCGCCATCACGCATATGTCGAATGCGCTGGGCACCGTCGTTCCGGTGAAGGAGATTTGCCGGATCGCGCATGAGCGCGGCATTCCCGTGCTCGTCGATGGTTCCCAGGGCGCTGTCCACATGCCTGTCGACGTGCAGGATATCGATTGCGACTGGTATGTGATGACCGGCCACAAGCTCTACGGTCCCTCGGGGATCGGCGTGCTCTATGGCAAGAAGGATAGATTGAAGGCGATGCGGCCGTTCCAGGGCGGCGGTGAGATGATCTTCGAGGTCACCGAGGATGCCGTCACCTACAACGACCCGCCGCACCGCTTCGAGGCCGGCACGCCGCCGATCGTCCAGGCGATCGGGCTCGGCTATGCGCTCGACTACATGGACAAGATCGGTCGCGAGGCGATCGCCAGGCACGAGGCTGATCTGGCGGCTTACGCCACCGAGCGGCTGCGTGACATCAATTCGCTGCGTGTCATCGGCAATGCGCCGGGCAAGGGCGGGATCTTCTCCTTCGAGATCGAGGGGCTGCACGCCCATGACGTCTCGACCGTGATCGACCGGCGCGGCGTTGCCGTCCGGGCCGGCACGCATTGCGCCATGCCGCTCTTGAAACGCTTCGGCGTCACCTCCACATGCCGTGCATCCTTCGGCATGTACAATACCCGCGCCGAGGTGGATGCCTTGGCCGACGCGCTGGAATATGCGCGCAAGTTCTTTGCATAAGGAGTGGTCCGCATGAGTTTGGACGACAGCGAACAAAAGATCGACGTGCGCGAAGGCATCGTGCATTCCAGCATTCCCGAAGATGAACTGGCGCGCCTCAGCGACGACGTCATCATGGCGTTGAAGACGGTCTACGACCCGGAGATTCCCGCCGACATCTTCGAACTCGGGCTGATCTACAAGATCGACATCGAGGACGACCGCATGGTCAAGATCATGATGACGCTGACGGCTCCCGGCTGCCCCGTCGCCGGCGAAATGCCCGGCTGGGTCGAAAACGCCGTCGGTTCCGTCGAGGGTGTGTCGGGCGTAGAAGTGGCGATGACCTTCGACCCGCCGTGGACGCCGGACCGGATGTCGGAAGAGGCGCAGGTGGCTGTCGGCTGGTATTGATCGGCCGTTTCGACTAGCATGATGCTTTCTGGCAATGAGGTGCACACGATGGGTCGCCTTGAGACAATCAGCATTGAGTTGACGCCGGAGATGGCGGATGCCGTTGATGCGGCTGTCCGCTCCGGCCGCTTCGGTTCGACAGCTGATGTCGTGTTGACCGCGCTCGATCAGTGGCATTCCGACCGGCTGGTTCATGGTTACACACCCGAGGAATTCGAGCGGCTGATCGAAGAAGGGGAAGCCAGCGGCGACCCGATCGATGGGCCCGAGGCGATGCGTGAGATACGCGCGGAATTCGAGAAAGAATTCGGGCTCAAGGATTGATGGCCTATCGCCTTCAACCCAAGGCGAGGGCCGACATTCGCGCGATCATATCCTATATCGGACAACGCAATCCTCACGCCGCGCTGGCGTGGTAGGACAGCATGACGGAACTGTTCGAACTGCTGGCAACTCATCCGCATTCGGGTGTTCCATATGCGACGGACAAGTATAGCGTCCGCATCGTGCCACGAGGAAATTACGTGGTGGTCTATAGAGTGCGGGATAGCGATGTTGTCATCCTGCGCGTCATCCATGCCGCTCGCGATTGGCCGAAGCAGATGCGGTGAAGTCGGCCTGTTGATCGATCGCGTGGGAGCGACTACATATTTGTAATGGAAGCACCGGACCTTGACCCCGGTTGCGGAAGGAGAATGGGCCTATGGGCTTTGCAGTCATGAGCATGACCGACACCGCGGCTGCGCGGGTGAAGGCGATCGTCGAGAATTCGGGACCGGAGGCGAAGGGAATTCGTGTCGGGATCAAGAAGGGCGGTTGCGCGGGGATGGAGTACACCATCGATCTCGTCACAGAACCCAATGCCAAGGACGATCTGATCGAGCGCGATGGCGCCAGCGTGTGGATCGAACCGTCGGCAGTTCTCTATCTGCTCGGCACCGAAATGGGCTTCGAGCAAACGACGCTGCGCTCCGGCTTCACCTTCACCAATCCGAACCAGACGTCTGCTTGCGGCTGTGGCGAATCGGTCGAGTTGAAGCCCGCCGATCTTGCTGCCTTGGCCGCGCGCGGCGATGCCGTGGTGCCGGCGCGGTAAACAGGGCGAAGGCGGTCGCTCTTTGCCGCCATTCAATCTCTGCCGGTATTTTACATCGGCTTCGGCTCACGGGCATTCTGTCTTGAGCATTTCGTCACAGGCCGCCGGTTTCGGCGGCTTTTTTCGTTGCGGTGCGCGCCAGAGCGTTTAAGACCGCATCCCATGCTTCTGCTGTTTCTCAAGGGCGCCGTGCTGGGTGTCATCATCACCGCGCCGCTTGGGCCGATCGGCATGCTGTGCATCAACCGCACGCTGGAGCGCGGCTTCCTGGCCGGCTTTTCCTGTGGCTTGGGAACGGCGATCGGGGACGCCAGCTACGCGCTGGTGGCGGTGACGGGGATTGCCGTCTTTGCCGAGACCATGTCGATGGCGACCTTGCCTTTGGCGATCGGCGGTGGATTGCTGCTTTTGTTTCTCGGCTGGCGCGGGCTGACGCACGATCCGGTCGAGGCGGCCGAGATCCGGGCAGGCGGGCTGCTCGCCACCACGGTCGCGACTTTTCTGCTCACCATTTCCAATCCTGCGACGATTCTTTCCTTCGGAACGCTGTTCGCCGGTTTCGGCCTGCTCGACGAGACGAGGCCCTTCAGTTCGGTTGCAATCGTCGGCGGCGTGTTTGCGGGGTCGCTCGCCTGGTGGTTCTTCCTGAGCGGCGCCGTCAGCCTGGCGCGACACAGGTTGTCGGAGAATTTCACGACGAAGGTCATGCGGGCGACGAGCTGGCTTCTGATAGCCTTTGGTGTCGTGGCGCTCGGTTCGGCGGCATATACGCTACTTGGATGATCATGCAATCACCGCGGCATGACTTTTCTCCGGCAGGTTTTACCCCCGGTTGATACGGCATCTGATCGGACGGGGCGCCAAAAGCTGCCTCGTAAATAGTTTAGTTTATTGACACCTTCCGGCGCCCCGTTCGGCGGTCTGCTATCGTGTCCTGGTTCCTTTACCGGGTGGTCGGCATCTTTTCAGAGATATGCTCGCGGGATTGTTCTTGTTCTTGAGGCTTTCGCTCCCCGGGCATCCCGAAGGGCCGTCTTGATCGGCGCCGAGAGGGCCTCCGCGGACCTGTCGCCCGCGGCACCCCGGCGCCGTTCCGCAAAACCCTTTCGGGCTCAACGGTCGGCCAGTCGCCGTCCCTTATGTGCATAGGCGCGTGGTATCGGCGAACCGACCTGCGCACCCGCACACCAACTCTTCGCTGGCGGGACCATTCCGCGACGCCCCTCGTTTCACCCTGCGTCAGGGGCTTCCCGAAAGCGCCGGTCCCGCCTCGCCGGTAACGCAACCGGTGTATCCGAAGACGGGACGGGGTGAGTGTGACATCGGATATGCAAGCGGGGATGAAGACGCGGCCAAGCTGCTGATTTCTTTGCAGCCAAGCACGTTTTTATCATCATCACATTGGCTCACGAGAGGCTTCCTTCAGGCGCACCATGAATAGCCGTTGATCCCGCGCAATGAAGAGATCGGGCATTTCGACCATAGTTTGCCGTCGCACCCCGGCAGGGCGACGCGTGAGGTTGCCGGTTGGGACGATGCCGTGATGCTGAAGACGATCTCATCCATCTTCGACGATCTCGATCCCGGCGACGCGCTTGCCGAAGTGCTCTTCGGGCTGATCATGGCGCTGACCTGGACGGTGGGCTCGCGGCTGGTGATGCAGGAGGAGGGGCTGGATGTTCGGGGGCTGATCCTCTCCACGCTCGGATGCAATGTCGCTTGGGGCATTATCGACGCGGTGTTGCGCATTCTGGGGACGACGTTTTTCAGGAGCAGGCGGTTGCATCTGTTTCGGCAGATCAGGGGCGCCAGGGATGAAGCCTCAGCACTCGCCGTGATCCGCAACGAGTTTCCGACGGAGGGGACGGCGCTTGCCGTCGATAGTGCCGATGCGGAGGCGCTCTATCGATCACTGCTGGCGCTTGCTATCAGGTCCGAACCATCGAGGGTTTCGGTGACGGGAAGCGATCTGCGTGCGGCGGTGGCGGTGTTTTTCCTAGTCGCGACCACGGCCATTCCCGCGGTGATCCCATTCTTTCTAATCGACAGTCCAGAGCGCGCGTTGAGGGTCAGCAATCTGCTGCTGATCGGGCTTCTGTTTCTCACCGGCTATGCCTGGGCGAGCTTTTCCGGCGGGCGGCCGCTTTATGCGGGGGTGACCATGACGTGCCTTGGGCTGATGATGGTCGGCATTGCCGTGGCGCTGGGTGGCTGACAGTGGGAGACAGTGCCGTGGCTTCGGATATCGAAATAAGCGAACTTTTCGGGCTTGAGGAGATCGTGACGATCTATTCCCTGTTTCGGCAGGTTCACACGCTCGACGAAGCGTCGTTTCGGGCGCGGCTTTCGGCCATGTGCGCGCAGGGCAATTATCGCTGCATTGCCGCCTATGTGGAAGGCCGGATGGTCGGCGTGGCCGGCTTCTGGATCGGCACGCAGCTCTGGTGCGGGAAATACATCGAGGCCGACCATGTGGTGGTCGATGCAGATGTTCGCGGTATGGGGATCGGGGCGCGGCTGATGGCGTGGATCGAGGCGGAGGGCGAGCGTGAGGCGTGCGCGCTGTTTCGGATAGCGGCGGTTCTTTCCAACCTGGACGCAAGACGTTTCTATGCGCGCAACGGCTTTTTCGATGACGGGATCCTGATGGCGAAGGCGCTGAGCCGAGGCGCCGCCGCCTTTCCGGAGTATGTGGCTCGGCGGGATGGCGATTGATGCTTGCGGCGTGAGTGCGGAGGGATCTAGCCGATCTCCTCGGGAATGAAGCCACCGGTCTGGCGTTTCCAGAGGCGGGCGAAGAGGCCGTCACTCTCCGCCAGTTCCGCCGGGCTGCCTTGTTCGACGATGCGGCCCTGATCGAGCACGACGATGCGGTCCATCATGGCGATGGTGGAGAGGCGGTGGGCGATGGCGATGACGGTTTTGCCGCGCATCACCAGATCGAGCTTTTCCTGGATCGCGGCCTCGGATTCGCTGTCGAGCGCCGAGGTCGCCTCGTCGAGAACGAGGATCGGCGCGTCCTTCAAGAGAACGCGGGCGATCGCCACGCGCTGGCGCTGGCCGCCGGAGAGCTTGATGCCGCGGTCGCCGACATAGGCGTCGTAGCCCTTGCGGCCGTCCGCGTCGCGCAATTCGGCGATGAAGGCGTCGGCGCTCGCCGTTTCCGCAGCCTCCTCGATCTCGGCACGTGCGGCCTCCGGCCGGCCGTAGCGGATATTGTCGCCGACCGACCGGTGCAGCATCGCCACGTCCTGCGCGATGACGCCGATGTTGCGACGCAGGCTTGCCTGCGTGATGTCGCGGATGTCCTGACCGTCGATGCGGATGGTGCCGGAGCCGATGTCGTAGAAGCGCAGGAGGAGGCTCACCAGCGTCGTCTTGCCGGCGCCGGAGAGGCCGACGAGGCCGACTTTTTCGCCGGAAAAAACTGATAGCTGGAGTTTTTCGATGACGGGTTTGCCGGTCTTGTAGGCGAAACTCACGTCGTCGAAGCGGATTTCGCCTCGGGTGACGTCGAGATCGACCGCACCTTCGCGGTCGGTGATGGTGGGTGGCGTCGTCATGACGGGCATGGCGTCCTTGATCGTGCCGATCGCCTGGAAGATCTGCTGGCCCATCTGCAGGAAGGTGAAGGTGTGGCCAGATAGGCGGTGGAGCACGTAGATGGCGCCGACGAACTCGCCGATGGTCAGGAACTGATGCACGAGGCCGGTGAAGCCGATCGAGACCAACGCCAGCCAGAGTAGCATGTTCAGCGCCACGACGATGAGCTCGGAGGTGCGATAGATGCGTTGCTCGCTATGCTGAGTGCTGACCGACTTGCCGATGACGCGGCGTATCGCGCCGGCCTCGCTGTCTTCGGCGGCGAACTGCTTGATCATCTGCATGTTGGTGTAGAGATCGGTGATGGCGCCGGCGACGAGGCTGCGCTGCTTGGCGGTGCTACGCGAGCGCTCGGTGAAGACGGGGGCCATCTTGACGGCGAGCGCGACGTTGAGCGCCATCCAGATGGCGGCGGGCAGAGCGAGCTGCCAGGAGAGCGCGCTCAGCAACACCACCGAGCCGACCATCTGCAAGAGGAACCGCGGGATCGACTGGAAGGCCGCGATGATCTGCTGCTGCACGGCCGAGGACACCTGCTGCAGCCGCGAGGCGACCTGACCGGCATAGAGATCGTGGAAGAAGGCGAGATCCTGCCGCTCCACCGCCTTGTGCCCCTGCCACTGGATGGCGGCGGGCATGCCGACGCCGAGCGTGTGCGAGGTCAGCGTGTTGACGAGAAACGAGGCGATCGGCATGGCCGGGAAGATCAGCAGCCCGAGGAAGGTCAGGAACGGCCATTCGTCGCGGAGGAAGGGTGCCGCGCCCTTTTGCGTGACGCCGTCGACGATGACGGAGAGGCCCCAGACCATGGTGAGGTTCATCGCCTCGATGGCCATGGATGAGAGCGCCAGCGCGATCAGCACGCCTCGGAACATCATGATGAAGTGCAGGAGGACGGCGACCGGTCCCTTCGACGGCAGTGGCCGGTAGGGGATGTCGAGCGGCCGGATCAGGCGCTCGAAGGGGCGGTAGATTGCATCTGAAATCGACATCGGCTCTCGGGTGTGTTGGGGGATGACGGGCTCACTCGAACAGTCCCGATGGTTGGCATGTCTTGAGGTGGTGACTAGCGGCGGCGCACGAGGAGTTCGTAGGCGGCGAAGGCGAGCGACATCAGTGCGAAGACGCCGATTGCCAGCGGATAATTGACCGGCGCGTCGGCGTCGAAGAACTTCGGCAAGCCGATGACGGCGGTGGCGGATATCAGGGCGGAAAGCGCTGTTTCCTGGGCGATCATGCTGACAACAGGCGACATGCAGTGCCCCCTCGGCTGTGTGAACGGCGGCGTGAACATGCGGACAGAGAAAAGATTAGAGCAATCTCAGCGGGTATCAAGCGTTTGCGGCGCCGTACTTGGCGCGCGGTGCGTGCATGTTTTCGCTGTGGAGGCTGGCGGCGCGGTAGGATGTTTCATTCAGTGACGCCGCCTCGGATCCGCCTGGACTTTGCCACAGCATCCGCTTGCTGTCTCTCGACATCTCGCTTAACCTCCTCTGGCACACATCAGAGTGAACGCCTTATGGCCACGTCTGTTGCCCACCCAAGGTGGCCGAGTGCAGGTACGCTCATATGAGCCGAGCAACTTCTGGATCCTTATGATCGCAGGAGTTTGCATGTCGAAAAAAATCCAAAAACTGAGAAATAGGGCTTTCGTCGCGCAAGGCGGGCTTTGTTGGTATTGTGGCTGCACGATGCGGAATGACGGCTTGCATTCGCCGCTAATGTGCACGGCGGAGCATCTGATTGCACGGTCGGACGGTGGTCGCACTACGGCCGTGAACATCGTCGCAGCCTGCCGTTACTGCAACGCGGGTCGCCACCGGCAAGAAACCGTGCTTGCGCCGGAACACTTCAAGCAGTTCGTCATGGGGAGGCTGCGGAAAGGCAAATGGCGTGGTGAGCAGCGTCGGCCGAAGGCGAAGCCTGCTACCCAGTCGGCACCAATTGGGCTCAATCCTTCTTGATGTCAATGCCGGCTTCGATGGCGGCGGCGATGAAGGCCTTGCGGGCGTCGTCATTGGTGCGCTTGCCCTTGATGACGTCGGCGCAGACGAGAAGCGCCTTGTCGAGCGCGGGGCCGTCTTCCGTCGGCCAGTCCTCGATCATCGCCCATGAAGCGGCCTGGGTGGTTGCGATGGTCACATACTGGCCGGGTTCTTCGAGCGCCAGCATGACGGGCTGCGGCCAGGGCTGCTGGGTGAGATCGCCGTCGGATTTTGCCATGAGACCGGTCGCCTGTTGTCTGTTGTCGCGTGGCGGCCTGCTTAAAGCGGCGGACGGGTGTGGGCAAGCGGAAAGACGCGGGATGTGAGCCATTGCTTGATGATGGCGGGTTCGTCGTCGTGGAGATTGTGGTCGGTGGGTGATGAATGGCTGGTGACGTCGGCGCCGGCCGCCTGGAATTGCCTGGTGATTGCGACGGCATCCTCGGGGGAGCGGCGGCTGTCACGGTCGCCGGAGAGGATGAGGATGGGCTTGGTCGGCATGTGCGGGACGATCGCATCAGGATCGGGCGAGAGCGGGCGGATGAGGATGGCGCCGGCCGCGATGTCGGGATCGCGGATCATCAGGGATGCGGCGATGATGGCGCCGTTGGAGAAGCTGAGGAGGATGGGTGGGCGGGCGATCAGGCCGGTCTCGATTGCGGCCTGGATGAAGGTGTGCAGGCGCTCGGTCTGAAGCACGAGGTCAGCCTGATCGAGGGTGCGGTCGGGGTTGCGGCGGAAGAAGGCGTAGCCGCTCTCCCAGGGGATGGGGCCGCGCAGCGACAGGTATCGCCAGCCGGGGGCGGCGGTTTCCGCCAGCGGCAGAAGTTCGGTCTCGTCGCGGCTGCTGCCGTGCAGGAGGAGGAGCGGTGGGCGGGTGTCGGTGGTTGAGGTCGTGCGGTAGCGGAAGCCTTGGAGATGGGGCATGTCGGCTTCCTGGTGTCGGTTGGGTTTTTGGTCCACGATCGTTGCGAGTGTGGTTGACCCTTCGTCTGACGTTTCCCGGACGTTAGCATCCCCACGGCGTCATCCTCGGCCTCGTGCCGAGGATCTAAGCACGTCGCTCGGAATTCAAGGGGGCGGATGAATTGGCTTGGGTGCCGGCGGGTGGGTTTGTCCATTGCCGTAGCGGGTTGCGTGGGCGTCGGCAGATCCTCGGCACAAGACCGAGGATGACGACCGAGAGAGGTATTGCGCTTCCAGATCAATAGGTTGGCGCCTCACCGCTTCCGCGACATCTTCTCCCAAAACACCAAACGCCCGGACAAAGCCGGGCGTTTCGATCTCGTGTCCTTACTCGGCCGCTTCGGCGTAGGCTTCCAGCGGCGGGCAGGTGCAGATCAGGTTGCGGTCGCCGAAGACGTTGTCGACGCGGTTGACCGGGGACCAGTACTTGTCCACGCGGAAGGCGCCGGGGGGGAAGCAGGCCTGTTCGCGCGAATAGGGGCGATCCCATTCGCCGACGAGGTCTTCGACCGTGTGCGGGGCGTTCTTCAGCGGGTTGTTGGTCTTGTCCGAGCGACCTTCCTCGATGTCGCGGGCTTCCTGGCGGATCGCCAGCATGGCCTCGCAGAAGCGGTCGAGTTCGGCCTTGGTTTCCGATTCCGTCGGCTCGATCATCAGCGTGCCGGCAACCGGCCAGCTCATGGTCGGGGCGTGGAAGCCGCAGTCGATCAGGCGCTTGGCGACGTCGTCGACGGTCACGCCTGCGCTGTCGACCAGCGGGCGGGTGTCGATGATGCACTCATGCGCCACGCGGCCGGCCTCGGACTTGTAGAGCACGTCATAGGCGCCCTTCAGCCGTGCGGCGATGTAGTTGGCGTTGAGGATCGCCACCTTGGTCGCCTGCGTCAAGCCTTCGCCGCCCATCATCAGGCAGTAGCTCCAGGAGATCGGCAGGATGGATGCCGAGCCGAAGGCTGCCGCCGATACGGCACCCGAACGACCGTCGGTTTCCGGATGGCCGGGGAGATGGGCCGCCAGGTGCGACTTGACGCCGATCGGGCCCATGCCGGGACCACCGCCGCCATGCGGGATGCAGAAGGTCTTGTGCAGGTTGAGGTGGCTGACGTCGGAGCCGATGTCACCAGGGCGAGACAGGCCGACCATGGCGTTCATGTTGGCGCCGTCGAGATAGACCTGGCCGCCGTGCTTGTGCACGAGATCGCAGATCTCCTTCACCGTTTCCTCGAACACGCCATGCGTCGAGGGGTAGGTGATCATGCAGCAGGAGAGGTTCTCCGAATACTGCTCGGCCTTGGCGCGGAAATCGTCGAGGTCGATGTCGCCGTTTTCGCGAACCTTGACGACAACGACCTTCATGCCGACCATCTGGGCGGATGCCGGGTTGGTGCCGTGCGCAGACGTCGGGATCAGGCAGACGTCGCGATGGCCGTTGCCGTTGGCGATGTGGTAGTTGCGGATCGTCAAGAGGCCCGCATATTCGCCCTGCGCGCCGGAGTTCGGCTGCATGGAGAAGGCGTCGTAGCCGGTGACGGCGCAGAGCTTTTCCGTCAGGTCGTCGATCATCTCGCGATAGCCGAGCGCCTGGTCAGCCGGCACGAAGGGATGGATATCCGAAAACTCTGGCCAGGTGATCGGCAGCATTTCCGCCGTGGCGTTGAGTTTCATCGTGCAGGAGCCGAGCGGGATCATCGAGCGGTCGAGCGCCAGATCGCGATCCGACAGGCGACGGATGTAACGCGTCATCTCGCTTTCGGCACGGTTCATGTGGAAGATCGGATGCGTCAGGTACTCGCTGGTGCGCGCGAGGCCCTTGGGCAGGCGATAGCTGGGCTCGAAATCCGCCACGGCGAAGTTGCCGCCGAAGGCGCGCCACACGGCTTCCAGCGTCGCCGGGCGGGTGCGCTCGTCGAGGCTCATGCCGATCTTGGTGGCGCCGACCTTGCGCAGGTTGACGCCTTCGGCAACGGCGGCGCGCAGGATGACGCCCTGCATGTGGCCGACATCGACGGTGATGGTGTCGAAGAAGGTCTCGGGCTCGATGGTGTAGCCGAGCTTCTCCAAACCCTTGGCCATCAGCACGGCCTTCTGGTGGACCTGCTGGGCGATCGCCTTGATGCCCTTGGGCCCATGGAAGACCGCGTACATCGAGGCCATGACGGCGAGCAAAACCTGCGCGGTGCAGATGTTCGACGTCGCCTTTTCGCGGCGGATGTGCTGTTCGCGGGTCTGCAGCGACAGGCGATAGGCGCGGTTGCCACGCGCATCGACGGAGACGCCGACGAGACGGCCGGGCATGGAGCGCTTGTGGGCGTCCTTGACCGACATGTAGGCCGCGTGCGGGCCGCCGTAGCCGACGGGAACGCCGAAACGCTGCGACGAGCCGATGGCGATGTCGGCGCCCATTTCGCCGGGCGACTTCAGAAGCGTCAGCGCCAGGATGTCGGCGGCGACGATGGCGATGGCGCCGGTCTGGTGCAGGCGCGAGATCAGGCCGGTGAAATCATGCACATGGCCGTGCGTGCCCGGATACTGGAAGATGGCGCCGAAGACGTCGACCGGGTCGAGATCGGTGAAGGGGTTGCCGATGACGACACTCCAGCCAAGCGGCTCGGCGCGGGTCTTGATCAGCTCGATCGTCTGCGGATGGCAGGCGGCGTCGACGAAGAAGGCCTTGGCCTTCGACTTCGAGACGCGCTCGGCCATGGCCATGCCTTCGGCGGCAGCCGTCGCTTCGTCGAGCAGCGAGGCGTTGGCGACGTCGAGGCCCGTCAGGTCGCAGATCATCGTCTGATAGTTCAGGAGCGCCTCGAGGCGGCCCTGGGAGATTTCCGGCTGGTAGGGCGTATAGGCCGTGTACCAGGCCGGGTTTTCCAGGATGTTGCGCTGGATGACCGGCGGCGTGATCGTGCCGTAATAGCCCTGGCCGATCAGCGAGGTCAGGACCTTGTTCTTGTTGGCGGTTTCGCGCAGCTTGTCGAGCGCCTCGCGCTCCGTCATCGGCGCGCCCCAGAGGAGCGGCGCCTTCTGGCGGATGGAGGGCGGGACGGTCGCGTCGATCAGCCCGTCAAGGCTGTTATAGCCGATGACCTTGAGCATATCGGTCATCTCTGATGGAGATGGGCCGATGTGACGACGATTGGCGAAGTCGTAGGGCTGGTAGTCGGTAAACTGGAATTCCGTCGGCGTCGTCATTACGCGGTGAGCTCCTTGTAGGCCGCTTCATCGAGCAGGCTATCGGCATCGGCGGCGTTGGCGAGCTTCAGCTTGAAGAACCAGCCGGCGCCCTGCGGGTCGGAATTGACGAGAGACGGATCGGCGACGATGGCCGGGTTCACTTCGGTGATCTCGCCGGCGAGCGGGCAGTAGACATCCGAGGCGGCCTTGACGGATTCGACGGTGGCCGCGTTGTCGTTCTTGCCGAAGGTGGCGCCGACTTCAGGCAGTTCCACGAACACCAGATCGCCGAGCTGCTCGACGGCATAGGTGGTGATGCCGACGGTGGCGACACCAGCTTCGATCTGCAGCCACTCGTGTTCTTCGGTGAATTTCAGCATGGGATTATCCTCTCTGGGGAATGGGGTGTTTGGTGGAAATAGGTGCTTTGTTTTGGTTGGCGTGGTGGCGCGTGGCGGTTGCTGGCTGAGGTGGTGCCGTGTGGCGCCCCCCTCTGGCCTGCCGGCCATCTCCCCCACAGGTGGGGAGATTGGCTGGGCTCACCCACTCGCTCCACGCTCACGGTTTGGCAAGGCGCTTGCTCCGGGTCGATCTCCCCCCTTGNNGGGCAGAGGGGGGTAATCCTCGCGCAACGCCAGCGACGGCGGCCTGCGAACAGTGCGCCTGGATAGGCAATGCAACGATATGGATCGCCGCCGCGCTCATGGTCTTATCGCTTGTAGGTCGGAGCGACGAAGGGAAGTGCGGCGACCGTGACCGGCAGGTACTTGCCGCGAACCTCGGCGTAGACGACCGTTCCGACGTCGCTAGAGGCCACCGGCACGTAGCCCATGGCAACGGGGCCTTCGGCGCTCGGGCCGAAGCCGCCTGAGGTCACTTCGCCGATCTCGGTCTTGCCTTCAGCATCGGCATAGAGCTTGGCGTGACCGCGCACCGGCGCCTTGCCGTCGGGCTTCAGGCCGACGCGGCGGCGGGTGGCGCCGTGGTCGAGTTCTAAGAGGATGCGCTCAGCGCCCGGGAAGCCGCCGGCGCGGGCGCCGCCCGATTTGCGGGCTTTCTGGATGGCCCAGACGAGGGCTGCCTCGACGGGGGTCGTGGTGGTGTCGATGTCGTTGCCGTAGAGGCAGAGGCCGGCTTCGAGGCGCAGGCTGTCGCGGGCGCCGAGGCCGATCGGCTCGACGTCGGGATGCTCAAGCAACCGCTTGGTGACATCGATGGCCATGTCCGAGGGGATCGAGATCTCGTAGCCATCCTCGCCGCTATAGCCGGAGCGCGAGACGAGACAGGAGACGTCGTGCAGACGGCAGTGGCGCACGTCCATGAACTTCATGGCGGCGACATCGGCCCAGAGTTCGGCCAAGGCCTCGACGGCACGCGGACCCTGCAGCGCGATCAGCGCGCGGTCGAGAACCGTGATGTCGCAGGTGTCGGAGAGGTGCTTCTTGAGGTGCGCGACGTCCGCATCCTTGCAGCCGGCGTTGACGACGACGAAGAGGTGGTCGTCGAGATGGGTGATCATCAGGTCGTCGAGGATGCCGCCGTTTTCATCGGTGAAGAAACCGTAGCGCTGGCGTCCCTCGGCCAGCCCGAGGATATCGACGGGAACGAGGCTTTCGAGCGCAAGTGCGACGTCCTCATACTTGCCCGACTTCGCCTTGATGACGACCTGGCCCATGTGGGACACATCGAAGAGACCGGCGGCTGCGCGGGTCTGCAGATGTTCCTTCATGACGCCGGCCGGATATTGCACCGGCATGTCATAGCCCGCAAACGGCACCATGCGGGCGCCGAGCGACAGATGCAGGTCATGCAGCGGGGTTTTCTTCAGGGCAGCAGTATCGTCCAAGGACGCCTCCGGTGTTTGCGCGTGGGTTCCATGCGCGGGCTCAAATATTCGGGCGCGGTTGCGCCTTGTTTCGAGCCCCCTCTGTCTGTTTGCCTGAGATTGTTATCCCTTCGGCGCGCGTTTCGAAAACGCGTCTCTCCAGAGTTCCGTCTGCCCCTTGCTGGTCCTTTTGCCTGAGAGTTTCCGGGGCGGTTGCTCCTTCGGCACCGGCTGCGACGAGCCGACTTCTCCCAACAAGGTTGAGCGCAATTATCTGGCGATGGCGGTGCTTGGCAAGGGGGAATGTCGCCGGCGAGCAATTTTTTGTCGCGGTCTTCTTCGCCGGTCGAATTTCGGATCGATCGGGACGGGTGGTCTCAGTCTTCTTCGTAAAGCTTGAGAGCCTGCTGCAGGGCGGCCTGCGGCTGGCGCTGGCCCATGGTCATCAGGTCGAGCGCGACTTCGGTGGAGTTGATGACGGCGGCCGATTCATCCGTATCCTGGCCGGCATCGGTCCGGCGCTTGATGTCGGCCACCTTGCGGGCATCCTTGGCGGCGGTGCTGGCGGAGACGCGCGGGGGAATGCGCAGCGCTTCAAACGCCGCGGCTGCCGTACTTGCCGAAATGGAACCAACCAGAACTGTCATGTGACAGATTTAGGACAGCGGGCCTTCCTGGCCTGCTAAGAATATCGCTAAAATATTACCTATTGTGATGGTTCTTGCGCTGGATTCGGGTTTTTAAGCTATAGCGCAAATGTAGTGCGCCTCTATATCTGTCTCATTGCCTCGTTACTTCTTGCATTACTCAACAACAGAATAGTGCCGGTCCTTCAAAGGAGGAGTTCAGATGCGCCGCTTTCATTCGCTTGCCCTGGCTGGAGCACTTGTCGTCACCGCCTTCATAGCGACGGCCTGCACCTCGACGGAGCAAAGCCGCAATCCCCGCATGCCGCTGAACTCGGCTTGCGCCTATGGCTTCGACAATGACCGGCCGTGCAGCTATTGAGGCTGCGGTGAGCTGCCCGCCGGTTATTCGATATAGAGGTCTACCAAGGCGTTGCGCCTGTCCTTGTCGATGACGACGAAGAGGTGGCCTCCGGCGGGTCCAAACTGATCATCATCGGCGCGATAGATGTAGTTCGCCTTGAATGGTGTGAATTCGGAGCGGAGGTCGTTGTCGATATAGTCCACGCTCTGAGAATTGCGGCGGGCCTTTTCGCCGGAGAAACGCCAGCCGGCCAGCATCGATGCCATGTCGTTAGGCTCGATCTCGAAGCCACATGTTACTAGCGCATCCGTTATGACGAATGGCCCTGTGCATTTGATATTCTGCGCCGATGCGGGAAGTTCCTTGATCTTCAGCATCGAACGAAGTTGCCCGGGCGCTTCATCATAGAGTGCCATCGCAGTGAGCGATACGATCACCAGCACCATCCACGCCGACGCTGCGTGCAGCCATTTTCGTCGTATCGCCAATCGCAAGTCCTCGAGGTTGGGCCATTGTCGCAATCATACGTTGCCATTACTGTATGGCCCATCAATCCTGCAGTTAAGATTAGAGTGAATTGTTGACGGAGTGGGCAGCGAGCAGAGGACGCTGTCAATTGGCAACGCATCGGGCCTGCGCTACAGAAGCTGTATGATCCAGGCTCTTCTCGTCGCGGTCGGCGGCGCCATCGGTTCCGTGCTTCGCTATTTTGTCGGCCAGTGGTCGTTGCGGCTGATGGGGCCGGGCTTTCCGTGGGGGACGCTTGTCGTCAACATTGTCGGCTGTTTCGTGATCGGGGTTTTCGCGGAGCTGATCGCGCGGCGCTTCAATGCGTCGAACGAATTGCGGCTGCTGTTGATCACCGGCTTTCTCGGCGGCTTCACGACGTTCTCTGCCTTTTCGCTGGATGCGATCTCGCTGATCGAGCGTGGGGCGATGGTGTCGGCAGCGGTCTATATGGTGGCGAGTGTCGGGCTGTCGATGGCGGCTGTTTTCGCCGGGCTTGCGATCATGCGGGCGTTGATCTGAGAGGGGGATCTGACGTCCTCTGAGATTCAGGTTTCCGTTTTTGCGTAAAATGCTCTAAAGCCAGCGGCAAAGGCCGCGCCTGGTGCCGGCAACTCTTTCCGAAAGTACAGACATGGCTGGCATTGAACATATTACCGTCGAAGCCGACGAGGCGGGCATGCGCCTCGATCGTTGGTTCAAGATCCACTATCCCGGCCTCGGATTCGGTCCGCTGCAGAAGCTGATGCGCTCCGGCCAGGTGCGTGTCGATGGCGGTCGCGTGAAGACTGATGCGCGTGTGCAGCCGGGGCAGGTGGTGCGCGTGCCGCCGCTCGATGTCGACGCCAAGAAGGCCGGGCCGATCGCCAGCCACGATCTGAAGCATGGCGGCGACTACGAGCTGCTGCAACGCATGGTGCTGCATGAGGACGACAAGGTGATAGTGCTCAACAAGCCGGCCGGCCTTGCCGTGCAGGGCGGTTCCGGCGTGACGCGCAACATCGACAAGATGCTGGAGGCCTGGACGAGCCCGAAGGGCGAGAAGCCGCGGCTGGTGCATCGTCTCGACCGCGATACGTCGGGCGTGCTCGTCATCGCCCGCACGCGCGGTGCCGCGCAGAAGCTGACGGCGGCGTTTCGCGAGCGCGACACCAAGAAGACCTACTGGTCGCTGGTCAAGGGCGTGCCGCGCAAGCACGAGGACAAGATCTCGACCTGGCTGGTGAAGGAACAGACGCCTGACGGCGACCGCATGCGGGTGTGCAAACATGGCGAGGAGGGCGCTGATCACGCGATCTCCTATTACAAGGTGCGCGAGACGGCAGCGCAGAACCTCGCCTGGCTGGAGATGGAGCCGTATACCGGCCGAACGCACCAGCTGCGCGTCCACGCGCTCCATATCGGCCATCCGATCATTGGTGACCCCAAATATTTCGACGACGACCACAACTGGGATTTCCCCGGCGGCATCCAGAAGCGGCTGCATCTGCACGCCCGCAAGATCGACATTCCGCATCCGAACGGCGGGCGCCTTCGGGTGACCGCGCCGCTGCCGCCGCACATGGTCCAGACCTGGAACCTGCTCGGCCTCGATCTGGCTGAAGCGGACCGGGAAGACTTTGAATGAGTTCAGGCATGAAACTGGCATTGTTCGATTGCGACGGCACGCTTGTCGATAGCGCCGCGCTGATCCATGAGGTGATGGCGCGGACCTTCGTGCATTTCGGTCATGACCGGCCCGAACTCTCGCAGACGAAGGCGATCATCGGCCTGACGCTCGATATCGCCATCGCGCGCATGCAAGGCAAGCCGCATGTGGACGACGAGGCGGTGGCGATGACGGCGCACTACAAGGCGATCTACGCTGATGTGCGCGCCGAAGCCGGCGTCGACGTGCCGTTGTTCGATGGCATCAGTGAGCTGATCCGCACGCTGGCCGAGAAGGACGAGGTGCTGATCGGTGCCGTCACCGGCAAGTCGCGTCGCGGGCTCGTGCATGTTCTGGAGACGCATGGGTTTTCGCGCGATTTCATCGTGTCGCGCACCGCTGACGATTGCCCGTCGAAGCCGCACCCGGCCATGGTGACGGAATGCTGCAGCGAAACGGGGATGAATCCCGCCGATACCATTGTCATCGGCGACGCGATTTACGATATGCAGATGGCAAAGGCTGCGGGCGCCACGGCGATCGGCGTGTCCTGGGGTTACGCCAGCGTCGATGATCTGATCGCGGCCGGCGCCGATACCATCGCCTACCATCCGGCCGATATACTGAAGCATTTTTCCTGAGGTGAGCCATGCGTGATCTGTTGTACGACCTGTCCGAGGGGCTGAGCCATCCCGATCCCATCCGCCGTGCGCAGATCCAGATGAAGAAGCCGCTGCCGAAGCGCTTCTACAAGGACGTCTCGGTGAGCGAGGCGCAAGGCACCGCCCCCCAAGGCACCGAAGCCGGCTTCGTCGTCGAGCTCGACGGCAAGGCTGTGCGCACGCCGGCCCGCAATCTTCTGGCTGCGCCGACGCGCAAGCTTGCCGAGCTGATGGCCGACGAGTGGAAGGCGCAGGGCGACGAGATCGACCCTGCATCCATGCCGTTGACGAAGCTGATCAACACGGCGATCGACGGTGTTTCGACCGACACGCAGGCGGTCTTCGAAGACATCTTGCGCTTTTCCGGCACCGACATGCTCTGCTACCGCGCAGAAGGCCCGGAGGAGCTGGTGGCGCGGCAGACCAAGCTCTGGGATCCGGTGCTTGATTGGGCGTCGAATACGCTCGGCGCGCGCTTCATTCTCGCCGAGGGCATCGTGCATCAGCAGCAGCCGCAGAGCGCGATTGCCGCGTTTTCGGCGGCGCTGCGCAAGCACGACAATGCGATCGCGCTCGCCGTGCTGCACACGATCACGACGCTGACGGGATCGGCGCTTCTGGCGCTGGCTTTTGCCGAAGGCGAGCTCGACGAAAATGAAGTGTGGTCGCTGGCGCATCTCGAAGAAGACTGGACGATCGAGCACTGGGGCAGCGACGAAGAGGCGGAAGAACGCCGGGCGCTGCGTTTCATCGATTTTCTGGCGGCCACGCGTGCTTTTTTGGCACTGAAGGGCTGAAATAGATTGCCATGACCGTCTTTATGGCGAAGATCGCGACTCTTAATGGGGTGGACGCGGTTTTTCGTCATGAATATGTTTCAGTCGGTTATTTCAAGAATTTTACTATCGTTTCTCGCGCTCGTTACAGGTCTGGCGCTGATTTCCTGCGGCTCGCTGATGCCGAAGGAGCCGCCGGGGCCGATCTATGACGTGCGCAGCGCCGTGGTCCTTTCCGGACCGAAGGTGCCGCCGGCCGTGCTTGCGGGTGTGGGCGATCGCGTCAACAAGGCGATCAACGCTACCGTTCGCACCGAGGTCTATCCGCGCGTCGTGCTCACCATCCGCGTCGTCTCCGTCACGACGGGGCAGGGCTACGACAAGAGCCAGAGCTCGGCGAAGATCACGGTTGACGCGGCTTCCGTTGAAGACGGCACCGTGATCGCCGTGTCGACGTTCGGCGTGCTCAGCCGCTCGAACCTTTCCGATGCATCCGAAGAAATTCTTGCTGAAAACATCGCAGCGCGTATCCGGTCGATCTTCACGCTCAGCCCGGGCTCGGAATAAGCGCGCCGTAACGGGAGGTCGCCTTGAAGGAAATTCTCGAAGAGCTCGAACGTCGCCGTGACATCGCCCGCAAGGGCGGCGGCGAGGCCAGGATCGAGGCGCAGCACAAGCGCGGCAAGCTGACCGCGCGCGAGCGCATCGATCTCATTCTCGACGAGGGGTCCTTCGAGGAGTTCGGCATGTTCGTCGAACACCGCTCCAACGATTTCGGCATGGAGAAGAGCCGGATCGCCGGCGACGGCGTGGTGACTGGATGGGGCACGGTGAACGGCCGCACGGTCTTCGTCTTCGCCAAGGATTTCACGGTTTTCGGTGGGTCGCTGTCCGAGGCGCATGCCGAGAAGATCATCAAGGTCCAGGACATGGCGCTGAAGAACCGCGCGCCGATCATCGGGATCTATGATGCCGGCGGCGCGCGCATCCAGGAGGGGGTGGCGGCACTTGGCGGCTATGCCGAGGTGTTCCAGCGCAACGTGCTGGCCTCGGGCGTGATCCCGCAAATCTCCGTCATCATGGGGCCATGCGCCGGCGGCGACGTCTATTCGCCCGCGATGACCGACTTCATCTTCATGGTACGCGACACCTCCTACATGTTCGTGACCGGTCCTGACGTGGTCAAGACCGTGACCAACGAGACGGTGACGGCCGAGGAGCTCGGCGGCGCCTCGGTGCACACGACGAAATCGTCGATCGCCGACGGCGCCTATGACAACGATGTCGAGGCGCTGCTGCAGGTGCGCCGGTTGATCGATCTCTTGCCCCAATCGAACACGTCTGCGGTGCCTGAGATCGAATGTTACCAGTCGGTGACCGAGACGGATGCGTCGCTGGATACGCTGGTGCCTGCCAATGCCAACAAGCCCTACGACATCAAGGAACTGATCCTGAAGACGGCGGACGAGGGGGATTTCTTCGAGATCCAGGCGAGTTTCGCCAAGAACATCGTCTGCGGCTTCGGCCGGATCGAGGGTTCGACCGTCGGCTTCGTCGCCAACCAGCCGATGGTGCTGGCCGGCGTGCTCGACAGCGACGCCTCACGCAAGGCGGCGCGCTTCGTGCGCTTTTGCGACTGCTTCAACATCCCGATCGTCACCTTTGTCGACGTGCCGGGATTCCTGCCGGGCACGGCGCAGGAATATGGCGGGCTGATCAAGCACGGCGCGAAGCTGCTCTTCGCCTATGCCGAGGCGACCGTGCCGAAGCTGACGGTGATCACCCGCAAGGCGTTCGGCGGGGCTTACGATGTTATGGCCTCGAAGCATCTGCGCGGCGATCTGAACTACGCCTGGCCGACGGCGCAGATCGCCGTGATGGGCGCCAAGGGCGCGGTCGAGATCATCTTCCGCAAGGACATTTCAGATCCGGAAAAGATCGCCGAACATACCAGGATGTACGAGGAGCGGTTCCTCTCTCCGTTCGTGGCGGCCGAGCGCGGCTATGTCGACGAGGTGATCATGCCGCACTCGACACGACGTCGGCTGGCGCGCGGGTTGAAGATGCTGCGCAACAAGGATCTTACCAATCCCTGGAAGAAACACGACAATATTCCCCTCTAAGGTGAAGATGTCGTGGAAAAATGATGAAAATCAAGCGGATGTGATGAGAATGGCTGATATCGTGACTTCTCTGCTTTCAACCAGATCGCTAACGCTCCTCTGTCTTTTGACCTAAGGAGAGTCTTTATGCCCCGTTTCGAACGCCTGAACGCGTACCAGCCGTACGCCCTGGCCGCCCTCCGCATCATTACTGCCTTGCTCTTCATCGAGCACGGCACGATGAAGCTTTTCGCCTTTCCGCTGCCTCAGCCGGGCCTCGGCGATTCGCTTCCGCCCATGCTTCTCGCAGCAGCGCTGCTCGAAGTTATCGGCGGCCTGGCGATCCTCGTTGGCTTCCTCACCCGCCCTGTTGCTTTCATCCTGTCGGGCCAGATGGCGGTCGCCTACTTCATGGCGCACCAGCCACGCGGTTTCTTCCCGGCCGAGAATGGCGGCGAAGCGGCAATCCTGTATTGCTTCGTCTTCCTGGCCCTGGTGTTCACCGGCGCCGGCGCGTTCGCGATCGACAAGAGCAAGTGATGTGACTGCCGCAGGCGTGTCCTGCGGTGTGGTTTGATAAAGCGACATAAGCGATGCGTCGGGGACGAGCGCATCAACCGATCGGCCCCTTCGGGGGCCGATCGTGTTTTCGGGATTTATCAGCCGAGGCGCTCGGCGTGCCACTTCAGGTGATCGTCCATGAAGGTCGAGATGAAGTAGTAGGAGTGGTCGTAGCGTTCGTGCATGCGCAGCGTGAGCTTTATGTCGGTGTCCTTGATCGCTTCTTCGAAGAGCCAGGGGCGCAGGCCGTTTTCCAGGAAGCCGTCGGCCTTGCCCTGATCGATCAGGAATTCGGGGAAGCGCGCGCCATCCTTGACCAAGGCGCAGGCGTCGTACTGGCGCCAGGCGGCGCGGTCGGCGCCGAGATATTTTTCGAAGGCGGGGGCGGACCAATCGGCGGTAGAGGGCTCGACGATCGGCGCGAAGGCCGAGCAGCTCTTGAAGCGACCGGGGTTCTTCAGCGCGATGGTCATGGCGCCGTGGCCACCCATGGAATGGCCGAAGATGCCCTGGCGATCCATGTCCATGCGGAAGTGCTGGCTGACGAAAGCGGGCAGTTCCTCGGTGATGTAAGTATACATCTGGTAGTTTTCGGCCCAGGGCTCTTCGGTGGCGTTCAGATAGAAGCCGGCGCCCTTGCCCATCTGCCAGTTGGTCAGTTCATCAGGCACGTCGTTGCCGCGCGGGCTGACATCCGGGCAGACGATGATCAGGCCGAGCTCGGCCGCCATGCGGCGATACTCGCCCTTTTCCATGACGTTGGCGTGGGTGCAGGTGAGGCCCGAGAGATACCAGAGGACAGGGCAGGGCTTTTCGATCGCCTGCGGAGGGACGAAGACCGCGAAGGTCATGTCGCACTTCAAGGCCTCGGACGTATGCGTGAAAACGCCCTGCATGCCGCCGAAGGCGGTCGCCTGGGATAGGATGTTCATTCTATTCTCCTGGTGGTGGCGTGACGGCCTTGGCGCGGCGGCACAGCCGATCGAATGTTTCGAGAAAACGGGAGCGGTCCTTCGGGCCGAAGGCGGCGTTGTAGCCCTTGCTTTCGCCGGTCTCGCGCAGATGCGCGCCGAGATCGCGCATGGCCGAGGCCATGCCGATGTTGGTGTCGTCGAAGACGCGGCCGGTGGGGCCCGTGACGAAGGCGCCCGTCGCGACGCAGCGGACCGCGAGCGGCACATCGGCGGTGACGACCACGTCGCCCGGGCCGGCATGTTCGGCGATCCAGTTGTCGGCGGCGTCGAAGGCGTTGGAGACGATGACGTTGTGCACCATCGGATCGCGCGAGGGGCGCAGGCCGGAATTGGCGACGAAGGTCACCTCGATGCCGAGCCGTTCGGCGACCTTGAGGACCTCGGGCTTGACCGGGCAGGCGTCTGCGTCAACGTAGATGTGGTGCATGGGTGTTTGTCGGTGTCCTATCGATGCGCTCGTACGATGGCTCCCGGTCGCCGCGCGGCGGCGACGAGGGAGCGCGGGGCTTGGTACCAAATATTTCAACCATTTGCGAGGGGAACCAGCGACGTCATTGCCCGGTGACACCGCTGGCTTCATTGATGCTGCGCTGGATCCTCACGCCTCCTTCAGCGTGCCGGCCTTCTTCGCGGCGAAGGTCGCCAACACATCCATCAGCGTTGGGTTCAGGCAGTCGTAGGGCGCAAGGCCTAGTTCGCCGAGACGGCTGCGGATACCAGACATCGCGGAGGGTGGCGTGCCGCTCTCGATGATCGAGGAGACGAAGGCGGCGAAGGTGGGTTCGGGCCAGCCGGGCTCCTGGAAGCGTTCGGGGTGGACGAAGGACAGGCCCTTGAAGGCGTGATCGCGTTCGACGGGGCCGTACATGTGGACGCCGCACTCCTTGCAGGCATGGCGCTGGATCAGCGCGTCCTTGTCGACGACGGCGAGTTTGTCGCCATTTTCGACAACGGTGACGTTGTCGGTCGAGGCGACCGCGACCACGGAGAAGGCGGCTCCCTTTGGCTTCCAGCACTTGGTGCAGCCGCAGGCATGGTTGTGGGCGACCGTGCCCTTGACCGCTACCTTGACCGGGCGGCTGGCGCAGGCACAGACGAGCGTGCCGCCGCCGAAATTCGCCTGGCCTTTCTTGACCCCGCCATCGAGCGCGGGGTGGATCGATACCTGATATGCCATGCTCAGCTTCTCCTCCTCAGCTGCCGATGGCTCCCAAATCAGGACCGATTTGTCAAAAAGCCGCCGGCCATTTCAAAGTCGTGCCGCATTGCGTGATGGGTGTGTCTTGGAGCTCCCTGAGCCCTGTTGGGCAGCGTCGGACGTCGGATGCAAATCTAACAAACCGGCCTTGTGAAAACCAGCGAATCCGCAGGGTAGGGTTCGCTGGTTTGGGTCATCAGGTCAGCGTACTGCTCTGACCATGTCGACGTGCGGGATGCCGTCCTCGAGATATTCTTCGGAGGTCGTCTCGAAGCCGAAGCTGCCGTAGAAGCGGGAGAGGTGGCTTTGGGCGGAGAGGTAGATCGGCGCTTGCGGATAGCGCTCTTCGCAGACGGATATGGCTTCGCGCATGACGGCGTCGCCGAGGCGTTTGCCGCGATGATCGGGAGAGACGACGACGCGGCCGATCTTGGCGGGCGCGTCTTGGTCTGCCGGGGCGAAGATGCGGGCCGCGGCGATCAGCTCGCCGGCCTGCAGCAGCCGCAGATGCAGGGCGTCCGCATCCTTGCCGTCGAGTTCCGGATAGGGGCAGTTCTGCTCTACGACGAAGACGTCGACGCGCATCTTCAGCAATGCGTACAGCTCGACGGCGGAGAGCTCATCGAGCCTCCGCGCGTCGACCGTGTAGTTGGGTGAGGTGGTCAATAGACCACCACGCCGCGGATCGATTCACCCTTGTGCATGAGGTCGAAGCCCTTGTTGATATCTTCGAGCGGCATGGTGTGGGTGATCATCGGATCGATCTGGATCTTGCCTTGCATGTACCAGTCGACGATCTTCGGCACGTCAGTGCGGCCGCGTGCGCCACCGAAGGCGGTGCCCATCCAGTTGCGGCCGGTGACCAGCTGGAACGGACGCGTGGAGATTTCCTGGCCAGCGCCGGCGACGCCGATGATGACGGACTTGCCCCAGCCGCGATGCGAAGATTCCAGCGCCTGGCGCATGACCTTGGTATTGCCGGTGCAGTCGAAGGTGTAGTCGGCGCCACCGATCAGGTCGCCGTGGCGCTTCGTCATGTTGACCAGATAAGGCACGATGTCGTCGCCGACTTCCTTCGGGTTGACGAAGTGGGTCATGCCGAACTTTTCGCCCCATTCCTTGCGGTCAGGGTTGATGTCGACGCCGATGATCATGTCGGCGCCGGCAAGGCGCAGGCCCTGCAGCACGTTGAGGCCGATGCCGCCGAGGCCGAAGACGATCGCGGTCGAGCCGATTTCGACCTTCGCCGTGTTGATGACGGCGCCGATGCCGGTCGTGACACCACAGCCGATGTAGCAGACCTTGTCGAAGGGGGCGTCGGGGTTGATCTTGGCGAGCGCGATCTCCGGCAGAACGGTGAAGTTCGCGAAGGTCGAGCAGCCCATGTAGTGGTGGATCTTGTCCTTGCCGATCGAGAAGCGCGAGGTGCCGTCAGGCATGACGCCCTGGCCCTGGGTCGAGCGGATCGAGGTGCAGAGGTTGGTCTTGCGCGAGGTGCAGGAATAGCACTCGCGGCATTCCGGCGTGTAGAGCGGAATGACGTGGTCGCCCTTCTTCAGCGAGGTGACGCCGGGGCCGACATCGACGACGATGCCGGCGCCTTCATGGCCGAGGATCGCCGGAAACAGGCCTTCCGGGTCGGCGCCCGATAGCGTGAAGTCGTCGGTGTGGCAGATGCCCGTGGCCTTCACCTCGATCAGCACTTCGCCGGCCTTGGGGCCTTCGAGCTGCACGGTCATCACTTCGAGTGGTTTTCCTGCCTGTACGGCAACAGCGGCGCGAACGTCCATGGTAGTCTCCAATATGCTGATTTGATTGGGCGGACTTTTGCACGCGTAAGGAGCGCGGCTCAAGGAAAAAGCCGCGCCGCTTTGTAAAATCCTTGTCAGATGAGCGGCTTGCGTCGATCTCTATACAGTCTGCGTCAAAACAGGCGGTCGATCGCGGTGATGACGGCGTAGCCGTGCATGGCGATGGCGGCGTAGAGGCCGAAGGAGACGAGCATGCGCTCGCCGCCATTCATTTCCTCAAGCTTCTGGCGCGGCTTGAACGAGCCGCCGCCGATGATGCTGACGAGGGTGAAAACCAGGAGGCCGATGCCGAGATAGCGCGCAGGAAGCCCGATTTCGGCGCCGACGGCGAGGATGCAAAGCGTGACCAGAAAGCTCGCCAGGATCTGCGACCGCTGGGTTCTGAATATCTGCCGCAACACCTGACCGCCATCGAAGCGCTGCATGGGCAGCAGATTGAGCAGGTTGAAGGCACCGAGGATCAACAGGAAGACGAGGATCGGCGCGTCGGCGGCGGCAGGGAGGATGCCGTGATCGGCGAAACTGTGGCCAAGCACGAGAATCGGCACCAAGAATGCCGACATGCCCGATCCCATCAGCGCGCATGTCGCGACCTCGAACAGAGACCGATAGGGCCGGCTGCCGATGGCGATGCCGCCGAGGAAGGGAATGAAGACCATGCGCACGGACGTGTGGCCGAACATTCGATAGGCGGCCATGTGGCCGAGTTCGTGTAGGGCAATCACGACCGTGAGAAACGTCGAGATCATCAGGCCGCGCTGCGTGAGGCCGAGGAAGGGCCAGAGAAGCAGTGTCGAGAGGATGGCGAGCGCGACCTGTACGAGTGGGTGCTCGAAATAGCCCTGCGGCTGTGAGATACCGGTCTTCAGCCAGCCATCAAGCGCCTTCATTTCGCGGCGGAGCGCGACGTAGCGGAAGATCAGGAAGGCGAGGCCGCGATAGCGATCCGTCTGGTCGACTTCCAGGACCGCCCGGCCATCCGCGGTGGGCCGGATGATGCGGCGCTCGCGATAATCCTTCCAGAAGGAGGCATCGAGCGTGCTGTCATCAACGATCGATGATTGGAAACCTTGGGCGTTGGGGGCGAGGGCCACCAGCGGCTCGATCGAAAGCAGGCGGCGCGTGGGGGCGTCGTTCCTGTCCTGATAGCGGTAGGTCTGCTCGACGACATTGCCGCCGGCCTCCATCTGCCGGCTCGATATGACGTGATGGTGCCAACTGGCGTTTGAACCCATCGGGTTCATGGCGGTCCACAGCGTTTCCGGCGTGCAATCGAAGGAGCGGCTGACATGCAGCGTCCTCAGCCCCAAGGGCATTCGCATCAGGAGCCACAGCATGCCGAGGTTGATAAACAGCAGCAGCAGGGCGGATTGCATGACACTCATCATTCACTCCATCCGGCAGGATCCGGATGGGTTAATATTAGCGTCGACGCGTTAATAAATGCGGAGCGGAACGTGACGGTCTGGTGTGCCGTAACGGGTCAGGCGAATTCCATGATGACCGCGTCCACCGCCAGGCTTTCGCCCGGCTTGGCATTGACGACGCCGACCACCAGATCGCGCTCGGCGCGCAGCACGTTCTCCATCTTCATGGCTTCGACGACGGCAAGCGTTTCGCCGGCTTTCACTTCCTGCCCTTCGGTGACGGCGATCGAGACGACCAGACCCGGCATCGGGCAGAGCAGCAGCTTGGAGGTATCCGGCGGCAGCTTGACCGGCATCAGGCGGTCGAGTTCGGCATGACGGGGCGTCAACACCTTGGACTTGACCGACAGGCCCTGCCAATCGAGCCTGACGCCATTGAGGATCGGGCGCAGCTGCGCGGTGACCGGTTGCTTGCCGACCTTGCCGCGCCAGACCGGCTCGCCCGGTCTCCAGTCGGTGACGACATTCAAGGTTTGCCCGGCGATATCCATGTCCATCTCGAAGGGCACCGTCACGAGGCCGTCGAGCAGGCGCACGTCGATATAGTCGTCGCCGAGCCTGACGCACCAGTGATCGCGCAGCGGATCGGAGGCGCTGCGTAGCCGGTCGGCGAAGGTTTCGCGGCGGTTGGCTTCGATCAGCGAGGCGGAGAGAGCGATGGCGGCGAGTGTGCCGCGTTGGCTGGCATCGGGCATCACGGGCGCGAAGCCATCAGGATATTCCTCGGCGATGAAGCCGGTCGACAGCCGGCCCTCGCGCCAGCGCGGGTGCTTCATCAAGGCGGAGAGGAACGGCACGTTGTGTTCGATGCCATCGACCACGAAGCCATCCAGCGCCTCGCCCATGGCCTCGACGGCCTCGGCTCGTGTCGGCGCCCAAGTGCAGAGCTTGGCGATCATCGGATCGTAGTACATCGAGATCTCGGCGCCTTCGAAGACGCCGGTGTCGTTGCGGACGACCGCGTTGCCGGCCTTGCCCTCCTGCGGCGGGCGGTAGCGCGTCAGGCGGCCGATCGACGGCAGGAAGTTGCGGTAGGGGTCCTCGGCGTAGATGCGGCTTTCGACGGCCCAGCCGTTCAGCTCGATGTCCTTCTGCGCGAAGGGAAGTTTCTCGCCCGCGGCGACGCGGATCATCTGCTCGACGAGATCGATACCGGTGACGAGTTCGGTGACGGGGTGTTCGACCTGCAGGCGGGTGTTCATTTCGAGGAAGTAGAAATTGCGGTCGCGATCGACGATGAATTCGACGGTACCGGCGCTCTGGTAGTCCACGGCCCTGGCGAGCGCCACCGACTGCTCGCCCATAGCGGCGCGGGTGGCCTCATCGAGGAAGGGCGAGGGCGCTTCTTCGGCAACCTTCTGGTTTCGGCGCTGGATGGAGCATTCGCGTTCGCCGAGATAGACGACATTGCCGTGGGCGTCGGCCAGCACCTGGATCTCGATATGGCGGGGATCGACCACGTATTTCTCGATGAAGACGCGGTCGTCGCCGAAGGAGCTTTTGGCCTCGGAGCGGGCGCGGTCGAAGCCGTCGCGCACTTCCGCCTCGGTCCAGGCGATGCGCATGCCCTTGCCGCCGCCGCCGGCGGACGCCTTGATCATCACGGGATAGCCGATCTCTGCGGCGATCTTTTCAGCGTGCTCGGCATTTTCGATGACGCCGAGATAGCCGGGGACGGTGGAAACATTGGCGGCGCTGGCGAATTTCTTCGATTCGATCTTGTCGCCCATGGCATTGATCGCCTTGGGTTTCGGGCCGATGAAGACAATGCCCTCCTTCTCCAGCGCTTCGCAGAAGGAGGCGCGCTCGGAGAGGAAGCCGTAGCCGGGGTGGACGGCCTGGGCGCCGGTTTGTCTGCAGGCTGCAATGATCTTCTCGGCAACGAGATAGCTCTCGGCGGCCGCGGCCGGGCCGATGTGGACGGCCTCATCGGCCATCTCGACATGGAGCGCGTCGCGGTCGGCGTCGGAATAGACGGCGACGGTCGCAATCCCCATGCGGCGCGCCGTCTTGATGACGCGGCAAGCGATCTCGCCGCGATTGGCGATCAGAATTTTCGTGAACATGAAGACTCCACCCGTGACCTGCGTTCCGAGTCTTAAGCATAAAGACTGGAACGCACAATCACGGATAGGACACGCACGGATAGGGCACGGAGAGAAGCGTCGCGATCAGGCGACGGCCGCCTCTGTCCCGAGCCTGTCGTCGACGATCCGGAGCCAGCGGGTGCGACGCGGCGCTTCGGCGTAATCGGTGAGCACAAGCGCCGAGATGATCTGCGACCAGCGCGGATGGTTCGACGCCGGTAGCGTCTCTTCGCCGATCTGCATCAGCACCGCCCAGGTGAGCGCCTGTACCGTTATGGTACCGCCGTCGCTGAGCGCGCGCAGGATGCGCATGACGTAATCCACATCCTGGCGGGTGATTCCCCGGCGATCGATGGCACGGCTCTTGTGGTAGGCGCCGCGGTTGTCCGACAGCGCGAGGCGCAGCTGATCGAGCGCAAAGGCGCGCAGCTCGTCCGGCACATAGGCGGAAATCTCGATGATGTGGAGCACGAGCTCCAGCTCGAGCGCCGAATGGACGATGCCGTCGGTCGCGACCATGCGCATCAGCCACGCGACGTTGATTTCGTCGAGAGAGCCTTGCGGATAGTTATAGTGGACGATGAAGGCCGCGAGCTGCTCCACGAAATAGGTGTTCCATTCGGGGCATTTCTCGGGGCAGGAGTTGTGCAGTGCCAGCATAACGACGACGTCGTCGGCGGTTCTGATTCCCTCGGGAAAACTGTGTCTGCGCAGAAGATCGATATCCTCCACGCCAAGTCGATGCTTCCCGGCGATGACACATGCCGGAAAAGCGAGTCGAATTTCGCTCATCTTTTCTCTCCAGGCCTCATCATGAAGCCGAAGATTCTTCTAGCGCCAGCGAATTGATGTTCTCTCAATAGGCGGAGTTAACAAGGTGTTTACGCCTTACGCCTGTTTGGCGACCCGCGCCTGCACCCGTTCGCGCCAGATGATGAAGAGGCCGGAGGCGACGATGATCATGATTCCCACCCATTTGGAGAAGTTCGGGAAATCGCCGAACAAGGCGTAGCCTAAGATGGTGGCGGAGATAATCTCGAAATACTGGAACGGCGCCAATAGCGAGAGCGGCGCCATCCGGAAGGCCCGGACGACGATCATGTGCACGTAGCCGGAGAGCGAGCCGAGAATCAGCAAAAGCACGAGGCCGAGCAGCGATGCCGGGAGCGATATTTCGAAATCGCTGACACCCATGCCGCTTCCGACGACCAGCGCGCCGGACATGAAGAGCGTGCCGCCGATACCGGCCATGGTCTGCATGGTCAAAGGCGAATCGGCATTGCCAATCGCGCGGTTGAGGAAAAGATACAGCGAATAAAGGAAGGCGCAGCAGACGGGGAGCAGCGCCTTGAGGCCGAAGACTTCATAGCTCGGCTGAATAACGATCATCGCGCCGCCGAAACCCACCACGATCGCGGTCCAACGCCGCCAGCCGACCTTGTCGCCCAGAAAAAGCGCCGAAAGGCCGGCGAGCATGAAGGGTTCGACGAAATAGATGGCGAAGACGTCGGCGAGTGGCATGTATTTGACCGCGACGAAAAACAGCAGGCTGGCCGCCCCATGCAGCGCGCCGCGCAGCAGATTCATCCAGGGACGCTTGGCTGACAGCGCGCCCCAGCCGAACATGATGAAGAGAATCGGCAGCGTGCAGACAAGCTGAAAAAAGAATCGGTAGAAGGTGACCTGTCCGGGCGACATGCCCTCGAACGTCGCCATGTACTTGGCGATGGCATCCATGGCGGGGAGGACGATCATTGCGCCGGCCATGAGCGCCATGCCTTGCAGAGGATTGTGCAGGTCGGTTTTATCGGACATCTTCGAGAAATTTCATTGGGCTGGGATCCAGCCGTTATAGACAATAAAATCTCTCGTTAAGAGATGCCGCAGACGACATATCGCGTCGTCGGGAGCCAGTTGCTCTGGCTGGTCTCACTCCTCAGGAGAGAGATGGTGCGGTCGAGAAGACTCGAACTTCCACGGGTTGCCCCACAGCGACCTCAACGCTGCGCGTCTACCAATTCCGCCACGACCGCATCGTGGTAGGTGCCGGTTTGTGCCGGCGACGCAGCATGTAGCAAAAGGTTTTTCGGGACACAAGGGCCATGTGACAGATTTTTTCAAAGAAGGTGACAGCGTTTGTAAAGGCAGCAATTCGGAGCCATATAGATGCTCGAAAAAGCCCGCGATCACAGGCGCTGCGGGCCGCAAGGAATGGCTATGTTACGAACGGACCTCGATTTTTCCATGTTTCCACAGGCCGGCTCGCGCCCGGTGCGCTGGCGGATCTCCAATGGGCTGGTGCCCTATCAGGAGGCTGTGGATATGATGGAGCAGGAAGTGGCAGCGATTGCCGAGGGTGGCGACGAACTGGTGTGGCTGCTCGAGCATCCGCCGCTTTACACGGCTGGAACCAGCGCCGATGCACGCGATCTGGTGCAGCCCGACCGCTTTCCCGTTCACGCCACCGGGCGGGGCGGGGAGTACACCTATCATGGGCCCGGCCAGCGGGTCGCCTATGTGATGCTCGACCTGAAACGACGCCGCCAGGATGTTCGCGCCTTCGTGGCGGCGCTGGAAGAGGTGATCATTCGCACGCTGGGTGAGATGAACGTGCGCGGCGAGCGCCGCGAGGATCGCGTCGGCGTATGGGTCTGTCGCCCCGACAGGCCGCCGCTGCCGGATGGAACGGTGGCGGAGGACAAGATCGCGGCGCTCGGCATCCGCTTGCGCAAATGGGTGACGTTTCACGGGCTGTCGCTCAATGTCGAACCCGATCTCGATCATTTCGGAGGAATCGTTCCCTGCGGGATCTCGGCCTATGGCGTCACGAGCCTGGTCGATCTCGGCCTGCCGGTGACGATGGATGATGTGGATGTGCTGCTGCGCGAATCGTTCGAATCGGTCTTCGGCGAGACGGTGAACGGCTGAGCGCGGAATCGGACGGTGCTGATATTGAAAAGGGCCGGCGATCCGTCGGCCCTTTCGCTTTTTCGCGCCTACTTGATGCCGACGTCGCGGCAGGCATCCGTGTGCGAAGCGCCGCTGTCACCACCTGCCGTATGCAGGCCGTGACCTCTAGGCGAGTCAGCGCATGGGGGGAGTGGCTTGATGCTTGCCGTCGACATCTTGTCGACCGGCGGTGCGACGCGAACGGGAGCGAAACCATCGCTGTCGTTGGTGTAGTCGTCGGAATATTCCGGCGCCTTGTGCTGCGTGTAGTGGATGGGCTTCGGCGGAGCAACTTTGACGGGAGCGAAACCGTCGCTATCGTTGGTGTAATCGTTGGAATACATCGGCTGGGCGACGGCGGCGCCGGAAAGGCAGAGGGTAAGCACGGCTGCGGCGGCTGCAAATTGAATGCGCATATCAGATCTCCTCAATCCATTGTTGCACACAATGTGACGTCCATTACCCTCGGCAAGAGCAAGTTCGCGCCTCAATTGAGGCCGGATTGTGAAGGTGATCTGACAGTCGGGCGCACGTTTTTTCACATGAAATCACGGCGCCGCGACTGTGTTTGATCGCTATTTGATTGGCCTTGCGATTCGCTAAACCAGCGAGCGACGCGGCGCCATCTCAGCAATCGGGAGCTGATGTTTTCTGCCAAAACAACCGCGTTTTGACCGAAAATGTTAGCCAGCGTTGCGGGCCTGCGCCGTGTCGATGAGTTCGTTCACCAGCTCGGGCGTCAGCTCGCTGAAGGCCTTGATGATGTGCGTCGGCTGCAGGCTTTCGATCGGAACGTCGGAATAGCCGAAGGGCACGGCGATCGAGGGGATGGCGGCATTGCGTGCGACGAGGATGTCGTTGGCGCTGTCGCCGATCATGATCGTGCGCTTCGGGTCGCCGCCGGCCTTTTCGATCGTGCCGAGCAGATGACCGGCGTCGGGCTTGCGCACCGCGAAGGTGTCGCCGCCTGTGATGGCGTCGAAATAATGGGTGAGCTGCAGCCGCTCCAAGAGGGTGCGGGCGAGACCTTCCATCTTGTTGGTGCAGACGGCGAGCTTGTATCCCTTGGCCTTCAACTGATCCATCGCATCGATCAGTCCGGGATAGGGGACCGTCGCGCCAGGCATGTTGTCCGTGTAATGCGTGATGAAACGCTCGAGCAGATCAGGAAACTTCTCGGGCTCCAGCGGATGCCCCTGCAGCTTGCAGGCCCTTTCGATCATCACCTTGGCGCCATGGCCGACAAGATGTGTCAGGTCGTCATAGACGAGTGGCGCGAGGTCGAGCGCGGCGATCGTGTAATTGAGGCTGTCGACAAGGTCGACATGGGTGTCGAGGAGGGTTCCGTCGAGATCGAAGACGACAAGGGCAGGGGTCAATGGAGTTTTCGCCTGTTCAGTTGGGATGCATCCGAGTTAAGCGATGAAGGCCGCAAAAGCAACGCTTTGGCCCGGCTTGGCAGGCCTCCCGCATGTGCTTCGGATTTCGAAAGTCTGACGTTATTTTGGCTTTCGTTTGACTGGCGGGCCGTGTAAACAACGCAACCAACGTAACAATGCGTAACGTAACACTGGGAGTAAGCGGCGCATGGACGCCCGCGAAATGAAGATCAAGGCCGCGGCTGCGGCACTCGCCCATGTCGAGCATGGGATGCGTCTCGGGATCGGAACCGGAAGCACGGCCGAGGAATTCGTGCGGTTGCTTGCCGAAAAGGTCGCCGACGGGTTCAAGGTCGAGGGCGTTCCGACATCGGAACGCACGGCACGGCTTTGCGTCGAGCTCGGCGTCCCCCTCAAATCGCTCGACGAGCTGCCGGAACTGGATCTGACGATCGACGGCGCCGACGAGGTCGATGCGGCGCTCGGGCTGATCAAGGGCGGCGGCGGAGCCTTGCTGCGCGAAAAGATCGTTGCCGCCACATCCGGCCGCATGATCGTGATCGCCGACGAGAGCAAGCTGGTGGATACGCTGGGCGCCTTCCCGCTGCCGATCGAAGTCAACATGTTCGGCCTCGTTTCGACGCGCATCGCCATCGAAAAGACGGCTGCGCGGCTTGGCCTTTCGGGTGAATTGACGCTGCGCCAATCCGGCGACGGCAATTTCACCACGGATGGCGGACACTACATTATCGATGCATCTTTTGGCCGTATTCCTGATGCAGAGGCGCTTTCAACCCAGTTGAATGCGATCCCCGGCGTCGTGGAGCACGGGCTCTTTCTCAATATGGCCGCGCTGGCGATCATCGCCGGTCCGGCGGGCGCGCGCGAACTGCGGGCAACAAGGTAACAGGAGTTGGAACTCATGAATAAATTTGCAGGTTTTGGCCGTTTTGCTGCTGCGACCGTCATTCTCTCGGGTGTTGTTCTGGGCTCTGCAGCCCATGCGCAGGAAGCATCGCCGGAACAGCTGAAGGCAGCCCGCGCGGCTATCGACGCAATCGGCGCCACCACCCAGTTCGACAACATCCTGCCGGGCCTCGCCGAGCGCCTGAAGGCCGACCTGATCCAGGATTCGCCGAACTACCAGGATCAGATCACCGCTGAAGTTGACAAGCAGGCGCTGGCGCTTGCACCGCGTCGCGCCGATCTCGAAAAGGAAGCCGCGGTGACCTACGCCAAGGCATTCTCGGTCGAAGAACTCAACGCGATCGCCGCTTTCTACAGCTCGCCAGTCGGCCAGAAGCTCCTGAAGGACGGCCCGATCGCTTCGCGCGAAACCGTCAAGGCCGCCGACATCTGGGCGCAGGGCATCTCCCGCGACCTGCAGAAGTCGACCAGCACCGAGCTTGCCAAGGTGATCAAGCCGGCCCCGGGCGCTGGCACCGATCCGGCAGCTCCGGCCGCCAAGCCTGCAGCCAAGCCGTAAGGTTTGCATCATCGCTCAATACGAAGCCCCGGTTCGCCGGGGCTTTTGTTTTTGGCGATATCGGTACTATATCAAGCCTCCTTCCACCTAACGATTCCTTCCTTCTGATGTTTTGTGCCGGAGATCCCCATGACAGCCTATGATTACGACCTATTTGTCATCGGTGGCGGCTCGGGTGGGGTGCGCAGCGCGCGCGTGGCGGCGGCCCTCGGCAAGAAGGTGGCGATCGCCGAAGAGTATCGCTACGGCGGCACCTGCGTCATTCGCGGCTGCGTGCCGAAGAAGCTCTTCGTCTACGCCTCGCAATATCACGAGCATTTCGAGGATGCCGCCGGCTTCGGCTGGACCGTCGGCGAAAGCACGTTCGACTGGAAGAAGCTGATCGCGGCCAAGGATGCGGAGATCACCCGGCTCGAGGGGCTCTACAAGAAGGGGCTGTCGGGCGCCAACGCCGAGATCCTCGACACGCGCGCCGAACTCGTCGACCGGCATACCGTGCGGCTGGTCAACACCGGCAAGACGGTGACGGCGAAGACGATCGTGATCGCGACCGGCGGGACCCCGAACCTGCATGGCGCGCTGCCCGGCCATGATCTCTGCATCACTTCAAACGAGGCGTTTCATCTGGAGGAGTTGCCGCGCTCGATCGTGATTGTCGGCGGCGGATATATCGCGGTCGAGTTCGCCAATATCTTCCATGGGCTCGGCGTCGAGACGACGCTGGTCTATCGCGGGGCGGAAATCCTGTCGCGCTTCGACCATGACCTGCGCCGCGGCCTGCACGAGGCGATGGTGGCCAAGGGGATCAAGATCCAGTGCCATGACATGCTGAAGAGCGTGGCGAAGGGCGAGGACGGACTGGTCGTCGAGACGCTCAACAACGGAACGATGAATGCCGACGTGGTGATGCTCGCGATCGGTCGCTTACCGAACACGCATGGCCTCGGACTTGAGGCGGCGGGCGTCGAGATGAACGCGCAGGGCGCGATCGTGGTCGACGACTACTCTCGCACCAGCGTCGAGAACATCTATGCGCTGGGCGATGTCACCGACCGGGTACAGCTGACACCAGTGGCGATCCACGAGGCGATGTGTTTCATCGAGACCGAATACAAGAACAACCCGACGAAGCCGGATCACGATACGATCGCCACCGCGGTCTTCTCGCAGCCGGAGATCGGCACGGTGGGGCTGACCGAGGAAGAGGCCGGCAAGCGCTATAGCGACGTCGAGGTCTATCGCGCGCAGTTCCGGCCGATGAAGGCGACGCTGTCGGGGCGGACCGAGAAGATGATCATGAAGCTGATCGTCGATGCGGCGAGCCGCAAGGTCATCGGCGCCCATATCCTCGGCCATGACGCCGGCGAGATGGCTCAGCTGCTTGGCATCACGCTGAAGGCCGGCTGCACCAAGGACGATTTCGACCGGACCATGGCTGTGCATCCGACCGCCGCCGAAGAGCTCGTCACCATGTATGCGCCGAGCTACAAGTTGAAGGATGGCGTGCGGGTCTGACGCGCGCCTATTAGCTGGTGATGCGGGGCGTGCTGACGATCTTCATGAACAGCGCCTGCATGGCTTCGGCGATGCCGTCGGTGGGGCTGACGGCGAAGTAGAGGCCCGGGCTCGCGCATTCCTGCATCTTCGTCGAGATCTTGCCTTCGAAGGGCTTGACCCAGTCATTATAGAAGCCGTTTTCGGGCAGTGGAAGATAGGTCGTGTAGAGAACCGCGATCTTGATGCCCTTGTCCTTGAGCGCCGTGCAGCTCTTGACGTCGATGGGCTCGATACAGCGATTGCCATTGGCGCCGCGCGGGCTGGTGCAGCCCGATGGCTTGGCGCTGTCGCCGACGCCATCGGCCACGAAGAAAACGATCTTCTGGCGGTCGGCATCGCTTGTGCCCTTGCCGATGGTGCCCTTGATCTCCGTCTTGATGCCGGCCAGCGCGTTGTCGAAACTCGTCTGTTGGTCGTTATTGTAATTCTGGTAAGGGATGCTCATCAGCTGGATGGCATTGGTCGCAGTTGCGACCTTGCCGAGGTCGTTGTTGATCTCAGCGACCTTAAACAGGTTGGCGTCCTGAGCGGTCTTGCCAAATGTATAGGCTGCGACGCGGAACTGGTTGTCCATCGTCTGTGTGTCGGTCGCTTTCGCCATCAGCGCCTTGACCGCTTGAGCGACGACGTCGATGCGGATCGTGATGCCGTTGTTTCGGGCAATGTTGTAATAGCTGTTCTTGTCCTCGACGCCTGATGTCGAGACGATGTGACAGGCAAATGCGCAGGTGCCGTCGGAGCCGGACTTCGTGGCCTTCAGCATCTTGTTGATGTCATCCTGCGTCGCGCCGACGCCCATCGAGGGCGTGTTGTCGAGCAGCATGTAGAAGTCCATGTAGGACGGCGTTTCGTAGCGGGCCGTTGCCGTGCCCGAGATCGGCATGCTGGTCTGGCCGAGGATTTGCATGAAGGAGGTCGGCACCCGCGTCTGGAAGGTGACGGACGAGGTCAGCACGTTGCCGGTCTTCACGACATCGACACTGACGTCAATCGGAAAGTTGGCGGCCTCGCCCGCGATCTGCGAGCGGAAGAGCTCCTGCGCGTCCGTGTTGCCGGTTGCGATGGGGCCGTCTCCGGTCATCGTCTGCGCCTGTTTCATCGCCGGCGACATTTGCGCGACCGCGCCAACGGCTGCGGCATCAGCTGCTGCCTGAAGCTGCGTGCGCATGCTGAGTGCGTGCGAGAAATCGATCGACAGGCCGGCTGCACCGATCAATGGAACCGCGAGAAGGGCGGTGATCAGGCCGAAATTGCCTGAACGATCCGCCATGAGGCGATCAAACATGCGCATTGGAAACATCCGAAGAATTGAAACGTCATTCTTGAAAAACCGAAGCGTCATGCCCCGCTGTGTCAAAACAGGACGATCCTTAGTGTCAAAGCATAAATTAGATACAAAGCGTCTTGGTATATCGAACGTTAAGGGCGCGCAGGATGTTTGAAAACGTGGCCGCGAATACCTTTATAGGGCGTCATCGCATGGCGCGATGAGGCGGACAAAAGCGCGCCGAACACCGCTATGCAAGTTGAAGCTAAACGGCTATAAGCCGCCAGTATTTTAAAGACGGGATATCCGGCCGGTACCGGATACTGAGACAGGTGAACGAGATGGCACAGAATTGGACTCCGAACAGTTGGCGGCAAAAACCGATCCAGCAGGTTCCGGATTATCCGGATCAGGCAGCAGTTGCGGCGACGGAAGCCCAGCTGGCGTCGTATCCTCCGCTCGTTTTCGCAGGCGAGGCGCGTCGTCTGAAAAAGCATCTTGCCAATGTGGCCGAAGGTAACGGCTTCCTCTTGCAGGGTGGCGATTGCGCCGAGAGCTTCGCGGAACACGGCGCGGACAATATCCGCGACTTCTTCCGCGCCTTCCTGCAGATGGCTGTCGTGCTGACCTATGGCGCGCAGCTTCCTGTCGTCAAGGTCGGCCGTATCGCCGGTCAGTTCGCCAAGCCGCGCTCCTCGGGCATCGAAACGCTCGATGGCGTGTCGCTGCCGAGCTATCGTGGCGATATCATCAACGGCATCGAGTTCACCGAGGAAGCGCGTATTCCGAACCCGGAACGTCAGGCCATGGCTTACCGCCAGTCGGCCGCGACGCTGAACCTGCTGCGCGCCTTCGCGATGGGTGGCTATGCCAACCTCGAGAACGTGCACCAGTGGATGCTCGGCTTCATCAAGGACAGCCCGCAGGGCGAACGCTATCGCAAGCTGGCGGATCGCATCAGCGAGACGATGGATTTCATGAAGGCAATCGGCATCACCGCCGAGAACCAGCCGAGCCTGCGCGAGACCGATTTCTTCACCAGCCACGAGGCGCTGCTTCTCGGCTATGAAGAAGCGCTGACGCGCGTCGACTCGACCTCGGGCGACTGGTACGCCACGTCTGGCCACATGATCTGGATCGGCGACCGTACGCGCCAGCTCGACCACGCGCATGTGGAATACTGCCGTGGGATCAAGAACCCGATCGGTCTGAAGTGCGGCCCGACGCTGCAGGCGGACGATCTGTTGAACCTGATCGACGTTCTGAACCCGCAGAACGAAGCCGGTCGTCTGACGCTGATCTGCCGTTTCGGCCACGACAAGGTCGCCGAGCATCTGCCGCGCCTCATCCGCGCTGTCGAGAAGGAAGGCCGCAAGGTCGTCTGGTCTTGCGATCCGATGCACGGCAACACGATCACGCTCAACCACTATAAGACGCGGCCCTTCGAGCGGATCCTGTCGGAAGTCGAAAGCTTCTTCCAGATCCATCGTGCGGAAGGCTCGCATCCTGGCGGCATCCACATCGAGATGACCGGCAAGGACGTGACCGAATGCACGGGTGGCGCGCGCGCCGTGACGGCGGAAGACCTGCACGACCGCTACCACACGCATTGCGACCCGCGTCTCAATGCCGATCAGGCGCTCGAGCTCGCCTTCCTGCTCTCCGAGCGGATGAAGAGCGGTCGCGACGAGAAGCGTATGGCCGTCAACGGCTGAGGGCTGATTGCCCGCTTGGACTGAATTGAAGGAGCCCGGCCATCGCGCCGGGCTTTTTCATTGCACCAGTACGGATTGCTGGCAGCGCGCATCGGTGAAGCGCACATCGGCCTCGCCGATCTTGATGCCGAGCATCAGCAGCGTGTTGTAGAGCACGTCGTCGAGGGGCGTGGTGACGCTCGACAGCGTGTCGGCGATCGCCTGCATCACGGCCTTGTTGGTGCCGAGCGTCAGGATCAGCAACTGGATCTGGATATCGGTGCCGGCGATGAGCGACTGGACGGCTGACGTGAGCGTGTCTCTTGTCGAGACATTCTTGATCGCCTTGTTGGTGATGTCGTTCGGCTGGAATGTCAGGCGCGTCTTGCTGGTGTTGGTGAGGTTGATGTCGGCCAGCGCGTTCACCTTGAGGAGCAGGGCGTCGATGATGGTGGCTGATGTGACGCGCGGCTTGGTGCCGAAATTAGCCATGGCGGTCGGATCGACATCGCCAAGCGCGATCTCGGCGACCCCCGGCACAACATCGACGCCGATGCTGGCGCTTTTCGGGCCGCCGCCGAGGCAGGCGAAACTCGCGAGCTTGGCTTCGGCATAGGCGGCCTCGACATAGAGCGGCACGCGAACCTTGATGCCGGCGATGGTGCTGAGCCCCGTGACGCCGGCTTCGATGGCGATGCGGATCTGCGCGGTGCGCACCGCCGATCCCGTGGTCCCGATGGCGTTGGAGGCGATGCCCTTGGGGCGTTCGCCGATCGCGATCTTCAGCGTGACGCTGGTCAGCCCCGGGACGGTGCCTGCGAGATTGACGCCGACCTGCTTGCCCTGGTTGGCGGCGAAGGCGCTTGCCGAGATGATGTCGAGAGCGCTTGCCTCGAGCAACAGGTGCGAGCCGGCGCCGATCATGCGCTCGCCTACGGAGCCGAGGCTTAAGAGGTTCTGCAGCTTGACCTTGATCTGCGTGGTGCCGAGCCCCTTCGAGAGCGAGGTGATCGCCTTTGTCACTGTTGGCGTCAGGCCTTGCGTGGCGGCCAGCGTATCCAGCAGGCGCGGATAGGAGATGTCGGTTGCCAACAGGTCGTCATAGGTGCCGGCGGTGAGGTTGAACTTGGTCGCGAGAAGATCGAGATAGGACAGAAGGTCGATATTGGCGGCGGCGAGTGCGTCGTAATCTGCCACCTTCAGCGAGACCGTCGTGCCAAGCAGGCCACCCAGGACGGCGTTGAGGATGCCGCCGTTGAGGCTCGCCAGACGGGAGCCGACGGAGAAGGCGGCGAGCTTGGAGGCGGATGCGGTTCCGGTTGCGCCGAGCGTCGGGGGTGGAATGATCGACGCGGCGAAGGTCAACTGCGCCTTCTGCTGGATCGCAACCTTGACGGCATCATAGGGCTGGGTTCCGGCCACGAAACGCTGCTCCAGCGGCACGGTGGGGTCGGCCAGATAAATCCCTGGCGTGTATTGGACGACGGCATCGTAAGTGTCGAGTTGCGCGGCGTTCAGCAGCTTCGTTCCAGATGATGTTGCGTAAGCCACGCCTGACTTTACGGCGACGTTCAAGCCGTTCTGCTGGTAGTTCGTGACCAGGTTGCTGGCGGCGTTGTTGATGTCGGAGGCCGCGACGATGGCGCCGATATCGCTCAATTGCTGCAGGCGTCGCTGCTGCAGCGTCATCGCGCCAAAGTCGACACCAAGCGCAAGCGTGGAAATGATCAGCGGCGCCGAGAGCGCCGCCATGATCGCGATGTTGCCATCCCGGCGGGTGCTGAAACCCGCCAGATATCGCCTCATGCCTGCTTTCATATACCACCCATGCGGATCGTGGCGAAGCGGCGGATCTTGGTGTCCGGAAGCGGGAATGTGTAGAGATTCCAGATCGGTAGGGCGCTGGCGTCATACTCGGTCGTGACCGTGAACTGATTGGCGTTCGTGGGGTCGGTGGCGACGGTGACCTGGAGTTTCTTGCGGTCGATCAGTGGATCGTTGAGGGTCGAGAGCGCGATGTAGTTGTTGACGAGCTGGGCGCGCTCCTGCTCGGAGAGACCGGCCACCGCCGTGCGTGCCGCATCCGCCGTCAGCTGCTGCAGCGCATGCGCGGCGCTCAGGTAAATACCATAGGCGATCAGCGTGAGAAGAACGAGTAGGAAAACCGGTGCAACGATTGCGAACTCTATCGCGGCCGCACCCTGCCGGTTGGCGAGAAGACGTCGGGCATTTCTCATGCACTGCACTCCTTGCAATGGCCAACGCCGCAGCGAAGACAACCGAAGGATACATTTAACCGTCTTAATTTTTGCTTACCTAATAAACCCCATGCGTGTACCTGCAAAATATCAGGGTGTACGGAAATGGCGCGCTATTCCTGTGGCCGGCTAATCTGTTCGCCGGCCAAGGATCAGTTGCCGAGCTTCTGGGTCAATCTGGCGATATCCTCGCGCAGCGCGGCGATCTCGGTCATCACCTGCATGTCGATCTTCTGGTGCAGAGACAGCACTTCCAGCTCGGCCTTCAGGTTGACTTCATAGTCCTTGGCAGCCTCGAAGCGATCGCGCTCGGCCTGCCGGTTCTGCGACATCATGATGATCGGCGCCTGGATGGCGGCGATCATGGAGAGGACGAGGTTGAGGAAGATGAAGGGGTAGGGGTCGAAGGCGCGGGTCGACAGGATGATGGTGTTGATGACGCACCAAACGGCCAGGAAGACCAGGAAGGTGGTGATGAAGGCCCAGGAGCCGCCGATGCGGGCGATGCTATCGGCCATCCGCTCGCCGAAGGACGATTCGGCTTTCAGCGCGGCATTGATATCCGTCGAGATGATCTTGCGGGCATGGGCCTTTTCCAGCACGCGCTTTTCGATGTCGCCGAGCTCGTTGGCGGATTTGTCGAAATGCAGGTGGACGAAACTGGAGAGATTGTTCATGGCGCGACTCCCGATCAACTTATGTTGGCGGGGAGTATTCCGTTCTGCGCCAGGAATGCAATGCGGCAACGTGCATGTCTGCCGTGCTTAGGAGCCCTCAGCTCGCAGCCAAGAGTGCTGCGGGAAGAAGCGCTCGACGGTCTGCGCCTTGCCGAACATCACATCGTGCTGGAGATAGCGATAGTCGCGGACCAGCGGATCGATGGTCTTGGCGTCGCGAACCCAGTCCGGCGAAGCGGTGTTGTCGCGGGTGATCAGCTGATAGCGGTCGACGATCGGATACTTCTTCTGCACGCGGCCGAGGAAGCCGGTATAGAACGGGTGCTCGTAGCCGGCGAATTTCAGCACATGATAGGGCAGCTGCGACGGGCTGATGGTGCCGACGTTCTGCTTCACGCCCTTGCGGTTCGACCAGATGACGAGCGGCGTCTCGTGCTCCTGCTTCATCACGCTGACGGATGCCCGGCGGGTTGCGACTTGGTCTGGCATGTAGCCGGTATTCGTGTAGACGCTGCCGAGCGGCGGCAAGTGGTCGCCCCAGAGCACGATTATCGTTTCGCGATCGCGCTTGGATGCCCATTCGGTCAGCATCTGGAAGCTCTCGTCGGCCTCCTTGACGCCTTGCGTATAGGTGGCGAGCGTGGCGCGGTCGGCGTCGGTCAGATTGCCGGTGATGTCGACCGTGTTGTTGGCGTAGCGGTTGGGCTCGTAAGGGCCATGTCCCTGCAGGGTGACCGCGAAGAAGAAGAAGGGCCGGTCGAGCCCGTCGGCTTCCTGCATGATCTCCTTCATCAGGCTGTCGTCGGAGGCGAAGATGCCGCGCTTTTCCATGGTCGGCATGGTGTCTTCGGTGCGGAATTCCTCGAATCCGAAATCCTTGTAGACCTCGTTGCGGTTCCAGAACCAGCCGCTGAACGGATGCAGCGCGCGGGCCGCATAGCCTTCGCCGCGGAAGAAGGTGGCAAGCGACGGGATGTCGTTGCGGATATACTGCTGGTAGGGAATGCTGCCATAAGGCAGGAAGGCATTCGAGAAGCCGGTCAGCGCCTCGAATTCGACATTGGCGGTCATGCCGCCGAACTCGGGCGAAAAGACGTGGCCGGACTGTGCCGCGCGGATCGTCGGCATCGGGTCTTCGGAGAATTTCAGCGTCTTGAGGCGCGTCGGGTCCCAGAAAGATTCGCTCATCAGCATGATCACGTCGGGCTTGTCGCTCGGTCCGCTGAGATAGCCGTAGTTGCGTGAGGGAATGGCGTCGAGCGCCTGCGCATTGAGGCCGGCGGGCGAGGCGACGTCGGCCATCGGGATATTGAAGATAAAGGCGAGAATGAAGCCGTTGCTACGGTAGTTCTCTTTCTGGTCCCACATCATCGGCACGACCTGAAGGCGGTCGCGGATATAGGAATATTGCGAGTAATCCATCAGCGAGCCGAAGGCGGCGATGACGGGAACAGTCAGGCAGAGATTACGGATGCGGTTGCGGCGCGCCATCTTCGGCAGGCGACGCCAAGCGTAACGCCATGCGAGCACGAGGCCGGTGACGGAGAGCAGAATGCCGACGGCAACCGCGATAGCCGTCATCGGGCGGTCGCGGACCATGACCGGAAGCAGTTCGAGGATCTGGCGGCCGAACAGCATGTCCGAGGGATAGAGCGGATCGGAGAGATAGTGCTGTTTCTGATTGGAGACGAGCGCCGGCATGAGCACGAGCGGCAGGACGACCAGTGCAGAGAGGAAACGGCGGCCGAGGATCGCATCGACGCAGAGCATCACGATGGTCAGCATGACGACCGTGGTCATGCCCGGGCGGGCCGTGGAAGACAGAAAGGCGCCCACGTCGGTTGCGCCGCCGCGCGCGATCACTTCGACAGAGAAGGTTGCAAGCAACGCCATCACGGCGGTCAAGGCGACTGCAATTGCGCCGCGCAGGATGGAAGGGCGGGTATCCGCGCCAACGCCACCATAGAGTGCCGCCTCGCGCATTGCCGCTCCGGACTTGAAAACTTGCGCGATCAATGGCGGAACTCCAGCGTCATCATAACGTCATCGAACTGTCACATCTTCGTCATGAACGCTAGATGAACCATTGTTGTTTCGCGGCCTTAACGCTTTTTTGATCACAAACTTTTCGGTGGCCGGTTGCCTGATTTCGCGCGGGCTCGGGATGAGGAGTGCCATTGCCGCGCGCGGGCGATCCTTGCGTGCCTTAATTAGCTGTCGTAGGTCATGGATATGTTCGCGTCAGAGGAGAGTTTGCATGCGCAGTTCCGTCGAGATCTACAACGTCAAGACGGGCGAGGCCCGTGTGATCTGGCAGACCGAGAGGTTGGTCGAAGCGCCCAACTACGCTCCTGACGGTAGCTATCTCCTGCTCAACGACGAGGGCCTGCTCTACCGGCTGGCGCTCGACGGGTCTGCCAAGGTGGCGCATGTCGATACCGGCTTTGCGACCGCCTGCAACAACGACCACGGGATTTCGCCCGATGGCAAAAGGATCGTCATCTCCGACAAGGTCGAGTTCGGCAAGTCGGCGATCTACACGCTGCCGATCGAGGGTGGGGCGCCGCAGCTGGTGACCACCAATCATCCGTCCTACTGGCATGGCTGGTCGCCTGACGGGAAGGACCTCGCCTATTGCGGCATTCGCGGCGACCTGTTCGATATCTACACGATCGACGTGACCGGCGGCGAAGAACGGCGGTTGACGCATGGCGAGGGCCGCAATGACGGGCCGGATTATTCGGCAGATGGGCGCTGGATCTATTTCAACTCCAGCCGCACCGGCCTGATGCAGATCTGGCGCATCCATCCCGACGGAACCGGCGTCGAGCAGGTGACGCACGACAATTACGGCAACTGGTTCGCGCATCCATCCCCGAATAACGACAAGGTCGTGCTGATTTCCTACGATCCCGATGTGTTCGACCATCCGCGCGACAAGCATGTGCGGATGCGGATCATGGATATGGACGGGGGAAATCTGACGACGCTGTTCGAACTCTTCGGCGGGCAGGGATCGATCAATGTTCCAAACTGGTCACCGGATGGTGATGAGTTCGCCTATGTGCGATATTTCCCGGTCGAGGTTTGAGCGATTGCACAAGTCACGGTTTGTCGGCATAGGTGGCGCGTCGGGTGCCCGCAAGCTTGCGGGAGAATCGGGAATTCGGTGCAAGACCGGAACGTGCCCAACGCTGTAAGGCCGACGTCTGCCGCTTGATGCCACTGGCGCTTTGCCGGGAAGGCGTGGCAGACGGATGACGCCAAGTCAGAAGACCGGCCCGACAATCATAGACTGACCGCCTGGACAGCGGCCGGTTGTGTTGTTGGGGATTGACGATGCGACCAGACCAATCTGGCTCTCTTGCGAGAGCTGGTGCCTTTTCGACGAGCGAGCGCGACGCCGTTTACAGAGCCATCGAGACCAGACGCGACGTACGATCGGAATTTCTGCCGGATGCCGTGCCCGATGACGTCATCGGGAGGCTGCTGGCTGCCGCCCATCACGCGCCGTCCGTCGGCTTCATGCAGCCGTGGAATTTCATCGTGGTGCGTGATCAGGCCGTGCGATCCACTGTGTGGGAAGCCTTTTCCAAGGCGAATGCCGAGGCGGCGGAGATGTTTTCCGGCGAGCGGCAGCAGGCCTACCGCGCCCTGAAACTCGAGGGCATTCGCACAGCGCCCGTCGGCATCTGCGTGACCTGCGATCCGGATCGCTGCGGCGACGTGGTGCTGGGGCGTACGCATAATAGGCGGATGGATTCTTACTCCACCGTCTGTGCCGTGCAGAACCTGTGGCTTGCGGCGCGTGCCGAAGGCATCGGCGTCGGCTGGGTCAGCATTTTTCACGAGGCGGATTTGAAACGGGCGCTCGGCGTGCCTGATCGGATCGAGATCGTCGCCTGGCTCTGTGTTGGCTATGTCGACCGGCTCTACGAGGAGCCGGAACTCGCCGTGAAGGGCTGGCGGCAGCGGCTGCCGCTGGAAGAGCTGGTGTTTGCGGATCGCTGGGGCGGGGGCGAATAGCGCGCGACGCCCTCTACTGCTTCTGCGCCGGCGGTTGCTGGGGTTGGGCGCCCGGCATGGCGGGGTGTTTCAGGTCAATCGATCCCTGATCGCCCGCCAGAAACTGCGGACCAACTTGGCGCACCTTGCCGGCGCTGGGATCGTAGGGGCGATCGGGGACCTGCGCCTGCGGTGCGGGCTGTTGAGGTGTGGCCGGGCTCTCGGGCTTGGCGGCGGCGGTGTTCGGGGTTTCGATCGTGGTGATCGAGCTCTGAGGCGACGGGGCGCTCACAGACTGGTTGCGGCGCATCTGTTCGTAATAGGCGGGCAGATTGCAGCTGCAGGAGGATTTTTCACCGGGCTTGCGGTTCTTGTAGGCGAATGCGTTCGGCATGGCGCTGTAAGGCGCACCCGTTGAGGCCGAGATCATGTTCTCGCTCTCGCCGCTGGAAACGTCGTGATAGTAGAGCTCTGTTTCGATGCCGGGGCACATCTGCTGGCAGGTGTTGGCGTCGCGGGCGAAATCGAAGGAGGTGGCGTTCGAGCGGATGGGGAAGAAGCCGCCGTCGCAGCTGCGCACGCAGATCGTGTTCAGATGCGTCAGAGGTTGGCCGCCGGGCGAGAACTCGTAGGAGCGCTGACGCTCGCCGCCGAGCGGAATGAAGGTGTCGCTGCGCATCGCCTGATCGTCGATGCTGGGCGGGTTCGCATATTGCGGCTCTTCATATTGCTGCACGGGCGCGTTGCAGTTGTTCTCGTCGAGCGCTGCGAAGAGCTCGTTGCGCAGGCGGGCGTCCGGGCTTTGCGCGCGCAACTCGTCACGACGCATCTGCAGGTCGGCGATGTTGTCGAGCATCTTCGCTTCGGCTTGTTCGAGCTCGCCGCAATAGCCGGCATTGTCGCCGCCGATCACCACCATGCTGCCGCTGCTGCAGCCGCTGCGGCGCTGGTCGCTGCGCAGCTTGCGAAGCTCGAGGTTCTGTTCGGTGATGGCGCTGGCGAAGCGGCGTATTTCTGACGACATGCCGCCGCCGATCGTTTCCGGGATGGTTGCCAAGCGAGCGCGCAGTTGACCGCAGATCGGCGCCAGCTGCGAATAGGCAGGGGCGGAAAGGGCAATCAGGAGTGCTGCGGCCAGCGTGAGGCGTTTCAAGGCATCGTCCCGTCAGTGAGCAAATACCAAATGGCGAAGGGCGGACCATGGCCCGCCCTTCGGTATAACCTGCTTGTCTTAACAAGCTGCCGCTCAGAGCCTAACGCATTTTCAGCGTTCAAGGCAAATTACGCAGGTTGTGATGCTTCCACGACCGCGAGGGCCGCCATGTTGACGACGCCGCGCGAGGTGACCGACGGCGCCAAGATGTGGGCCGGCATGGCCGCGCCGAGCAGGATCGGGCCGACATGCAGGCCATCCGTCATCGACTTGACGACGCCGAGCGTGATGTTGGCCGCATCGAGGTTCGGGAAGACCAGAAGATTGGCTTCGTCGTGCAGCGTCGTGTTCGGCATGACGCGCTTGCGCAGCGTTTCGGAGATCGCGCTCTCGCCATGCATTTCGCCATCGACTTCCAGATCGGGGGCAGTGTCGCGCACGAGCTGCAGGGCGTTGCGCATCTTCGTGGCGCTTTCGGATTCACGCGAACCGAAGTTCGAGTGCGAGACGAGGGCCGCGCGCGGCGTGATGCCGAAGCGCTTGATTTCCTCGGCGGCGAGAACGGCGGATTCCGCCACTTCCTCTGCCGTCGGGTTGAACGTGACATATGTGTCGGTGAAGAAGGTGGCGCCGCGCTGCGAGATCAGCAGGCTGAGTGCCGAGAAATCGCGAACGTTCGGGCGCTTGCCGACGATCTGGCGGACGTCGCGCAGGTGCTTTTCATAGCGGCCTTCGAGACCGCAGATCAGCGCATCGGCCTCGCCACGCTTCAGCGCCAGCGCGCCGATAACCGTGGTGTTGGTACGAACGATGGTGCGGGCCGCTTCCGGGATGACGCCGCGGCGGCCGACCAGCGAGAGATAAAGCTCGACATACTCGCGGAAGCGCGGATCGTCTTCCGGGTTGATGACGTCGAAATCCGACAGCGGACGGATACGCAGGCCGTAGCGCTTCAGGCGCGTCTCGATGACCTGCGGACGACCGATCAGGATCGGCTTGGCGATACCTTCCTCGAGAAGGACCTGGGCGGCGCGCAGCACGCGCTCGTCTTCGCCTTCGGAGAAGATGACGCGCTTCTTGTCGGCATTCTTCGCGGCCGCGAAGATCGGCTTCATGACGAAGCCGGAGCGGAAGACGAAGCGGTTCAACTGGTCGAGATAGGCGTCGAAATCGGCGATCGGCCGCAGCGCCACGCCGCTATCGGCCGCAGCCTTGGCGACGGCAGGCGCGATGCGCAGGATGAGGCGCGGATCAAACGGCGAGGGGATGAGATAGTTGGGGCCGAAGATCGGCGTTTCGTCCGAATAGGCGCGGGCGGCGACATCCGACGGCTCCTCGCGAGCGAGGGCCGCGATGGCGCGCACGGCCGCCATCTTCATTTCCTCGTTGATCGTCACAGCGCCGCAATCGAGCGCGCCGCGGAAGATATAGGGGAAGCAGAGGACGTTGTTGACCTGGTTCGGGAAGTCCGAGCGGCCAGTGCAGATCATCGCGTCCGGGCGGGCGGCGCGGGCGAGATCGGGCATGATTTCCGGGTTCGGGTTGGCCAGCGCCATGATGAGCGGCTTTTCGGCCATCTGCGCCAGGAGTTCCGGCTTCAGGACGCCTGCGGCCGACAGGCCGAGGAAGACGTCAGCGCCGCCGATGTTCTCAGCCAGCGTGCGGGTGTCGCTCTTCTGGGCGTAGACGCTCTTCCATTCGTCCATAAGCTCGACGCGGCCTTCATAGACGAGGCCTTCGAGGTCGTGGACCCAGATGTTTTCGCGCTTGGCGCCGAGCGTGACGAGAAGGTTGAGGCAGGCGAGCGCCGCCGCGCCGGCGCCGGAGGCGACGATCTTGACCTCTTCGATCTTCTTGCCGGCCAACTCAAGGCCGTTCAGGATCGCGGCGGCGACGATGATGGCGGTGCCATGCTGGTCGTCATGGAAGACCGGGATCTTCATCTTTTCGCGCAGCTGGCGCTCGATCTCGAAACATTCCGGCGCCTTGATGTCTTCAAGGTTGATGCCGCCGAAGGTTGGCTCCAGCGCGGCGACGGTGGAGACCATGTGGTCGACGGTCGTTGCATCGACCTCGATGTCGAAGACGTCGATATTGGCGAACTTCTTGAAGAGAACCGCCTTGCCTTCCATGACCGGCTTGGAGGCCAGCGGGCCGATATTGCCGAGGCCGAGAACGGCCGTGCCGTTGGAGATCACGGCAACCAGATTGGCGCGCGAGGTGTAGTCGGCGGCGGTTTCCGGGTTGTCGCGGATGGCAAGACAGGGCGCGGCGACGCCCGGCGAATAGGCGAGCGCGAGGTCGCGCTGGTTGCCGAGCGGCTTGATGGCCTGGATCTCGATCTTGCCGGGACGGGGATAACGGTGGAAGAACAACGCCTGTTCATCGAGGCTGCCGCCTGCCGCTTTGTTGTCCGTCTTCGGTTTGTCGCTGTGATCCATCGTAATGCTCCAGGCTGTCGCACATGCTTTCATTGGAGCGCTTTCAATACATCAATCGAAAGACGGTAACAGCGGGAATTTCGGTTCCGGTTCCCAAAAAGAGCGCAAATGTGCAACAGCGCCCGCGAGATACCGGGGATTTGCGACGCTAGGGCCTGTGATCAGGGCCCGACACCCGGGCCGTGTCATCTTCCTGAAACACGAGTCTGGTTTTCAGAGGCACAGATGAAGCATGGGGCACGGGCAGTTTGCTTGTGAAGGACAATATGGATACGCGCCACTTCCGTACGCTCTTTATTTCCGACGTCCATCTCGGCTCGAAAGCCGCGAAAGCCGACTTCCTGATCGACTTTCTGAAGTACCACGAAGCCGACACGATCTTCCTGGTGGGAGACATCGTCGACGGCTGGCGCCTGAAGCGCAGCTGGTACTGGCCGCAGGAATGCAACGACGTGATCCAGAAGCTGCTGCGCAAGGCGCGCAAGGGAACGCGTATCGTCTACATCCCCGGCAATCACGACGAATTCCTGCGCGACTTCCCCGGCATGCACTTCGGCGGCATCGAAGTGGCCGAGCGGATGATGCACGAGGCGGCCGACGGCAAGAAGTATCTGGTACTGCATGGCGACGAGTTCGACGTCGTGGTACGCAACGCCCGCCTGCTCGCCTATCTCGGCGACTGGGCCTACGACATGGCGATCATGATCAACATCGGGCTCGCCGCCGTTCGCCGCAAGCTTGGCATGCCCTACTGGTCGTTCTCGGCCTGGGCGAAGCTTCAGGTCAAGCACGCCGTCAACTTCATCGGCGAGTTTCAGAAGGTGGTGGCCGACGAGGCCCGCAAGAGCGGCGCCGACGGCGTGATTTGCGGCCATATCCACCATGCCGTCATGGAAGACATGGACGGCGTGCGCTACATCAACACTGGCGACTGGGTCGAAAGCTGCACGGCGATCGCCGAGCACGAGGACGGCACATTCGAGCTGATCGAATGGCGGACCATGGGTGGCGCTGCCGCTCCAGCACCGCTGGCGCTCGAAGATCACCGCAAGCGCGAGCCGGCACAGCAGGCGGCCTGATACCACCAATTGTTTCGCTGTTGCGAAATGGCATTGTGCAGCTGCTGCCGTTGCCGTTTCGCGACAGTTTTTGCTTATTTTTGAAATCGGTTTGGGACGACCCGATCTCGCCTTGGTTGCCCTTAATGTGACGTGTTAGGCAACTTGCAGGTTCCTTTTCAGGTCACACCGATGATTCCCGCCACGAATGCCTCCTTCACCGAGGCCGCGCCCGCCCATTTCCGGCTGCTGAGCGCTTTGTCCTACTGTGCGCCACTGCTCGTGAACGGTGTCGCGCTGCCGTTCTTTCCCGTCTGGCTGGCGATGCACAAGTTCAGCGACCACGAGATCGGCATCATCCTAGCGGTGCCGATGGTGGTGCGCGTGCTCGTGGCGCCGATCGTGGCCATGTACGCGGACCGGATGAAGGAGCGGGCCGATGTGCTGGTGTTTTCCGGCGGCCTGTCGCTGTTGACGGCGATCGCGCTCTACTGGACAGACACGTTCTGGCCGGTGCTGATCGTCTACACGATCCAGGGCGCCACCTTTTCTCCCTATGTGCCTGTGATCGAATCGATCGTCATCTCCGGCGTGCGGCGCTGGGGTTTCGATTACGGCTCGATGCGGGTCTGGGGCTCGATCGCCTTCATCGCCTCGACGCTGGTCGGCGGGCGGCTGGTCGGGAACTGGGGCGGACAGATGGTTCTGCCCGTGATGATCTTCGGTTTCGTCATGACCATGGTGATGGCGGCCTATTGTCCGCGCATCGGGCCTACGCGGCGGCGCGGAACGCCTGTCGATCTGCAGCAGGCGACCGGCAGCTCGCTCAGGCAGCCGCATCTGCTGGTGCTGCTCATCGGCGTCGCCATCCAGCAATCGAGCCACGCGCTGGTTTACACCTTTGCGACGATCTACTGGCGTGATCTCGGCTTTTCCGGCACGGAAATCGCGTTGTTGTGGAGTGCTGGCGTCGCGGCCGAGGTGACCGTATTCTTCCAGTCGAAGCGGCTCAGCCGCCATTTCGATGCCTGGACTCTGATCCGTGTCGGCGCCGCGATATGTGTCTGCCGTTGGCTGTTGTTTCCGATGCACTGGGGCTTCGTCGGTTTCTTCCTGCTGCAGTGTCTGCACGCCTTCAGCTACGCCTTCGTCCACACCGGCGTGCAGCGGCGGATCATCGCCTCGGTGCAGGCGACGCAGGAATCGTCGGCGCAGGGCGCCTATTTCTTCTACAACGGGATGTTCATGGGGCTGATGACCATCGCGTCTGGATATATCTACGCAGCACTTGGCATGGCGAGCTACTACATCATGGCGCTGACGGCGGTTCTGGGGCTAGGCCTCATCATCGTCGCCTACTACCTTCAGCCCCAGAGTGCCGGTTCCGGCGGAAAGACCAGCGAACCGGCGTAGCGCAAGCCCGGCTCGCGATCGCGAGCGAGTAGCAGCGGTCCGTCGAGATCGACGAAGGCCACGTCCTGGGCCAGAAGCACGGCGGGCGCCATGGCGAGCGAGGTTCCCACCATGCAGCCGAGCATGATCTGGAACTCCAGCCGCTCAGCTTCGTGCTTCATCGCCAAGGCTTCGGTCAGACCACCCGTCTTGTCGAGCTTGATGTTGATGGCGTCGTAGCGGTCGCGCAGGCTGGCGAGATCGCCGGTGTGATGGACGCTTTCATCGGCGCAGACGAGGATAGGGCGCTCGATCTCTGCCAGCATCTCGTCCTTGCCTGCCGGCAGCGGCTGCTCGACCAGCGCCACGCCGCATTCGGCGGCGACCCGCAGATGGTGGGCGAGGCGGTCTTCCGGCCAGCCTTCGTTGGCGTCGAGAATGATGGCGGCGTCGGGGGCCGCAGCACGCACCGCGCGGATGCGGCTCTCGTCGTCACCGGTGCCGACCTTGACCTTGAGCAGCGCGCGAGCCGCGTTGGCGCGGGCATGCTCGGCCATGACTTCGGGTTCGCCGAGTGAAATCGTGTAGGCTGTGGTCAGCGAATGCGGGTTGGTGAGGCCGAGCATGGCAGCGACGGATGTTCCGCTTTGCTTGGCCTCGAGGTCCCAGAGGGCGCAATCGACCGCGTTACGGGCGGCACCCGGCGGCATGGCTTGCTGCAGATCGGCGCGGGAGAGGCCGGCTTCGATCAACGGGCGGGCGGCTTCGATCTGCGCGCCGACGCTTTCCATCGTCTCGCCGTAGCGGCGATAGGGGACGCATTCGCCGCGGCCGGAGACGCCGTTCTCGCTCACCGTGCAGAGGATCACCTCCGCACTCGTCTTGGTGCCGCGCGAGATGGTGAAGGTGCCCGCAATCGGAAAAGAGTCCGTCTGAATTTCAAGTGACCGTGGCATAAATGCAATCCTGCAAGCATGGAAATCTGATGCGGCATCGTTATATTGGCACAACGTTGCGGACCTGTGTTCGCGAGTCGGCAATGTCGCCGTAAGCCTTGAGAGACACAAGCATTTTGAAGTCCGAGAACCGTAACGCCGCCTCACTGCACGTGGACGACCAAGCTCATGGTTCGGATACGCTCGTGCATCTCGAAGGCAATTGGCGAAGCGCCAACATACATCTCGTTCTCAAGGATTTCGACAAGCTTTCGGCCCACAAGGGCGGGAACCTGACGCTCGATCTCTCCGGGATCACCGATATCGACACGGCCGGCGTCTGGCTGCTCTGCCGGCTGAAGAAGCAGGTCGAGGATGCCGGCGGCACCGTCCATATCGAGGGCAGCAACCAGCATATCGACGAGCTGCTCGAATCGTTTTCCGAGGAACGTGCGAAGCCCGAGGCCGAAGAGCTGCCGCCGCGTTCGCTGCAGGAGCGGATTTTCGCGCCCATCGGCAGGATGATGTACGATCTGTGGAACAATCTTTCCGCGGCGATGTATATTCTCGGATCGGCGGTGCGCGGCGCGCAGATGAAATTCGGGCGCGGCAGCGGCGTTTCGCCGGCGTCGATCATCAACCAGATCGACCATATGGGCGTTCGCGCCACGCCGATTATTCTGCTGATGTCGTTCCTGATCGGCGCGATCATTGCGCAGCAGGGCGCCTTCCAGCTGCGTTATTTCGGCGCCGAAGTGTTCGTCGTCGACCTCGTCGGCATTCTGCAATTGCGCGAAATCGGCGTGCTCCTGACCGCCATCATGATCGCCGGCCGTTCCGGCAGCGCGATCACGGCCGAAATCGGCTCGATGAAGATGCGCGAAGAGGTTGATGCGCTGAAGGTCATGGGCCTCAACCCGATCGGCGTACTGATCTTCCCGCGCCTGGTGGCGCTGACCGTTGCGCTGCCGCTTCTGACCGTGCTTGCCAATTTCGCCTCTCTCTTCGGCGCGGCCGTCGTTGCCTGGGGCTATTCGGGAATCACGTTTGCCAACTTCATCGCCCGTCTGCACGAGGCGATTACGCTGTCGACCGTGCTGTCGGGGATGATCAAGGCGCCGTTCATGGCGCTGGTTATCGGTATCGTCGCCGCCGTCGAGGGCTTAAAGGTAGGTGGCAGCGCCGAATCGCTCGGCCAGCACGTGACCTCGTCGGTGGTGAAGGCGATCTTCGTGGTCATTCTCATGGACGGGCTATTCGCCATGTTCTATGCAGCTATTAATTTTTAGGGATTTTGCGTGGACGAGCAGCAGACAACGACCAAGGACGAGGCAGGGCGGGACATCGTGCTTTCAGCGCGCGACGTCACTGTTGGCTTCGGGTCGAAGATCGTTCTCGATAATCTCAACCTCAATATCTACAAGGGCGAGATTCTGGGCTTCGTCGGCGCGTCCGGTACCGGCAAGTCGGTGCTGATGCGCACGGTTCTGCGCCTGCTGCCGCGCCGCTCCGGCCAGATCAAGATCCTCGGCCAGGACTTCGACGAATTGAACGAGCCACAGCGCAACGCGCTCGACATGCGCCTTGGCGTGCTCTTTCAGCAGGGCGCGCTGTTCTCCTCGCTGACAGTGAAGGAGAATATCCAGGTTCCGATGCGCGAGTATCTCGACCTGCCGCCGGCGTTGATGGACGAGCTGGCGCATCTGAAGATCCGGCTGGTGGGCCTGGCGGCGGATGCGGCCGACAAATATCCTTCGGAACTCTCGGGCGGGATGATCAAGCGTGCCGCACTGGCGCGCGCACTGGCGCTTGATCCGGAGCTGGTTTTTCTCGACGAGCCGACCTCGGGCCTCGATCCGATCGGGGCGGCGGAATTCGACGAGCTGATCGCCAAGCTTCGCGATACGCTCGGTCTCACCGTCTACATGGTGACCCACGACCTCGACAGCCTGTTTTCCGTCTGCGACCGCATCGCGGTGCTGGGCAAGAAGAAGGTGATGGTCGAGGGGACGATCGAAGACATGCTGGCCTATGACGACCCCTGGGTTCAGGCTTATTTCAAGGGCAAGCGCGCGCGTTCGATCGTGCCGCAGGATGGCCACGCTTCAGCCGACATCAGGCTGGCGCAAGATAGCCGCGGGAAGTGAGCGGATAAGATGGAAACCAAAGCGAACTACACAATCGTCGGCTTCTTTACGGTTCTGGTCATCGCGGCTGCCTTCGGCTTCGTTTACTGGATGGCCGAATATGGCCGTGGCGGACCGATGGCGGAGCTCATCGTGCGCATTCCGGGCTCGGCCAACGGATTGAGCGTCGGCTCGCCGGTGCGCTTCAACGGCATTCAGGTGGGGTCGGTGCAATCGCTGTCGATCGACGCCGATGATCCGCAGTTCTCGCTGGCATTCACCGAAGTACGCGTCGATGCGCCGATCTATCCGACGACCAAGGCGATCCTCGAGATCCAGGGCCTGACGGGTGCTGCCTATGTCGAACTTTCCGGCGGCCGGGTGGGCGAGAAGAACATCCTGCAGACGGCGGCGGAGACGGGCAAGCGTGCGGTCATCGTCGCCGACCAGTCGAGCGTCACCAACCTGCTCGCCACCGCCGACAAGATCCTCGACCGCGCCAACGACGCCGTCGGCCAGGTGCAGGGCTTCGTCAAGGATGCCCGTGGCCCGCTGACGAAGACGCTGCAGAACGCCGAAACCTTCTCGGACGCGCTGGCCAAGAACTCAGGCAACATCGACAGCTTCCTGCAGAGCGTGGGCCAGCTTTCCGACACCGTGCGCAACGTGTCCGGCCGCGTCGACTCGACGCTGGCTGCGATCGAATCGCTGGTGAAGACGGTTGATGCCAAGAAGATCGACACGATCCTCTCCAACGCCGAAACCGTGAGCCGCAATGTCGCCGACGCCTCGGGCGGCCTGAAGGACGCCATTCAGAAGTTCCAGGAGACGGCCACCACCTATAACGACTTCGGCAAGAAGGCGCAGGCGACGCTCGACAAGGTCGATACGCTGGTGGCGCAGATCGACCCGGCCAAGGTGAAGGGCTCCGTCGACGACATCGCGCAGACAACCAAGGATGCGCGCGCGGCAGTCGCCTCGATCAAGGATGTCGCGGACACGGTGAATTCGCACCAGAAGGACATCGATTCGACGATCCAGAACGTCACGCAGATGGCCAACAAGCTGAACGCCGCATCGACCCGCGTCGACGGTATCCTGGCAAAACTCGATACGCTGCTTGGAGATGACAGCACGCAGTCGATGTTCACGCAGGCGCGTGAGACGCTGGATTCGTTCAAGAAGGTCGCGGACAATCTGAACAGCCGCATCGGACCGATCGCCGACAATCTGCAGAAGTTCTCGAGCGGCGGCCTGCAGAACGTTCAGGCGCTGATCAACGATGCGCGTCTGACGGTGCAAAATTTGAACGATGCGATCAGCAATTTCGACAAGGACCCGCAGCGGCTGATCTTCGGCGGGGACACAGTGAAACAATATGATGGCCGGACCAGGCGTTAACAGGGGAAGTCAACATATGGCTGTGTCGGATATGCGTCGTTCGCGTCTTATGAAGACCATGCTCGCTCTGCCGCTTCTTGCCCTGGCATTGTCGGGATGCGGGACGGCGGCCAAGAACGATACCTATGATCTCTCCGCGCCTGTCAGCGGCAGCGGCCCTTCGGCGAAGGGGCGCCAGATCCTGGTGCAGCAGCCGACGGCGCTGCAGGCGCTGAACAGCGAGCAGATCGTCATCAAGGTCTCGTCTTCGGAGATTCAGTATCTCGCCAAGGCGCAGTGGAGCGACAAGCTTCCGCGTATGGTTCAGGCCAAGCTTGTCGAAGCGTACGAGAATTCCGGCAAGCTCGGCGGCGTCGGCGTTCCCGGGCAGGGGCTGGCGATCGACTATCAGGTCGTGACCGACATCCGCGCCTTCGAGATCCGCACCGGTGGCGGCAGCCAGGCGGTGGTCGAGATTTCGGCCAAGATCCTCAACGATCGCAATGGATCGGTGCGGGCGCAGAAGGTGTTCTCGCAGACGGTACCCGCTGGCGGCGGCTCGAACGAGGCCTTCGTCAAGGCGCTCGACCGCGCATTCGCCGGCGTCACCAGCGAGATCGTCGACTGGACGCTGAAGTCGATCTGATCGATCGGCACGCTGTTTGGGAGAGCGGCATGATCAGGATTTTGGGCGCTGACGATGTCGAGGCGTTCAAGCGCATCCGGCTCGAGGCACTACGCCTGGAGCCATCCGCCTTCGCCAGCAGCTTCGACGAATGGGCAAAGCTTCCCGACGATGAATGGCGGCGGCGACTGCTTGCCGATCCCGTCTTTCTTGCTTTTGACGGCGATCAGCCCGTGGCGATCATGGGGCTTCTCCGGCAGCGGGCCGGCAAGATGGCGCATCGCGCCACGATCATCATGGTCTATGTGCGTCGGGAGAAGCGCGGAACGGGGCTGGCGCGCGACCTGCTCGACCATGTCGTGGACTATGCCCGGCAACACGGCATTCGCCAGCTCGAGCTAACTGCCAGCGCTGAAAATCCCGGAGCAATCAACTTTTATCGGAATGCGGGGTTTATCCAGGCGGGGCTGATACCTGCTGGTGTGCTGGAAGGCGACCGTGAGGTCGATGATGTCATCATGGTCAGGCGGATCGTCGACTGACGTTTTGCTCATCTTGCTCAAGACGCGAAAAGGCCGAGCGCTGGGAACCGCTCGGCCTTTTCGTATTTCCGCTGTCGGGCTGCTCAGAGCCGATCAAAAGACGCTATGCTTGCCATGTAGTCTCTTATCTTCTTCGGTTTCGCGCCGCAGGGCGGTCACGGTCGATGCCACAGATACGATAAACATGATGCTGATAAGGGCAGTAAGCACAGTCAAGATCGTGAACATAAGCAATCCTCCAGGATTTTGCTTTCACGTCCCTTAGTATTGGCTCACAACAGAGGTGCGGGCCGATGCGTAGGGGCCATATACTTTGGACGTTTCCACCTTCTGGTCATAAAGCGCAACAGTTGCTGCAAGCATACCCGTCATCATTACCATCCATACTGCGTTAATCATGGTAATCTTGTTTGGCATATTTATCTTCCTTGTAGCGCCTATTTGCGCAACGCTTCGATTGAAAGAACGCGTCCGTTTGGAATTGGTTCCGCAGGACATTGACAAGTCGTTTACCAACGCCGATCTGAAGCCTCTTTGAATGCCTCGTTCATCTGGCGTTCATCTTCCTAAATCGGTTTATGCGTCTTCTCTAATCGGTTTAAAGGAGACGCGACCCATAACGCGTACGATCTCGTGATGTTCCCTCACGTCGCTGCGCACCCATGCCGCGTCACGCACTTCCAGGATGTAGGCGTAGACAAATTCGAAGGCGAGGGAGAGGGCGACCGAGGTGATGACAAGCAGGATGAGCATCGTGGGTTTCCAGGAGTGAACCGATCCCTGTCGGCATCGGCGGCGTTGATGCATCCTGTTATAGAGATCGCGGCTGAAGCGGCCTTGAATGGGCCGTTCATCCGGCATTCAGTCGCCCGGCGAGCACCGGTTGCACGTGGGTGGAGCTTGGGGCAAATGACTTGCGGCAAGGCTTTATCCGTGACAAAAGGCGTCGAAACAAATGGCCGGGGCCAATGACGACAGCTTTCTATCCGGGGTCTTTTGACCCGATCACGAACGGACATGTTGACGTGCTCGTCCAGGCGCTGAACGTCGCGTCGAAGGTGATCGTCGCGATCGGCATTCATCCCGGCAAGACGCCGCTTTTCTCGTTCGAGGAAAAGGGTGAGCTGATCCGCCAGTCGCTGGCCGAGGTGTTGCCGGAGCGGACGTCGGACATATCGGTCGTGTCCTTCGACAATCTAGTGGTCGATGCTGCCCGTGCGCATGGCGCGACGCTTCTGATCCGGGGCCTGAGAGATGGCACCGATCTCGATTACGAAATGCAGATGGCCGGGATGAACCGGCAGATGGCGCCGGATATCCAGACCGTTTTTCTGCCCGCCGGCACGGCCTCGCGGCCCATAACCGCCACATTGGTCCGGCAAATCGCAGGCATGGGAGGCGATGTCAGTGCATTCGTGCCTGCCGCCGTCTTGAAAGCCCTTCAATCCAAGCGCAAATCCTAGGCATATTCGCCGAAACGGAGCTCACATGAAACTTTTCTATATTGCATTTGCCGGCGTGCTTTATCTCGCTTCGTTCGTTGGCGACGTTTTCGCCGCCGACACGATGACGATCCAGCTGAAGAGCGGCCCCGTCGTGATCGAGCTTGCGCCTGATGTCGCGCCGAAGCACGTCGCCCAGATCGAGGCGCTGGCCAAGAAGGGCGCCTACGACAACGTTGCCTTCCACCGCGTGATCGACGGCTTCATGGCGCAGACCGGCGACGTACAGTACGGCAACATGGAAAAGGGTTTCGACAAGAACCAGGTCGGCACCGGCGGTTCGGACATGCCGAACATTCCGGCCGAGTTCTCCAAGACCCCGTTCGTGCGCGGCACGGTCGGCATGGCGCGCTCGCAGGATCCGAATTCGGCCAACTCGCAGTTCTTCATAATGTTCGCTGACGGCTCCTTCCTGAACGGCCAGTACACGGTTGTCGGCAAGGTGATCTCCGGCATGGAGAACGTCGACAAGATCCAGAAGGGCGAAGGCCAGAACGGCGAAGTCAGCAATCCTGACCGCATGGTCAAGGTCACCATCGCCAAGAAGTAAGTTTCAAGACCAGTAGGAGATTAAGAATGGCTGAGATCAAGGATCCGGAAAACACCATCATCCTGGAAACCACCAAGGGTAATGTCGTCATCCAGCTTCTGCCTGAAGTGGCGCCCGAGCACGTGGCCCGCATCAAGGAACTCGCACGCGAAAAGGCCTATGACGGCGTCGTGTTCCACCGCGTCATCAACGACTTCATGGCGCAGACCGGCGACGTGAAGTTCGGCAAGAAGGGCGGCGAGAGCTTCAACCCTGGTCGTGCGGGCATGGGCGGCTCCGAGAAGCCTGATCTGAAGGCTGAATTCTCGGCCGTCAGCCACATCCGCGGCACCTGCTCGATGGCGCGTTCGCAGAACCCGAACTCCGCCAACTCGCAGTTCTTCATCTGCTTCACGGATGCTCCCTGGCTGAACAAGCAGTATTCCGTCTGGGGCCAGGTCATCGAAGGCATGGACAACGTCGACAAGATCAAGAAGGGCGAACCGGTCGTCGATCCGGATTCGATCGTCTCGATGCGGGTTGCCGCCGACGTCTGATTGTGATTTCTGCTGGAACCCGCCCTTGCGCGAGAGCGCGGGGCGGGTTTCGCTTTGCCTGGACCAGCCTTCCCCGGAACTGCCCCTATGCGCGTAGACCTTTTCGATTTCGAGCTTCCCGATGAGCGGATCGCTCTGCGGCCCGCCGAGCCGCGCGACAGCGCGCGCCTGCTGGTCGTCGATCCCAATGGCGAAACGCAGCTCTCCGATCACCGTGTGTCCGACCTGCCGTCCTTCCTGAAGGCGGGCGATGCGCTTGTCTTCAACGACACCAAGGTCATTCCGGCGCAGCTCGAAGGCATCCGCCACCGCGAGGGCGCAGGTGGCCAGCAGGTTTCGGCGACGCTGCACATGCGGGTCGGCGCCAATCGCTGGAAGGCCTTTGCCAAGCCCGGCAAGCGCATCAAGGTCGGCGACCGGATCGCCTTCGGCCATGGTGGCGGAAGCTGCCTTCTCGGCTCGCTCGACTGTACCGTCGAAGAAAAGGGCGAGGGCGGCGAGGTGACGCTGGCCTTCGATCTGTCGGGCCCGGCGCTCGACGAAGTCATCCATTCCGTCGGCCATATTCCGCTGCCGCCCTATATCGCCGCCAAGCGCGCCGAGGACGAGCGCGACCGCGCCGACTACCAGACCATCTATGCCCGCGAGGACGGCGCTGTCGCCGCGCCCACCGCCGGGCTGCATTTCACGCCCGAGCTTTTCGAGGCACTCGACAAGGCCGGCATCGAGCGGCATTTCGTGACGCTGCATGTCGGCGCCGGTACTTTCCTGCCGATGAAGGTCGACGACACCGACGACCACAAGATGCATCTCGAAAGTGGCTATGTCAGCGGCGAGACGGCCGCCAAGCTCAATGCCGTGAAGGCGAGGGGCGGGCGGATCGTCTGCGTCGGCACCACCTCGCTCAGGCTGATCGAGAGCGCTGCGCAGGATAGCGGTGAAATCCGCGGCTGGGCGGGCGCCACCGGCATTTTCATTACGCCTGGCTACCGATTCAAGGCAGTCGATGTACTGATGACTAACTTCCACCTGCCGCGCTCGACGCTGTTCATGCTGGTCTCGGCCTTTGCCGGCCTCGAGACAATGCACGCGGCCTATGAACATGCCATTTCGACAGGCTACCGCTTCTATTCCTATGGCGATTCCAGCCTTCTTTTCCGGAAAGACTAGATGACCGAGACCTTCCAGTTCACCCTCAAGAAGACCGATGGCGGCGCCCGTCTCGGCGAAGTCTCCATGCCGCGCGGCACGATCCGCACGCCGGCCTTCATGCCCGTGGGCACCGTCGGCACCGTCAAGGCGATGTATCTCGACCAGGTGCGCGAGGGCGGCGCCGATATCATTCTCGGCAATACGTATCACCTGATGCTGCGGCCGACGGCCGAGCGCGTGGCGCGGCTTGGCGGCCTGCACAAGCTGATCCGCTGGGATGGGCCGATCCTGACCGATAGCGGCGGCTTCCAGGTCATGTCGCTGTCAGGACTGCGCAAGCTCGACGAGCAGGGCGTGACTTTCAAGAGCCATGTCGACGGGAGCCTGCACCACATGTCGCCGGAGCGCTCGATCGAGATCCAGGGGCTGCTCGACAGCGATATCCAGATGCAGCTCGACGAATGCGTGGCGCTTCCGGCCGAACCGCGCGAAATCGAGCGCGCGATGGAGATGTCGCTGCGCTGGGCCGAGCGCTGCAAGGTCGCCTTCGGTAACCAGCCGGGCAAGGCGATGTTCGGCATCGTGCAGGGCGGCGATATTCCGGCACTGCGCGTGCGCTCGGCTGCCGCGCTCGCCGATCTCGACCTCAAGGGCTACGCGGTCGGCGGCCTTGCCGTCGGCGAGCCGCAGGCTGTCATGCTCAAGATGCTCGAGGAGACGCTGCCGGTCCTGCCGACCGAAAAGCCGCGCTATCTCATGGGCGTCGGTACGCCCGAGGACATGCTGCGCTCGGTGGCGCGCGGGATCGACATGTTCGACTGCGTGATGCCGACGCGTTCCGGTCGCCACGGCCTGGCCTTTACCCGTCGCGGCAAGGTCAATATCCGCAATGCCCGTCATGCCGAGGATATGCGTCCGCTCGACGAGCAGTCGAACTGCCCGGCGACGCGCGATTACTCGCGCGCCTACTTGCATCACCTCGTGCGCTCCAACGAAGCGCTGGGCGGCATGCTGCTCTCGTGGAACAACCTCTCCTATTATCAGGAACTGATGCAGGGCATCCGCAAGGCGATCGCCGAAGGTCGCTTTGCGGACTTCATGGCGGAGACGGAAGCAGAATGGGCTAAGGGCGATATCGACCCGGTCTAAGGCTCAGATGCCTTTGCTCGCCGTATCCGGCAGAATCTGGACGCCGCCGATCTTGTAGCTGCCATCCGGCTGACGGATGACTTGGTAGATCGCCGTCCAGTCCTTGCCGTCGCGGCCGGAGATCAGCACCTCGTGGTAGATCATCGCGCCGTTGTCGATCGATCGACTGCGGCCGAAGGCGTAGTTTCCGGGGTGATAGACCGGCTCGTAGCTCTTCTTGACCATGGCGAAGAAGACGTTCTTGTCGGGATAGACGGCCTTGATGCCCGGGGCTGCATAGGAATAGGCCGCTTCCGGATCGTCCTGCAGGAAGGCCTTGATCTGCGCCTCGATCATCGACCGCGTGGCATCCAGCGGGTCTTCCGCGCGCGCCGGCGACAGCGTGAAAATCGCGGTGAGACTGAGGATTAGGACTGCGAAGAAGGCGCGCATCGGCAAATCTCCCACTATCCCGTGGCGATAGCCGCCACCCCTTGAATTGTAGGGCTTTCAGCGCGCAAGGAAAGAGGCAATCAGAGCCGGCCGCGTGCGAATATTCGAGACAGGATAAGACCCGCGACAAGCACGCCGGCGGCGATGAAGATGGTGTCAATCGGCGTGCCGATATAGAGCGGTCCGACATTGGCGAAGAGCAGGAAGGCGACGACGAAGTTCGCCCAACCCCAGACAACGTTCAGCTCCGCCGAGCTCTCCCCGGAACCTGACATCCGCACGAATGGCGTACGGAACGGCCGGCCACAGACGCCGTTGACGAAGTGCGGAATGCCGTTCGTCATGATGGCGGCGGCAAAGAAGTGAACGATAAAGGCGATCCAGGGCATCGGCGTCTCCAAAATGGTCATCCTGGCGACGCGACAGGACGTCACGTTACGGGATGAGCCAGAATTCCGGCAGGGAACGCGTTGACCTAAGCTCTTGTTCCAAAAGTGGGATCAGATCGTGTGGTAGCGGCGATCGAAATAGATCAACGCCTGACCACCTTCGTTCTCCTTGATGGCGACCACTTCACAGATCAGGATGTCGTGGGTACCGCCATCGGAGACCGACTTCACCTTGCAGTCGAGCGAGATCAGCGCGTCGTCAAGCGCGGGCGCACCTGTTTCGAGCACCGACCAGCTGGCGCCTTCGAAGCGTTCCTGCACCGGGGTCTTGCCACCGAAACGTCGGCTCAGGTCCTCATGGGCATGCGACAGCGTGTTGACGCAGAGTACGCGGTTGGCGTTCACGGCCGGATAGGCGGATGAGCCACGATTGATGCAGACCAGGAGGGTGGGCGGATCGTCGGTGACGCTGCAGACGGCGGTTGCCGCAAAGCCCGCAAGCCCTGCCGGGCCATCCGATGTGACGACGTTGACGGCGGCGCCGAGGCGGGCCATGGCGTTGCGGTAATCCTGCTTGCGCTGGTCCGTCGTATCGGCGCCTGTGGCCGTTGCGGTTACGTCCGGGATCAATTTGGCTGATGCTTGCATATCGGGGTCCTAGCGGATTTCGGATCTCGCGTCACGAAGGAAGCGCAGCATGGTGTCGTTGAACGTCTTGGCCTCCGTCACGTTGACGGCATGGGCGCCGAAATCAGTCAGCGCCAGTTCTGCATGCGGCAGTCCCTCGGCGAGGCGCACCGATCGGGTGTAGGGGACGAGGAGGTCGTCGCGGGTTGCCATGACCAGCGTGTGGGCCGCAATATCCGACAGCCGGTCGTCGAGATCGAAGGCCCGGAGAGCCGCGATACGGCGCAGGATATTGGTCTTGCCCTGGAAATGGGTGATGGCGTGACGCTCCTCGGTATCGAGACGCACGGCATTCTCGGACATCCAGACCGACGGATAGAGGAAGAGCGGCTGCGCCTTGACGAACATCTCGACGCCCGACCGCTCCAGCAGTTCGATCCTCACATCAAAGCAGCGGCCGGAATGCGGGTCCGCCTTGCTCCAGGCGTTAACGAGGATGAGCTGGCCGATCATGTCGGGGCGGCGGAGCGCGATATCCAGCCCGATCAGCCCGCCGAGCGCGTGGCCCATGAAATCGAAGCGCTCTATGCCGAGTTCCAGCGCGATCTCCAGCACATCATCGGCCATGGCGGCGATGCCGCCCACCTCGGGCACCTCGCCGCCGGTGCGGCCGGTGCCGCGATGATCGTAGGTGATGACGCGGAAATCGGCCGCGAGCGCCTCGATCTGCGGTGCCCAGTAGCTTGCTGCGCCGCCAAGGCCGGATGACAGGATGATGGTCCTGGCACCGGCATGGCTCTGGCCATGTATGTCGTAATGCATGCTCGTCACTTCTTGCCGATATGGGCCACGGTTGCGATCTCGACGAGCGCGTCAGGCTTCACCAGGCCGCACTGGACGCAGTAACGGGCCGGCTTGTCGCCGGGGAAATATTCGGCATAGACGGCGTTGACCGCCTGGTAGTTCGCCCAGTCAGTGACGAAGATGTGGTTCATGGTCACGTCTTCCATCGTGCCGCCGGCCGTCTCGATCACCGACTTGATGGTCTCGAGCACATGGCGGGTCTGGGCGCCGGCATCGCCGACATGGACGACATCGTTGTTCTTGTCGAAGGGTAGAGTGCCTGAGACATAGACGATGCCGTCGGCAAGCGTGCCCGGCGAATAGGGGGCGATCGGCTTCTGGGTTCCCTCGGGGACGATGATCGATTTTGGCATGATGTGTCCTCTTCTGTTGTTCTTAATCAGGCTTCGGTGGGCGCTGCTTGTGAGATGACGCCGCAGAAATCGTTGACGGTGGCGACCCAGCCGAAGAATTTTTCGACGTTGTAGACGGTCGCCTGCTGGATGAAATCGGGCCCGAGGTGATGGGTCGCGTCTTCGAGCATTACGCCGAAATATTCGAGGTGGAAGGCATCGCGCAGCGAGCTCTCGACGCAGACGTTGGTGGCAATGCCGACGAAGACGAGATTGCGGATGCCACGGGCGCGCAGCACGCTGTCCATGTTGGTGTTGAAGAACCCGCTGTAACGGGTCTTCGGCACCAGGATGTCGCCCGGCTGCGGCTGCAACTCGTCGACGATCGCATAGTCCCATGTGCCCTTTGCCAGAAGCTGGCCCTGCAGCTCCGGCCGCTGGCGCATGGTCTTCAGCGCATTCGACTTGTGATAGTTGGGCGAGCCCGGTCCGCCGGCCTCGACATAGTCTTTGTCCCAACCGTTCTGGAAATAGATGACCTGGACGCCCGCGGCACGCGCGGCGTCGAGCGTCTTCTTGATGTTTGCGATTGTGCCCTTGGCGCCTGCGATATCGAAGCCGGCGAGATCGACATAGCCGCCTTCCGTCGAATAGGCGTTCTGCATGTCTACGACCACGACGGCGGTTTCGCTCGGCTTCAGCGTGATCGGCTCGGGGCGGGCGGGGAG